>CAYZGO010000004.1:16907-155658 GCA_964478075.1 uncultured Anaerolineales bacterium | reverse complement strand
AGGGACAAAGGTGGCCCAGGACCAAAGGCAATGACACGCGCGAAGGAGTTCTCAGACACCCTCTAAGTGAAAGGAGCGGTCATCTCGGTTGTCTGCTAAGCCTCTAAGCCGCTGGTTAAGACGAAATTGGGCTGGCCTGGTATTGGCCGTACTTCTACCGGTGGCGTTCAGCTTGCGTGTATACGGTCTCGATTGGGACCGGGGACTCTTCTTTCATCCGGACGAGCGCCAGATACTGATGGTCATCACGCGGCTATCGCTGCTGGACAATCTGCGCGTGATCCTGACTCCTGAAAGCACGCTCAATCCACGTTTCTTCGCTTACGGCTCTTTTCCCATTTATCTGCTGCGTCTGCTTTCTTGGCTCCTGGCGCTCTGGCGTGCAGAATGGGCTTCCATAACCCACTTTTACTTGCTTGGTCGGCTGCTCTCTGCGTTCTTTGACACAATCACAGTATACGCTGCATATCTCCTGGCTCGCAAGGTCTACGACCGGCGGGTTGCTGTCCTGACGGCAACCTTTGTCACTTTCACAGTGCTGCACATTCAGTTAGCTCACTTTTACACCGTGGACACGGTGCTTACCAGCGTTGTGCTGCTGACCATGAACAAGGCAGTAGACGTCGCACAAAGCGGGCGGCTCCGTGACGGTGCGCTGCTTGGCGTGTTGTTCGGGGTTGCTCTGGCTACGAAGGTGAGCGTACTGCCCCTGGCTGTTGTGGTACTGGTGGCCTGGGCTGCTTCTGCGTGGCACGTGCAGTCGGGCGAAGGCCGCGTTGCGCCCAAGCTGAGAACAGTGTGGCGCCAGGTGAGGCGCGGTGTGTTGCTGACCTTTAGCCTGACCATGCTTTGCTTTGTCCTGCTCGAGCCCTATGCCTTGATAGACTGGTACAGTTTTGGCCAGGGAGTGGTGCAGGAGGTCGCCATGTCTCAGGGGTGGGTTGACTTCCCATACACGCGCCAATACGCTGGCACCCTGCCGTATCTCTACCAGGCCAGGCAGATACTGCTGTTCGCCATGGGGCTCCCTTTGGGGCTGTTAGGTCTCAGCGGCCTGCTGTACCTGGGTCTTCGTTTGAGGCGAAAGCGTTCTCGCCGCGAAGTGGTACTGTTATCCTGGCCATTGCTCTACGCCCTCATGCAGGGCGCAGCATACGCCAAGTTCATGCGCTACACACTGCCGCTGTTGCCGTTCCTGTGCCTGGCCGGGGCAGCTATGTCGGTGAGAGCCTGGGACTCTGTAGAGGCGTCCGTGGCCACTCGAGGGAGAAGGCGGGCGGTCAGGTGTGGCTTAGGCGCGTTGCTTTGCATCGTGCTTGTCTCTACTGCTTTCTATGCCTTTGCTTTTCTCAGCATTTATGCGCAAGTGCACCCTTGGATGCAGGCCAGTTCGTGGCTTTGTCAGCACCTGCCTGAAGGCAGTACGGTGATGACTGAGTACTGGGACGATCCCCTCCCCGTACATTCTGCAGCCCAGGGCGGAGGATGCCCCAAGAAGTACGTCTTTTTCAGGCAGGATTTCTATGCGTCAGACGCGGATACCAAGCTGGAGCACTTGCTGAACGGCATCCAGGCCAGCGATTACATCGTGCTCTCCAGTGACAGGCTCTATGCTCCGATCACGCGCTTGGCAGAATGCTATCCGCTGTCCAGTCGCTACTATCAGGAACTCTTCGCCGAATGCCTGGGGTTCAAACTGGTTGCTGCACCTACTGTGTATCCACAACTGGCTGGCATCACTCTGCTGGATAATCCACGGGCTGGGCTGCCGCTAGCAACTCCGCCCTTGCTTGCCGCGAACAGACCGCGAGGGCTTGTTTTCGACCTGGGGCGAGCTGACGAGAGTTTCACCGTCTACGATCATCCTCAACCGTTGATCTTCGAGAAGGTCTTGCACTTGCCGCGCCACGAGTTGCAGGCGCTCCTCAAGCCCTGATCGATTTTTCAAACTCCCTCAGATTGAAGCAGTTTGACGCGGCTGCTATTATATGTTAGATTGCTATGGTGGTAGGTTGTCCTCGAAAACAAATCGCGGAGGAACGGATGAAGCCGATTTATCTGGATTATAATGCCACAACGCCGATTGCCCCGGAGGTCGTCGAAGCGATGCGCCCCTATTTGGAAGAACACTTTGGCAATCCTTCCAGCGCCCACTGGTATGGTGTTGAGGCCAAGCGTGCGGTGGAGCATGCCCGCCGCCAAGTGGCAGAACTGCTTCGCTGCCAGCCCTATGAAGTGATATTCACCAGTGGGGGGAGTGAGTCGAACAACTATGCCATTAAGGGCATTGCCTTCGCCTATCGGGAGAAAGGGAATCACATCATTACTTCCTCCATCGAGCACGATTCGGTGCTCGAGGTGTGCAAATACTTGGAAGAGAATGGGTTCAGGGTGACCTATCTCCCGGTGGATGAATATGGCCTGATTGACGTCGCCGGGGTGGAGAAGGCCATAACACGCCAGACGATCCTGATCAGCATCATGCACGCTAACAACGAGGTGGGGACGATACAGCCCATCGCCGAGATCGCCCGCATAGCACAACGGAACGGGATCATCGTGCACACCGATGCGGCCCAGTCCGTGGGCAAGATCCCCGTCCGGGTTGATGAGCTGGGGGTGGACCTTCTCTCCGTAGCCGGCCACAAGCTCTACGCCCCAAAGGGGGTCGGCGCCCTCTACATCCACTCCGGCGTCGGGTTGGCAAAGTTTGTCCATGGCGCTGGACAGGAGCAGGCCATGAGAGCTGGGACGGAGAACGTGCTGGAGGTCGTCGGCTTGGGCAAGGCGTGCGAAATCGCCAAACGCGATCTGGAAGAGAACGTCGCCCGGATGAGGGAGGCGCGGGACAGGCTGGACGCCGGCCTGAAAAGGGGGTTGCGGAACGTAAGGCTCAATGGCCATCCTGAGAAACGCCTTCCAAACACCCTAAGCGTGAGTTTCCTTGGGCTGGAGGCGAACACGCTCCTTTCCGAGCTCGAAGGGGTGGCCGCCTCGGCAGGCGCAGCCTGCCACGCGGACGAGGTAGACCTTTCCCACGTCCTCCGGGCTATGAATGTCCCTGTGGAATACGCCATGGGTACCGTTCGCTTCTCTACCGGCAGGATGACCACCGTGGAGGAGGTGGACAGGGCCGTGGAGATGATTGTCCAGGCCGTGAAACGCCTACAGCCCGAGGAAGCCTTGGCTTCCCCCATCCCTGTCACCCTGGCGGAGGTCAAGCTCACCCACTTCACCCATGGGCTCGGATGCGCCTGCAAGCTTCGCCCCCAGGCCCTGGAGAGCGTCCTGGCAGGTATGCCTATACCCGTGGACCCTAACGTGCTGGTGGGGACGGAGACCTGCGACGACGCTGCCGTGTATCGTTTGAATGACGATACGGCGCTGGTGCACACGGTGGACTTTTTCACGCCCATCGTGGACGACCCCTATCACTTTGGAGCGATCTCCGCCGCCAACTCACTGAGCGATATCTACGCAATGGGAGGGAGGCCACTGTGCGCCATCAACATTGTCGCCTTCCCCTCCAACCGCCTGCCGATGGAGGTTCTGCAAAGGATTCTCCAGGGGGCCCAGGATAAAGCGCAGGAGGCCGGAATCGCCATTATCGGCGGACACACGGTGGATGCCACTGAGCCCATGTTTGGCCTGGCGGTCGTGGGAATCGTTGACCCGAACCGTATCTTGACCAACTGCAATGCCCGGCCCGGCGATGCCATCATCCTGACCAAGCCCATCGGGGTTGGAATCATCTCCACCGCCGTGAAGCGCGGCCTGACGGAAGAAAAGACGGCCAATCTCGCTATCGAGATAATGAGCCAGCTCAATCGCGAGGCGGCGGAGGTGATGGTCAAATTCGGGGCGCACGCCTGTACCGACGTCACCGGGTTCGGCCTACTAGGGCATCTGCGATGGATGACGAAGTACAGCAGGGTTGATGCCGTCATCTATCTCGACAGGGTGCCCTCCATCAAAGAGGCCTGGCATCTCGCCGCTGCGGGAGTGGTCCCCGGCGGCACGCTCTCCAACCTCGATTTCGTCGCCGACGGCGTGGAGTGGGGCGAGAGCATCTCCCAAACCGCCAAACTCGTCCTCTGCGATGCCCAGACCTCGGGCGGGTTGCTGATCGCCGTTCCCTCGTCAAGGAAGGACGAGATGCTGCAGGCACTGCTGGAGAACGGCGTCGCCGATGCCACCTACATCGGCGATTTCACCGAGGCGGGGCCGGGAAAGATTGTCGTTCGATAGGTGTGACGTTAGGCCGCTCTCGAGGAGCAACTTGCGGGCTGCCAGAGAGTAGGCTTCATCGACAACTATGCCTTCCAGGGCAATCGAGCGGCCCGCAAGATAGGCTCCAACTCAGGTATGTGGGATCTCGTAGAAGCAGAGCGGTAGGCGAGCGCCGATGCACGTTGAAGGTGAAATACCGGTATTCAGATTCGGGTCTGCGTCAGACTTGAAGTTTTTGGTGAACTAGTTCCCATGTCTCGTTCCACCGCCGCCCAGGCAACGCACTTCACAGAAAGAGAATAACCTGAGCACCTTCGTGGCGACGTCAAAGATGCGATAGTCCCCGTCTCCAGTCAGTGCGCTTCGTTAGCCACGTGTCTGGCATACGACGCGGACTGTCGTCCGCTTGGAGCCTGTTTTTGCCCCCAATCTGTCGTGCAGCCTTCAGATTCTGGCTTCTTGCAGGGACATTAGCGACGTGGTATAATTGCCCGCAATGAAGAACTGGCGTCTATGGGTTGGCATCGTTGTAAGCTTGCTTTGCCTCTATCTGGCTGCCAGAGGCATTGATTTCCGCAGCCTGCTGGAGGCGCTCAGCGATGTGCACTATATTCTACTGTTGCCTGCATTTGGCATCCTGGTCTTTGGGATGCTGGCTCGTGCTTTTCGCTGGCGTCTCTTGTTCTATCCATTGTCGGGGCTGAAGATAGGCAGGCTGTTCAATGTCCTGAGCATTGGCTACCTGGTCAATAATGTGTCCCCTTTCAGGTTGGGGGATGTGTTGAAGGCCTATCTCTGCGCGGAGTTGCAGAGTGCTGCGCCAACTGTCACAGACGAGAGTCCCCCCTCGCACGGTGATTACACCAAAGAGACCAGCCAGCCTCTGCACGAAGCAGCGGAGCGACTGAGCGTAGTGCGTGCACTCTCCACAGTAGTCGTAGAGCGCGTTGCTGATACGCTGACCATTGTGTTTCTCCTGCTTCTGCTCATCCCTTCTATTCCCCTGCCCGCTGCCCTTGTCCGTCCGGCCTTGGGCATCGGCCTGCTAGCCATTGTGGCTGTCCTGTTCCTGGTTGTCATTGCCTCTCTAAAGGAGCAGAGTCTGGCGTTCCTTAATGGTCTGGTAGCGCGGTTTAGCTTCCTGGATCGGGATTGGCTCAGGCATGGTGTAGTATCGGCTGTTGATGGACTGGCGGCGCTTGGTTCGTGGCGGAGTGCCGTGGGGGTAGGGGGCTGGTCGCTGGCCGTCTGGCTCAGTGCGGCAGTGCAGTTCTACGTGGTGATGCGGGCTGCTGGTTTGGACCTGCCTTTCACAGCCGCGTTGATTGTGCTCTGCTTTACGTCGCTGGGCATGGTTGTGCCTTCCTCGCCCGGCTACGTAGGCGTATTTGAGTATCTCACCGTCATCTCTCTTTCTTTGTTTGGCGTGAGCAGGGATGTGGCGCTGGGTTACGCGCTGCTCTTACATGCTTTCAGCTATCTGGCCCTGGCAGTGCTGGGAATCAGCGCTGCCTGGATCGAGGGCTATTCGTATACACGCCTGCGCAATGTGCTGGCCCAAGTAGGGTCCAGGACTCATTCGACGTAATGCAAATGATCTACAGAGTACTGCGTCAATCGCTGAACTGAAGCACCTGTTCTCATACAGCAATTCGACCAAAGAGGTTTGACCATTGATGCACGAAGCAGTGAGGTGGAGACTGGCCTGGACTGTAAGTCCTCATGGTGCTGACATACTATGATCCTCACTGGACTGGTCTGACTGCTTATGCAAGACGCCTGGCAGAGGGGCTGGTGCGTCGTGGTCACCAAATTGCTGTGCTGACTTCCCAGTGTAGGAGAGAGCTGCCCAAGGAGGAGATGCACAACGGTGTACGCACTCCGCGTCCCAAGCGTTTGATGTGCATCAGCCGCAGGTGTTGTCGTCGTTCTATTAGGCATAGCTTCCTCGGTGACGTTGTCATGTGAGTGAACTGCACCTCTTCAGTGACATTTTACGTAACATGTACTGGAGTTTACCCAGATCTCGGGGCGTGGGAGTGCTTGTACACGAATAACGCGCCTTGTCCTCACGGCCCCTGTTTGCCCTGTCTTGCCTGTCCCGGCTGTGCCGACACAGACGGGGTCGCCAGGGCAAGGCGTCGACGTAGCCGGGGCAGGCATCAGGGACAGCCGAGACAGGGACAGAAACCGAATCCCGCGGATCATTCTTATGCCTTTCGTGGAAATCCGTGTAATCATGTGTACCATGATGCAGTTTTGGCTGAACTTGAGACACGTAAGGGTTGCTTAATCGCGCCTTTTATGGTATGATAGCCCCATCCGCTATCACTCATGGTGTGCTCCTTGCCCTGTGATAGCACTTAGGTCATGCGATGCATCAGCCCACCAAAGGAGTGTCCCGTGGCGAAAACTAATCGGCTTGAAGTTGCGCCGCTGATGCGGAGTCCCTTGCCAAGAGGGGCTTGCTGCTGTGTTGGCTCATCAGCGCGAGGAGGGGATTGCGCTCTTCCACTCCGCCTGAGGGGGGCGGGGCTCAGGCAAAAGACTCTGCGACCAAGAGGTGACATTTGATGAAGGCGCTTGTGACTGGTGGTGCTGGCTTCATCGGCTGCAACCTGGTGCATCGCCTGCTCAGCCAGGGACATGACGTGGTGGTGTTCGATAACCTCTGTCGCCAGGGGACCCCCGACAATGTGGCCTGGCTGCGGGAACGCCATGGGGCAGATGCCTTCCGCCTGGTGCAGGCCGACCTGCGCGACTACGCGGCTCTCCTGGAGGCGACGCGAGGCGCGATGCAGGTGTATCATCTGGCCGGCCAGACGGCAGTGACCACCTCGGTGACCAATCCGCGCGAGGACTTTGAGGCCAATGCCCTGGGCACTTTCAATGTCCTGGAAGCGGCTCGGCATGCCGCCAATGACCCCATTTTCCTTTTTGCATCCACCAACAAGGTATACGGCGCCATGGAGGGCCTGGAGGTCGTGGAGGATGCCACCCGCTACAGGTACCGTGACCTGCCGCAAGGGATCAGCGAGACCCGTCCTTTGGACTTCCATTCGCCCTACGGGTGCTCCAAGGGGGCTGCCGATCAGTACGTGCGGGACTACGCCCGCATCTACGGCCTGCGCACAGTGGTCCTCCGCCAATCGTGCATCTACGGCCCCCGGCAGATGGGCGTGGAGGACCAAGGTTGGGTTGCCTGGTTCGCCATCGCTGCCGTGACCGGCCAGCCCATTACTATCTACGGCGATGGCAAGCAGGTACGCGATGTCCTGTACATTGACGATCTGCTGGACGTCTTCGAGGCAGCCGTGGAGCGCATCGGCACATCGGCAGGACAGGTCTACAACATTGGCGGGGGAGTGGGACAGACCATCTCTGTGTGGGCGGAGTTCGGCCCTATGCTGGAGCAGCTCCTGCGGAGACGGATTGAAGTGAATTACGACGACTGGCGTCCAGGTGATCAGAAGATGTACGTGTCCAGCATCGTCAAGGCCCAGCGTGAACTTGGCTGGTCGCCGAAAGTAGGGGTGGCGGAAGGGGTGAGGAAGTTAGTGGACTGGATCCTGCAGAACCGCAAGCTGTTTGAGGTGTGAATGAAGATTCTGATTGCTCTGACGTACTACCGTCCTCACGTCAGCGGGCTGACTATCTACGTCCAGCGGTTAGCCGAGGCCATGGCCGCGCGGGGGCACGAAGTGACGGTGCTCACCTCTCGCTACGCTCGGGAGTTGCCTAGGGTAGAGGTGATGAACGGCGTCCGGGTGGTGCGCGTGCCCGTGGTTATGAGGGTCAGCAAGGGTGTGATCATGCCCACCTTTGCTTGGTGGGCGCTACGTCTCATCAGGGAGCACGAAGTGGTGAGTATCCACCTGCCCCAGTTCGAGGCCAGCCTTCTGAGTTTCCTCTGCCGCTGTGTCGTGGGCCGTCCCTGCTACATTACTTACCACTGCGACCTGCAGTTGCCGCCAGGTGCTTTCAACCGATTGGTGGGGGCCGTGGTCCACGTTGGGAACTATATGGCGGGGCTTTTCGCCGATGGCATTGTGGCCTACACCGAGGACTATGCCACCCATTCGC
The DNA here is from genome assembly GCA_964478075.1 of uncultured Anaerolineales bacterium. Taxonomy (GTDB): domain Bacteria; phylum Chloroflexota; class Anaerolineae; order UBA2200; family UBA2200; genus DAOUEX01. The sequence continues at coordinate 147,345 of CAYZGO010000004.1, read as the reverse complement.
CGTACCTGTCCAGGTTCAAAGGTAAACTCAGTATCATTCACCCGCCAGTTGTCATCCCATCGGTAGATCCGGTAGCCTGTCAAGCCTTCAGAGATCGGTTGGGGCTCAATGACCAGCGAGTCATTGGGTTTGCAGCGCGCATCGCCGCTGAGAAGGGAGTCGAATATCTGCTGGGCGCTCTCCCCCACATCCTGTCAGAAGTGCCGAACGTCCGTATCCTCTTCGCCGGCGAATATCGGAATGTCGTTGGTGAGAATGCCTACTTCGCCAGGCTTCAGCCGCTGGTCGAGCAGAACCGGCCCTACCTTGCGTTCCTGGGCGTCCTTGACCCTCAGAAGATGTCCACCTTCTTTGCCAGTTGCGATGTGCTGGTGCTTTCGAGCATCAACTCCACGGAATCATTTGGCTTGGTTCAGGTGGAATCCATGCTTTGTGGGACGCCGGTGGTGGCTAGCGACCTGCCTGGTGTACGTCAACCGATCCGCCTGACCGGCATGGGGGAGGTTGTACCCGTTGAGGATGAGCGGGCCATCGCCGCCGCCATCCTCAAGGTGATCCGCAATCGCTCGTCCTATGTCAGACCACGCGAGGCTATTGCTGCTCTTTTTGACGTGCAGCAGACGGTGGCGGAATACGAGCAACTCTTCGGCAGTGCCTCAGGAAGACGATGATGAAGTACGTACGACAGCGGGCTAAGACTACTATCCTTCTCGTGTTGGCTGTGGGCCTAGCCTTCTGGGCGCAGCGGGCCGTGGCTGGCCACGTCTTCATCCTGGATGGCATCCTCGCATATGGGCTCAGCCTGGCCTGCTTCTTGTGGGCCTTGCGCGGAGACACAGCGGCTCACGTACGCCCAGCCTTGGATGTCCCAGAAAAGAAAGATCGATGGCTGCCCCTGTTGACCAGCCCGTGGCGGATCATCTTTGCCGGTATGAGCGGCCTCCTGGCCGCGGTGGCTTACAGCCGTTTCGGCGGCAACACCTTCCGACAGCAGAACGTTGTGCCCTGGCTGGGTTCAATCATTGCCTGCCTCCTGGCCTTCGGTGAGCTTCAACCGAGGTTGATGGAACGTTGGAAAGCTGCTCTGCGGAACTGGCGGCAGGGGATTCGGCTCTCTTGGCCCTTCCTGGCCCTGGTGGGCATCCTGGTGATGGGCGCGTTTCTGCGCTACTATCAATTGGATCTCATTCCAGCAGAGATGACCAGCGACCACGCCGAAAAGCTCCAGGACATCAAAGATGTCCTGGACGGCAAGCGGCCCATCTTTTTCACGCGTAACACGGGTCGGGAACCCTGGCAGTTCTACATGACCGCGGCCATCATCCAGATCCGCGGTTGGGGGGTCAGCCACCTGAGCCTGAAGTGGGGGACGGCTCTCATTGGCGTCCTCACTATCCTGGCTACCTACTTGATGGCCCGGGAGATGTTCGACGAGGAAATCGGTCTCTTGGCGGCGTTCTTTGTCGCGGCTTCCAAGTGGCACCTGGCCCTGAGCCGGTCCGCGCTCCGCTTCCCCTTCACGGCCCTGCCCTTGGCCATGACTCTCTATTTCTTGGTGCGGGGACTGAAACACGGACGCCGCAACGACTTCCTTTGGTGTGGGTTGATGATGGGCATTGGCCTGCACGGTTACACGCCCTTCCGCATGGCGTCGGCCGTGGTCGTGGCTATCATTGGCCTGCACCTGCTCTTCAAGGCCGGCCCGGGCTGGACCAACCGCAGGGCCTTGATCAAGAATGGCCTGCTGACCGCCGCCGTGGCTTTCCTCGTCTTCCTGCCCTTGATGCGTGTCTGGATGGACAACCCACGCATGTTCTGGTATCGGTCCTTGACGCGCGCCATTGATTGGGAGCGGGCTCTCCCCCAGGATGTCCTCCGTGTCTTCCTGGACAATCTGAAAAACAGCCTACTCATGTTCAACTGGAACGGCGATGTGGTTTGGATGACCAATATCCCTCACGATCCCAGTCTGGACATCGTCACTGGCGGGCTCTTCGTCCTGGGCGTAGCCTTCGCTATCTTCCGACTGATACGCTACCGTGACCTGATGAGCCTCTACCTGCTGCTGGCTACGGTGATCATGCTCCTGCCCTCCACGCTGAGCCTCGCCTTCCCGGCGGAGAATCCCAGTATCAGTCGTTCCGGCGGGGCTATTCCGACCACGTTCGTCCTGGTGGCCTTGGCGTTGGCTCTTCTGGCACGGCAGATCCGCGCATCCCTGGGGACGTGGCCCGGTAGGGTGGTGGCAGCACTGATTATTGGCTTGGTGCTTTGGGCAAACGTCCAACATACTTTCCGCTACTACTTTGGCCCCTTTGCCGAGCAATATCGGCAGTCGGCAGGAAACGCAACAGAGATGGCCCAGGCCATCCGTGGCTTCACGGAAACCCTGGGCACCCTGGATAACGTCTGTATGCCGGTATGGCCTCATTGGGTGGATGCCCGCAATGTCTCCATTGAGGTGGGTGATATCACCTGGGTCAGCACCTTGGGGTCAGTCGAGCAGTGCATACAGAGGACCGATCCGAACCAGAGCGCGCTTTTTGTGCTCCATCGCGAAGACAGGGGCTCCCTCATCACACTGAAGCAGACCTATCCCGATGGCCTTGCGTACCTCCATCCGTCAGCGATCCCGGGACGGGAGTTTGTGTTGTTCATATCGATGGGAACAGGACAGAGCGGACCGCGAGAATGACGTATGGCAGCTTATGACGAGAGCTATGTTCATTTCCAGCGTTTGACGGCCTCGGGGCGATTCTCGGTTGCCTGGTGGTCAGCCCGTTTCTATGCCCGATTAGTAAAGCGGTATGTGAAGAAGGGGCGGCTCCTGGAGCTTGGCTGTGCCTTTGGCCAAATCCTGGCCCTGTTGGCGAACGAGTTTGAGGTGCATGGCCTCGACATCTCGGAGTACGCCATCGGTGTTGCCAAGCAGAACGTGCCAGACGCCAGGCTCAATGTGGGCGACGCCAGCGCTTTGAGCGGTTATCCCGCCTGCTCTTTTGATGTGGTGCTCGCCAAGCACGTCCTGGAGCACCTGACTGATCCGGGTGGGGCGCTGCGCGAGTGCGCCCGGGTGCTGCGGCCTGGTGGCGTGTTGGTGTACGGCACGCCCAACGCCGATTCCCCGCTGCGGAGATGGAAGGGACAGAAGTGGATCGGAGTGATCGATCCTACCCATGTGTCGGTGCTGCCGCCGCAGGAGTGGCTGCGGCTGACAGCAATGGCAGGGCTGCGGGTGGCGAAGGCTTTCTGTGATGGCTTCTGGGACGTGCCGTATTTGCCAGTACTGCCAGCGGCTCTGCAACTGCCGCTCTTCGCGGGGCCAGCGGCACTCCAAGTGCTCAGTGGGGTACCGTTCATCCCCATCCCCTTCGGGGAGAGCCTTATCGTGATAGCGCGCAAGGAACCAGCCTGAGATCGCAGGACGGTGTCTGAAACGACTGGGACGCGCACAAGGCGCCCAATCATGGCCTTTTCATACAGTGTCTATGGAATAGAGAGAGAGGGTAGGGCCATGCGAGAGGTCTTGGTGAAGTGGCAGGATTTCCGCGGCACCAGGCTGGGGGAAGGCCTGGCCCGTTGGGGTGCTTTGGGTTGCCTGGTGCTTTCTTTGGGACTGGCCTATCTAGCCCAAGAGCGACTCGACCAGCGGAAGCCCCTGACCCCAGCTCTGATCGTCTATGGTCTGGCGATCCTGATCTTTGCCCTTCTCTTCTTTCGCCGGAGGCTGGAAGAGAAGCCGGTGACGATCGCGTCAACTGGTCTGCCGGTGTCCTGGGGGCTTTATTTGCTAGGGACGCTTGTGGGCATTTCCTCCTTCCTCGGGTTCGCAGGCAACCGCTTTCGCCTGATAGGGATAGTTCCCTGGCTGGTTGGACTGTTACTCTGCCTTGCCTCTCAGCGCCGAGGGTCTCCGGAATCGCCGGAGAGGCCAAAGCCAGAGTCTGTACCACTCGGTGAGCGACGCGGCCTGGTTCTCTCATGGGAGTGGCTGGCCCTGTTGGTCATTCTGGCTGTGGCCGTTTTTTTTCGCCTGTACAGGTTGGACGACATCCCGGCCGATATCGGCTGGGACATGCCACACAACTATTTCGATACGCAACGGATCTTGCGCGGGGAGTACCCAATCTTTTTCCCCGCCAATCAGGGCCGCGAGGGGATGTTCTTCTATCTGACTGCCCTGACCTCTCGCTTTGTGGGGCTAAGCTTCTTGAGCACCAAGCTCACCTCCGTCTGGGTGGGTTTGCTGACCATCCCCGTTTTTTACGTCGTCGCCCGATGGTTCTTTGGCCGGGAGGTCGGACTGTATGCGGCCTTGTTGCTGGCGGTGGGGCAGTGGCACGTGACGATGAGTCGCATGGGCTTTCGCGTGATCCTCACGCCACTCTTTGTCATCCTGGCCCTTTACTGCTTTGGCCGTGCCCTGAAGACACGCTCGCCTTTTCATTTTGGCTTGTTGGGCCTTGTTCTGGGCTTCAGCATGTATACCTACAAGGCGGCACCTTTTCTGTCCTTGGGCTTCGTGCTGGCCATGTTGCTCTATGCTCTGCTGCACGGGCAGGATTGGCGATTTATCCTAGTCGGGGCGGTGGTGACTCTGGGGATTGCGTGTATTGCCTACGTACCCATGGCCCGCTACGCATTCGAGAATCCCGCCAGCTACTTTGAGCGAGAGAGGGTGCAAGCCAATGCTGTTCAGGAGGGTATGACGGAGGGTGCTTCGCTACGGGATGTACTGGCCTACAATGTCGAGAGAGGCTTGCTGATGTTCAACTACATGGGCGATTCAGTAGCCAAGGTAAATATCCCCTTCCATCGACACCTGGGATTCGGGAGTGCCATCCTCTTCGCCCTGGGGCTCGGCTATCTGGTCTTCCGGTGGAACCAGGGCTACAACTTTGCGGTGCTGGTCTTTTGGTTTGCCATGTGTCTGCCGGCTATCCTGAGCATTGTCCCGTTCAAGGCGAGCCCTAGCTTATCGCACGGCTCTGGAGCGGTGGGGGTGGCGCTGCTTATCGCCGCGCTCCCGATAGCCCTGATACGCCGCTGGCTGCAGCAGATCGCAGCGACGCTGAAAGGCCGCCGGTTCTTCCTCTCCTTGCGTTTTGGGTCAGCCACGCGACCTTGGGCGAAGCGCTGGGAGTGCAAGGTAACTGCGCGCCTTCTGCCAGCCCTGGTGGTATTGGGATTGCTTTTGTGGGAGTCCGTGGGGGCTTACAACTACTACTTTAAGGAATTCGTGGCCGTGCTTCCGGATCGACAGAACTACTCATTCGCCAGGGAGATCGCCCGGACATTGGACGATTTCGCCGGCCAGGGGTCTGCCTACGTCAAGTTCTGGCCCCATTGGTATGACGGTTATGCTCTGCGCATGAACTTTCAGCGGCAGGGCGAAGACTGGGATGGGGAACTCTATGATCTGGACTTGGCCGAACCACCTCTCTCCACGGTACAAGGCAAAGTTCTCTTCGTGGTCCACCCCGATGATGAACACGCTCTGGCCCTGCTGAAGACCGCCTTCCCGCGTTGGGTTGCTTTGGAAGGCAGAGATTATCAGGGGAACTTGAGTTTCTTTGCCTTCTACAGTGAGCGGTGAGGATCAAGGGGGGATTCTTGACTGCCAAAGGCCATCTGCCAGCCATGGAGGTTAACTGATTATGGGGAAGCCCGAATTCTCTGTCCGGATCGGTTCTGAGGACAAGTTTGTGGAGGCCAGTTTCAGACTCCCGGGCAGTATCCGCCTGGACTACCGTCTCCTGGTGACCTTGCTGCTGATTCTGCTCGTCGGGGGGGGCTTTCGATTCATGGGCATCAACTGGGATCAGGGTCATCACCAGCATCCGGACGAGCGCTTCATTACCATGGTGGAGACGGCCATCTCCCTGCCCAAGAGCGTGGGCGAGTATTTCAACTCGGCAGAATCGCCCCTGAACCCCTACAATCGGGGGAACACCATGTTTGTCTACGGCACCCTTCCTCTTTTCCTGGTCCGCTACTTGGGTGATGGTCTGAACATGGCCGATTACGGCAAGATCAATGTGTTGGGGCGGGCCATCTCTGCCCTCTTTGACCTGGGGACAGTAGCCGTGCTTTTCCTCATTGGTCGGAAACTGTACGATGTCCGGGTAGGGCTGTTGGCGGCCCTCTTGTTGGCGCTGACGGTCTTTCACATCCAGAATGCGCATTTCTTTACCTTCGACACCTTTGCGGTTTTCTTTACCGCTCTCACCTTCTATTTTGCCGTGCGGGTGGCAAAGGGCGGGGGCTGGGCGGCCTATGCCCTCATGGGGGGCAGCTTCGGCCTGGCCCTGGCCTGTAAGCTCAGCGTCTTCTGGCTCGCCATAGTGATCGGGCCCGCCAGCCTCCTGGCGATCTATCGGAGCCGGCAGGCAGCGCAACGCGGCGCAGCGGAGGAAGACGCCGCGGCCGACGGCTTCCAGCACATTTGGGTGCTGACCCGCCGGGCGATCATCGGGTTGGTTGTCGCGGCCATCATCACCCTTCTGGCCGTGCGTATCGCCTTGCCTTATGCTTTCTCTGGGACGAGTTTCTTTGATTTCCGGCCGTTGATGAAGTATTTCGACGACATCAGTCGGCAGAAGGACACGGTAGCCGGACTGGTAGACTACCCACCGATGCACCAGTACGCTTTCACCCCGGCCTACATCTACCCCTTCAAGGACATCATCCTGTGGGGTATGGGCGTGCCTCTGGGCCTCGCGGCCTGGGCCGGCTTTGCTCTCCTTGTGGTCGAGTTGATTTGGAAGCGACGGTTCGAGCACCTGCTGCCCGTTGTCTGGATCGCCTTTAACTTCCTTTATTACGGCGGCCTTCAGGCCAAGACAATGCGCTACTTCTTGCCCATATACCCCTTCCTGGTGCTGGCAGCAGCCTATCTCCTGATGCGGCTGTGGTACGTGGCCCGTCGTCGGTCGCAGGCGGGTCTACGGTCTACACTTCATACCATTCTCGCCACGGCGGCCATCGTTGTCGTGGTGGGGGGCAGCTTCCTATGGACCTGGTCCTTCACGCGGATTTACACTCAGCCATACACCCGCCTGGTGGCCTCAGAGTGGATCTATGCCAATATCCCGCCGGGGATGGGCATCGCCAATGAGCACTGGGACGATCCGATTCCGTTCGGCTTGAGTCCTGAGAAGTACGCGCAAATCTACAGGGGGCATACCCTGGAGCTATATGCCGAGGATGAACCCAGCAAACTGGAGCGGTTGGAGCATGTGCTGAACGGGACGGACTATATTTTCATAACCAGCAACCGGCTCTATGGCTCGATCCCGCGGCTACCCATGCGCTTCCCATTGGCTGTAGAGTACTATCGCCTCCTCTTCGCTGAGGAGTTGGGCTTTGAGCTGGTGGCAACCTTCAGCTCATACCCTACGCTCTTCGGTTTCGAGTTCAATGACGACCGAGCCCGCGGTGGCCTATGGGAGCTTGTCGAGCCAGACGAAAGTTTCACCGTCTACGACCACCCCAAAGTGCTGATCTACCGGAAGACGCCCGACTACTCCGGTGAGAAGGTGCACGAACTACTCGGGGCTGTGCCTCTGGACAACGTGGTGCGTCTGACCCCGCGCCAGGCCCAGTCGGCCAAGAACCTGCTCATGCTCTCTCCGGCGGAGCGGGCCTTGCAGCAGGCGGGTGGGACGTGGCGAGAGATCTTTAGTCGGGACAGCCTCCAGAACCGCCTGCCCGTGCTGACCTGGTGGCTGTTGGTGGAAATCATCGGGCTCATCGCCTTCCCCATCGGGTTCTTGGTCTTCGGCAATCTGGCTGACCGGGGCTACATCCTGTCCAAATCGCTGGGCATTCTGCTTCTCACCTGGCTGACGTGGATGCTGGTGAACCTTGGTTTGACGGGCTACAGCCGCATGGCCATCAGCGTGTCCTTGCTGCTGATCACGGCCGGCTCTGCCCTACTCTTCTGGCGCAAACGAGAGGAGATGCTGGCCTTCTGGAAGGAGAACCGGCGTCTGATCGTGATCAACGAAATACTGTTTCTGCTCTTTTTCACCTTTTTCCTCCTGATCCGCTTTGGCAATCCTGATCTCTGGCACCCGGCGATGGGTGGCGAGAAGCCGATGGATTTCGCCTATCTCAATGCAGTGATCAAGAGCAGCGTCTTTCCGCCGTACGATCCGTGGTTCGCCGGGGGGTATCTCAACTACTACTACTTTGGCCAGATCATCGTGGGAACGCTGATCAAATTCACTGGCATCGTTCCCTGGGTAGGTTACAACCTTGCTATCCCGCTGTTGGCTGCTTTGACCGCGATGGGGGCTTTCTGCGTCGCATACAACCTGACCAGCAAAGAGGACTCCAAGAGCGGGAAGTGGTGGCGACCGCAACTCTTGTGGGGCTTACTGGCGGCGCTGTTCGTTGCTGTCCTGGGTAACCTGGCGGAGATCGGAGTGCTGCTCAGGTCCCTGGGGGACATGGGCACAGTAGCGGCCAAGAGCTCTATCCCTCTGCTGACGGACTTGATCAAGGCGCTGTCCGGTGCCTATCACTGGCTGGTGGGTCATGCGAAGCCGGCCTTCCGACCGGAGTGGTGGTACTGGAACGCGTCGCGGGTGATGCCCAATGGGGAGATCAACGAGTTTCCGTTCTTCACTTTCCTGTACGCCGACCTGCATGCGCATCTGATCGCACTGCCTTTTACTCTGCTCGCACTGGGCATGGCGGTCAGCGTAATACGGCAGAAAGTGTGGCCTGTGCCGAGCGGCGCCAAGTCAGCAGAAACTGCAGAAGGCACGGAAGGCGCAAACATCACTGCGCGGGTGCGCCGCGCGTGGTACGCGTTTGCCCGCAGGATAGACTGGGGCGAAGCCCTGCTGTTGAGTGCCATGGGGCTGGCGGTCGGTGCGCTGCGTCCTATCAATTCGTGGGACTATCCAACGTATCTGGTAGTGGCGGGCGTGGCTCTGGCACTACGTGAGTACGAGCGTCGCGGCCGCATTGACCTGCAAGGGTTGTGGGCCGTAGCCTGGCGTGCAGGCGTGGTGCTGCTATTGAGCTATGTGTTTTTCTGGCCGTTTCTCTCTCGTTTTGCGACAGCGTATGTCAGCCTTGAGCGGTGGAAGGGGCCCCGTACAGGTCTGGGCGCATACCTGGTCATCCATGGCCTGTTTCTGTGGGCAATTGTGTCCTTGATGGGGCTCAGGCTGTTCGAGCGCGAGTCACGGCAGGGCATAGTGCGCATGCTGCGGCTCGCCGTCCGCCATTGGGATCGTCTGCGACGTCTGTTTGTGTTGTACGGTTGTCTGGTGCGGGAAGGAGGCGGGTTCGACAAGCTGGGCGGGATGGCAGCAGGGGTGATTGTGGCGCTCCTGGCGTGGCTGGTTAAGTCGAAGGAGTGGTTCTACATCTTTGTGCTGTTGCTGATCGTGGGCACGCTTCTCATCGTGTTGAGACGGCGCATGGAGTCGAAGCGCCGCTTCATCTGGCTGCTCTTTGGCATGGGGTTGGCCCTGAGCCTGGGCGTTGATCTGGTGGTGCTCAAGGGCGACATCGGGCGGATGAACACTGTGTTCAAGTTCTATCTGCAGATCTGGGTTTTGTGGTCCATTGCTGCTGCTGTCAGCCTGAGCTATCTCGCAGAGCGCCTGCGGCGATGGACGGTGCAGCGTCAGCGATTATGGCGGGGCGCATTCGGCGTTCTCTTCTTCCTGGCTGCCTTGTACCCAGTCCTGGCCACGAGGGCCAAGATAAACGACCGCTTCGATAGGACAGTAGGTCCCACTCTGGACGGCATGGCCTATATGACACGGGCTGTGTACCACGACGGGGTGCCCATGGATCTCAAGTGGGACCGTGCCGCAATCAACTGGCTCTTGGACAATGTGCAGGGTTCGCCGGTCATTGCGGAATGCAACACGGAGCCAGGGCTCTATCGCTGGGGTTCGCGCGTCTCCATCTACACTGGCCTGCCCACCATCGTTGGATGGAGTTGGCACCAGAGGCAGCAGCGTTCGGCCATACCGGGTGAGTGGGTTAACATGCGGGTCAACGAGGTGCGCACGCTGTATACCGATCCCAGCCCCGACGTGGCGCTCAGTATCCTGCGCAAGTATGACGTGCGCTACGTCTATCTGGGTGAAGTCGAGCGTGTCTACTATCCGGGGCCGGGCCTGGACAAGTTCGATGCCATGTGTGCGCAGGGCTTGCTGAATCTGCTGTACCAGAACCAGAAGGTCAAGGTCTACGAAGTAGTCCGCTAGGCCGCAACGGCTAGAAACCAGGTTTCTCCCAGAAACCTGGTTTCTGAAGAAAGTGGAGGTGGCAATGTTAGCTGTCCTGAGTTGGTGGTTTGTCTTAGAGGTGATAGGGCTGCTGACGCTGCCTATTACATTGCGCCTCTTTCGCCATCTCCCCGAGCGTGGTTACGCCTTTGCCAGGCCTCTGGGGTTGCTGCTGACCGGCTACCTGCTGTGGATGGGGGCCAGCTTTGGTTTCCTGCGCAATACCCGCACGGCGACGCTGTTTGTCATGCTGCTCGTGGGCCTGGCTTCATTCTATTGTTCGCTGCGTGACCGCGAGGGCATCACATCCTTTCTGCGCCGCAACCGGCGTGTTATCGTAGCCACAGAGGTTGTTTTTGCTGTGGCCTTGTTCGGGTGGGCTCTGGTGCGCGCCTATAACCCCGAGATTACGGCCACTGAGAAGCCCATGGAGATCGCCTTCCTCAATGCCATCCTGCGCAGTGAACACTTCCCGGCTCACGATCCGTGGCTATCCGGCTTTGGTATCAGCTACTACTACTTTGGCTATCTTATCGTGGCCATGTTAACCAGGTTGTCTGGCGTTCTCCCGAGCGTTGCCTTCAACCTGGCTATCGCTTTGCTGTTCGCGCTCACAGCGACCGGGGCGTTCAGCATAGTCTACAACTTGGTGGCTACTGATAAGGGACAGAAGGTCAGAGAGGGCCTGTCCAGCATCCTGTGGGCGCTTCTCGGGCCACTGTTCGTGGCCGTCATCGGCAATTTCGAAGGCGTGTTCGAGGTGCTGCACACCAGGGGCCTGGGTTCGCCCAGTTTCTGGCGGTGGCTAGATGTGCATGGCTTGATAGACGTACCGGTGAGTGGGCGCTGGATTCCCACCGACAATTGGTGGTGGTGGCGGGCTTCACGGGTGGTGAATGACAGGGACCTGCAGGGCTTCCACATGGAGGTCATTGACGAGTTCCCTCAGTTCAGTTTTCTGCTCGGAGATATGCATCCGCACGTACTGGGCCTACCTTTTGTGCTGCTGACCTTGGCTCTGGCGTTCAACGTGCTGCTGGGCGCTGGCGAACAGAATGCATCAGGCCGGATGGGGGATGTGGCCGGCGGATGGTCCGTGCTTGCTAGGATACGGCGTCTGTTGTCCAGCATGTGGCAGGGCCGTGCTTTCGACATGTTGATGCTAGCCTTTTGCTTGGGAGCGTTGGGTTTCCTGAACACATGGGACCTTCCAATATACCTGCTGGTCGTCGTGGGTGCTTTCTTCGTCGGGCAGCGTGCGCAGCGACAGCCCGATTGGTTGATGTCAACGGTGGCGTTTGCGGTATCCGTGGCGGTGCCAGGGGTTCTGCTCTACTTGCCTTTCTACCTGACTTTCCAATCACAGGCTGGTGGCGTGTTGCCTACGCTCTTTAACTTTACGCGAGTGCATCAGTACCTGATGATGTTCGGCTTGTTCGTCTTCGTCATCGCCAGCTTGATCCTGCTGCAGCTTGTGAGAGCATTCGCCTCTGCCCGCGCCGAGGCAGACGGTGTCCCGGCTGAGGAGCGTCGTGGATTCTGGGGCGGGGTGTTATTTGACGTGTTCAACGTGTTCATCTGGCTGCTGGCAGGGCCTGTGCTGTTGATGGGGCTGGCTGTGCTTTCGATCGTGGTTACTCCGTCAGGAAGGCAGTTCTTGCAGGGGGTTCTTGCCGACCAGAGGGTACAGGCACTCATCGGCAGCACGGGCGTGCTTGGACTGCTGCGCCAGGCCGTGCTCATGCGTTTGACCAATCCCTGGACCTTCTTGCTTCTGGCAGTCTTGATCTCCTTGCTGCTATGCTTGATTCAGCGTTCCTGGAGACGCAGGCCTGGGGTGCACCGTGAAGGGGAGGCCGCTCTGTTGTTCGTTTACCTGATAGCTGGCGTAGCCTTTCTGCTCACCCTTGTGGTGGAGTATGTCTACCTGCGGGACACGTTCAGTACGCGCATGAACACTGTTTTCAAGTTCTACTACCAGGCGTGGGTGATGATGGCTATTGCTGCAGCCTTTGGCAGCTACTACATCCTGGGCCGCAAAACCCCATCACCGCGTGCTGGCCCGCGGCTTGCGCGATGTGCCTGGCTGGTTGCCTTTGCTGCACTGGTGTTGATGGGGATGGTCTATCCAGTGCTGGCTATCCCTAACAGAACAGGGTATTTCCGGGGCAACCCTACGCTCGACGGCATGGCATTTCTACAACACGCTCGTGCCGATGACTACGCCGCCATCCAGTGGCTGCGGGCCAATGTGCCGGGTATGGTTTACATCGTCGAGGCCACTGGGGGTTCCTACACCGATGCTGGCCTCATTTCAGCTTTCACTGGCCTGCCAACGATCCTGGGTTGGGGTGTGCACGAGTTGCAGTGGCGCGGCAACTATGTGGAGCCTGGCAAACGTGAACCGGACATTGCGCAGATATACCAGAGTCCTGATGCGCAGCAGGTCTTGACCTTGTTGGAGAAGTATGATATAAGGTATGTCTATCTGGGGCAGGTAGAGAGGCACAAGTATGCGTTGCCTCCTCACGTCGCCGAGCGCTTTGAGCGTTTCCTGGAAAAGGTGTACGAGCAAGGCAGCGTCAGTATCTACCGGCGCTGACCTCGGCGCCCCAACACACCCACAAGGGGTTAGGCTACGTTCCTGCTGCCTGTGCTATTGGGGCGAAATGGGGCAGGTTCTAGGTTGGCTGCGGTGAAGGGCGCCAGAGCAACGTAGTGTAGGCCCTTGTGATCGTTGTTTCCGTGTCCGAACACACCCACAAGGGGTTAGGCTACGTTCCTGCTGCCTGTGCTATTGGGGCCGAAATGGGGCAGGTTCTAGGTTGGTTGCAGTGAAGGGTGTTAGAGCAACGCAGTGTAGGCCCTTGTGGCCGTTGTTTCCGTGTCCCAAGACACCCACAAGGGGTTAGGCTACGTTCCTGTTGGCTTTGCTATTGGGGCGGAAATGGGGCAGGTTCCGGGTTGGTTGCAGTGAAGGGTGCCAGAGCAACGTAGTATAGGCCCTTGTGGCCGTTGTTTCGGTGTCCCAACACACCCACAAGGGGTTAGGCTACGTTCCTGTTGGCTTTGCTGGTTTTTCAGGTAGGCACTTGGTGCTATCTGCAAAGTGTAGGCCCTTGTGGCCGTTGGTTCCGTGTCCCAAGACACCCACAAGGGGTTAGGCTACGTTCCTGTTGCCTTTGCTGGTTTTTCAGGTAGGCACTTGGTGCTATTTGCAAAGAGGGGTAGGTGGATGACTGTTGGAGATCGCTCTGAAAACGAGGGTTGGTTTACAGTCGAGTTTCTCCTCTATGGCTTGAGCTTTGCGGTGGCCTTGGCTCTGCGCCTCTTCGCCTTGGAACGCTGGCCACTGCTGGATGCGGAGGCCGGGCTGGCCCTGGCGGCGTGGCGCTTTGCGCGTGGCCTCCCGGCTTCGCTGCAGGGGCACAGTCCCCTGCTATTCCATGGCAATGTGCTGCTATTCTTCCTCACCGGTGGCAGCGATGCCCTGGCGCGCTCGTGGTGTGTGCTGTTTGGTTCGCTGCTTGTGCTCTGGCCCTACGGCCTGCGCCGTCACCTGGGCAGAACAGGTGCCCTGGCAGCTTCACTGTTGCTGGCCGTGTCTCCCAGTTTCACTTACTTCTCCAGGGCGGTAGATGGCAGTGTTGTGGTCGCTTTCTGTGCCCTGGGTCTGCTCGTCGCCGTAGCTGGTTATCTGGAAGAGCGGCGTCCCGCCTACGTCTCTGCTGCCGCCGCCCTCGTGGTCCTGGCTCTGCTGGCTGGCCCTTCTGCGTACACCATGCTCGCTGTGCTGCTGACATTTCCGCTGTTTATGCGCATCTGGTCCAGATTCACACAGGACACGACACAGCTTGATGAACTGGGACGCGCCTGGCACGATGTGCTTGCTGACTCCCGTGCCTGGCGTGCAGCTTTGCTGCTCGCGGGACTGCTCTTCCTGGCCATAGGCACGGCCTTCACGTTCAATCCGGCAGGGTTGCAGATGACGCTGGATCAGCTTGGCCGTTGGCTGAGAGGTTTTGACTTTCTGTCGAGATCCTCATGGTATCGCAGCTTGCTGTTGCTCCCTCTGTACGAGGCCTTGCCGCTGGTCTTTGGGGCCGCAGGGCTCTTTCTTGGGCGGGCACGGCGTGACACCTTTACAGTGCTATTGCGCTACTGGTTCGTTTTCGCATTGCTCTTCTCTATTGTGCCTGGCTATCGTCCACAGGCTAGCGTGCTGCTCATTCTGTTGCCACTGATCCTGGCGGCTGGGCAGGCCGTCGAAAGGCTGCGGCAAGGGTTGGAGGCGGCTGTGAAGTATCCCCTGTGGTGGGTGTTGGTAGCGCTCAGTTTGGTCGTCTTTGCCGCTGCCTACGTGCAGTTTGCGGACTACGTCCTTGCGCCGATGCAAACCTATCTGCTGCGCATCGCAGCGTTGTGCGTTTTCGTGGTTTCTGCCCATGCTTTGCTTTGGAGTCTATCGGGGCCAGAGGTTCCTCTGCGCGCAGCGGGCGTTTCCCTGTTGCTGCTGCTGTTGTTTGGTCTGATACGCGCCGAGGTGACGCTGAACTATGCACATGCACGCGATCCGGTCGAGCCTATGGTCGGCACAGCGACTTCTCCCGACGTGCTTGAACTGGCGCGATATGCCACCGAATTGTCCAGCCACGTAAAGGGCGATGCCCGTGTGATGGACTGGCAGGTTGACGAGAGGCTTGAGGTTCCCCTGGGCTGGTACCTGCGCAGCTTTGAACGAGTGAGCTACGTCGCGACTGTGGCCAGCGAACCACCAGTTGGGGCGGTGATCCTTCCAGTGGATGCACCTGCGCCAGCTCGCTACGTAGGCTTGCGCTTTGGCCTGCGCTCAGCCCTAATTGGTGAGCAGCAACCCCTGGTGGAATGGATGCGCTGGTGGATCGGGTACAAGTCTGCGTTGACGGGGTACCACGCTGGCGATGAGGTGATGCTTTGGGTGAAGAGCCCGTAGCAAGAGTACGGAGACTGGTAGAGACGTAGCATGCTACGTCTCTACGGGCTGAGGGCACCCGAAAACGGGTTTTTGGAGAATGTATCAAGATAAAGGATGGAAGCAATGGAGCGAGATGCTACAAGTGCAAAGGTGAGCTTTATGGACAAACCCGTGTTTTCTGGCGTTCGTATCAACTGGCGGGCTGTGATTGTCTTGCTCATTGTCCTGGCATTAGTCTTGACGCGCTTGTGGGACCTGGGGAATCGGTCTTACAGTCACGATGAGGCCATTCACGTCTGGGAACCTTGGAAGCTGGTCACCGGTCAGGGCTATCGTCACGATCCTGTCTATCACGGGCCCTTTCTCTATCATGTGACTGCCTTCCTCTACTTCCTGTTTGGCGTCAACGATGTCACTGGCCGCCTGGGGGTGGCGCTGTTCGCCATCGCTCTGGTGCTTCTGGTGTGGCCTCTGCGCCGCTGGCTGGGTCGTGCGGGCGCTGTGTTTGCCATGCTCCTGCTCACCATATCGCCGACAATGATGTTCCGTGGCCGGTTCACCCGTCACGATATGTATGTGATGGTTCCTGCCATGGTGATGATCATCTGCTTCTTCAACTACCTGGAGGACAGAAAGGAGCGCTGGCTGTACATCATCGCCGGTGCGTTGTCTGTGGCGTTCTGCGGCAAGGGGAATGCCTTCATCTACGGTGCGATTTTTGGCAGTTACTGGGTGCTCTATCTGCTGCTGGAGTGGGTGCAAAGCCGCAGGCCTCTGAAGGGCCTCCCCGCTTTCGACATTGTGGTGTTGTTGGCTACACTGGCGTTGCCCTGGGCTTCGGCGCTGTTCATCAAGGCGCTCGGGTTCGATCCTCTGGACTACAGCCAGGCGGGTCTGGTTCGTTCCGGTGCAATCGTGCTCTTGATCTTGGCTGTTTCAACGGTGGTTGGCGTGTGGTGGAAGCGCAAGGTGTGGCTCGTCTGGGCGGGCATCTTCTGGAGCATCTTTATCGTGTTGTATACCACGCTGTTCACCAATGCGCGTGGTGTGGCTACGGGGCTGGTCGGCTTGCTAGGCTACTGGCTGGCGCAGCAAGGCGTGGCGCGCGGCGGGCAGCCGTGGTACTATTATTTCTTCCTGCTTATGCTCTACGAGTTCCTGCCGTGGTTGCTGTCAGGGCTGGGCGCGGTATATTACCTGGTAACCGCAGGCCGCGCACCGAAGGCAGAGGTTTCCAAGTGGCGAGAGAGGCCGTCAAGGGAGGTGGCGGTCAGGGCCTTTGTTCCCTTCCTGTTGTATTGGACGTTGATGACTCCTATCATCTATACCTGGACAGCCGAGAAGATGCCCTGGCAGAACCAGCACTTGACGCTGCCCCTTTGTATCCTGGGCGGTTGGTTCCTAGGCAAGGTGTGGGAAGCAACGGATTGGCGCAAACTGCTGCAGCGGGGCGTAGGCTACGTGGTAGTGCTGCTGCCTGTGGCTATCTTCTCCTTCTTGGTTCTGCTGGCCACCACGCGAGCCAAGCCTTTCAGCGGAGCGTCGCTGGAGGAGCTCGACGTAACTCTTCGGTTCTTGTTGTCCCTGGTGCTGTTGCTGATTGCGATGGCCTTCATGTATCGCTTTGGTCGCAACCTTAGCTGGAGTGGCTGGGGGCGGGTGTTGCTCGTGGCGCTCTTTGTCATTCTGAGCGCGGTGACAGTGCGCTTTGCTTTGATGCTCAGCTTCATCAATCAGAACTATGCTACGGAATTCCTAGTATATGCGGCGGCGACACCTGATACCGTTGCGGTGATGCGTGAACTGGACGATATGTCACAGCGACTTGTGGGTGACAAAGAGCTGAAGGTGGCCTATGATGACGAATCCAGTTGGCCCTTTGTCTGGTATCTGCGAGACTATAAGAATGCCAGCTTCTTTGCGGCGGGTTCCGGCGTGACCGGGGATGCGCACGTGGTGATTGTGGGCCCTGGCAATGAGACCAAAGTGAAACCCCAACTCACCGGAAAGTACTTGCGGCGGCAGTATCGCCTCATCTGGTGGCCCAACCAGGACGTCTACTCGAATCTCACCCCGGCCAAGCTGTGGAGCGATCTGAAGGATCCGGCCAGGCGCAAGTTTTGGTGGGATATTATCTGGTTCCGCAAGTACCAGGCTTCCACTACTTCGTGGCCTTACGTCCAGAAGTTTGCCTTATACGTGCGCAAGGACATGGCCGCCCAGCTTTGGGACTATGGGCCAGAGGTAGCTGGTCCGGGCATTGAACTGCCCGAGGATGAATATGAGAAGAGACGCATCCAGGTCTCAGCGATGCTGTCCTGGGGCGATGACGGTGCTGGGAGCGGGCAATTCAACTATCCCAAGGGCATCGCCGTGGACGCGCAGGGGCACGTCTACGTGACCGACAGCTACAATCACCGCGTGCAGGTGTTCGATACAGATGGGCGCTTCCTGCGGGAGTGGGGTGGTCAAGGGAACGGTCCGGGCCGGTTCCAGGAGCCATGGGGCATAGCTGTGGACAAGGCCGGCAACGTCTACGTGGCTGATACCTGGAACCACCGCATTCAAAAGTTCGATGCGGAGGGGCACTTTGTGATGCAGTGGGGCGTCTTTACGGACACCGCTGGCGTGCTGGGGGCTACCGACGGGTTCTACGGGCCGCGCGACGTTGCGCTGGACAATGAGGACAATGTGTTGGTGAGCGATACGGGCAACAAACGCATTGTCAAGTTCACGGCCGATGGCGAGTTCATCGGACAATGGGGTGGTGCGGGTTCGCTCAATGGGCAATTCCGTGAGCCAGTGGGTGTAGCTGTGGATGGCGACGGCAACCTGTACGTTGCTGATACCTGGAACCAGCGCATCCAAAAGTTCGACGCCGACTTGAACTATCTGGCGGAGTGGCAAGTGCTGGGCTGGGAGGGCGAATCGGTGGTCAACAAGCCCTACGTGGCGGTGGATTCCAAGGGCAACGTGTATGCCACCGCTCCTGACTACCACCGCGTCGTCAAGTTCGATGGCTCGGGGAAGGTGCTTGCAGTGTGGGGCCAGTATGGAACAGAGGCAGACTCGTTCAACATGCCCTCCGGTATCGCTGTGGATGCTGAAGACAGCGTCTACGTCCTGGATTCCGCCAACAACCGCGTGCTCAAGTTTGGGCCTGTGCAGTAAGCGCCGCAGACAATGGCCCTCATCCCTGCCGCACATTCGTGCGGGATCTTTGACAATCCTGGGAGAAGGGGATGCGGGTTGAGGGCTATGGTCAGCATCGCCAGGCACGGCACCGCATGAATAGCGGTGCCTGGGCGTATCTGAGGTGACCGGCATCTTTGAGGTGCCGGTCACTTATGCCGAGTGCCAGGCTGGTGTCTGCGGCTTGCTGCTGTCGCCCCATCGGCTGCCAGTCCAGGTTGGAGCTTACGTTGACGTCAAAGTTCGCGTCGTTGGTCGAGATGTACTCGCCCTAAGCGTTAGTCCATTAGGCGGGGGGCTCTTGGACGACTTCAGGTTCTCCACTTGGCTCGCTGCGACTGCGCTGCTTCCTGCGCAAAGCGCTGAACCTGTGAGTTACGCTCACTAGTGCAAAAGTAGGCCTCGAGCCTTGGCGATCAAGGCAGCACTGCGCAGCCAGGCCTCTGTGCCAATGCGCATACGCAGCCGCAGGTTCTCTACGTGGTAGCCTGGCGGACATCCGGGCCGGTCGTCGGGGACAAACTCGCTCAGCTTCTGGCACGGGGAATCTTCGCAGTACCCGCAATGTGCAATTCGCTTGTCCAGACAGCACTTGACGAAGTAGCAGTCCATGTGCAAAGGGGGTATGCAGCCGCGGCACTCGTCGGGGTAGTTCGGGCACTTGCCGAAGTAATCTCCGCAGAATGCTGCTTCTGCCTTGTTCACAAGGGGCTCTCTCGGTGCATATCTTCCAATGGAATCATGCGCTGATGCGCGTTACCACCTTATCTAGTGTTTCAATCAGCTCCACGAGTTTATAGGGTTTGGCGACGACGCCGCTGAAACCGTACTTTCGAAAGTCAGACATTATCGGATCATCGGAATAGCCGCTTGAGACAATGGCTTTTACCTTGGGATCCACCTCAATAAGCTTCTTGACGGCTTCCTCGCCTCCCATGCCACCCGGAATGGTCAGATTCAAGATGACAGCATCAAAAGGCTTGTCGGACTCTTTGGCTTGTTTGTATAACTCTATCGCTTCAGCGCCGTCTTTGGCTACCTCTACCTTATACCCCATATACTCGAGCATCCTGCCTGCGATATCTCTGACTATCTCTTCATCGTCCATCACCAGAATCTTACCCCTGCCGACAACGGGTTTCTCTTCCACAGCCTTCTTTGCCCCGATTTTCTTGCGGGAAACGGGCAGATAGATGTGAAAAGTCGTCCCAACTCCTAATTCGGATTCTGCAGAGATGTATCCACCATGTTTTCTGATTACGGAATAAGAGGTCGCAAGTCCAAGACCGCTTCCTTCCTGTTCGGTTGTGAAATAGAGATCGAATATCTTGGGGAGATCCTGTTCAGGTATGCCAATGCCCTGATCTTCAATGGATATCTTTACATACTCTCCATCTTCTAGGGGAAGACCGTGTCCCGCACTTACACTTGCGTTTTCAGTACGGACTTTGATCATCCCGCCTGCCGGCATGGCTTGGTCGGCATTGGCAATCAGATTATTGATGACCCTGCTGATCTGGCTCTCATCCATCTCAACCGACCAGAGGTCATCGGGAATGGAGAACTCGTAGCGGATATCGGAACCCCTGGGCGCCAAGTTGGCCACACCTTTTAGCAGTTCTGCAACAGAGGCGGTTTTCATAACCGGTGCTCCGCTTCTGGCAAGAGTAAGCAGTTGCTGTGTTAGAACCCTTGCCCGCAGTACCGCTTTCTCCGCTGCCAGCAGGCTTTCAAAAGCCTTGTCGTCCTCTTTGGCATACATCTGTGCCAGGCCGATGTTGCCAAAAACCGCAGTCAGAACATTGTTAAAGTCATGAGCAATGTCGCCAGCCAGAATACCGATGGATGCGAATCTCCCGAGTCTTAGGAGTTCCTCTTTCATTTTCTCCTGTCCGCTGATGTCACGGAATACCACACACACGCCGACAGTACGACCATCCTCATCACGAATGGGGATGCCACTGTTAGCGATAATCCGCTCTGTCCCATTTCTGGCTATGAGGACCGTATAACTGGCGAGGCCACCAATTCCGCTGCTTTCCAGTACTCTCTCTGCAGGGTTTTCACACCGTTCGCGGGTTTTCCTACCGATGATGTGGAACACCTTGCCTAGTGGTTTACCCACAGCATCTTTCTGGTTCCAGCCGGTAAGCTCTGCTGCTACTTCATTGATCAAGACTATCTTACCTCTCGTATCGGTAGTAATGACGCCATCACCAATTGAGCGCAGGGTCACGGCAAGGCGTTCCTTTTCGGCAGACAGCGTCTCTTTGGCGTGCTTGCGCTCTCGGATTTCGTGCCGCAGTTGCTCAGCAGTTTCGCGTTCGGCTGCCAGCATCTTTTTCATGTTGCGAGTCATTATGTTGAAGGACTCGGCCACGGATTCGATCTCATCGCCAGTTTGGACCGTCACGCTCCAATCAAGGTCTCCGGCTGCCACCTGTCGCGCTGCGCTTGACACGGCGTTCAGAGCGCCCACAATCTGGGAGCTCAGATACACCCCAAAGGCGAGACCGGCTATGATTGCAAGCGCGGTGACTGACAGCAAGATGATTTGGCTTCGCCGCTGCTCCTGATTTGCCAGGTCCAGTCTATGGTTGGCAGCGGCAACATTGGCTTCATGCAATTCCTCAAGCTTGTCGAAAGCTGCTTGAGCCGCCATGCCAGCAGCTCCCCTTTCCCTGGCCAGGGCGAATGCTTCCTGCTTGAGATTGGCTCTGCTGGCGGGCAGTACCTGTTCATCCCTGATGCTCGAATAGGTGTTCAAGGCAAATCTAAACTCTGCGAGCTTGTCAAGCTCTGCCTGAACCTGGAATGTCTCCTCCAAAGCATCGAGCAGCGTGCCTATCTCGCCCTCCCACTGGGCGATCTCGCTCTCGTACCGCCTCATGTCGTCCACAGACTCGGCGCGCAGGTGTAATAGAGTACTCGCATGGACAAGTCCAGCCTTCTTGCCAACGTCAGCCAATACACTGGCCGACTTGACATCGAGTTGGACGGTGCTTTCCAGATGCTTCGCGATGGTCTTTGAGGTGTACACGTTCACTGATTCGACAGCGACCATCAGAAGGAGTATGAGCACAAAGCCGCCCACTAGTTTGCTACGGAGACCGAGTTTCATAATTGGTCCTCCTGGCATCTACCAGTCTGTTCGTTGACAGCAAATCCCGACTCGCTATAAGTATAATACATACTCGCTGTTTCTTCAAAAGAGACAGGTTTGTATGATTGCTAGTGACGATAGTCACCTTGATTGCGTTGATATAGAAGCCGGCTCAGTCTCTCACCGCAGAGACCGCCGCCCTGTCAAAAGGCGGCCGGCCGTTCGTGCTCTGCATGCCCTCGCTTTGCATGCCCTACGGGCGACGGGCGACCCCTTGATCGTTCATCCTCGCGTAGCATCTTCGTCGCTCGCGACGAACGGCGCTTGACGGGACGGGGGACGCTTCGCAGCCCCGCCTAGCAGATGCCGGGACGCTTCGCAGAGAACGCTGAGAGGACTCAAGACATGCTTCGGACTTGAGGCCTTCAGGACCAGGTCTCCGCAGACTCTGCGTCTCTTGGCACCTTGGTGGCCAAGAGGGCGCGTGCTCTGCGGTGCAGTAGGGATTGCCTCCCTGTCGATGATGCTCAACCCGAAGCCCTCAAAATGCTATACATACCAAGCGCACATCTTCTTCATCAGTTGGTCGGAAACACGCTCTCACTGAACAGGCTCCGCATAAGCGCCAGGTACTCCTCTTTGGTCATCAAGGGAGTGCGAGCCCGGACAATGCTTGCGGCAGCTTCCGCTTCTCCCCACAGCAGATCAATCACTGTCATTGCCATGACCTTGGCGGGTAGCATATAAGCAACCTCGTCGTGCATCACCAATCTCGTTCTCTGACAGCATTCTTGAGCACTCCGGTCCGCAAGGGGCCCCTACAGGGAGAGACAGGCCTCAGCGGCAAGCCAGAACAGCTTCTCGCGTACTGAGGCTCTTTCATCCGAGCGTCGGCGGTCCCATTCGCTGCCGCTGACATCATCACTGCTGTACAGCATCTGCGCAAACAGTA
The DNA here is from genome assembly GCA_964478075.1 of uncultured Anaerolineales bacterium. Taxonomy (GTDB): domain Bacteria; phylum Chloroflexota; class Anaerolineae; order UBA2200; family UBA2200; genus DAOUEX01. Next base: position 124,885 of record CAYZGO010000004.1, on the reverse strand, counting down.
CGCCTCGGAAGAGCGCCACTGCGAAAAAGGCAGCGGCTTCCATCTCCACCGTCAGACAACCCTCTGCTCTGCGGAGCTGCACTTTCGCGGGGGTTTCACGATAGAAGCCATCAGTGGTCCAGGTCTTGGCGATGACATACTCGCAATGATGCTCTTTGAGCACTCTTTCAATGGCGGCTATGCCTTCTGGACTGGCCTTGACCTCCCGACCAGGTGGAAGGTAATGATAAGAGGTTCCTTCGTCTCGAACAGCAGCAGAGGGCACGACAATATGTCCGACGGCAATGTCCTTGTCCAGGACACCTGCGCCGCCGCAGGCAATGAACTTTTCGCAGCCGAGGGCGATCACTTCCTCGAGCAATGCTGCTGCAAGCGGGGCCCCAACGCCAGGGTGAAGAACGGCCAGACGCTTTCCTTCGAGCTCCAGCTCGTGCACTGGGTGTGCTCCAATTTCGCTCCTCAGGCGTGCGATTACCCTGGCTTTGCCGTCCTGACACAGGCTATTGATAACATCCTGGAAGAAGCAGATGACACAATGCTTAGGCGCGTCAATGCCTTCGACGAGGTGCCTGGGGTCGATTACCGCGCCTGGCGTGGAATCGAACTCCAATATGGGGTATCTCCGCCGCATGTTACAACCTCCGCCTCCAAGTAGATGAGAGCACCAACTATAATGGACATACCTTTTTGGCCCGAACCATCAGGATTCATCCCGTTTGAGAAACGGTGGGGGCCACCCTTGTTTTGTTTCCCGCCCTCTTTTGAACCGAAAGTCGCACCTCTCGGCGCCTTCGGCAATTGTCATAGTCCGAACCAATCCCGAGCCGAAGGCTTTGCTGTGAGGAAAATCGGTTAAACAGAGATGAAGCACTCTGGTCAGTTCACAGTCTTCCGGCAGAGAACGTTGATTTCAGCCTCGTCCCTGAGCTCTTCGAGCGCCCCGGTCTTCCAGGGGCCAGAAGAGATCCTGATTAGGAAACTGGTAACTCTGGTGAGGAGGCCGAGAAGAGGTCTCGGAAGGCCAAAATAGCGCGTGTGGGCCGGACAACTGTAGAGTTTGTTCAGCAGGGACGTGAAACCCGGTATCTTGCTAAGACGCTTGAGAAGCTGCGGACAGCGGAACTTGACAACACTGAGACTGCTCTTCTTCAGGATTCTTGCCAGCTCTTGCGGTTCGTAGCGGCGCTTGTGACCGGCAACGGCATCAAGCTGACTGAATCTGTCTTGGTCCAGGGGAACGGAGAGAAGCAAGGCCCCCCTCTTTTTCAAGACCCTTGCAATCTCCGAAAAGGCTTTTTCGTGATCATCAATGTGCTCCAGAACTTCCCACGCAACTGTCAAATCGAAGCGATTGTCTGCAAAAGGAAGGTTCTCGGCAGAACCTACACAGGCAGTGAGCCCTCTGGCTCTCAAATTGGATGCGGCGACCTCACTCAAATCCAGGAAGAAACCGTCCTCAAGCGGAAGTTTGGGATAGTTTCCACAACCTATCTCCAGGCATCTTTTGCCCTGAGAGTCCTTGACGATCTCCCAACTAGGCCAGATGTGCGGTTCTTGCGCAGAAGCGTGTTTCCAAACCTTGTTATATCGCCCGCGATTTGTGGCTTCCATTCCTATGCTCCGATTCTTTGCCCAACACCTTTTCGAAGGGGAGTGAAAAAGACCCTTGGCTGCGTACTGCCAACCCTGACGCAGTATAGCACAAGTTCCCTCAGTGGGCAACAGTTTGTTGCACCAGGCGAACCCTCCCGGAGGTTCTGATGGCATGGTGAGTGCCCCGCCGGGACGCTTGACAGATCGCACAAAGTGCAAGGCGTTGTTGGTAACCTCCGGGAGGGTCTGCTTATGCCCAAGCCCACGAAGAGAGTGGCTTGCACAGGAGGCCAATTCATCGTATACTGTTTTCCGGGAAACAGGTGATGTGATACCTACTGTTGTGGGCTTGGCTCAGTTTGCCAGCCCTGGTATCGCTACTTGAAAGTACGAGGTTGTCCTTATGCCAGTGACAGTTGATGAAGCACGCTGTGCGCTCATTGCGAACCGCCTGAGGGAGCTGAATCTACAGGCCGCTGTGTATGCTACGATTGAAAGCTCCTTGCCTGATCTCACGCCGCTGCAGCTGCGCGAGTGCTACTTCTTTCTCTGCACTTTGCTGTTCGATTTCAAGGGCATGAGCGCCACTCTGGATGGCCAGTCCTATCATGGCTCGGACCTGTTCTTCGCCCTGGCACGGCGCCAAGTCCAGCGGGATGCGGAGGCCTTTTCTGCACAGCGTCTGGCTACCATCACGCCAGAGCGCTTCAAGGCCATCTTCTCGGCGAAGGGCGATCCTGCCCGCCCGCTGATCAACCGAGGGGAGGAGCGTGCAAAGCTGTTACAGGAGACAGCAATGGCCCTGCTGCGAAGGTATGGTGGGGCACTGGGGCAGTTGCTGACTGAAAGCGGTGGCTATCTGAGGCGAGACGATGGAAAGGGGCTCCTTGACGTGCTGTCGGAACTCGCCGGATACTACGATCCGCACCTGAAGAAGGCTTTTGTCCTCTTGAAGATCTGGCAGCGGCTTGGCCTGTGGGAGGCGAAGGATAAGCAGCACCTGTTTATCCCAGTGGACTATCACCTGTTGCGTGTGGCTCTGCGCAGCGGTATAGTGCAGGTGTCCGACGAACAACTGCTGCAGCGCCTGAGGGGAAAGGTGCCTGCGACTTGTGCCGAAGAGGATGAAATCCGCTCAGCGGTCAAATGGGCCTACAAGCGCGTAGAAGAGTTGTCTGGTATCGAGGTCTTTACTCTGGACGAACTCTTCTGGACTATTGGGCGGAGTTGTTGTCACTATGCGCGCCGAGCCCGCTGTGAGCAGTGCGACTTTACGCAATGCAGCGTACGTTTGTCTTTTCGATACGATTGTCCTGGCCGCTGCCCGCTCAGTGGAGCGTGTATAGGGTCCACAGACGATGGCTATCGGGCCCTATTCGAGCCGATGGTGGAGACGATTTACTACTAAAGATCAGGGATGAGGGATTGGGACTCTGGACAACGATTACAGCCATGATTGCCCTCCACGAATGAGCACACCCCGTCATGGCGGTCGCCCGTCGCCCGTCGCCCGTAGGGCATGCAAAGCGAGGGCATGCAGAGCACGAGCGGCGAATACACGAATGGCGTTGTAGAGTATTCGTGGAGGATTCGCCTTGCCGTCGCAAGACAGGTGGATGGCCTCCCAACTTATCTTGGTGTCGTTCATCCTGTCGCTACTTGGCAGGCTTGGGACCTTCTCAGGCCCGCCTTGTTCTCAAATTGTGCGGAACTCACACCTAGAGTTTAGGGCGCTCAGCGAGCGCGCGGCAAAGTGGGACATTTCATGGCCTGCTCAGGTGTGAGCGGGAGGGAGTTTTGCCTTTTGAGAGAGCCTGTGTTATATTTCCGGCGCTACGCAGTTGGGTACCTGGAATACCATGCGTAGTGCTCATAATCAGACTTGCCTCAATCTAGGCGAAGGGAATCACGATGGAATACCTAACACGGTTAATCAGGGCACTTGCTGTCCTTTCTCTGTTCTGTCTGATCTTGCCTCAGAAAGCTTGTGCCTACATTGACCCATCAACTGGCAACCTCGCGGTTCAGATGCTTATGGCTGTCTTGGTCGGTGGATTCTTTATGGTAAAGGCATACTGGAATAAGATCAAGGTCTTCTTCAAGAATCTATTCTCCAGAGGGCAAGAACAGGAAAAGGATGATGACTAGCGGGAATACCCCGAGCTCGTTTCGGGATGCAAGTGGGTCTCGTCCTGCTCATAGTGGTATGAAAGCAATCATAATAGGAGCCGGACGGGGCATCCGCCTGATGCCAGAGACGGCAAGCATACCGAAGTGTATGATGGATGGGGTGGGGGCGCAGCGTGTGCTGGATTGGATTCTGGATTCGCTCGCGCACGCCGGGATTGATGACGTCGTCTTCATCGGTGGGTACCACGTGGAGAAAGTCGTACAGACCTACCCGCATCTGCGGTTCTACAATAATACGGAGTGGGCGGACAATAACATTCTGGAGTCGCTCATGTACGCCGCGCCGGAGATGGACACGGCGGTCGTGGTGTCCTACTCTGACATTGTGTACCGGCGCAGTGCGGCACAGCGACTGACAGCCAGCGACGCCGAGATTGCACTGGTGGTGGACCGGGACTGGCGGAAGGCATACATGGGCCGCACTCTTCATCCAGAGTCTCAGGCCGAGAAAGTTGTGGTGGACAACGGACGAGTGGTGGAGATCGGCAAACACCTGCCGTCTGAACAGGCCTACGGGGAATTCATCGGCCTGGCCAAGTTCAGCCAGGGGGCGGCGCGCCTAATGCGCGACCGCTACAACGAGATCCGCGACGAGTACCTGGCGCGCCCGTTCCACAAGGCACCGAACATCCGGGTGGCCTATCTGACTGACATGATTCAGGAGCTGATTGACCTGGGCGTGTGCGTGGAGCCGGTAGATATCTGGGGGGACTGGGCCGAACTGGACACGCCCCAGGACTTGGCGCGGGCCCGGCGGTGGTTGGACACTTCGGGTGAGCGAGGTCTGGAGCGGGAGTTCTGGGCGGTGAGAGCCAGGAGGTACGAACAGCTTGAGTGGGCCCGGCGGGAAGGATATTTGCAGGCTCTCGTGGCAGCAGGGGATTTCCAACCCACGGACCGGGTACTGGACGTGGGCACCGGCGCAGGCACTGTAGCGCATGCCGTATCGCCGTTCGTGGCTGAGGTGGTGGGTGTTGACACCTCGCCGCAAATGCTGGCGCTTGCCTGGGCGTCACGGGTGGCGAACGAGGTCTTTGAAGAGGGAGACGTTCGCAAGCTGCGGTTTCCCGACAAGCGGTTCGACAAGGTGATGGCGCGCATGATCTTCCATCACCTGATCGAGGGTGGCGATCAAGCGATTAGGGAGTGCTACCGGGTGCTGAAGCCAGGAGGCGTGATGGTGCTTTCGGAAGGTGTGCCGCCCGACCGCTCGCTAGGGGACTGGTACACGCGCATGTTCGCGCTGAAGGAGGAGCGACTAACGTTTTTTGAAGAGGACCTCGTGGCGCTGATGACAGGCGGGGGTTTTCAGGTCGAGCAGGTGCTGAAGCATACGTCGCCACAGGTCAGCATCGGCAACTGGCTGCAGAACAGCGGGCTGCCCCAGGAGCAACAGGACAGGATCATGCAAATGCACTTGAACCTGGACGAGACAGGCAAGCAGTACTACAACATGACACTCGCTGGCGACGACGTGCTGTGTGACTTTAGGTACGTTATCCTGCTGGGGCGCAAGCGATAGTACAGTCACGAGAAGAAGCGTTCCTAGTGACGAGGGAGATGTGATAATGGCTGATTCTGCTGTTTCTGCGGCTAGGCGCAGGCGGGCACAACAGGTAAGCGTGCTCGAAGGTTGGCGCCGACGTGTTTTCTTAATCCTCTGGATCACTTATGCATCCTACTACCTGGGACGTGTCAACTTTTCTGTGGCTTTGCCGGGCATCATGGCCGACTTTGGGTGGACGCGGGCGGATGTGGGGGCCATCGGAACGGCACTTTTCTGGGCCTACGCTATCGGACAGTTTATCAACGGTCAACTGGCTGATCGGCTGGGCGCTCGTGTGTTGATCACCGTTGGTCTCGCTGTCTCGGCGCTGGCGAACCTGTTGTTTGGCTTCAGCCAGGCGATGGTAGTGATGATCATTATCTGGGCGATCAACGGCTACGCGCAGTCCATGGGCTGGGCGCCGACTGTCAAGACATTAGCCAATTGGTTCCCACCCTCTATGCGGGGAAAGATGTCCGGCCGGCTGGGCACCAGTTACATTCTGGGCGGCGCTATTTCCGTGGCCCTTGCCGGGTTCATCGCCGCCCGGTTTGGTTGGCGGGCGACGTTCTTCATTCCGTGCACTCTGCTGCTGCTATCGGCCGTTCATTGGTATCTCAGAGCCAGAAACTCCCCTGAGAGTGTTGGTTTGCCAACGTTGGAGGAGTTCGAGAGAGGTGGAGAGGCTTCGGAAGAGACAGAGGGCAGGTCTGAGGACAAATACCTAGGCCTGCGCTACACTCTGAAGCATAGTATTGGCAATAGTCGAGTCTGGCTGATGGGCTTTGGGTTGTTCTTCGTGAATATTATGCGCTACGGTTTCCTGACGTGGGCGCCGACCTATCTCTTTGAGACCCAGAAAGCAGGCATTGACAAAGCGGCTTACTCGGCGGTGATCTTCCCCATTGCAGGCGCCCTGGGGGCGGTGTTTGCCGGGTGGGCAAGCGATCGTTGTTTTCAGTCCCGTCGGTCGCCGGTGGCCGTCATCAGTCTGGTGCTGGCTGGCATTTTGGCCTGCGCGTGGTGTTTTGCCGTGCCGGTGAATCAGTGGCTTCTGGGGCTGATCATGCTGGCGACGGTTGGGTTCGCCGTGTTTGGAGCGCACGTCATGATCATAGCTGCGGCGCCGATGGACTTTGGGACGCGCAAGGCTGCAGCGTCGGCCACGGGGTTCATTGATGGTTGGGGCTATCTGGGCGCGGGCTTGCAAGCGGTTGGTACCGGTTTGCTGGTCGACCGCTGGGGATGGAACGCGGGCTTTGCTTTCTGGATTGCCTGCGCGTTCCTGGGAGCGGCGGTGATGATCCCGCTATGGCGTCACAAGCCGCCCCAGCAGAGGTATTTGTGAACAAGCTCTCCTTGCTACTGCAAGAATGCTCATCGTTCTACAGGTTCTTCAAGCGAACTGATAGGCATTTGAAGGACATCGTCTTCTATTCATCGCAAGCGCAGTACATATCCTTTTTCGAAGGCTTGATGAACGCCTTGATTAGTAACCATGGCGCTAAGCTGTGCTACATTACCTCTGACTCCAGTGACCCCATGCTGCGTGGGAACTCACCGAACATCACGACCTTTTACTTCAATGTCCTCTTTCCCTTTGTCCTGGCTTTCCTGGACGCGAAGGTGGTCGTCATGACCATGCCGGACCTCAATCAGTATCACATCAGGAGATCGGTCTACGACACGAATCACGTGTATGTCTTCCATTCCTTGCTGAGCACTCACATGGTCTATCGGCAGGGGGCCTTTGATTACTACGACACAATCTTCTGTGCTGGCCCTCACCACTTCCGGGAGGTGCGACGTAGCGAAGAGGTCTACGGTCTGGAACCAAAGTGCCTTCTCGAGGTCGGCTATTACAGAGTCGAGAAGATCTTTGCCGATCACGAAGACTACCTTCGGGAATCCGCTTCAGAAGTGAAGCCGAGGGAATGCGTGCTCATTGCACCGAGCTGGCAGCCTTGCAGTATCATCGAGACCTGCGCTGGTGAATTGATCGGCACACTGCTCGACGCGGGTTATGACGTAGTGTTCCGGCCACATCCAATGACAATCGCCAAGAAGCCGGAGCAACTTCTCGCGCTTGAGCAAGAATTTGGATTCCACAAGAACTTTCGTCTGGATACCGAGACCGTGTCGGAAAGGTTCATTCACGAGGCAGATGTGCTTGTCTCCGACTGGTCGGGCGTGGCGCTGGAGTATGCCTTTGGCACGGAGCGGCCGGTCCTCTTCATCGATCTGCCAAGGAAGGTTCGCAATCCAGAGTACGGAAGACTCGGAATTGAGCCGCTAGAGGTGTTGCTTAGGGACCAGATCGGCCAGGTCATTGGCGTTGATGACGTTTCCAACGCCGGCGTAATAGTCTCTGATTTGTTGGCGCATAGGGAATTGTACAGGGACAAGATCGTCAGCGCGCGGGGGAGGTATGCTTACAATTTTGGCAAATCGTCCGACATCGGCGCTGATTACATAATGGATATCTACGGCGGCCGGATATGCGGTTCCACTCAATGAGACACGGAAGGAAGAGACATACTCGCGATGGATGTGGAGCGTTGAAAGCCGGTGACGGTGACGCGGCAGTTTTCAGGAAGCCTTGTCAAGATCGGAAATTCCAAAGGAACCTTGTATCTGATGACAAGGGAGCCAGCTTGGATAGATCATGAATAAATCAGTTGTTATTCACCCTCTGCTCTTTGCAGTATACCCCGTCTTGTCCCTCTATGCCAATAACATAGGTTCCGCCTTATTGAGTGAGGCTCTCGTCCCGATAGCAGTCGCTCTCGGCGTTGCTCTCCTCTTGTTCTCGTTATTGAGTCTTGTTTTGAGGAACACGCGAAAGGCGGGGTTAATCGTCTCCCTTTTCTTGCTACTCTTCTTCTCGTACGGGCATATTCATAGTGTGATAGACGGTTTGGTCATAGGCCCATTTGATCTTGGCAGGCCCAGGTATCTTCTGCTAAGCTCAGCTATTGTCTTTGTTCTTGGCGCTGGCTTTTGCTTGAAGACGCGCAGGGATTTGCACAATCTCACGCGCTTTGTGAACATTGTGGCAGCTTCCCTGGTTGTGATGTCTCTGATTAGCATTGGCGCCTACAAGCTCAAAACGAGGGTTGTCTGGCAGGACGACAGAAGCGCGGAGAGCGGAGAAGCTGCCACGACAAATGCAGGGGAAGCACAAACGCTTCCGGACATTTACTACATCATCTTGGATGGCTATGCCAGTTCGAGCACGCTGCAGGAGATCTATGGTTATGATAACTGCGAATTCACTAGCTATTTGGAAGACGCAGGCTTCTATGTAGCTTCCGAGAGCGTGAGCAATTACGCGTCGACTTTCCTTTCGCTGTCATCATCCTTGAACATGGAATACGTTAACTACCTGAGTGACACACTGGGAGTAGGGTCGCAAGACCGGAGCGTGCCTTATCAGATGATCAGAAACAGCAAAGCAATGCGTTTGCTGAAAGAGAGAGGGTACAAGTTCGTCAATTTCAGGTCCGGCTGGGGGCCAACGGATCGCAATCAGTATGCCGATTTGGATATCGCGTGTGGTATAGGAAACGAATTCCTTACAGTGTTGGTTCAAACGACTATGCTAGATCCCTTCGGACTATATCTTAGAGACGTCGCCAGAGAGAGGGTGCAGGGCACTTTCTCGAAACTGGCTGAAGTAACGCATAGAATCGAAGGGCCGCGTTTTGTTCTTGCGCATATCACTGTTCCCCATCCGCCCTATTTGTTTGGGGCGAATGGGGAACCGGTTGCAGACACAGTACTCAAGATGAGCGGATGGGTCTGGACGCAGACAGAGAACTATGTGAATCAGCTCATTTTCGTCAACAAAAAAGTGGAAATGCTCGTTGATGAGATACTGTCGAATTCAGAAGTCCCGCCGATTGTGGTATTGCAAGCAGATCATGGTGGCGCCTCAACCTTTAGCCACCCCAAAGGTCCCGGGTGGGAACAACCAACGGAGATTATGCTCAAGGAGAGGATGAGGATCTTTAATGCATACTATCTACCCCAAGGAGGCAGCGATCTTCTGTATGATTCCATAACCCCTGTCAATACCTTCAGACTGATCTTTGACTATTATCTTCACACAGATTATGGCTTGTTGGACGACCAAAGCTACTACTCGAGTTATAGACATCCCTATCAACTCGTTGACGTGACCGACAAAGTCAAGTACGACTGAGAGGGGCCAGATAGGAAGCGCATCGCTAGTACTGCAGCTTTGGGATAGCGGCTTGCCCGTCCTGCCCCGGGCAACCACACAGATGCCGCCGCAGGGCGAGAGAGGCGGGGAAAGAAACGCTTCTTCTCCTCTGCCTGCCTGGCGAAGCTGTTCTGCAACGCTGGCGGATTGAGGTTGCAGGCGCGAGAAATACGGGTTTCCAAAGCAAATGAGGTTGTAGTACTAGGCGACATGCTGCACGATGGCCGCAGCCATGACTCCTGGCCCCGCGTGGCTTGACAGGACAGGCCCTGCTTCAGCAATCATGACTTCCTCGAAGGGAAAGTCGAGACGCTCAGCGAGTGCGCGGCCAAAGTCGGGCGCCTCGTCGCCTCGCTGCGTGTGAGCAACAATCAGCATCTCGGCATGCCCATACCCGGCGATTCCCTGTTGAATCCGCTGCATGCTCTTTTCACGCGAGCGAGCGGCTCCCAGGAGCTTGAGTTGGCCATCTACTACTTGCAAAATGGGTTTGATGTTCAGGACGCGAACCACGCGCTCCAGCACGGGAATGATTTGGTCAGCGCGTCCACCGCGTCGCAGGTACTCGATGGTGTCCAAACCGATGAGCAGGTGTGTGCGGGCGCGGATTCTTTCCAGCAGGGCTATGATCTCTTCCACGCTGCGTCCGTCTACTGCTGCCTGGGCTGCGGCGATGGCCTGCTACCCCTGAGCCAACGAAAGAGAAAGTGTGTCAAACACTGTGACCTGCCCGGGAAAGCTCTGTGAGGCGGCGTAGGCAGAGTTAAACGTTCCACTGTGTTTGCTGGTAATGACCAGGCAGATGATGTGATAACCTTGTTCTACCAGTGGCGCGAAGGCCTCCTCAAACATCCCGGCAGACGGCTGTGATGTTTCGGGGTGCGGCGGTCCTTGCCGTGCCTTATTCCAGAACTCGCCCAGAGTCAATTGGCCATCCAAATAGACCTCTGTGCCAAAGCGTACTACCAGCGGTACAACTTTGATGCCGTGTCTGTTTTGCAGGCCTTCGGGCAGGTCGCACGCGCTATCGGTCACTATGGCAATCTTGGGCATGGTTTTCTCTCCTGATACGAGTATCTGCCTAAGCAAACACACAGCAGGGGCGTTAGTTGCGTGGTGTACACTTTCAGCGTGACAGGCGTTCTCTCCATGGATCGTCTGGAGCAATCCAATGTGAAAACATACTGCCTGGGGGGATCGGCAGTCTATAGCGCCATTGCTCTGACCAGGCTTGGCCATGCAGTGCAGTTCTGGAGTCAGGTGGGCACCGACTTTGATCGCTCACTATTAGACGAACTGCAACGTGATGACATTCTGTGGAGGCTCAAGGTCGCGCAGGGCCCCAACGCAAAGATACATCTGGTCTACGATTCTGCGGGGCACATCTCGCGCTTTCACTATGAGCTTGGTGTAGGACGCTTGCTGCACGTGGATGCCCTGGGCGAAGGCTTTTGGGTTTCCACGTGCGTGTGGTTGGGCACTGCACCCCCTGACTACCAACTAGCAGTGGCACGCAAGGCAGTCACTCATGGACAGGCGGTCTATCTTTCGCCACAGGGAGACTATAAGGGAGAGTTCGGCGCATTCTCCCGTCTCTTGCCCTATTTGTCCGGGATATTCCTGAACCAGCGCGAGGCGCGGGAGCTTTGCGGGGACACACTCGAACAGGCCGTGGCGCGATTGTGTGAGGGCGGGCCACATCTCTTATGTGTGATCACCTGTGGCGAACGCGGTGCGTTTCTGGCGTGGGGAGAAAACCTCTATCGCGTCAATGCTTGTCCACAGCCTATGGTTAATGCGACGGGCGCGGGCGATGCTTTTGCGGCCTCTTTCGTCCATCGCTTCCTGGCCGGCGTTGGGCCTGCCGAGAGTCTGGCCTTCGCCTCTGTGGCTGCTGCTATGTCGCTGCCTGCCTTTGCTTACCGCGCCATTGCTGCCGAACAGCAGGTTCTCACCGAGTTAGCACGCAGACGACAGCAGATAAAAGTGGGGAGAGCCAGTTTGGATTCTGCCAAGGCTAGAAAGTGGCTGAAGAAGGGAGGTGTGGTTTGAGCCGTAAGACATTGCCAGAGGGAGCTCATCAGCGGGCTCGTGCGCGTGAAGTGGGCATCACTGTGGGCGAAATGCCAACGGGGCGCTCGAATACGATCACCGATGTGGAAGGCGTGCTGGTGGGGCACTGCACGTTGATCGCTGGACAGGGTGCCCTCGTTCCTGGCAAGGGACCGGTACGCACCGGTGTGACAGCGGTATTGCCCCACGGCGGTAACCTTTTTCGTGACAAAGTGGCGGCGTCTGTGCACGTTATCAACGGGTTTGGCAAATGCACCGGTTTGCCTCAGATACTAGAGCTGGGCACTCTGGAAACGCCTATCGTGCTCACTAACACGCTCAGTGTCGGGCTCGTTGTCGACGCATTGGTGCAGTGGTGCATAGAACGGAACCCAGACATCGGCATCACGACGTCAACGGTCAATCCAGTTGTCGGTGAGTGCAGCGATGGCTACCTCAACGACATGCAGGGCCGCCACCTACGCGCCGAACACGTCTTCACCGCTTTGAACTCGGCGGTAAGTGGCCCCGTCGAAGAGGGGGCAGTAGGTGCCGGGACAGGTATGTCAGCCTTTGGCTTCAAAGCGGGCGTTGGTACAGCTTCCCGGCGGCTGCCTGCGTCCCTGGGTGCTTTCACCGTCGGGGTACTGCTTGTTGCCAATTTCGGACGGCGGCGTGACCTGTTGGTGATGGGTGTGCCCGTCGGAGGCGAACTGCCAGTGGCTGCCAGCGAGGCGGCCTCTGCAGGGGGCTCAGTGATGGTAGTCATTGCCACTGATGCGCCACTCGCCCCACACCAACTGGCCAGAATAGCACGCCGCGCCGTCCACGGTCTGGCGCGCACAGGAGCCATCGCCAGCCATAGCAGCGGGGACTTTGTGCTGGCCTTTTCCACGAGCAACCGGATTGCACATGCGCCTTCCTCTCTGACGCGACGTCTGGAACTGGTGGAAGACAATGCACCAGTGCTCGATGGCCTGTTTCACGCTGTGGCGGAGTCCACAGAGGAAGCAGTGCTCAACGCGCTGCTGAGGGCAGACACAATGGAGGGACGCGATGGGCACGTGAGTGAGGCGCTGCCCATCGCAGCACTACTGACGCTGCTGCGCAGGCACGGCAGATTGGGGTGATTGGAGGGTGCTGTGCCAGAACTGCCTGATCTTGAGGTCATCGCCGAGTTCCTACAACGTCAGTTGACAGGTGCCAGGATCGAACAGGCCAGCGTTCTGAAGCCTATCGTGGTGCGAAACCTGACAGAGCATGACTTTGCTTCGCGTCTCGTGGGACAGTGTGTCGAGTCCGTATCCAGACGAGGCAAGTTCTTGCTTTTCAGACTCTCGTCTGGCGACTGGCTGGTCCTCAACCCCATGCTGGCAGGCCGCTTGCGCTACCACACCTCTGGCAAAAAGGTCCCAGGCAAGCCCTTTGTGGTGCTGCGTTTTGCAGGTGGCATGAGTCTGCGCTACAGCGATGCTGTGACAATGGGCAAGATTTATCTGACGCCGGCCCCGGAGTTGGTGCCGGCCTTTGCTTCACAGGGACCAGAGGCCCTTGATCCGCAGTTGACATTCGAGGTCTTCACCGCGCGCTTGCGCCGCCGCCGTGGCGAGATCAAGGGTATCCTCACCAATCAGAGTTTTGTGGCTGGCATCGGCAATGCCTATGCCGACGAGATCCTGTTCCGTGCTGGCGTGTACCCCTTCCGCAAGAAGCGCTCGTTGAGCGATAATGAGGTGCGGCGAGTATACGAAGCTATGCACACTGTGTTGCGAGAGGCGATCGAAACCTTGAGCGAACGCGTAGGGGCCGACATCCACGTGGAAATCCGCGATTTCTTGCAGGTGCATGGCCATGGGGGAGAGCCTTGCCCATGCTGTGGCAACCCGATTTCGGAGATAACGGCCCGGCGGCGATTGACCAACTTTTGTCGTACGTGTCAGCCTGGCATGATGGTACGGCACTGAGCTGGCAGTCAAAGCAATAGTTCGAGCTGAGGAGTCAGCCTGCGAGAGGACGCTGTACGCAATTGCCCGTCCGGCACTACAACTCACGCACGGACGGCTGGCTGGGGACTAGGATGCATCACTCCCAAGGGAGCGAGAGGTGGAGACCTGGCTCACAATCAGAGCTCGGTGCGCACTGAATATTCGTCCTCGCTGCGGTAGGCAAAGTTGCGCAGCATTTCACCGAGCAGACCGATGGCTATTAGCTGCACGCCAACCACAACCGCCAGGATATCCACGAACAGCGCCGGACGCCAGCCGATGCCAGGACCGAACAGCCACAGGTACGTCAGGTGGAGACCGAGAACGATGCCAACGATCAAGCTGATGGTGCCCAGCGTGCCGAACAACTGGAGCGGCCGCCGCAGGTAGTGCGTCACGAACAGTACCACCAGGAAGTCGAAGAAGCCCCGCGCCATACGCTGCCACCCATACTTGGAGTGACCAAAACTCCTGGGGCGATGCAGAACGGGAACTTCGGTGACAGTGAAGCCTTTCCAGTAGGCCAGCACCGGGATGAAGCGGTGCAGGTCACCATACAGTTTGAGTTCATGCGCCACCTGCAGCCGGTAGGCTTTGAAGCCGCAGTTGAAATCGTGCAGCTTGATACCCGTGAGCCGGGCAACGGTACTGTTGAAGATGCGCGAGAGGAGCGTTTTCCATGGCGAATCCCGACGCTGCTCTCTCCAGGCCGTGACTAGGTCGTAGCCTTCATCCAGCTTGTGCAGCAGCTTTGGCAGCTCGTGCGGGTCGTCCTGCAAATCGGCGTCCATGGTCACCACTACTTCGCCTCGAGCACGCTTGAAGCCCGCTGACAGCGCTGCTGTCTTGCCAAAGTTGCGACGGAAGCGAATAACGCGGATGTTGGCCGGGCTTGCGTCGTGCAATCGCTGCAGCGCTGCGAACGAGCCGTCAGTGCTGCCGTCGTCCACGAAGATGACTTCATAGGGGCGATGCAGTGACTGCAGTACTGGCTCCAGCTCCTCCAGCAGTGGCTGCACGCTTGCTTCCTCGTCGAAAACTGGGATGACAATGGAAAGATACACATGCTCTTTGTTCATAGTCTGTCCTTATTGATGCGATTCTCCTCACCTTGCCGAACTGTGCTGCAATCCTCGTCTGAAAAACAGTCCTCGAAGCGGTACTTCATAACAACCCTTTATTGAAGCACGCTTGATATGGCGGCGCGCCATTTCTGCAGATCCTTAACACTGACCTCTCCTAGCAGGCACAGCAGCGCCAGATACATGGCGCCGAGAACCAGACAGTAGGGCAAGAACAGTGCTCCCTGTGCCACGTAGAGCCGTGTCAGGCCATACATGCCCAATGACGCTATGCTTACCCGCAGCAGGGATGTCCAGTCCAGATGCACTGTATAATGCCGCAGCACGTAAACGGCTGTTGCTAGTGCGGCCAGTCCCTTGGTCAGCACGGCGGCATACGCAGCGCCCGACGGGCCGAGCTGCCTGGTCAGATACCAGGTAGCCATCAGGCTCACAGGTAACAGTGCACTGGGGATACTCAGTGCCAGGAACACCCGACCTTCTGCGAGAATCACATTGGCAAAGATCATGTACAGGGCGTAGAGCCCTGTGCTGATGATCAGCAGGTTCAACAGAGGGGCAGCCACCGCATACTGTCTCGGATAGACAACGGATATGAGGTGTGGAGAGGTGCCTAGCACTAGGAAGGTGCCAGGGATCAGCACCAGAGCAAGATAGCGGACGGCAGAACGGATGTACGTCCTCGTCAGATTCCAATTCTTGGCAGCGATGGAGCTGGCTAGGTGAGGGAAGAGCGTCAGTGAGAATGCTGCGAGCAGCAGTGTTGGTGCGGTGCCCAGATAGTTGGCGGCAGTGTAATGACCGAGCTGCGAGCCGTCGGCTACCAACGCCTTTACTGCGACTAGGCCCACGCTGGTGAGGAATGTGCTGGCAAGTGTGAACAGCACGGTAGGGAGGGCGAAACCCAGAATGGTTCGCCCATTGTACTGCCGGGAAGCACGCGCAGTTGTTGCGGCAGTGCGGCTCAGCTCCGATCCAATCCTACGTTTCAGCAGCAAGAAAGTGGCCAGCCATCCTATCAGACTTCCCAGAATGTTGCCGACGAGTGCGCCTGTCAGCGAGTAGCCCAATTTCACCAACAGCGCGCTGAATGCCAGCTTACCTACAGCGTAGGAGGCCATGGATGCACCCTGTGCGGCGAACAATCGGAACCCGTTGAGTGCAGCGCGATAGAAAGTATACAGGGCCATCAGCAGCAGGTCTGTGAGCGCAAGGCGCAGGTGGAAGGTCAGGCCGCTATCCCCAATGACGCCCGCAAACCAGGGCGCTGCAAGCATGGTTATCGCATAGAGTACCGTCGTGACGATCATTTGCCACGTAAGGCCAGCGCGCAGGATGGAGGTGGAAGCTTTGGGATCCGCCGGTAGAAACCTGCGCACTGCCCAGGGGACGCCGCTCTCAAGTACGCTCTCCGTCCAGGTTAACACGTTTATGATCACGCCATACGTGCCGAAAACGACTGGGCCAATGGCGCGGCTCAGGTAAAAGTGGAGCAGGTACCCGCAAAGCACAAAAGACGCCTGACCAGCGAGCACCAAGGCTATGCCTGGCGCCAACTGGCCTGCGGGCCTGGCAAGATCAGGGGTCCCGTTGCCGTCACTCAAGTCCGTACTCACTTGCCATTCTCGCCTCGAAATCCAATCACTTTGGCCGGGATGCCCAGCGCGATGCCGTATGCAGGGATGTCCTTTGTTACCACGGCTCCTGCTCCAATGACTGCGCCCCTCCCAAGGGTGACTCCTGGTAGCACAATCACGTTGGTGCCCAGCCAGCAATCCTCACCGATGGTAATCTTACCATACTCAGTGCCCTGGTACTTGATGGGCACGTCAGGATTGTCGAAGATGTGGTTGCCACTGATACATTGCACCCCTGGCGAAAGGAGTGTATCTGGCCCGATTTCGACCCCGCCATTGCCGTCCAGGAAGGTGTATTGGTTGATCCCCACGCCATCGTGTAAAGTGATGCCGCGCTTGCCCGCCCGGAGCGTGCAGAAGCGGGCCAGGTGCACGTCATTGCCCAGGCGGATGAAACTGTCCTTGCAGGTTGCATTGAGAAGGCTGTACTGGCCTATGAAGACCCGGCTGCCGAGGAAAACGCGTCGTGGGACACGGAAGCGGACGTCTTCTTCGATCAGGCAAGACGAGCCGACCTCACCAAGCACGGTGCGGTAGATGATGCCACGCAGAATAGATGTCCAGATGGTCGGCAGGCGGTACAGCAGCGTCAGGACAGTGCCCTGCCACACAAAGCGACCAAGCGAGCGCTCGCCTGTCACTCGCTGCACATAGTTCCAGAAATTGGCCGCCAAGCCTCCTTCGGGTATGGTACGGTATTCGTCACGCGGTTGTTCAAGGTTGTTAGGCACAGGATCTTGACTCATGTTCGCCTTCCGAGCAGGAATCTCAAGTACTTGAGCGCATCCTTGGCCAGGCAGAGTTCCAGGAAGCAGGTGATTGTGCAATTCTGGCATTTGCTCGCAATGATCTCTTGGCGGTGGGCCAGGTTCTGCGGTGCATAGTACAGAGCTGCTGCGCTCTCTTTGCGCACGTTGCCGAGCTTGCGGCTGTACATACAGTACTGCAGGTCTCCCCGAGCATCTAGGATGAAGGCATCTTTCTGGAATACACAAGGGGTCGTACGTGCCGTTCCTCTTTCTATCATGCGTGCTGCGTCAGCGTAAAAGTAAGCGGCAAGGTTCCCCAGTGATTTCTGTGCAGCCAGCTCGGTCAGAAAAGCGATCAGCGCCCTGCGCTGTTGTGCTGTGATTTCCAGGTCCTTCGCGGCTTCGATGTTTGCGTAGTAGCTTTCGGCGAACGAA
Source organism: uncultured Anaerolineales bacterium (assembly GCA_964478075.1). GTDB lineage: Bacteria > Chloroflexota > Anaerolineae > UBA2200 > UBA2200 > DAOUEX01. The sequence continues at coordinate 107,391 of CAYZGO010000004.1, read as the reverse complement.
GCGATAATAAAGTTGACCTCCAAATCCCGTTCAGCGCACCACTGGCGGACGTTCTTGGCGTCGTGCAGGTTGTGGCTGGTGAGCGTGCAGTTGATACCGACCCGCAGCCTGCCTTGTTCGCGGAGACGCTGCAGTCTTTCGAGCGTGCACTCCACCTTTTCGAAGGCATCTGGTATGCCCCGCATCTCGTCGTGCAGAGGGCCTATGGCGTCCAGCGAGACGCCGACGAAGTAGCTGATGCCACGACCTGCGCAGAGCTCACCGAGTTGCTCACAGTGATTGATGACGTGGCTGCTGTTCAAAGCATTGGTCGTGAGCGTCAACCGCCGCAAGGCTGGCAGCTTGTCTATCAGCAATTGCACCAGTTGTGGCAGATCACGACGCAGGGTGGGCTCCCCACCAGTCAGGTTTATGCTCTCGATGCCAGCAAACAGACGATCATCGAGTATGTGCTTCCATTGCGCTATGCTCAGCTCACCAGCCTTGCTGCTTTGCCAGATATTGCACATCACGCACCGCGCATCACAGCGGTAGGTAACCGGAAACATCCATTCACGCGGCGGCAACGGGCCAAAACGGCTGGCGATGTTGTATTCATAGACGCCGCGCAAGAGAAGTGGCGTGTTCTTGAGAGCGATCGCCAGTCTATTCATGCCGGCTCGTGGCGTCCTTGTGTTCGCGCGGCAGCGATGGCTTTCGCACACGCTTGTTCATACTCTGCTAACGTCTTGTCCCATCCTAACTCGCGCCTCGTGCGTAGTTGGACACGTGCGCCTATGGCGGTGCGCAATGCCCCGTCCTCGATCAGGCGTAAAACGGCGGCAACGAAGCGCTGATCAACTGCCTCTACACGCACGATTTCGTCGTCGTTGAAGAACTCCAGGCCCTCCGTAGCCTTTCTTGTAGCCACGACTGCCCGTCCGCACGCTGCCGCCTCCAGAATCTTGACTCTTATGCCAGAGCCGGTTTCGACAGGCACCAGAAAGATGTCGGTAGCTGACAGGTGTGCCACCAGGTCTTGGCGGCTTACGTAGCCAGCGAAGATGATGTTGTCGCGGCGGCAGTCAGTGAGGTGCTCCGCTCCCTGTCCGATGACCACAAATCTGGCGCTGGGATATCTGTCCATCACTGCAGGATAGATGCAGTCCGCAATGCGACGCACAGCGTGCTGGTTGGGCTCGTACTTCATATTGCCCACGAAGGTCAGCAGCACATCCTCCTGGGACAAGCCATAGCGTTTGCGTGTTGCGGACCGGGCCGTTTTGTCCCACTGAAAGTCTGACAGATCCGGACTGGGCGTGATTACGGTCACGCGCTCGGCTTGCACGTGATACAGCTCTCTGAGATGCCCCTGGTCAATCTCGGTGAGCGTGATGATGTGATCGGCGTGCTGGCAGGCAAAGCGCTCAACTATTGCTACCAGTGAAGTGATGATTCTTGGCCGCCCCAGAGTGGCGAATTTGAGTGCTTCGATGTTCTCTTCGACCCAAAGCAATGGCACGTGGTACTTGCGCCGCAAGTGCCATCCTGCCAGGATAGGCCACAGGGTCTCGCAGTGGATCACATCGGGTTGACTCTGGCGGCATATGCGCTCGGCTGCGCGATAGTAGTAAGGATTGACGAGGAAAGATAGCACTCGCAAGCGGTCGAAGGGCGAGCGCCGGCAGTAATGTACGTTGACGTTGTCTGCAGCCAGGCTTCGCCCTAAGGGGCCGTTCGTCCCTGGTCGACGGGGGCTCAAGCCTTCGGCCTCGAAGCTTCGCCCTGGAGGGCTCGAGCACGAGGGGTCCACCTGTCTCCCGAGGGAGTAAAGGTGCGAGATGAGCGCGCTCACTTTGTGCCGTGCGGCAGCGTGCTTTATTAAGTTGTAAACGATGCTGCTTCCCCCGTGCACCGGGGGGAAGAGATCGAAAGGAGCCAGCAACAGGATCTTCATGAGCTGCGTGCAGACTGGAAGAAAGATATGCGGGTCAGCACCGACATTGCTCCCCGCAGCAGTCGTTTCACGTCGCGCGGGTGACGAATGCGCAGCGCTTCGCGCAAGACAAACGTTGGTCGGAAGTAATACTCACGGTAGGCCCGTATCCGTGCTTCCTCCGCTTCCTTTCGTGATAGCTGCGGTGTCTCGATGAGAGCGTTACAGGAAGCGAAATCCTCCCAATCATTGAAGATCAACCAGCTGTTCTGTACACACTGCTGATAAAGTGCACTGCCTGGTTGGGGGATAGCCACTGCGAACTGTGTGCTGGAGGCGCCTAGTTCCTTTGCAAACTCGATCGTTTGTCTGATCGTCTCCTGGGTCTCGCCAGGAATGCCGAAGAGGAAGAATGCCTGGGCCTTGATGCCCAACTCACTGCACAGGCGAAAAGCCTCCCGCGCCTTGGCCAGCGTGATTTGCTTCTTCATGATCTTGAGCATTTCCGGCGAGCCAGACTCTACACCAAACAGGATGTAGTGGCACCCAGCCTCCTTCATAGCCAGCAGCATTTCGCGATCCACAGTGTCCACTCGTGCCTGGCAAATCCAGGACACCTGGAGGCCGCGTTCCTTGATCAATCGGCAGATCTCCAAAACCCTCTTTCTGTCAATGGTGAACGTGTCATCGTCAAAGTAGATCTCATCTATTCCGTAGCGCGTTGCCGCTTGCTCAATTTCATCAACGACGTTGTTGGCGCTGCGGGCACGGAATCTGTGACCGTAGAGAGTGCTGGGCCATACACAGAAGGTGCAGTGATATGGACAGCCACGCGAACTTACCATCCCCGTGCACTTTTTGCCGGAGTAGATGGCGGCTCGGTATCCGTCGTCGCGCACTATGTGCCGCGCAGGGAACGGCAAACTGTCGACGTCCTCGATCAACGGCCGGTCGGGATTGGCTGCGACTTTGTCACCAGCTCGATAGGATAGCCCTTCTACTGTGCTCCAGTCGCGCCCCTCCGCAATGGCACGTGCCAGTTCGCGCACGGTGATCTCAAACTCGCCCCGGCAGATGGCGTCTACGGCGGGGTTCTCAGCCAGGACGTCTTTGCTGAAAAAGGTGACATGTGAGCCCACCAGCGCAATCCTGGTGTCGGGCAAGGCGCTCTTGACAGCCGCTGCAGACTGCAGGTCGTACCGTATCGAGGGCGTGGAGCATTCCATTACCAACAGGCGGGGGTTTATTCCCTTGACTCTCTGCACAAAGGCAGGGATGTCGAGTTCTTCCATGATTGCGTCCACGAAGGCAACGTCGAATCCCGCCTCTTCCAGCACGGCCACGGTGTAGGACAGGTAAATCGGGTACTCAAGGTACTTGTCTTTCCGCTTGTGAGGCCAGCGCACGTCCGAACGTGCCCCGTACCCTTCACCAGGCCAAGGCGGGTTAGTGACTAGCACTTTCATGGATACCTCCCGATTCAGGATCGGCGTCGTGCTTGGCGACTTGGGGCGTAGCGTAGCTCTCGCAGAGGCGGGCCAGTTCATCCGTCAGCACACGCCATTCGAAGCGGTCAGCCACCATCTGCCGGCCGCGTCGGCCCATAGCCTTTCTGCGCTCATCGTCGGCCAGCAGAACGCAGATCTTCTCGGCCAGGTCGCCAGCGTTGCCCGCCGTGTAGAACAGTGATGCCTCGCCCTCTGGAATGATCTCCTGAAGCGCCGGTAGGCGCGGCAGCACCGCTGCTTTCCCGCACGCCCAGTACTCGAACTCCTTGAGGGTGACGCGCCCCCGCGCTGACAGAATGTCAGGCAGCACTACCAGTCCCAGGTCACTGGCATTGATGTAGTTAGTCACCTCCTGCTGTCTGACCCAGCCGGAGAAGAAGAATCTGTCGCTCAGATCCAATTGTTCAGCGCGAGCCTTGAGCCTTGGCACAGCAGCGCCATCGCCAACCCACCAGAAGGCCGTCTTTGGGAATCGCGATAGGACCAGCGGAGCCGCCTCCACGAGCAGTTCAGGGCCATCCTGTGGATCTATCACGCCGTGCAGGATGCAGATGTGCCGCGCCCAGGGAGAGACCTGACGTCGCAGTGCGCTTGCCTCTTGTGGGTGGAACACGTTGCAGTCAACGCCGTCGTGCACGACATCCACTCTTGACTCGCTCACTTCATAGTCTTGCACGAGGATGCTGCGCATTGCTTTGCTGATCGTCACAACATGATCCGACTTGCGGATGGCGTGCCGCTCCAGCGCTCGTCCAAGCAATAGTACGGGCGATGCCCAGCGGGCGCGATAGCTTTCGAGGTACTCGAACAGCAGGTCGGTCAGGTCAAGCACGGTCACGGTCTGACGGTGCAGGGTTTTGCCTAGCAGGGCCGCGAAGCCAGCAACCGAGTTATGTGACACGACAACGTCTGGCTGTATGCGCCAGATGTAGAGAGCAAGGCACAGCATGTTCCACGGATAGACGAACAGGTACTTGAGCATCTTGCGGTGATCCAGTCGGCTGACGTGCGGAAGCGAAAGCATGCCTGCACACCCAAGCTCTCTGGATGCTTCTGCGGGATGTACCCCGAAGGCGGCAGCGACGTAAACTTGATGCCCCCGCCTGACCAGCGCGTGCACCATGTGAGAGGTGCGCGGCGTGCCGCCGCCCGAGATTGGCACCAATTGCTCGAAAATGGCCACTACAACTTTCATGGCATATGCTCTATTGCTATATCAGCCTCTGTGTCCACGTAGCTGGTGTGGCGGATGTGGTGATTTCCAATCCGTTTTCCATGTACCGGGGTTCTTGTGCCCCGAGTTCCTTCGCCCAGGCGATCATGCGCCGGATGCCGTCTTCCAGTTTCACGGTCACGTGGTAACCCAGCAAGCGTCGAGCCTTCTCATCAGTGCAGTAGGCATCACGCACTTCCTTAGGGCGTGGGGGCAGGTGGACAGGACGAACGTGGTCAGGGATGTCCTGTCCTTCGTAGAAAAGCGACAGCACCAAATCCGCGAGCGAGTTGATGGTCAGCTCCTCACGCGGCCCAATGTTGATCACTTCGCCATCGCACCTGTCATCAAGAGCGGCTCTCAGCATGTAGGGCGTAAAGTCGTCTATGTAGGTGAAGGCACGGCGCTGTTCGCCGTCGCTATAGATATAAAAGCTCTTGTCGTTCAGCAGACAGTTAATAAAGATGCCGATAACATTACGGTACGGATCGGCGATATTCTGGCGTGGCCCGTAGACATTGTGCGGTCGGATAATTGTGTAGGCAAACCCATGTACCTCGCTCAGGATGTGGGTTATCTGTTCCATCGCTGTTTTAGACACGCCGTACACGTCCTCTGGCTCCATGGACATGTTTTCGTCGAAGGGTGGTGTTTGCGCACCATAGACACTCATTGAACTGGCCAACACGACCTTGTGCAGGCCATTGCGGATTGCCGGGACCAGGGTGTGCAGGTAAGCCATGAGATTGCAGTCGGTACAGGTAATCGGTGTGAATTGGCTGCGGCCCTCGGTAGCATCAGCAGCAAGGTGGAAGAGAACCTCAGGCCGCACGCTGGCAACGTACTGTTCAGTTGCTTCTTTCTGGCGCAGATCCAGCCTGGTGAAGTGGCTCTTAGGGTTAACATTGCGCCAGAAGCCTCCAGACAAATCATCCACACCGTGAACTTTGTATTCGTTGACCAGGGCATCAACGAGGTGACTGCCCATGAATCCAGCTGCGCCCGTGACCAGTATGCGCGGCATCGACATTGTATGCCATGTCCTCCCCGGGATTGCCTATACCACGAGTTTCCGTGCGCTCAGTGCCGACTCCACGTCACTGAAACGATCCTCTGCTATCTGGCTGCTGACCCAGGTGACGAGATCATCAATGCCATCTTCGTAGGAGACACGGGGCGCGTAGCCCAGGCGCTCCCGAATCTTGGTGGTATCCGCGATGCAGTGGCGGATGTCGCCCTGGCGGAACTGCCCTCTGATCTGTGGTGTGAGGTCTTGCTTGTGCAGTTTCTCGGCCAGCAGCCGTGCCACGTCGAGGATGGTGGTGGCATGCCCTGTGCCCACATTGATTGGCTCGTAGTCCGCCTCTTTGCTTTCCATGGCCAGGATGGCAGCACGTACCGCATCGCTGACGTGCACAAAGTCACGGCTCTGCAATCCGTCCTCGTAAACGACGGGTGGCCGGTCATTGAGCAAGCGTGCGGAGAAGATTGCTGCAACTCCGGTGTAGGGATTGGACAGCGCCTGCCGGGGACCGTAGACGTTGAAAAAGCGCAGAGCTACCACGGGCAGCCGGTACGCCCGGCCCACGCAGATGAACATCTCCTCATGGTCACGTTTGGTTATGGCATAGATGGATGTGGGCTGGAGTGCCTTGTCTTCTGCGGTGGGGAGGGGCGTTGCGACGCGACCACAAGTCGGGCAATGCATTTCCCAATCGCGTGCCTTCAGTTGTCTCAGCGGGCGTGGGGGTGGGTATACTTTGCCACATTGCGTGCAATGATAAGCTCCCTCACCATAGATTGACATTGAGGAGGCTACTACCAACTTTCGCACGCGGTGCCGCTCCGTGGCCAGGATGTCGAGCAGGATTGCGCCTCCCAGGGTGTTGTACTCTACATAATGCTGAATCTGATACATGGACTGACCCACACCGACTGCGGCAGCGAGGTGGAACACGACTTTGACACCAGACAGGGCTTTGGTCAATGCCTGGCGATCTCCCAGCTTGGCGACCACGAACTCTGCCTCAGGGTTCAGGTAAGAGGGTGCACGCGCGCCTTCACCGTGAACCTGAGCTTCGAGACTGTCGTAGACGCGCACTTTGTGGCCGGCGGCGATCAGGGCATCGGTCAGATGTGAGCCGATAAAGCCCGCACCGCCGGTTACCAGGACGTCACAACGCATCATACCTCCTAAGCAAGCCTGCGCCGCCCGCCGGGGCAGACCCCAGATGTCGAACGGGCGGCGGCATATCTTACCACAACTGCTGCGAGCTTACAAAAGACAAGGCAACTCTTGCTCTGGCAAGGAGTCTGGGTTCGCTGGAATGATACGGCACGAAGATGAAATCAGGATTAAAGGGCAGTAGGGGGCTATTACAGTATAGTCAGGTCACTGCTGCCGATGTGCTTGACAAGGCATGGAACAAGTCGCACCATCACAACACAAGAGACTACCGCACGCTACAGCATTGCGAGAATGGACAACATGTGCTAGAATTGGCCTGCGAAAGACGTCAGGATCACGCAGAAGGTTTGACGTGTGTGACTACCAGGCAAGGTCGAGTGCCCACGCTAGTGTTCAGCCGCTCGCTTCGCTCGACGGGGCCGGTCGTGCCACGGAGCGAACCGCAGACGGGACGCGTTCCGCTCCTGACCAGCAAACCGTATACCTCCGGCCACCATAAGCATCCATTCGAGCCCCCACTCTTCGAAAAACCAACGTGGGCAGGCATGGTTCAATGCGTCTCTTTTTCGGTTGCTAAGGTTCATTTCTCGACTCAAATTGGGTCTTGACTTTTACCGCACTCTCTCTCGCTGGACAGAGCCGAGAACGATCCGACGCGCTTCTAGGAGACAATGCAGGAGCAAGCCTCCCTCAGTTGCAGAATGGACTACGACCAGTTCGGCGAACACACCGAGAGTTTGCCCAGTTCAGCCTTGCCGACCAGAAGCGCTTCGTGCGGGAGATTCCGGATGCGAATCAATTCTACGTCAACCTGCGCGAGATTGATGACACCGAGTACCATGTAAGCGAGGAAGACAAATGCTCAACCGGCAGTCTTACGGTAGGCCGGATTGTCAATCCGGCCTATGACAGACCATCGCGTATTCTATCGTCGCCATTTACCGCATTGGCAGCCAGGCGGAGCAACATTGTTCGTCACTTTCCGACTTGCTGGCTCGTTGCCGCGTGCAGTACTCGCCGCGTTGCAGGAAAAACGCGACCAAGAGGAACGCGCGCTATCACACATCGGCGACACGCAAGAGCGCCAGAAGCAAGCCTATCTGGATGAGCGACGCGCGTTTGGGCTATGGGACGCAGCCGTAGACTTTTCAGAGTATGGCCCACACTGGCTAGCAGACCCACGAGTGGCCACGGTGGTTGTTCAGGCCCTGCATTATCGTCACGGGCGGGTATATGATCTACTGGCATTTTGCATTATGCCCAATCACGTGCATTTGGTCTGTACACCGCTGCAACGTCAAGACGGCACGTATTATGCCCTCCATCGGATCCTCCAATCCCTCAAACGACATACGGCGCGACAGGCAAACAAGGTCTTGGGTCGGCAAGGTACGTTCTGGCAGGCGGAAAGTTATGATCACGTGGTGCGGGACGCGAACGAACTAGGCCGCATCGTACAGTACATAGTCAACAATCCGGTAAAAGCGGGCCTGACCTCTGATTGGGAAACGTGGCCCTGGACATACATCACAACATAGTACGTCGTAGTAAGTCGGAATGACATTCCGACCAACGGGGCGAACTCCGACGGACGGAGCGTGCTATGTCGGAATGTCATTCCGACCAACGGAGCGAACTCCGACGGACGGAGGGTGCTAAGTCGGAATGACATTCTGACCAACGGAGCGAGCTGCGACGGACGGAGCGTGCTATGTCGGAATGACATTCCGACCAACGGGGCGAACTCCGACGGACGGAGCGTGCTACGTCGGAATGACATTCCGACTTACGGAGCGAGCTCTGACCGACGCAGCATAGTACGTCGGAATGACATTCCGACTCACCGGCTACACACGCGAAACGACTATCCTCGACGACCTCAAGGTTGACGACATCGGTCGTGCAGAGACTAGCACGGCCCCGGTTGCTCTCAAAGATCTCGGTCGGCACTTGCTCCGCGCTGCCCTCGCCAGACTCGAGTTCTACCAGTTCGATAATCTCAAGACTTAGTTCGCGCATCTTTTCTCTATCAGTCACTTCATCACGTCTGAGGGCTACTTGGCTCAGATCGAGGTGGATGTTACTCCGCGTCGTACGCCAGGCACGTGGCCAACAAAGCGTACTGACTGGAGACGGGGACTATCGTCCCCTTTGAGCGTCCTTGACACGGTCACGAAGGTGCTCAGGTTATCCTCTTCGTGTGGGCTGAGTTGCCTGGGCGGTGGTAGAGCGAGCTACGGGACCTCATCCACCACAAACTTGCCGCAAATCTGACATAGACCCCGACCAAGACTGCTGATTGCCAGATAGGGTGCAACGTGCTATAATCCCGTCTGGTCGCATAAAGCTGCCGCATCGTGCTCAGCCGGCGATTGCAGGCTTGTAGCACAAACCAGACAGCAGACAGAAAGGATGTTGACAATGAAGAAGAACTGGTGGCGCGTAACTGCGGGATTGTTTTTGGTCGTTGCAGGCATCATCCTGCTCCTCGTGCAGTTGGGGCAGATCACGCTCACCGGACCGCTTTGGGGTGGTCTGGTGCTGCTTGCCGGTTCTGCTTTCTTTCTGTCTCTGTGGTTCAGCAACACTGTGGAATGGTGGCCGCTCATCCCCGGCAGCATCATGTTCGCTTGGGGAGTGGGCTCGCTACTTGGGGCTTGCGGGCTTCCAGGGTGGCTCGTAGTGCTGGTTGGTTTTACAGGCAGCGCCCTGCCATTCTTCTACATCTTTTTCAAACAGGGCACCCGCGAGGCATCGTGGGCTCTTATCCCGGGCTGCATAATCAGTGCCTGGGGGCTCGGCGTAGTGCTGGCCGAATTGGGTTTGCATGACGCAGTGCTCCTTCTTGTGGGCTTTGTGGGCAGCGCCGTCCCTTTCCTGGTTATCTTTGCCATGAATCGCGAGAGCAACTGGTGGGCTCTCATCGCTGGCGGCATTATGGCTCTCATGGGCGTGGTGTTGAGCCTGGGCGAGCTAGTGGGCGGCGAGTGGGTAGCGATGTTCATCCTGTTGAGCATTGCCCTGGCGTTCCTCGTTGTCTTTATTGTCAATCGCCGCAACTGGTGGGCCTTGATCCCAGCGGGAGTGCTGGCAGTGGTTGGCGTAGGCGTGAGTCCATTGGCTGCGTCGCTGCATCTCATCTGGGCAGCGTCGCTGATCGGTCTCGGTGTGTTCATAATCCTGCGCGCAGTGCTGCGCCGAGCTTAGCCAGACTAAATGAAGGCCCAGACAGAGGTGCCATGACCACAGAACAGACTTCAGCCAGGTCAGATACCGCAGCAGGTTCAAGGTCACGGATGCTTACGAACCGCATCCTGATGGTGGTTGCGCTGCTTGCAATCGTGCTGGGCGTTGTTCTGGGGCAGGCGTTCATCACCTGGGTCAACGCAACCCTGCTTTGCCTGTCCTGCATCGGCATTCAGTAGGAATGCCCAGGATGTGATTGGAGCAACGAACGTGTCCCGTCTTGTCTCTTTGCTGCTCAACACCAAGAGGCGCTGGGTACAGGCAGTCTCGTTTCTGATGATGAACTCGTTTGTCTTGCAGGCTTTGAAGGCAATTCCCTGCCTGGGGATGAACTGCTATGCCTGTCCCGGAGCTATCTTTGCTTGCCCTATTGGCACACTGCAGCACTTTGCCGCGATACACCAAATCCCTTTCTACACGTTGGGCGTGCTGTGCCTTATCGGGGCTCTGGCCGGACGCCTGGCCTGTGGCTGGCTTTGCCCATTTGGGTGGCTGCAAGAGCTGGTATATGGCCTTGGGCGCAGGTTTCGCTGGCCGAGATGGCACGTCTCGGAGCGTGCTGGCTGGCTTCGTTATGCGTTTCTGATCGTACTGGTTGGCCTGGTCCCCTTCCTGACGCTCGAGCCCTGGTTCTGCAAGCTCTGTCCCGTGGGCACCGTGGAGGCAGGTATACCGCTGCTTCTGATATATTCAGATTTGCGTGCACAGGCCGGGTGGCTGTTCGTGGTCAAGGTGGCAATCCTCTCGGGCTTTGTCATCTGGATGATGAGCAGCAAGCGCCCATTCTGTCGCTTCGTCTGTCCTTTGGGTGCCATCTGGTCACCTTTCAACCGACTGAGCACGCTGCGTCTGGCCGTGGACGAGGCGACTTGTACGCGCTGTGATGAGTGCCGGCGGGTGTGTCCGGTGGATATCTGTGTCTACGAGAACCCTGATTCCACGCGTTGCATCCGCTGCATGGAATGCATCAGAGTCTGTCCAACTGGGTCCATTCGTCTGGTTGGGGAGTAGGTGACACGCGATGGAGGGACAATCCCCTGCCGTCTCCCCCAGTGGATATCGTGCACTGGCATGCAATCCTGCATACCGTACGTTGCTGGGCAGCGCGGTCTTGATGTGGGTCGGCCAAAGCTTGTATATAACTATCCTGCCATGGCTGATGCTGGACGTCACGGGATCCAAAAGCGCAGTAGGTTGGGCGACGACAGCCAGGTATCTGCCCTTTTTGCTTCTTGCGGTGCCCTCTGGAACGCTGGTGGACCGACTCGACCGGCGCCGCCTGATGATAGCTGTCAATATGTTGGCGGCCTTGCTCACTGTGGCTGTGCCCATCCTTTCCGCCGTGGGCGTCCTGGCCGGATGGCACGCACTGCTGATAGCTTTTCTTCTCTCTGCGTCGGGCCTGCTGTATTACCTGGCGCGCTCTTCCATCCTCCCGCAGATTGTGCCCAAAGAAGAGATCGTGACTGCGAATTCAGCCAACGTGGTTCTTGTTGGCCTGGCCATGATCGCCGGTACCGCTCTCGTCGGGCCTGTTGTGCAGGCACTTGGCCTCGCTAACGCTTTTGCTATCCATGGCGGGACACTGATTCTCTCCGCGTTGTTGCTGTCATCGTTGAGATTGCCGTCCCAGGCAGTTCAGACGGAGGAGAGGCAGCCCCTGTCCTGGCGCGACTTGCTGGAGGGTGTGTCCTATGTCTGGCATGACCCGGTAGTACGTAGCATTCTCTTGCTCGACGCTTTGTACTTTGTCCTGGCTGATGGCATGGTGATGGTGGGAGTGCCGCTTTTCGTGAAGGATGTTCTGCATGCTGGGCCGGAAGTGTATGGCTACATACGGACAGCAGGCTACGCAGGCATGTTGCTGGGGGCATTGTGGCTGGGGCGCCTGGGTCGCAGCTTGCATAAGGAGCGGCTCATAGTATTGGGCTGGCTCGGTTATGGCCTGTCGCTGATCGGCTATCCCTTGTTTCGTGCGTTAGCTCCGGCTCTGGTAGCGAGCTTTTTCGCCAGCATGATTGGGAACCTGATTCCCACTTGTGGGGCGTCGTTGATGCAGGAGCGGGTGCCGCAGGAAGTCCTGGGGCGAGTCTTTGGCATCTGGAACATGATCGCACCAGGCTGCGGCTCCTTCTCGGGGATGATTGGTGGGGCACTGGCGCGTGTGCTGCCGGCCACTGGCTTGGTTGCACTTGGCGCAGTGATTAGTTGCGGCAATGCGCTGCTGGGTCGCGTCAGCGCTCTGTGGCGGCGGAAGTGATGCAGTTCGGACCGCCAGCCCGAACGGCGTCGCTATCAAGAAACAGACGAGCGAAAAGAAGATACGAGCCTGAAAGTTGCTAATCTTGGTGGCGATGGCTTTCCACCTGAACCAGAGTTGCCCGAGCAAAGTGCACGTCCAAACATGGAGTCGCGGAAATTGCACAGGACAAAGATGAAACCAAGATTCACGTTCTGGATTAAGGGTGTCTCTCTGTTATGAACCTACACGTTCCCTGCTTTGATCAACCTGCTGGTCAAGATGCCGCCGAGCACGGCCAGGTCTTCGGCGGGCAGATAGTGGCCTGCAGCACCGTCAAAGAGCACGTTCACTGCCGGGCCAAACTCTTCATCGCCAAGGTGCAGGATCACGGCCATGGGCATGCGCGGCAGCAAGCGGAACATGTAGGAGGCGTCGCCAAAGGTGAGTCGCTCCCCGCCCAAAGCCTCCGCTGCTGCGGCGAAGCCTTTCGGATCGGCGCCATACGCGCGTACCAAGCGCAGGCTGGAACGCTTCCGAAAAGCCTGGTCGTAGACCAGGCCGTTTGGCAGCTCGCGGAAGGCGATCCAGCGGTCGGCGGGCGGCGTGCCGTCAGCATGGATGAGGTAGTGCAGGATGATCAAGCGTGTGGCAACGTCCGGTTCCTGACCGCTGGCACTGCGTACCGAGATGCGCGGGAAGGTGACCACATAGTCTACACCAAAGAAACGGATCAGAAAGCGCCCCCCTTCTTCATCCGGACGAAAGTCACAGGCTGCCGTGAAAGCGACCTTGTAAGGGTCGAGCTTCTGCATGTCCTGGTAAGCCTTGTATAGAGCAGGTAAGTGAGCTTCTTCTCTTGAGCGAGCCATTGTTCCTCCTAGAGGCCTGGTCTTGGCGGCGGTGCAGCGGTAGAGACGTAGCATGCTACGTCTCTACGATGTCGGGTCAGTCTGCACCGTGCAGCCGCTGCCAGGCCATGAGCAGCGCCGCGGTGCTGCTGAGGCCCTCGAACACCTGATTGTGTGCGGCGGCCTGCACTGCTGCGGCAAAATCCATCTTCTCTACCACGATCTTCTCGTTGGTGTCCAAACGTTGTTCGCCGGCACGGCGCAGCCCGGTAGCCAGGAACAGGTGCCCGCGGTGCCGCGACGCACTAGGCGAGGCGAACAGCACGGCCAGTTGCTCCATCCTGGCGGCTTCGTAGCCGGTCTCCTCGCGCAATTCACGGTGTGCGCATTGCAGCGGGTCCTCACCGTCTTCGACGTAGCCCGCCGGTAGCTCGCGCACCACCTGCCTGGCGCCGTGCTTGTACTGGCGCGTCACCAGCACTTCCGATTCTGGCGTGAGCGCCACGATCAGCACATAGTCGGAGCGTTCCACGAGATAATAGTCAGTGACGTTGCCCCGGTTGGTGTGGCAGACGTCCTTGCGCACGCGCAGCCAGCGGTTGGAGAAGACAATCGAGGATTCGAGAACTTCCCAGGGCCTGATTTCAAGTGGGTTCAATGTGTTCTTGACCTCCCGGGGACAAGCGTATCTGCTGCTATCCCCTTGCGTCATGAATTACGGTGAGATTATACGTGCATTCGCCGTCCTTGACAACTGGACACTGGGTTGGGGGCAAGTTTCTGGAGCGAGCCCTCCCGTAGTTTCTGATAACGTGTTGAGTGCCCTTCCGTGACGCTCGAGGTATCCCAAGAAAGCGAAACCGTTGTTGGTAACCTACGGGAGAGTCTGTTTGCTCCCAATCTGACCTACAGCGCCGGCTTAGGTTGAAACCCCGTCGTGTCTGCCACCGCCGGTGACCGAATCCTTGGTAAACTTGCAGGTAAGTCTCAGATTAGCTTACGTTGACAATCTGGCACTTTCGTGGTAAGATAATGTTAGTAAACCTGTGAGCCAGTGCTACGTATCACGTCGCTTTGCACAAGGGAGGAGATGAAATGCCCAGGGCACTCAGAGTCATAGTTGCGTTGATTGTCACCACACTGTTGTTGGGTGCAGTAGTTGCATTGGCGACAGAGGCAGACACCTTTGCTTTGGCCGGATCGGTGGCAGAGGCGCGCATTTCTGCTCGGATCGTGGGCCAAGCGGGGGACCCAGATGCTGTGGATCCTTGCACTGGGTTGTGCCCTGAAGATCCGCCATACACTGCCTCTGAGCCCATCTTTAACCCCCAGCTCGAACAAGCCCCTAAAGACTCCGTAACCTGGAACCCGCTGTGGATGCACTATAACAGGACCTTCGACGAGAACTACTATCATGACCTCTACCACCGGATCAAGGCAGGCGGCGTTGACGCGTCCGAAAAGGTGTGCTTCCGCATGTGGTACCAGCCGTGGCACTGGGACAAGGATCTCAACGCCAGTGGTGAGCTGGACATCCATCCCCAGGCGCAGGTGCCGTACACGGATACCCTGCACGATGAGTGGTACCCAGCGGTGATGGAAGAGTTCACTTACATGCTGCTGCAGCCCTATCCGCTGGCCGATGAGCCGCGCCCCGTGGCTGGGCGGGTAGGCGAGACGAGTTTTGTCTTCCCTGTGGGTATGCGGCAGGGCGATCTATCTGATCCCTACGGCTACGGCCTGACCAGCCTGGACGGCAACTTTGATGACGTTCCAGACATCGTCCACGTAGAGAGCGAATTGACGCTGTTCGAGAAAACGCTTATCGCTGCCGACTTTGACGGGAATGGCTATATTGACCCGCTGGACCTCGATGGTGCGCAACTGAATGGCAACGAACTGGCCATTCTTCGCTTGGATACCATGGAGCTGGGCCTGGACGGGGCCCTGCAGTTTCTGGATCATAGGATCGTCCTCCAACAAGTGTACGGTGACAGCAACAGCGTGTCTCTCAAAGTCTGGTATACTGGCGACTTGACACCACATAGCCTGGGCGCTAAGACTATCTCTGTCGGCGACATGCTCCTTGCGGGGAGCGATGGCCCTGTTAAGCAAATCGTGGCCGTGGCCAATGGCGGGCCAGGCACCAACATGTGCCAGTTTCCCACAGGTCCTTTCTTCGCGTACCTAGACCACATTGATCCCGACGAGCCAAGCGCATTTTTGATGGTGGGACGCGCACTTGGTGCTGCCTGGAGCGGCATGGAATACGCGCCCAACCAGCAAGACCGGTGCCCGGGTGATCCGTGGTTCCTGAAGCGCTTTTACGTGGATGGTCACGAATACAACGTCGTCGCCATCAAGACAGAGGACGGCGCGGATATTCGGTTGGGTGACGGCGGCGTAACGTGCTCGATTGACCAGGACGGGGATGGGCTAATTGACACAGAGTTCTGGCCGCCGCCGCGAGATCTCAGCAAGTTCAAGTTCATCACCATTCGAACGCCCATTCCCAAGGCCAGTGAGTACGAGGATCCTGGTGACGGGTATTTGATCCAGCAGCACTCGGTGCGCCTGCAGGCCTATGGAGCGGAAGACTATCTCTCCGTCATGCCACCTTACAACTATGAGCACTATGTTATCTTGGATGTGCAGGCCATCGAGGCTTTCACCTGCAAAGAGGAGGATGTGCACTACTATGGTTCACTAGTGGGACCTGTGCCACCTATCCAGCAGAAGAGTGGTGACTACATACCCTACAGGCCGCCAGGCATTACGCCTCCTACCTACGAGGACGTCCGGGAGATGCACTTCTTCTACGTGGAAGAGGACAAGAATGATCAATTCCTCGGCGAACTGAAGGAAAAGTACGGTGAGCACCCGGAGGCAGGGGAATTCTGGTACGTAGAGCAGTGGCACACTCTGCCCTGGAAGTACACCGAGTTTGTGCTGCCCGACCTGACTGGCCAGACTGACCTTTACCTGCTGACCAGCTCTTTCCTGGCTCCGCAAAGCGAGTACGTGCTGTGGACGCAGAATGTGCATACTGACACCACCTGGGCTTATAACCTGAGTTGGGACTATGACACGCAGTGCTGGTTGCGCGATGACGCCGTGCACGACATGCCCGACGGTTGGAAACCGCAGGTCAAGTTCTGGTTCGATCCCGCTGAGGGCGGCAAGAAGTACAAGAGTGACACGGGCTTGCGCGTTTATGGCTTTGACCATGAAGGGCCGGGCAACAGGCACATCGAAGATCTTGGCACAATTGATGCTCCGATCACCTATCCGGTTGAAGTATGGCCCTACACCGATCCCTGGGCGCCCTTTAACCCGCAATTGCCAGAGGCTCCACCGAAGGACTCGTTGACCCTCAATCCGGCCTACATGAGTGAGGAGAACATCGGCGACGATCTGGTCGAGTTGTATCGCAGGATTACCATTCGGGAGGGCAATGCTCGCGAAAAGGTCTTCGTGCGCATGTGGTACGAGCCGCTGTATGTGCACAGGATAAATGAGGTGGACTCCGCGCCGCCCTTTACACCAACGTCGGTCTACTCCTACCCGGCAGTGGTGCAGGAGTTCACGTACATGTACCTGGACACCCAGTACCAGCCAGCACATGGACAGCCAGGTTCAAGCCAGTTCGCTTTCCCCATGGCCACTGGGAAGAAGAAGTTGCCCGCACCGGGCTCTGATGGAGAACTGCCTACTATCGAGCTGCCCAGCTTTGGCTATGGCCTGACGACTTTTGATGCCAACTTTGACGGCAATCCTCAAATTGTACAGGTGCACAGCGAACAGTCGCTGGCCGCGCTCACCCGTATTCAGGCTGACTTTGACGGCGATGGACAGCTTGATCTGCTCGACGAGGACTCGATCGCGCTGAATGGCAACGAAATGGTGGTCTTTGTCCTGGAAGATGTCCCCTTGGATAAGGGGGACAGCATACAGTTCCTGGACCACATGGTCACGCTGCTGAGCGTCTCCCCTGGGCAGGCCCTACTGAAGTTCTGGGACACGGGCGGCGGCGTGCACTATGATCCGGGAACAGGGCAGTACTCGTTGCAGCCTGACTACATCGGCACGATGTCGCTTCTAGAAAAGGAAATGGCCATTGCCAACAGAGCGATGCCACGGCGTATTCCCAAAGGCAGCAACAACCTGGGTCGTGTGGACGGTGCCTGGTTTGTCTTTGTCAAGTCCGTGGACCACATCACCGATCAGGCCTCGCTCACGGTTGGCCGTGCGCTGGGGCATACGCATACCGCAATGGGGGATGGCCGCAACGGACGCGATATGAAACCCGGTGACCCCTGGTATCTGAAGCGCTTCTACGTGGATGGCCATGAGTACAATGTAGTGGCAGTGCGCGCCGTGGAAGCCAGTACGCTCAACCCTGGCGATGAGCTGTACGAGTTCAAGTACATCACCATCCGCACGCCGGTGTTCAAGAAGAACTTTGTTGACGACATTGACTCGCAAAAGCTTGAGGGCTACACCGGCGATGAGGTGCTTGGTGTGGATACAAGCATCATATCCGTCATGCCGCCCTTCAACTTTGTGCATACCTGCGTGGAGGACATCCAGGCGCTGCGTGAGAAGAGGGATGTGCCCACTAATGGGACCACGGAAGAGTTCGTCTTTGCTAACGATCGCTTCAGAGATGGACACTGCCGTGGCGATCCACTGCCAGGCGTAGTGCCGTGCCAGATTCGCATCGTGGAAGAGGACAGCGAGCCGCAGTACTTTGGCGAGTTGAAGGAGCTGTACTACGAACCAGATTATGCCATTGGAACAGAGCTGTGGCAGACGGAGCAATGGCACACAGTGCCTGATGAGTATACGGACTTGGAGTTGCCTACCGGGCAAAAGTACCTGCTGACCAGCAATTGGGAGTCGGAGATGAGCCGCGCCTATTACTATGGGTGCAATGTGCATCACTACAGCCAGAGTGATTTGAGCCGCTGGCACGACGCTATCCCGGCACCCAATACCACGTTGCCTGATGGCCGATCGTTCTTCTCCGCCAGCGAGGAGCAGCGCCTGCGGGTCAAGTTCCTATACGACTCTGCGGACCCTGACTACAGCGACGATGTGTACGTCAACACGTGGCAGTCCAATGGTGATACCTACAATACCCTGCGAATGTACGGCTTCTCCTACTTGGGAGGGCAGTGCACGCCTGGCGGCACAGGAGCCATCATCGGCACGATAGAAGTTCACGGCCGCCTGGATCACAGTGGAGTAGCGGTGGGCACGGGTGCTGTCACCACGACTACCGACAGCGACGGCCATTTTGCCCTCTTGCACATGCCCGAGGGCACGTACACCCTGAAGGCGGAGCTGAAGGGCTACATACCCATGCAGAGGGTGGGTGTGTCGGTGGAAGGTGGCGTCACGACGGTGATGGACGACGCAAAGATGTGGGGCGGCGATACTAACGACGATGAGGTTGTGGACGTGTTTGACCTGGTCAGGGTTGCCCGCAGGCTGCACTCTGTCCCACCTAGCGATTTCTATGTGGACTTGAACCAGGATGGCGAGGTGAACGTCCAGGATCTGGTCATCGTGGCCAGGGGACTGCACAAGGACTGGCCCGCCCCGTGGGAAGCGGAGGCGGCAAGCGCGCTCCGGGCACGTGCAGCGGGACCGGTGTACGTGCGTGTTTCGCCTGAGCACCAGGTGGGCGAGGTGGGAGAGTTGCTGACCGTCACACTGCAACTGGAGCAGGTGAGCAACCTCTTTGGCGTAGATGTTCAACTGACGTTCGATCCCAGCATCTTGCAAGTAGAGGATGCTGATCCCGATACACGCCTTGTGCAGATCACTCCGGGTGGTTTTCCCGATTTGGGACCGCCTGACATGAAGTTGGGCATGGTGTTCACCAATACGGTGGACAACGAAATGGGCGTGCTGGAATATGCAGTAGGGCTGCTTCAGGACACACCACCTGCTGTGGGCAGTGGCACATTATGCACTATCACCTTCCAGGCGAAGGCGCTAGGCTACAGCGCGCTGGACATTATCCTGGCAGACCTGGCTGATCCGGAGGCACAGCTCTTTGACAACGTGATCACGGTGAATGGGTCCATTCTCATTCCAAAGTACCGGGTTTACCTGCCGTTGATACGCAAGGCTGGCGGTGATCGCTAGCCGGGGTATTTGCGGAGGCAGGGCGGGGTATTCCTGCCTGGCCCAGGGGCTTGCCATTGCAAAGCAATCCCTGTGGCAAGACTTTGATTCAGCACGTGGTTTCTAATCCTTGACGTGGGATATCTCTATAGGAGGGACGCAGATGCAGAAAGGAATTAGTCGAGGTATCGTATTGGCACTGGTGCTCATCATGCTCCTGGTGCTGCCCCTGTCTCCGGCTCTGGCACAGGGCACGATCGTGCTGGTGAACCCACCGTCGCAGTCAGCGGATCTGAACCAAACAGTCACTGTGGAGATCAAGGTGGACACGGTGACCAACCTGTATGGGGTGGACATCCGCCTGACTTTCGATGCGACCAAGCTGGAGGCCCAGGATGCGGACGCCAATCCCGCCAACGGCGTGCAGATTGCGCCTGGGGGCTTTCTCAACCCAGCGCAAGGCTTCCTGGCTCAGAACACGGTGGACAACACAACGGGGCAGGTGCAGTACGTCTTTGTTCTGATGGCGCCGAACCCGGCGGTCAGCGGCACTGGCGTACTGGCGAGCATCACCTTCAAGGCCAAAGCTCAGGGCAATGCGCTGATTACGTTCGACACTGTGACGCTGTCCAGTGACCAGGCGCAGGCCATCTCCGCTACGCTGATGGATGGCTCCATCACCGTGTTGCCAGCAGGCGCTCCAACGGCCACGCCGACGCCGAGTGGCACCCCGGCGCCGACGCCATCTCCAACGCCAGTGCCACCTGGAGGCGTTGGGTTCCCGTACGTGGTGCAGTGGGGCGACACGGTATATGGCATCGCGCGGCGTTTTGGCGTTTCAGCAGCGGCCATCATCCAGGCCAATAACCTGGCCAATCCCAATTTTATATGGGTGGGTCAGGTGCTGATTATCCCCACGCTGCCCCCTCCGGCTCCAGGGCCGGTAACCTACGTGGTACAGCCTGGCGACAATCTGTATCGCATCTCGCTCAAGTTCCAGGTGCCCATGCAGGCCATCATTGCTGTCAATCGGATCATCAATCCGTGGTACATCCGTGCCGGGCAGATACTGATCATTCCTGTCGGCCCGCCGGCGCCGCCGCCTAGTCGCACGTACATCGTGCAGCGGGGTGATACGGTGTGGGCCATTGCGGCCATGTTCCGCGTGACGCCGTGGTCAATCATCATGCTCAACAACCTGCCCAACCCTAACCTGATTTTCGTTGGCCAGCTATTGCTGATTCCGTAGGTTGATTTGACGCCTGGACATATCAGGTGACCGGCACCTTAGAGGTGCCGGTCACCTGGAGCCTGGGGGGGGGAATCTGCAGGACGGCACCCCAGCACCGCCTGCTTCACGGCGGTGCGGAGATGTTGAGCGATAGGGGCCCGGCTGGCGACTTGTGTCATTTGTATTGGTGCGCCTCAGGTGCGTGGGTGACTGTTCAGAAGCCAGACTGCTAGCGTGTGCTGTGCGCAAGCGATGGACATGGTTTGTCGCCCGTCCGTGTGTGAGAAGCGTGGCTTCCAGTCCTGCATGTTTCCTAGTTCCTCGTTTTGATCTCCACAAATGCCAAGGTGGTAAAGCATGCGCAGGCTGACTGTGTTCGTGTCATTGGTCGCTATGGCGCTTACCTTGCTGCTGCTCGGCGCCGGGGATGCACGGGGCACACAGTCTCTTGGCATCTTGGATGGCCAAGAGACGCAAAGTACGCAGGTGCTCATCGTGCCTGCTTCGAGCGTGGTGGCAGCGGGCGAGACTGCCATCGTCGAGATACAGGTGCGGGACGTCGTGAATCTCTATGGGTTGGACTTGACCGTCTCTTTTGATCCCAACGTGCTGTGGGTAGAGGACGCACACCCCGCCAGGACTGGCGTGCAGATTGAGCCAGGCGACTTCCTGGATTTGTTGTGGCTCTATCCGGCGCGGAATGAGGCTGTGAACGAGACAGGCGCCATCACTTACACAGTGACCCTCATTCCGCCTGGAGAGCCGGCGAGCGGAAGCGGCGTGCTGGCACGCATTACTTTCCGTGCGCTCAGACCGGGTACCAGTGGCATCACCTTCACCCGTGGCGTCTTGGCGAACCACTGCGCGGAACCGATCGTGGCCACGTGGATCGGTGATTCCATCACCGTCAGTGGGCCTACAGCTTCTCCTTCGCCTACGTCCGCGACAGCCACGCCGACATCTACTCCTACGCATGTGCCTTCACCTACGGCCACCCACAAGGACATTGAGCAGATGGTCTTGGAGGACGCTGCGCGCACGCTTGGCTGGCCTTCGGAGGTGGTGGTGCACTACCCTCTGTACACGATGCAATATGCAGCCGCGGCAGGCCATTTCGCTGAGGCCTGGATACAGCGTTTTGGCCAGGCAGCGGAAGCATACGCAACGCTGATTCAGCAGCGCGATGCATTGGTTGCTGGTGGTTGGGACGTGGACGCACTGTTGTTCCACGGCTTTGATGCTTACGAGGCCAGCCACAGCCTGAACCCTGGCTCGCCTACGCTGCCCATGAATGAGCGCACGTTGGTTTTTCAAGGCTCTGTCTGGATTGTGGGAGCGTATGCCTTTGACGACACACCTTACAGTATTGCCCCTGACCCGCGGACGGTGGCAGAGGCGGTGTACCAGGCCGGATTGTCCTATGGCCTTTTCGAAGAGCTGGTTTCCAGAGCCTTTCTGCCCATCGTGCTGCGAGGCTATCCGACGCCCATGCCCAGCCCTTCGCCTACGGTCACGCCGAGTCCAACGCCCTCGCCCAGCCCTTCCCCTACGGTTACGGCGACTGCACTGCCATCGCCCAGTCCTTCGCCCACGCTCACGGGAAGTGCGACGCCCTCACCCAGCCCTTCCCTCACGCCTGGAGTCTCGGAGACGCCTACGACTGGACCATCGCCTACGCCCACGGCGACTGCAACGTCCACTCCACAATACACACAGTTGATTCTCAATCACAGCTTTGAGAGGGAGGAGGCGTGGGAGATCTTGCGGACCACCTACCCGGCAGGCTACTCTGTGGGCCGTGCGCACAGCGGCTCGCGCTCTATGCGCCTGGGGATTGACACTGGCTACAACGTGGAGAGCTACTCCTCTGTGCAGCAGACGGTGGATATCCCCAGCGGGGTGACGCAGGCGGAGCTGTCCTTCTACTACTTTCCAGTGAGCGCGCAGGTGGATGGGGATCTCATCTACTTCTGCGTGCTCCCTACTAGCGGCGGTGGCGAGTCAGACTGCACCTACTGGACAGACCACAATCAAGCCTGGAACCTGCGCACCTTCGACCTGCTGGGCTACGCAGGGCAGCGCGTCAATCTGCGCTTCGGTGTGAAAAACGATGGGCACGATGGCATCACGGCGGTGTACCTGGACGACGTGGAACTGCGAGTGGTGAGCAGTGAGTAGTGAGTGGCGCGTAGCGCTCAGTCAACGTTGCTTTTGGTGGTATGTCATTACGACAAAGACGTGATTCCTGGGTGGAGGAGGAGAACAGCGACGCCCGGAATCACCTGTTGGCAGACGGACTGCCTCTACAACGTTGACGGCCAGTGCCGTGCTGAGGAGATCGAGTACGACCCCAGTGAGGGCTGCCTCACCATGGTGACGCGCCTTGTGCCCGAGGACTCGGAGGACGAAGAGCGCTGGGAACTCGGAGGCATGCACTTGCGCAGGGATGAAGACTACCCGCAGACACAACCAGGCTGGTGATTGAGCGGTACGCTGTCCAGTAAGCAGACCCTCCCGGACGTTACTTATGGCGATCGAACCTGCGGGAGGGTTCTCGCGCCCTGGCACAGGAGCAATTTGCATTTCGGCCCCAAGTGATGTATACTTGGGCTGTCGGAACGGCATGGTGGATGTAGCTCAACGGTCAGAGCGCTGGTCTGTGGAACCAGTTGTTGCGGGTTCAAATCCCGTCATCCACCCCATTGCAGTGCTGAGGGGCGTGGAGCGGGGATGCTCCCGCTCTTCTTTGTTTGCGCCACGGCCGTGAACACCTGTGGAGAACGAGACATGAAAATCATCAAACCCCGCCTGCCGAAAGGCATGAGAGACATATTGCCCGAGAAGATGATTCTGCGCCGGCATGTCATGGCCACCGTTGAGCAAGTTTTCACCGAGTTCTGCTTTGAGCCATTGATAACGCCGTCAGTAGAACTGCGCGAGATTCTGTTGGGCAAGTACGGCTCGGACGCAGAGAAGCTCATCTACATGGTTGAGCATCCCGGTGGTAAGGAGAAGCTGGCACTGCGCTACGACCTATCGGTGTCTCTGAGCCGGGTTATCGCCCAATACCCGAATCTGCCCAAGCCCTTCAGACGTTACCAGATCGCGCCTGTGTGGCGAGCGGAGCGGCCGCAAAAGGGACGGTATCGGGAATTCTGGCAGTGTGATGCGGACATTGTTGGTTGCTCGAGCATGCTGGCTGACGCTGAGATAGTTGCCCTCACCTATGCTGTGCTGAAGAGGCTCGGGTTCGAGCAGTTCATTATCGTCCTCAACAACCGCAAGACGCTCACAGGCATTGGTCAGTACGCAGGCGTGCCCGAGAAGCAACTGCCAGGGCTCTACCGCTCCATAGACAAGTTGGAGAAGCTGGGCGTTGACGGTGTGCGCGGCGAGCTGCGCAAGGCCGGATTGGATGCGCCTACTGCGGATCGCCTGCTTGAACTGCTGAGGCCCGCGGCGGACGAGGCGGGGCAGGCGATTCTAGATGACTTGCGCGGTAAGTTGGCGGACTATCCCCTAGCGTTGGAAGGCATCGCCGAGCTTGAAGAGCTGGTCAGCTACCTGCCGTCATTGGGCGTAGCGGAGAATTTCTACCGCGTGGATCTGGCTATGGTGCGCGGCCTGAGCTACTACACAGGCCCGATCTTTGAGACTCTGGTTGAGAAGCCGCGCATTGGCAGCATCACCGGCGGGGGCCGTTTCGATGGCCTGGTCGGCATGTTCTCGACCCAAAGCTACCCAGCTACGGGCACGACCATAGGCATAGAGCGCATTATTGACGTGATGGAAGAACTCAACATGTTCCCGCCTGACGTAGGGGAAACGTTGAGCCAAGTGCTGGTCACGGTCTTTGGCGCAGACTTGCTCAATGAGTCGTTGAAGCTGCTTACGGAGCTGCGAGGTTCGGGCCTGTATTGTGAGTTGTACTATGGCACGGCCCCCCTGGGAACCCAAATTCGCTACGCCTTGAAGAAGGGCATTCCCTTAGTGGTCATTGTGGGCCCGGATGAACTGGCCACTGCTCAGGTCACGGCGCGCGATTTGCGTGCCAAGTCTCAGACGCAGGTCGCACGGTCGGATGTAGCTAGTGTGCTGCGTGAGTGGCTTGACAGACAGAGCGCCGCGTAGCCCTGCCAAGCCGGACAGACAAAGCTAGTACTCTGTCAATGCCAAAGCAGTGGGTTCGGAGTGGCGACTTTACTCGCTTTTCCCACTTGGTTGCACAAACGATCAATTCAACGTTGACACAACACTAGCTTGCATGAGTCGCAGTGAATGGCCGTACGTAGGTGACATAAGGAACCAGCTTGGAAGATCTGACGGAAGTGCAGCAGGCCATAGGCATTATTTTCCGCGACCAGTCGCTCTTGCAACGGGCCCTGACTCACACTTCGTATCTGAATGAGAACCCTGACTGTGTGTGGGGCGACAACGAGCGGCTGGAGTTCCTTGGCGATGCAATCGGGGGTTTCATAGCTGCGCAGTATCTGTACCACCGTTTTCCTGAGTGGCAAGAGGGTCAGTTAACCAATCTGCGCGCCGAACTCGTATGCAGCGAGACACTGGCGCGCTTTGCTGCTGAGATTGACCTGGGTCGCTACTTGCTGCTGGGGCACGGCGAAGAACTCGGAGGTGGCCGTACCCGTGCAGCAATGCTGAGTGATGCTTTCGAGGCATTGCTGGGTGCTGTCTACGTGGATCACGGCCTGGAGGCGGCGCGGCAGTTCTTCCTCCCCTTCATCGAGTCCCAGATTGAGGCCTTTTCTGCTGAGGCGCTGCTGCGTGATGCTAAGAGCCGGTTGCAAGAATGGGCTCAGGCCATCTTTCACGTGACGCCCCGCTATGTCACGGTACAGGAGAGCGGGCCAGACCACGCCAAACAGTTCTCAGTTGAAGTGCTGGTCAAGGGCCAGGTGCGCGGTCGAGGTGCGGGTCACAGCAAGCAAGTGGCAGAGCAGGAGGCCGCAAGAGCTGCTCTGGACGCCATCTCGGCATCATTGGATCACAGCACGCAGGGAGACGACTGAGTGCCATCCGCCAAGCCAGCAGGTAACCACAGAGAAACTCGTTTTCCTGTGTCTGCAACTCTGTCTGTCAGTGTTGCGGAGAGTCTCGCCGGGTAAGCACAGGAGAAAACGGGTTTCCTTCAAATAGGGTAGAGTTCGCTGGGGATCTGTCCGTATACTCAGCGGCAAAGCCGTGGGTTGAGCCATGCAAGAACAAGGCTACTGTTAATCTCAATGAGGAGGTGTTGCTATGTCCAGCCGAACTGTGCGCGCGCCGCGCGGTACCCAGATCACCTGCAAGGGCTGGGGCCAGGAGGCGGCCATGCGCATGCTGATGAACAACCTCGATCCAGAGGTGGCAGAGAAGCCTGACGATTTGGTCGTCTACGGAGGGTCGGGCAAAGCGGCTCGCAACTGGGAATGCTTTGAAGCCATCGTCCGCTGCCTCAAAGAGTTGGAGAATGACGAGACCCTGCTGGTGCAGTCAGGCAAGCCGGTGGGCGTTTTCCGCACGTACCCGGACGCACCGCGCGTGTTGATTGCCAACTCTAACCTGGTCGGGGCCTGGGCCACGCAGGAGTACTTTAACGAACTGGACGCCAAAGGCCTCATCATGTACGGGCAGATGACGGCCGGCAGTTGGATTTACATCGGCACGCAGGGCATCTTGCAGGGCACGTACGAGACCTTGACTGCGGCAGCACAGAAGCACTTTGGAAGTACTCTGAAGGGTAAGTTTGTGCTGACGGCTGGCCTGGGTGGCATGGGTGGTGCACAGCCGCTGGCAGTGACCATGAACGAGGGCGTTGCCCTCGTCGTTGAGGTAGATCGGGCCCGGGCACAGCGCCGCCTGGACACCAGGTACGTGGACACGGTGGTGGACAGCCTGGAAGAAGCCATGAGCTTGGTGGAGCAGGCAGTCAATGAGAAGCGGCCGCTCTCTGTGGGCCTCATCGGCAACGCCGCAGACGTCTACCCAGAGCTTGTGGCACGCGGGGTAACCCCTGACATCGTGACCGACCAGACCCCGGCCCACGACCCGCTGAACTATGTGCCCTCTGGCCTTTCGGTCGCGGAAGCAGACGAGCTGCGGCGCAAGGATACCAGAGAGTACACGCGGCGCTCAATGGAGTCCATGGCCAGGCACGTGCAGGCCATGCTGGAGATGAAAAAGCGCGGTGCGACGGTATTCGACTATGGGAACAACCTACGTCAGCGTGCCTACGATGCTGGTGTGAAGGACGCCTTGTCCTATCCTGGCTTCGTGCCTGCTTATGTCCGGCCACTTCTGGCCGTGGGTAAGGGCCCCTTCCGCTGGGTCGCCTTGTCTGGGGATGCCAAAGACATTCACGTCACGGACGAAGTGGTGCTGAAAGAGTTCGCCTACGATGAACACCTGGTGCGCTGGATCAGGCTGGCGCACGAGCAAGTGGCTTTCCAGGGATTGCCGGCGCGCATCTGCTGGCTGGGATACGGTGAGCGAGCAAGGTTTGGCTTGCTGATCAATGATTTGATCGCCAAGGGAAAGATATCGGCGCCTATCGTGATCGGGCGGGATCACCTGGATGGAGGCTCGGTAGCCAGCCCCAGGCGCGAGACCGAGGACATGCTGGACGGTTCCGACGCCATAGCCGACTGGCCCATACTCAACGCCCTGCTCAACGCTGTCGGGGGCGCCACGTGGGTCAGCTTCCACCACGGTGGCGGGGTCGGCATTGGCTACTCGCTGCACGCAGGACAGGTCATCGTAGCGGACGGCACACCCGAGGCGGCCAGGCGTCTCAAGCGTGTGCTCACCTACGATCCAGGCACGGCCATCCTGCGCCATGCAGATGCTGGATACCCCGAAGCCATCCAGGCAGCGAAAGAAAACGCGCTCGAGATTCCGATGCGGAGACGCGCGGCGTGAATCCGGTTCATCCTGCGCGGACCGCGATACCGGCAACCGGCAATTGGCAACTGGTAGCTGGCAACTGAGAACTGGTAACCGGCAACTGGTGACTGGAAACTGGTAACTGACAACCGGCAACTGGCAACTGGATACTGGATACTGGTTCTGCGTCCCGGTGCCCTGGGCGACGTTTTGCTCACCCTGCCGGCCCTGGAGGGACTGCGGGCCAGGTTCCCGGAAGCTGCTATTGAGGTGATGGGCGACCTGGCGGTACTGCGGTTGCTGGCTGGCCGCACCGTGGTCACCGCTGTGTCATCTTTTGACCGTGCCGACCTGAGCGCCCTGTTCCAACCGGATGCAGTGCCCAGCGTGCGGCTCCAGCGCTACCTCGATCAGTTTGACCTCGTTGTCTCCTATGCCACGCCGCCAGCGCATGCTTTCGCGCGCAACCTGGCGCGTGCGGCTCGTGGCAAGGTGCTGAGCTTCGACGCGCGGCCAGTGCCGTATTTGCGCGTGCACATGAGTGAGTATCTGCAGCAGCCTCTGCGGGAGCTAGGTGTGGCAACGAAGGCTGAACCATCATGTCTGGCACTCACAGCGGCGGATCAGCAGGATGCCGCGCAGTGGTGGAAAGAGCACAGCCTGGGAGATCAACTGGTCGTGGCCATACATCCTGGCAGCGGCAGCACGGCGAAGAACTGGCCTGCAGAGCGCTTTGCCGCTGTAGCGCAGTACCTGGCGCGTGAACGTGGGCCGCGCATCTTGCTGCTCAGCGGCCCGGCAGATGCCAGCGCTGTTGGCAAGGTGAGGCAAGCGCTGGACGGGCAGGAATGCATCATGCTGCACAACTTGTCTCTGCACCGGCTAGCGGCGATTTTGGCACGCTGCCAGGCTTATCTGGGCAACGACTCAGGGGTGAGCCACCTGGCAGCGGCCGTGGGCGTGCCTACAGTGGCCATATTCGGGCCAACCGACGCGGACGTGTGGGCACCACGCGGAGCATTGGTGCGCATACTGCGAGGCACAACACCTTGCGCGCCGTGCGGCGTTGAGCAGCGGCGCGGCTGCCGCCAGCGGATGTGTCTGGAGGCGGTATCCACGGAAGCAGTGATAGAAGCGCTGACTGATAGGCTCGTAGTGGCAACGCGAGTTGCCTTTCCGCACTTGCTCGGCCACTGACGTCGCTACTACAGACCCTCAATTGGGGGCTGACAGAGCAATAGTGTATAATACTCAGAATCTGGCTTTGGACGCGACGTAGTTCAGGTTGGGCGCACAAGTGATGGGCAAGGAAGGACGCTATGGGACTAACGCTGGACGTTGTCCTGCCCCCAACTAGCTGGATATCTATGTAGCGAAGTAGAGGCAAGCCACATGCTTGGTGTGCGTCGATCTGGGTTTTGGCCAATCTCACGTGGGGAAAGCAGTGCACGAATAATACGAACTTGTAGTATAGGGGCTTGCCGTTCGCCCCGCCTGACGGGGTCCCCGTTCCAAACGTCCATCCCGTCCCGTCAAGCGCCGTTCGTCGCCTCTGTCTCACCTTTGTCTTTACGCCTTCCGTTTACGCCAGAGGCGTAAACGGAAGGCGTAAACGGGGAACGACAGAGACTGAGGCGAGCGACGCCGCCGAAGGGCCCCGCAGGGGGGCGACCTCTCGTCTTCCACGTCTTTGTCAGACGTGACAAAGGTGTCGAGAGACAAAGGAGACACCCTGACGGGGAAGATGGTACGCGAGGATGAACGATCAGGCGGCACGAACCGTAAAGGGCTAGGCTACATGGTGGTGCGAATACGGTTTCCATCTCCAGTTGTGAACCAAATGACTCATGGGCAGCTTGGGTAGATCCAGTAGGTCAGGTTCTTGACATATACAGGCGTTTACGCTACAATACTGTCGGGTAGATGGTAGACCTATGTGAGCCAAGGGGGATGGGAGCGCGCGCAGAGTCCGCTGCGATTAATGAGGCCCTTAGGAGCGCCAGGGAGAAAAGGAGGGAGAAATGGTCGTAGCTTCTCCAGACCCTGAAGGTAGTGGAAAGGTGGCCGTCAAGGTGACGCTACAGCCGGTGAATTGCCCTCAATGTTCCGCCCCCATGACCATAGCCGCCGATCAGGGACACTGCCGCTGCGAGCACTGTGGCTCAAAGTTTGTCATTGATTGGCCAGATCCTGATGCACCGCAGCTCACGGGATTCGAGTCAATCCTGGCAATGGAGGTGGACGGCGCTTCGTTTGAGGCCGCAGAGAGACGCCTGACCTACCTCGAGAGAGCTATCGCTGACGTAGAGCAAGAAGTGGAGGCAAAGCGTGAACAACTCGAGGAGGCTATCTCGGCACACCAGGAACTGAAAAGAGAATGTCAGAGGGCAATCTCACCTGCGCAAAACCAGACTTATGCCGGAGGCCTGCTGGGGCTTGTGGCCTGGCTCTTTGTGTTCTTCGTTCTGGAGAACGTGGAATGGTATGTGGGCCTCGTCATCGCCATTGCGCTGGTCTTTGTCGCCAGGAGTTTTCATCGCCAGTGGATGGGTGTCAAGCAGCAGGCGCAGAGCGAACTGTACGACTCCAGAGAAACAGTCGAGCAAGCGGGGGCTGGTCTGAGCGAGGCGTTGGCACGTCAGGAAGATCATATCCTGGAGCAGGAATTGTGCCTAAGGACGGTTTCGAATTACCAAGCCGCTGAGGAAACCAGCGCCTAGGACTTTGAGCGAATACACGCTTGGTGTACACTGGCTACTCTGGCCGTGAAACACTGTCTTGCCCCCTCCCAAGCAACTGGCATGGGCTCTAAGCGGACGACAGTCCGCGTGGTACGCCACGCACGTGACCGACGAAGCGCACTGACTAGGGACGGGGACTATTGTCCCCTTTGAGCATTTCTTCACTAATCTGCAAAGAGCCGAGTAGGGCTTGGCCCTTGATGGGCGTTTGGAACGGGGGACAAGCCCCTACACTATGAATGCATTTGAGGAAGGATGAGCACAAGGTACGAGATTCGGCTGGCCGGTGAGGGAGGTCAGGGCTTGATTCTGGCAGGCGTGATCCTGGCCGAGGCCGCCGCAACGTACGACGGCAAGAATGCTGCTCAAACGCAGTCCTACGGGGCTGAGGCGCGTGGCGGTGCCAGCAAGTCGGAAGTGGTTATCAGCGACGGGGAGATAGATTACCCCAAGCTCATCGAGGCTGACCTATTGTTGGCCATGAGCCAGGAAGCGTGCGATAAGTACTTCTGCGATCTGAAGAAGGACGGCATCCTGATCGTGGATGCGGTCAATGTAGACCGCGTGCCGACCACACGCGCTTATCGCATTCCTATTACCAGAATCGCAGAGGAAGCCACAGGCAGGCGCATCGCGGCGAACGTGGTCGCTCTGGGCTTGATCGTCGGCCTTACGGGCGTGGTCTCCCGACAGGCAATTGAAGCGGCAGTGGCAGCGCGTGCTCCCAGAGGTACCCAGGAGCTGAATCTGAAAGCTCTGCGTGCTGGGCTGGAAGTGGCAGAGACTCTGAAGGTGTAACGAGAGCAATAGTCTAGAAACCCGTTTTCTGTCACATATGCCCTGGCGGGCAGTGCCACGGGAAAACGGGTTTCTGGCAACGTCAAACCCGCCAAGATACTGTGGAGACAATGGTCATGCGCGTGGAAGTAAAGGGACGGCATCGCGAGTACGACGGCATTTTCAAGCTGGACAAGGCTGTGCTGCGCTATGAAAAGTTTGACGGGCGCATGAGCAATGAAGTCACTCGCCTCGTCTTCGAACGCGGGGACTCAGTTGGCGTCGTGCTGTACGATCGGGGCCAGGACACGGTGATACTTGTGGAACAGTTCCGCTACCCGGCGTATGTGCGCGAGGAGGATGATGGCTGGCTGCTGGAAGTCGTGGCTGGCATCGTGGACCGGGGTCGCAGTCCAGACGCAGTCGCTCGGGCCGAGTTGGTCGAGGAGGCTGGCTACTCCCTGGAGGAACTGGAGTACGTGACCACGTTCTACCCCAGCCCGGGAGCATCTTCCGAGCGCATACATCTGTATCTTGGATACGTATCTGCTGCAGCCTGGGTAGGGGCTGGTGGAGGGAGCTCACAAGAGAGTGAGGACATCCGCGTGGTCGAGATGCCGCTTGACGAAGCATTGCGCCTGGTGCGCCAGGGTTTGATTAAGAACGGAACGACGATTATTGCCTTGCAGCATCTGGCCCTCCGCCAGGACAGGAACTGAGGTCGAGTGGCATGGACCTGAGCGGGAATGATTTGCTGAAGCGCATCATTGGCCTGCTGTGCAGCGAAGCGCAGCCATGCTACGTCGCTGGCGGCTATGTGCGCGAGCGCCTCCTGAAGCAGCCAGGCAGGGACGTGGATTTTGCGGTTGATGGTGCTGCTGTGCCTCTCGCACGTCGCGTCGCCGACGACACTGAAGGGGCGTTTTACGTCCTGGATGAACAAACGGACGCGGCCCGAATTGTCTATCCTCGGCCCCATGATTTGACCGTTGACTTTGCGGCGATGCGGGGCGTGGACGTTATTGCTGACCTGAGAGCGCGTGATTTCACAATCAACGCTATGGCCGTAGATGTGCGCGAATGGTATGAGCCCGAGCCCCAGATACTTGACCCCTGTCGTGGACGGGGCGACTTGGAGGCCCGCATTCTGCGGGCTACGAGCGAGCATGCTTTTCAGCAAGATCCGGTGCGGCTGCTGCGCGCGCTGCGTTTTGTCGCGACTCTGAACCTGAGCATTGAACCGCACACAGAGTCGTGGATACGGCGCGATGCGCCTCTGGTCACGCAGCCTTCAGCAGAGCGGATAAGACAGGAACTGGCACTCATAGTGGCTTCACCAGGAGCGGCAGATCATTTGCGGCGCATGGATGACCTGGGTCTGATGCGCGGCGTCATCCCCGAATTGGCATCTCTCAAAGGCCTTCCTCAGCCTGATTCACGTGCCGCTGACGTCTACGAGCACACACTGGCCACAATCGCCGAAGTTGAGCGGCTGAGCGCATTCCCGGATGCGCAACTCGGCCCGGATGAGGCACACTCGCTGGGGCCATTCGCCGCTGATCTGGCGGCGCATTTTAGCGAGACGATTTGCGAAAAGCGCAGGCGCTCCACTCTACTCAAGTTTGCTGCCATGCTGCACGGGGCCGGTAGGTCGGAGACCAGCACAGGGGAGGCCGATGGGGGCGCACGCTTTCTCGGGTATGAGCGACTCAGCGCAGAAATCGCCACGCAGGTGCTCACCCGGCTCCGTTTCGCCGCGCGGGAGATCCGCCTGGTAAGCACAGTCGTTGCTCAGCACACGCGACCGGGGCTCCTGGTTCAAGGGCCGCCAGTCACCGGGAGGCACATCTATCGCTTCTTTCGTGACACCGGCGACGCGGGCATAGATGTGCTCATACTCTCCCTAGCCGGCTATCGGGCTGCCCAGGGAGCAGCATCTCTTGAGGACCACTGGCGGCGGCATCTGGAACTGACCAGCCTGATGCTGGACAACTATTTCCGGAAGGCGCACGTGGCAGTGGCCCCATCGCCGCTGGTGAGCGGCCGCGACGTAATGACGCTGTTAGGCCTGCAGCCAGGGCCTGAAGTGGGGCGGCTTCTGGAGGAGGTGCGCGAAGCGCAGGCTGAAGGGCAGGTACGCACTACAAAAGAGGCTCTCGAGTTCCTGCGCCAGTGCTCAGCCTAGCCCTGCCCGGCTACCAGCGTTCATTTGTCCTCTGACCACAGCTTCTTCAGCCAGGCAGGGATGGCAGGCTCGGCAATGCACTCACCTCGCGGAAGATAGGGCTTGATGTCCAGAACGGGGCTCTCGTTGAGCGCGTCGAGGCCGCGTACGGTAAGCACGTTTTTCTCTCTGGATACGAACTCTACGATCTGCAACCCGATGGGATTGGGACGCACGGGTGTACGAGTAGCGAACAGCCCCACAAGCGGCAGGTCATGGCGCCCTTGCGGGTGAATGTGCAGTGACACTTTACGCCGCATGCGGTGCAGCCAGAAGAGAATGCTCAGGTGTGAGAACTCCTCCAGGCCATCCAATGCCGGTGCCCATTTCTCAGCGACGATGATGCGAGACAGAGCAGTTCTCCAGCCGTGGGGCACTGCTTCCTCGAATTCGTTTCTCGCCACGCCTATGGGTTCTAACTCGATACGCATGCTTGCTCTCCGGTTTGTTCTTCTTCTCTGGGGTCGAAGGCCCGTTGGCTGACAAAGAGGGGGTACAGATCGCGTGAGTTATGCACGTGGGACAGATCCCACTTCAGGTGACGTGGATAGAGGATGAAGGGATAATCCTGTGGGCCGCCAAGGCCACCATGCGAGGCCCACTGCCTTTCAAAGCAGATGACCGTATCCTCCTCTGGCTCGTAGGTGCCCAAAAGCATCAGGTCGCCGCTCTGGGTAAAAGAGGCAACACGACGTATCTGTTCTGCAGCCTGCCACGGCTCTGGCAGTCTCAGAAGGGGATTCTTACCTTCCACGTGGGCCTGAGCCTCAGCGTCGAGGGTCAGGATGCCGTCACGGGCCATGATCAGTGTTTGCTGCCCCTCACGCGCCACAACCAGCCAAATGCCTTCGTGGGCCAGCAGCTTGATGACCAGCCCAGGGAATGCAGCGGAAATCTCGCTCAAATCCATGCGGCGGGTGGTGATGTTGAAATAAACGTGCGCCAGCGAGCCGGAATTCTTGACCACCACGTCGTACTGCCGGTGCACGTTCCATTCGGGCAGTTCGTTGTTGAGCGCCAGTCGTCGCCGCACCAGTATCCGAATCCGGCGTGCTACCTTTGATGCTGCTGGCGGGAGGTTGTTTTCGATGGCTTTCAATTCGTCCAGCAGAAAGCGAGTCTGGAAAAGGTATTGCTGTTCTCCGCCCGCGTGTTCCACGAGGAAAACGCTGTCACCGAGTTGCTCTGCGATGTACTGCCCGAGGCTCTGCCCGTAGCTGTCAATGAAGGGTTGGGACGGTGTGAGGCCGTGATCGCCGAGGAGACAGAGCGTATAAGCGCGGCTGAGGTTGGCACGCCTCAGGCGATCTATCTGCCCTATACAACTATCAATGCCGCGCAGGGCCTGGCGGGCAGCTATTGAATCTACGCCAAAGTGATGAGCCATCTCGTCGTAGCCATAGTACGTAGCGTAGATGGCGGGCACGCTTAGATAGATGTCCACCAGCACGGCGAACGTCTCTATGTCGCGGAAGATGACGTTGCTGAATATGCGCAGCAGGGGGAAGATGCCAATGAAAGGCAGGTGTGACTGGCCCTTCACACGTAAGGACAGCCTCTGCAGGCCATCAGTGACGTATTCCTTCATTGCCAGGTAGATAACCCGCAGTGTGCGAAAGGGGTTGAGCAAGAAGAGGACTATGAACCCGAGCCCTCGTACGCCTTCGAAAAAGCGTCGGGGGTGCAAGGCGCTGAGAGTGAACAGGGAGCGGGTGGCGCCGCCATCGAACAAATTCACATAACTCGAGCCGCCTGTAAGGATGCCCGTCTTTCCACGTGATACGCGACTTTGCAGAGAGGCTGCTATTCGGGGCAGTTTGCAGACCACAGATGTTCCCTGTGCTTTGTCATACCAGCGAAAGGCGGGGATGTCGTCGTTTTCACCGAACATGATGCCGGCCTGGCAGGCAGGGGTGCTGCTGGGGAGGCCGCAGCGCCAGGGAGAGAGGACGACGTCGCCCCTCTTGAGCATCCTTTTGATGTGCGGCAGGCACCCCTTCTCCATAGCCTGCACAAGATGATCGTGAGCCAATCCGTCTATTTGAATGATGATCAGTCCCGGGCGCTCTACATCACTCGTCGCTTGCTGGCGCAGCCCCAGCCGCCTGACGATGGCGGCATACTTCTTGGAGTAGTAGAAGCCTGTGATGGCGGCAAAGATGTCGAACAGGGATTCAGCGATGCGTGCCGCCCAGCGGCCTATAGTGCTCATCCGGTGTCTACCCAGCCAGTCAAGGTTTCAGCAATGCTCCAGTAAACTCCTCGTTCCTGACGACGCAAGAAATCCCAGTAACACTCTCTGTGTGGGTTGGAGGTCGTTCCCTTATTCATTACGTCACAATGACCGAGTTGGTGCCTCCGAAGGGGTTGGGCACGTACTTATCTGCTTTCCAATCATTATGCCATTCATGGGCGTTCACCAGGTATCGAAACTGGTACTCTCTTCCCCGTTCAAGTTCGAGCGTGATGTGCCACGTATCGTTATGGCGGTTGCGTGTCATCGGGTGAGAGGTTTCGCTCCAGTCGTTGAATTCTCCTACCAGGTGAACTGAATCGGCCCAGATGGCCGATGGCAGTTCGAATCTGACGGTGACTTTAGCAGGGTCGTTGGAAGTCGTCTTCGTGATCATGCATATGCTCCTGTTGACAGTTAGCAGTTGTCAGTTGGCAGTTACCAGTCAGAGTATGGACATGGGTATGGGCGTGAACAGCAAAGCGAATAGGATCAGCATACAAACGCTGAGCGCTTTCTGTCCAGCAGTCAATGGAGTGACGTCATCTAGTGGCTGTACACTGCGCTGGCCCAGTAGGAGGAGAATGGCCGCCCAAAGGAACCAGCCGGACCAAGCAAGACCCAGAGCCATAGCTACCAGGACAGCGAGACGATTCAGCCAGCGCGTACTCTTTCCGAAGAGGGCATAGGCGATATGACCTCCATCAAGCTGTCCGGCAGGAATCAGATTGAATGCAGTAACCAGCAACCCAGCCCACGCTGCGAATGCCACCGGATGCAGGAAGACGTCGTAGCCATTGTGGGGCAGAAACTGCCCGAACACGAGCAATTTCAGCGCTGCATACAGCAGGGAGTTGCCCTCCATCCAGGTTCCTGGTTGCATGAGGATGACCCGCACTTCTGAGAGGAGTAGGCCGAGGATGAGGACGGGAATGGCAACGATCAGGCCAGCTATGGGCCCAGCAGCACCGATGGCCAGGAGTTGGCGGCGGTTGCGCGTCGGAGTTCGCATCCGGATTACGGCGCCCATGGTGCCCAAGGGGCTCAGCGGCATGGGAATGAAATAGGGCAGGCTGACCGCTACGCCAAGCCGCCGTGCCATGAAGTAGTGTCCCAGTTCGTGTGCAGTCAAGATGGCGAGAAGGCTGGCGGCGAAAGGCAACCCGGCCAGGGGGTGACTGAGCAGCCACTGCAGATCGGCGGCTTGTGCTGCTGTGCCGGCAAACAGCACCGAAAGGATAGTCAGAGCGAACAATAGGATGGCGCCATAATTCCCGGCTGGCTTAGCAGTGAAGACGACAGGGATAGCGGTAACGAGCACGTGCCCAGTTTGTTGGCGCAAGAACGGTGTGTAGCCATAGTCCTTGAAGCGCGCAGCTATGTAAGCGTACGCCTGCTCCGAGTCGGTGAGAAGCTGTCCCTGTAGCTTTATCGCTCGCCCATCGCGCAGGCCAGCAGTGATTTGGTCAACCGTGAACACCTCGTCAATCGCCGCTGCCAACTGTTGTGCGATATCCGCAGAAGTACCGCAGATGTTGCCCTTCTCAGTCAAATCTTCCTCCTGCCCGTAACTCGCGGCTACTCGTCATCTTCCCATTCATGTTTCCGTGCGGCCACTTCTTCCAGATAGCCGCGCACCTCGTCTCCGAAGTAGCGGTCCATCAGGGCAAATTCCAGGAAGGCGCGGAAGTAGCCGCCAAAACTGCCAATGTCATGTCGGCGTTGTCCTGGAGAGAGCCGCACCGCCTGTACCTTGCCTCCCTGGCGGAGTAGAATGCGAATGGCATCGGTCAGGTGCATCTCTCCTCCCTGTCCTGGCCTCGTGTGGCGGATAGCAGAAAAGATTGCAGGACTGAAGACGAAGCGCGCGGCAATAGCCAGATTGCTGGGAGCGTCCTGGGGCCTGGGCTTTTCGACCAGGTCATCAACGTCAAATACATCATCCTTGGCCGTCGTAGCCTTTGCTGGGTGCACGATGCCATACTGGCGCACCTTTTCCAGCGGCACGGTTTCCACTGCGATCGTAGCTCCCGCGTCCTTTTCTATGTGCTCCTTCATCATCCTGCGCAGCAGTGCCCCCATTTCGGGCTCGTAGATAATGGAATCTCCCAAGGCCACCACGAAGGGTTCCTCGCCGGCAAAGTGCTCGGCTAGACTCAACGCATCAGCGAGGCCCTGGGGCCCACTTTGACGGATGTACGTCAGGTGCAGACCGGACTCCAGGTAGGCCAGTTCCGCCAAAAGCTCGTCGCGTCCACGATCCTGCAAGTGGCGCACCAGCTCGGGATCATGGTCAAAATGCTCCTGGATGAGCGTTTTCTTGCGCCCCGTGACGAAGCAGATACACTCCAGACCGGCTGCGCGCATTTCTTCCACAACGTACTGTACAATTGGGCGCCGTCCAACTGGCAGCAGTTCCTTGGGCAGTACTTTGGTAACAGGCAACAAACGAGTGCCTAAGCCACCTACGGGGATCACTGCCTTGTGCAAATCTTGAGCGCTGTGCATATGAATCTTCCTTTCCTCAGGGGCTCTTGGACTGCAGGCTATTGTAGCTGAAAGCGATTCTTTGCACAAATGCGGGCCAAGCAGTCAGCGGGAAGACGAACGGCTGAGCTGAGCGGGACGGGGCCTGTCCTGCTCTGCAGCGCTACGCGGCGCATTCTCTATTGTGGATGGGCTACCTCTAGGACCACGGGCAGAAGCATCCTGGCACGAGGGGTGAAGGTTGGTGTTAGCGTCAAAGGTAGTGCCGGCCAAGCGTCGCAATCCCACACTGCTAGCACACAGGACGCTGCAGACTTGAGTGCTGTCATTCTGGTCTGCGCAGCTATGGTAGTGGCTCGACTTGTAGCAACGATCGTTCGTCTGCCAGCGACAGAATCCCATTGGGGATGAACAGCCAGTTCTGGAAGCGGTCCTTGCGGAAGGCCTGCACCGTCAAGTCGTAGTACAGCACCACGTAAGGTCGGCTGTTGAAGGCTGTTTCCTGCATCTGCCAGACGATCTGGCGGCGCTGCTTCTGGTCTATAATGGTTATCTGCTGCTCGTAAAGCGCGTCGTAGGCAGGATTGGAGTAGCCAGTTTCGTTTAGCCCAGTCTCAATCTGCGCAGTTGTCACGATGCTTAAGAGAGAATCTGGGTCCGGGCCCCCGTCCTGTTCGCAGAGTACCATATCGTAGTCACAGGCAGGACAGCAAGCAGCGCTCAGCGCGTCTGGAGCCAGCGTTTGTGCGCTGATTCCTATGCCTATCTGGCGCAGCCAGTTTCCGATCATTTCGCCTTCGCGGCTGCCTGTGACCGAATCTGACGGTATGAACAGACGAAAGTCCAGTGAGCTGGCGCCGTCAGGCATGTCACGCAGCCCATCGCCATCGCTGTCAACGTAGCCAGCGCTATCCAGAATGCGTTGTGCCTCCTGCAGGTCAAACGGCACGTCCTCTATCTCATAGTTGAACCACCTGCGCAGAGCTGGCGGAAGGATGCTGAGGCCGGGCATACCCTGACCCAACAACGCCAGGTCAATGATCTGCTGCTTGTCAATGGCATGGGCGATGGCCAGGCGCACTTGCGGATCTTTGAGAGCGGCGTGGCCAGTGCTCTGCGCCTTGTCCGATACGTTGAAGGCGAGAGTGCGCAGGCGGATGTGCGGACCGGAGACGACCTGGACGTGGGGGTCACTCTTCAGATCGGCTATCAAGCGCCCAGACAACTCGGTGATCAGGTCAACGTCTCCTTGTTTGAGGGCCTGTGCCAGGGCATCGGCATCTGGGTAGGTCTGGAAGGTCACCGTGTCCACTCTGGGCGCTGTCATCCAGTAGCCTTTGTTGGCCGAGAGGGTAATCCGCTCTCCAAACTGATGTTCCTTCAGCATAAAGGGGCCGCTGCCGATCAGCAGATCGTCGAATTCTGTTACTGTGCTGATCTCCACGGTCTCCCAGATGTGCTTGGGCAGAAGGGGCACCCAATGGACAAATGCTTCAATGTTGCCGATTGGCTGGCTCATGGTGATGGTCAGGGTGTTGGGACTCGTGGCCTCGATGTTCTGCATGGTTGCTGTATAGCCGCTGTAGTAAGTGAACTTGGGATGGCCCTGGTAGAGGCGCAGCGTGAAGGCCGCATCCTCGGCGGTGAAGGGATGCCCGTCGTGGGTTTCCACGTCGGCCCGCAAGTCAAAGACCCACGTCTTTCCGCCGTCCGGGCTGGCCCAGCTCCTGGCGAAAGCAGGAGCATATGCGTTGTCCAGCGTATCGTAGATCAGGTGATCGAACACGAGGGACAAGACGGCGTCTGCTTCGCTAGGTTCGTCAGCAACGGGGTTCAGCGAGTCAGGCGCTCCCAGCCAGCCAATACGCAGGGTGACAGTAGTTGATGGCGTCGGGGTGGCAGTGGGCTGCGGTTCGGGTGTCAGAGTTGGCGCCGTCGTCGGAAGTGGCTCCGTGGGAGTAGGAGTGGCGGTGGAAATGACGGCAGGCACGGAAGTGCCAGTGGCCGTGGCAAACGGGCTAGGCACGGGAGTAGGTGTGGGTGTGACGCGCTTGATGCATCCCATGGACAAGAGCATGTACAGGAGAATGGCGATCAGGATTCCTCTGCTAACCAAATGGCGCCTTTTCATGGTTGTCCTCCTTCTCAAGCCTCCCGAAGGTTCAGAACCTCCGGGAGGGTGGGCGCGTCAGTCCCAAACATACTTCTGTATCTGTTCACCAAAGCGCTCTGCGCCTTGCCAATCGGCTACAAAGCGTCGATACGCGTCAGGCGTTGCGAATCTCTCCAAGATGAATGCCTCGTCCTTCAGGGTCCCGGCGCGCTGTCCAGTCCACTCTCGGTAGTTGGAATAGAGCCAGTCTTCAGGTCGAGAAACCAGTCCTGCTTCCACTGGGTTCAGATGGACGTATCGGCACAAATACACCAGATACTCTTCCCGGTCCACCCGCACGTGACGAAAGCGCCCCTCGAATAGGGTACCACTGCGTCCCAGTTGCCGGTTCACAGCCTGCACATAGGCATTGAAGAGCACACCGATGAACTTGGACAGGGGCTCATCGCTTTCCTGTCTCAGCAGGAAGTGGTAGTGAGTGGGCATCAGGCAGTAAGCTATCACGGTGGCCCCATACTGCTGTTGATACCGCTTGACTAGGCGCAAGCAGTATTCGTAGTTGCTGGAGTTGAAGAATAGCAGGCCGCCTGCCGCCGCTCGATTGTAGATGTGGTAGTAGTTCTCGGCAGCGAACACGTCGCCCCGGCGGGGCATGCTCTACCCCCTTTGCTGTGCCGCTGTACCCTCCCGGAGGTTGAGAACCTCCGGGAGGGTGGGTTGGTAGCCATATTCTAGCCGGAAACAGTGTGCCGTCAAATAACTCGACGGCTCCGGATTATGGGATGCTCCTGGTTCTGCCTAGTCCATGATTGTAACTCTGTTACGCATGTAGTATACTCTCAGGCCAGAAGGGCTGCAGAGAAACCCGAAAGGCTCTGCGTGCTCGGCGGTAAGACGAGACCCATCACGGCTATCAACATTCAGCAGTCACAGCACCCGACGCAGGAGGGTTTCTGCATGGGAGCAAAGGATTTGTACCAGCAGGTGAGAGAGGTTTTCGCGCAGCGCTTCCCTGGCGGCCAGCCGCGTTTGTTTCAGGCTCCAGGCCGCGTCAATCTCATCGGTGAGCACACTGACTACAACGCTGGCTTTGTGCTGCCCGTGGCCATTGATCGCCAGGTTGTGCTTGCGGCACGTGCGCGGCCTGACGCCTGGGTCAGATTATGGTCGGTCAACTTTGAGCAAGGCAGCGAGTTCTCACTGGAGCAGGTTACGCCTGACCCGTCTGCGCCTTGGAGCAACTATGTACGCGGCGTCGCGCTCATGTTCCAGCAGCAGGGTTTTGCGCTGCACGGCATGGACGCGGTGATTGCAGGGAACGTGCCTATCGGGTCCGGCCTGTCCTCTTCGGCAGCCATTGAAGTAGCCACGGCGGTTGCTTTTCGCGCCTTGTGCGCGCTGAAAGTATCACCGCTGGATTTGGCTCTGCTCTGTCAGCGGGCGGAGAACGAGTTTGTGGGCATGAGCTGTGGCATCATGGATCAGTTCATCGCTGTGTCGGGCCAGCGCGGTCATGCGCTGCTCATTGATTGTCGAAGCCTGCGCTGCAAGTCTGTGCCGTTGCCGCCTGGTGTGTCCGTGGTCGTATGTGATACCATGAAGCGCCGTGGCCTCATTGACTCGGAGTACAATGCGCGTCGGCAGGAATGTGAGCAGGGCGTTGAATTGCTGCGACGGTATCTGCCGCAAGTGAGGGCCCTGCGCGATGTGACGAGCAAGGTTCTGGCTCGCCATGGTCACAGTTTGCCGCCTGTCGTGCGCAAGCGCTGCGCGCACGTGGTCAGCGAGAACGAGCGTGTGCTGCAGGCTGTGGCAGCGATGCGGGCAGGAGATGTGGCCGAGTTTGGGCGACTGGTGGACTTCTCGCATGCCAGTTTGCGAGATGACTATGAGGTGAGTTGCCCAGAGTTGGATTGTATGGTCGACCTGGCGCGCAGTGCCCCAGGCTGCCTGGGGGCACGCATGACCGGCGCCGGATTTGGCGGCTGCACAGTCAACCTGGTGCGCTCGGAAGAAGCTTCGGCATTCGCGCAGCAAGTTGCCACTCGCTACGGCGAGGAGATGGGCGTGACGCCGGAGATCTACGTCTGCGAGGCCAGTGCGTGCGCGGGTGAGGTTGTGAGCGCAGCCAGTGAATAGGATTGAGGATCTGAAGCCTTTGCTCTGGAGGGCTTGAGGCCGAAGGATGGGGAGGCCCTCAGGGCATTTGAAACCAGGGGTTTGATCTCACACCACGCCGCTCACTTCTTTTCGTGTGGCCTCGTCGTCCCTACGGTACGCGCCTTCGTGATCCGCAGCAGGTCGCTGGGGCGCAAAGCGAGGTTGATGCCGCAGCGTCCTGCGCTGACGTAGACCTCGTCCAGGGACAGGATAGCCTCGTCAGCGTAGACATCGAAGCCTTTGTGCACCAGGCTGAGTGCCGAGATACCGCCTATCTCCAGGCCAGTAAGGGCCTCCGCTTCCTTATGGGTGGCCATGCGCAGTTTCTTCTCCCCGATGGACTTGGCCAATAGCTTCAAGTCCAGCGTCTTATCACCAGGTATCATGACCAATAACGGCTGGCCACGTTCGCGCGTGATTACCAGAGTCTTGTAGATCTGGTTGTGAGGAACGGCAAGCACCTCGGCTACTCCCTCGGCGGAACGGATGTCGGTGGAGAACTCGTAGGCCTGATAGGGAATGCGGTGCGATTCCAGCAGGCGCATCGAGTTGGTCTTGTGCTTCACGATCACGCTAATCCCAACTGTTGGTACAGAATCTGTTGTCCACGTCAGCCCGATTATATCCTTCGTTGGGAGCGAGCGCAAGTCGGGTCTTCGGTTCGGGAGCGTTTTGGCAAATATCGTATTCTCGGCTAGAATCACAGGCAACCATAAGGTTAAGCACTCCAAGAGCGCTTGCAGACTCTGCGGGGTTAACCCATATTCCGTTGAGGGGTAGCATGGCTGATGATGCACTCTGGGAAGTAGTTACGCCGCTTGGCTTCAGTGTTCGCATCACACGTGCCTATTGGGACCTTATTGTCACAATCAAGCATCCCGTGATGCGTGGGCGTGAGGCAGATGTGCAGGGCGTCTTGCAAGCGCCTGATGAGATTCGACAGAGCCGCAGCGATGTGGGCGTGCTTCTTTTCTATCGGTTGGAACGCCCTGGGCGTTGGATTTGTGCCGTGGTGAGGCGGCTTAATGACGAGGCTTTCCTGATTACTGCCTATCCGACCGATGCGATCAAGGAAGGTGAACGAGTATGGAGCAAGTAAAAGTCTTCTATGACCGTGCTGGCAATACCTTGACGGTCTGGTTCGGTGATCCGCAGAGTGAATACATCTGCGAGGAGACCGGCGATGAAGTCATTCTGATGAAAGACAGCACTGGGCGGGTCATCGGCTTTGAGAAACTCAACTTCTCGGTGCCGGCACCTGAGCAACTGCGGTTCGCTTTTGAAACTGTGAGCATGTGACAACGAAGGCGATACCAAGTGCCTATCCGGAAAGTCAGCAGAAGCAGCTCCTCGCGTAGCACCCACGGAGCGAAGCGGAGTGGGCACGCTGCTGGACAGCCGGGCACCGTCAAGCGGGATGAACAACGTGGGAACCCGGCCCGCTGTTTTCGGATAGGCTCTAAGCCGGCTGCCCCCGCAGTGACCACGGCCCGGCCCGCGTGATTTGTACTTGCGCAAGCCGGCCACGCCAGTCTGCTGCATCCTCGAAGAAAACCAGTTTGTTGGTCACCGTACGTCCCTTCCACCTGCCGCGTTTGCACTCTTCCACCAGCACCTCCACAGTCTGGCCCAGCAGCGAAGCGTTTATCTCGCCTGCAATTTGCTTCTGCAACTCTTCGAGCAAGGCGCGGCGTCTTTCTTTTT
Source organism: uncultured Anaerolineales bacterium (assembly GCA_964478075.1). Taxonomy (GTDB): domain Bacteria; phylum Chloroflexota; class Anaerolineae; order UBA2200; family UBA2200; genus DAOUEX01. The sequence continues at coordinate 63,544 of CAYZGO010000004.1, read as the reverse complement.
CCTGTGGAGGTACGTCGTCAGGCAGTCGCATGGCGGGAGTCCCTGGGCGCGGGGAGAACCTGGCGATGTGCACGACGTCGAAACGTATTGAAGCCAACAGATCGTACGTGGCCTGAAACTGAACCTTGTCTTCTCCGGGAAAGCCAACGATGACATCCGTGGCAATGCTGCAGCCTGGCACCTGGTCACGGATCGCGGCTACCAACTCCTGGTAGCCTGCCACTGTGTAGTTGCGGCCCATGCGTTGCAGGATCCTGTCGTCACCGGCCTGCACGGCCAGCTCGAAATGCGGGCATACTTTCGGCAGACTCGCTACAGCCCGGATCAGTTTCAGGCTCATGTCACCAGGATGGGAGGTAAGGAAACGGATGCGCCACAGCCCTTCTATCTGCTGCACAGCCATCAAGACGTCAGCCAGATCCGGTGCGCCAGTGCCCAAATCCTGTCCATAGGCATCGACATTCTGGCCTAACAGCGTGATTTCACGAACTCCGCTCTGCGCCAGGCTTTGTACCTCATCGAGGATGTCTGGCAAAGGGCGGCTTTGCTGCCTTCCACGCCGCAGGCGTACGATGCAGTACGTGCAATGGTGGTCACATCCGTAGGAGACGGGAACAAATGCGCAGACGGCCTGACTGGTCGGGTGGGTGATGGGTTCTTGGCTTGAGGGGCTTGGTGCGCCTGGGGTACGCTGACGTACGAACTCGAGCAGGCCTGAGACGTCCGAGGGCTTGAAGAAAGCTTCCACGTAGGGAAAACGGGCGTGCAAGGCTGATTCATCGTCAATGAAGCAGCCCATGACCGTGATGACTGCTTGGGGCCTGCTACGCTTCAGGTGCTTCAGGGAACTCAGCCTTCCCAGGACTTTGTCCTCTGCGCTTTGACGAACGACGCAGGTGATCAAGACCACCAGGTCCGCTTCTGTAGGATCAGAGGTGCGCCAGAAGCCCATCTTCGCTAACTCCTGGCGTACTCTGGCGGCATCTGCGTCGTTCATCTGGCAGCCAATTGTCCAAAGGTAGTAACGCATCATGGTAGCGTAATTTAGCCCCAGCTCGTGGTTTTGTCAAACGCCCAACACATCGTCGGGTATCCTCCCGCAGGTTTTGTCTTGCAATAAGGGTACGAGATGAGGCGGGTGGTTCTTCATCAAATGTGATCCTGCGGGAGGGTGTGTGAGGACTTTTGTTTTGAGCCCAGTTGTAGTACAATTGGCGAAGAGCTGATTATCACCTGGAGGGTGTCCATGATACCGCTGCGTGACATCAATCCCAGACGCCGCTTTCCAATTGCCACAGTTGGACTCATCCTGCTCAATGTCCTTGTCTTTGTGTACGAGCTGCTGCTGCCTTCCCAGAGCGCACTCGATTCCCTGGTTCACAGTCTGGGACTGGTTCCCTACCGGCTGGTAGCGCTCGATGTGGGTGCTATCCTGACCGTGTTCACTTCCATGTTCGTACACAGCGGCTTCATGCACCTGGGCGGCAATATGCTGTACCTTTGGATCTTTGGCGACAATATCGAGGCAGCTATGGGCTCGTTCAGGTTCGTCTTTTTCTACCTGTTGTGCGGCCTTGGAGCTGCTGTGGGGCAGGTGTTGGTGGCTCCGCTCTCCACCGTTCCCATGGTCGGTGCGAGTGGGGCCATCTCGGGAGTCCTTGGGGCCTACATGTTGCTGTATCCGGGCGCTGAGGTGGAGACGCTCATCTTGCTGGGATACTCCATGCGCCTGGTCAGACTGCCGGCGCTGGTGGTTCTGGGCTTCTGGATAATTCTGCAGCTCTTCAGTGGGCTGCTTTCCTTGGGCATGGAGGCTAGCGGTGGTGTGGCCTGGTTCGCACATATTGGTGGATTTGCCGTCGGTGTTGTTCTGATTGGCCTCTTCAAGCGACGATGGCGGTGGGAGTGATGGCCAACGTAACGGAGACGCTATACCGTTTGCAGTTGCTGGATACCGAGTTGTCAGAGCGACGAAGCAAATTGCGTGAGGCTGAAGGTTTGTTGTGTGAAAGCTCGGAACTCGCGGCTGCACGCCGTGCGGACGAGCAAGCCAGCAAAGAGTTGGTCAGTTGGCGTGCACGTCTGCGGGACCTGGAATTGGATCTGCAAAGCCTGAACGATAGGATTGCCACAACCGAGCAGCGCCTTTATGGTGGTCAAGTCACCAATCCGAAAGAACTAGGCGCATTGCAGCGAGATCATGAGTATCTGAAGCGCTCACGCGAGAAACTGGAGGACGAGGTTCTGCTGGCCATGACGCGCTTTGACGAGTGTGAGAAGACGGTCGCGGATGCCTCTGCAGGGCTGGAGAAGGCTGAGACCAAGTGGCGAGCGGAGCAAGACGGACTGACCAGAGAGATTGCGCAGCTACAGGCCAGGATCGCAACTCTTGACAAGGATCGGGCGGCGCTGGTGCCCCTTTTGGAAGCGAGTGAACTGGCTTTGTACGAAGACCTACTGCGGAAGAAAGGCGGGCGTGCGGTTGCTCTGCTGGTGGGACAGGTATGTCAGGGCTGCCGGGTGACGCTGCCCACGAGCAAAGCACAGCTTGTGCGTCAGGGCCGGGGATTGATTACCTGCACCAACTGCGGGCGGATTCTGATCGCAGACCAGTAAGTTGAGCCACAGGATAGCTTGCGCTGCGGAACCAAAAGTGGGAACCCTTCGCCAGGTGAGAGCGTCGTGAAAGCGTGCCTTCCTGGTCAAGCGGTTCCTCTATCATTCTACAAGGATGTGAATGGTTACCAAAGGGGGTAAGATGGGCAGGATCGCTGTGCCACAAGTGGGGGGCCTTCCACGCTCTGCCGATGTCGTGATCGTGGGCGGAGGCATCATTGGCTGCGCCACTGCCTTCTATACTACAGAAGCAGGATTCGACACGGTAGTTCTGGAACGCAGGGATGGACTTGCCACCTTAACCACGGCTGCATCAGAAGAGTGCTTCAGGGCCCAATTCGCCGAGCCCGAAAACGTGAGGATGATGCTAGAGAGCATAGCCGTGTTCGAGGATTTTGCCGATGTGGTCAGGATCCCCGGCTACGAAGTAAACATCCACCAGCGGGGCTATCTGTTCTTGACCGATGCAGACGAAGGACGAGCAGTGCTGAGAGAGCGGGTGCAGCAGCAGCACAGTGTTGGCCTGACTGACGTCGAGTTTCTCGACGGCGATGAAGTGCGACGGCGGTTTCCCTTTGTAGGGCCAACCGTTTTGGCGGCCACGTTTCGAGCTAGAGATGGCTGGCTGTCAGCGCACGAGTTGTCCTATGGCTTTGCTAAGGGCAGTTCGGCGTTTTTCGCACTGCGGACAGCGGCCACGGGCATACGCTTGGATGGGCAAAAGGTGACTGCTGTCGCCACGACGCGGGGCGAAATCTCGACTCGTTGTGTGGTGATAGCCGCCGGACCATTCTCAGGTATCGTGGCATCGTGGGCAGGTGTACAGTTGCCGCTGAGCATTCTGCGCAGGCAGAAAGTAGTGCTCGGAAGCGTTCCCCTCGTTCCGCCTGATGCACCTATGACTATTGACCTGGGCACAGGGGCCTACTGGCGACCGGAAGTTGGAGGAGCGACGCTGGGCTGGGCCTTGCCCGAAGCGCCAAGCGAGCCGCTGGAACGGGTTCCAACGGACTGGACGTTTCCGGCTGTCGTTCTGGATGGCGTGGCCCGGCTTGTGCCCTTCTGGAGGAATGTGGCAGAAACGCTGACTCGGGACAATATTTTCCTCAGCGCTGGACAATACACTTGTACACCGGACAACAAGCCTATCATAGGGCCTTGCTCCAGCGTTCCTGGCCTGCATTTCAACCTAGGATACAGTGGTCATGGCATCATGGCCAGTCCAGGCGGCGCGAGGTTACTTGTGGATCTCATCATTGACCCTCGTGCCGACGCTGAAAATCCCTTCCGCTACAGACGATTTGTTGAGGGAGATGTGACAGTCAGCGCTGAGCAAATAGTGCTCTAGTGGTTATCCATGCACCTCGCGGTGTACCACCACAGATGAAAACGGTCTTCTATATCTTTCTGTGATTTATGAAGCTTGCCTTGGGGGGGGCGTAGACTTCCGATGTCTCCCAGACATCGGAAGTCTGGACGCCAGAATTGTGTCTTGAAGTGGAGTAGTGATGTCGGTAGGCAATCCGTATATTATTGACCGACCACTGTCTGAAGCTGACCTGTTCATCGGCCGGCACAGGCTCCTGGTGGGGGTGGTGCAAAGCCTGATACGGGGACGGCAACTTGTTCTTGTGTATGGCCCTGCGCGTATGGGCAAGACCTCGTTTCTGCGTCGACTGACGAAGGAGCTACCTGCCGAGTACATTGTCCTAAGCGTAGACTTGGTCTGGCCGGAAGGTGGCAACGCAGAAAGGGCCATGCAGGAACTGCAAGCCAGGGTAACAGAGAATCTGAGCACTGTGCTGGGGCAGGCCGCGCCTGACCCTTCGGGCTCGAGCCCTCTAGGGCGAAGCCTCGAGGCCGAAGGCTCGAGCCCGTCAGGGCCAAGCCTGACTGCCGCGCTTGACGCTCTCCAGGATCGAGTGGTCATTCTGGTTGATGGCCTGTCTGTCACTGATCTGTGTGGTGAAGCAGGTGCTGACTTGATGACCCAATGGCAAGAGTGGATGAGCTCTATGTCGAAAGTTCACTTTGTGGTCGCTGTTAATGGCAGGCCAGAAGGTGCCGCTCTTTCCAATACTGCTCTGGCCGCCTTGCCTTCTGTCGAACTCGAGGGTCTCACCCTCGAGGAGACTGAAGATTTGCTAGCAAAGCCTGTGAAAGGCAGGCTGGCCCTCAACTTTGATGCCATGCGTCGCGTCTGGCAGCTAACCTCTGGTCACCCGTATTTCGTGCAGCTTTTCGGCCATGCGCTGTTCGTTGCACATTCTGGCCGAGGGCGGGTGGTGCTTCACGATGTTGAGGAGGTTATCCAAGACGTGATGGCTTTGGGCCACTCGGTCATGGAAGGAATCTGGCAAAGGTGTTCGCCACAAGCGCGGGTGCTGCTGGCTGTTTCGAACGAATTGCGGGGCCGCCACGGCGTCCTTACCACGCGTGATCTACACGATGCAGCACACTGGCAAGGGGTACAGTTGCCTATGCCAGCTATCGAAGCAGGCCTGGTTGAGTTGTTGGCTGTGGGCGTCCTGCGCCGCTTCAGTGCTGACAGCTATTGCTTCTACACGCGTCTGTTCCACCTGTGGCTTGCCGAGCACAAGGCTTTGTCCCAGACCTTGCGCGACCTCAAAGGCTACAGGCGCTTGATGGCATCGCGCAGTTCTTGGCTGTGGCGTTCCTTTCGCTGGAGTACCGTTGCGTTGTGCCTGGCCGCACTGGCTATGGTGACAGCCGTTGTAGTGCTGTGGAATATGCGCGGTGCGGGTCAGCGGCTGGTCGTGGGCTCGCTACCAACTGCAAGTCCATCCCTCTTTGCCACGCGCGCTACTCTGGTCAGCGGGCCGACCGTGGGGCGAATTGCCTACATGGCGAAGGATAACCCTGATGCGAATTGGGACATCTGGGTCATGCGCGGGGACGGCTCGGATCCCAAGCGCTTGACTGATGACCCTGCTGATGACATGGCTCCTACGTGGTCACCGGATGGGCGATACGTCGCCTTTGTATCTGACCGTGATGGCAACAAGGAAATCTATGTCATGAAGGCTGACGGAACGCAGCAGATCAATCTGACACATCATTCGTCCGAGGATTGGACTCCGGCATGGTCGCCCGATGGCTCCAGTATTGCCTTTTCGTCTTATCGAGAGGGCAACTGGGAGATTTACATCATGGGCTCAGACGGGACTGATCCCAGGCGCTTGACGCAAGACAGTGCAGCAGACTATGGGCCATGCTGGTCTCCGGATAGCCAGCAAATCGCTTTTAATTCCAATCGGGATGGGAACTGGGAAATCTACGTGATAGGCCGCGACGGGACAGGACTGCTGCGCCTCACTGTGAATGAGGCTACCGATTTTGCTCCTGCCTGGTCACCTGACGGCATGAGCATTGCCTTCGAGAGCTATCGCGACGGCAATATGGAAATCTACTTGATGGCGGCTGACGGCTCAGGGCAGCAAGATATCAGCAACGATCATTATTCAAACGAGCATGGGCCCGTGTGGGCCAGGCGCGGGACGAGGCTGCTTTACTTTTCCAATCGTGACGGAGGATGGGATATCTTCTCCATGAAGCCCGATGGGACGGAGAAGAACAATCTGACCCTCAGCCCTGCTTCGGAGCAAGGCCTGGCGTGGCACGAGTAGGACGCTGTGCTGTGGTGAAACCTAGGGCAGGTAGTACTCTGTCAGTGCTAGAATAAGGGGTTCGTAGTGGCGACGCGAGTCGCTTTCCGTACTTGGTTGGCGACTGACGTTGCTGCTACGAGCCCCCAATTCAGGTGTGAGAGGGCACTAGCTCTGCCTGCAGGCGAGGGCCTTGGCCAGCCTGTCTTCTACTGCATCCTTGCCAAGTCCCGACACGGCCAGGACCTTGCGTCTCGAAGTGCGCCCGGAGATGATCTCCACCTGTCGCCTTGGCACCTTGAGAGTTTTGGCAACCAATGCAATCAGTGCCTCGTTGGCTGCTCCCCCAACTGGGGGGGCACTGACTCGAATCCTCAACGCCCCTCTATGTATGCCCGAGATTTCATTTCTGGCGGAGCGCGGCACTGCGTGTACCGCAAATATCACACCCCGTTTGCTCTCTCGAACAAGTTGCTTCATTGCTGCGCTTTCAGAAGATGATGGCGATGAGGATGCGGTGCAGTAACTCCAGGATTACTATCGCCACCATAGGCGTAATGTCCATGCCAGCGACAGGCGATATGTAACGTCGCAACGGGGCCAGGATGGGCTCTGTGATTTGGTAGATAAGGCGGACGAGCACATTGTCAGGGTCAGGGTTGATCCAGGAGAAAAGCACTCGTAGCAGGATCGCGAGGTTCAGGAGCCAAAAGACGAAGCTAATCAAACGGTATAGGCTTATCATTCGTCACTCAGTCCTCCCAGGAGGCGCGTTTTCTGGTACGCCGCCCATACTGAACGCGACAACACAGTGCGTAGTCCACCTTTCTCCAGTTGGTACAGGGCCTCAGCCGACGTGCCGCCTGGCGACGTGACCATGTTTCTCAATTCAGCCGGGTGCTTCTGCGATTGTTTGGCAAAGAGTGCCGAGCCCAGCACGGTCTGTGTCACCAGCTTCTGAGAGATGCGCCGTGAAAAGCCCAGGTGCACTCCGGCGTCTATGAGCGCTTCCATGAACAGGAAGACGTAGGCAGGCCCGGTGCCGCTCAGTGCCGTGGCCATGTCCAGGTAGACTTCGTCTCCAACGAAGAGTTCCTCACCTAATGCGCCCAGGATGGATTGGGCTTGACCGCGCTGTTCTTCGCTGGTCTGCTCTGATGCCGTCCAAACGGTCATCCCCGCTCCCACCTGGGCCGGGGTATTGGGCATGGCCCGTACCACGGCTTCGTGAGACAAGCCCTTGCTGATGGTCGCAATCCTGACACCCGCTGCAATGGACAACACCAAGCTCTGGGCACTCACCTTGCCCAAGAGTTCTGGCAGGACTTTGGGCAGTACTTGGGGCTTGACGGAGAGGACGACCACGTCAGCGTTCTCGATGGCCTGCACGTTGGAGGTAGTCCACTGCACACCGTAGCGCTCCTCCAGTTGATGACCTCGCTCAGTGCGCGGGCCGCTGGCGATGATGCGCTCAGGTGACAGCAACTTCTGGTTGAGTATTCCCTTTATCATGGCCTCGGCCATCGTGCCGCTACCGATAAAGGCAAGTGTGGCATTGTTCAACATTGTCGGTGCCTCCTTCATAGTAGTGAGCGCGGCCGTTGCGCCGTATTATGGCCTCCTCTTCGATGGCCAGTACATATTGTAATGCAAAAGCGTTGGGGAGGAAAGTCGACTTGGATGTGGGGGCAGGGCTTTTCCAGAGTCGTGCGGCTGTCGTGGAACTTAGCCCGCCAGTGTCATTGCCTTTGGTCCTGGGCCAAAGACCCAGGGCGAGCGGAGCGAAGCAATCTCCAGTTATCCGCAGCAGGAGATTGCTTCGTCGCTGCGCTCCTCGCAATGACAGATTGTCGCTGGGCATAGTATCTCCTTCGAAAATGGAAAAGCCGTGGGATGTGGGGGTTACCTCATGTTGGCCGGATTCCCAACAGTAACCTGAGCACCTTCGTGGCTGCGTCAAAGATGCGATAGTCCCCGTTCCGAGTGAGTGCGCTTCGTTAGCCACGTGCCTGGCATACGACGCGGACTGTCGTCCGCTTGGAGCTTGGCCAGTAGCACGGGATTGAGCTGGATTGGTGTACATATCTCTAAACCTAGCTCCGATACTTGACGCAAACCAATTCTGCCCCAATCTGTCTTGCACCCCTGCGTGTCTGCGCATGAGTTAGACGCAACGTGGGTGGAACGGAGCGCTTCTACCCGCTGATTCCCCTCCGCAGGGCCAACACAGCGGCGAAGCGCCCCGTGCGGCCGTTCTCCGCGCGGTGGGAGAAGAACTCGTCTGTATGGCAACTGGTGCACAGTCCGCTATCTTCGATCTGCCGCACGCCCTCGTGTTGCAACTGCCAGCGCACGGCAGCGGGCAGGTCAAAGTGCAACGTGCCGTCTGGCTTTGTCACCAACAGTTCGCTTCCAGACCCAAAAACCTGCTCGACCCTTGTGATCACTTCAGGCCCGACCTGGTAGCAGCAGGGTCCAATGGCCGGGCCCAGGCCGGCGACCAAATCACGCGGATTGCATCCGAACGTACGCTGCAATGCTGTCACTGTGTTCGCCACCACGCCAGCGATGGCCCCACGCCAGCCGACGTGAACCAGACCGATGGCACGGCGCAGCGGGTCATAGAGCATCAACGGCAGGCAATCAGCGAAGCGCAGCAGCAGGGCTATGCCTCGTTCCTTACTGATCAGGCTATCAGTTGCAGGCAGGACTGTGCCCTGCTGAGCCACGCCTGCGGCGGCGACGTGTGCACCGTGCACCTGCCGGGCTGTGACTGCCTGTTCGGGCTTGATGCCCAGTGTCCGAAAGATCAGGTTGTGGTTGGCCCGCACAGCCGTGGGGTCATCGCCTACCAGTTGCCCTACATTCAGGCTGGAGAATACGCCGCTGCTTTTGCCCCCTATGCGTGTGAACACGGCGTGCAGCACTTCTGTGTGTTGGGCCAGCGATGCGAATTGGTAGAACACAAGGCCATCAGAAGTGCGTCGGATCATGGCTTCGGCTGCCTGGTGGTTTGCGTCTTGTACGGTAGTGTAAACTGTGTTGCGTGTCCTTGAGTCAAACACACAGGTTAGTCCTTCTCAATGTACCGCACCCGGGCTTAGAGATATGCTGCACAAATCCAGCTTAAAAGCAACCAGGATAGGCTGTAAGCGGACGACGGTCCGCGTCGTATGCCGGGCACGTGACTAGCGAAGCGCAGTGACTAGAGACGGGGACTATCGTCCCCTTTGAGCATCTTTTGCAAAGAACTATGGGCTGTAATCTTGGCCGTGAACAAATGCCCCCATGCGAATAAAGCCCCAGGGCAGCCATTCGCTTGAGCCGCGCGCACGGGTGTAGTGCTCGGCTTCCAGGCCGTGCTCGCGCAGCGCTCGCCTCCAGTTTGCCAGCGTTGGTGCTTCCAGAGAGGCCAAGGCCGGGCCAAGACGCCGGTCGCCACGGGCCAACACTCCCTGTACGGTTGTCCAGGCTACGCTGTCAGATTTCATTCGCACGTCTATGGCCCGCAAGCCTCTTTGAAGCGTGCGCAGGCGCTCTCGCAGAATGGGTGCCGGGGCCATGGCCACGCGCTCGAACGGCGTGTGTGCCTTGGGCACAAAAGGTGCAACACTGGCTGTCACCCGGCGTCGGAACACGCTGGTCACAGCCCGCACAAGCTCAATAATGGCTTGCACGTCCTGCTCTTCTTCCCCCGGCAGGCCCACCATGAAGTACAGCTTTAGTGCGGCGAACTTGAGCTCGGACGCTCGCTCGGCGGCATCCAGGATGTCTTGGCGGCGGATGTTCTTGTTAATGGCGGAGCGCAGCCGCTCAGAGCCAGCCTCTGGAGCCACAGTCAGGGTGCGCGTGCCGCTGGCTGCCAGCGCGCTCAACAAGGAGTCGGGCAGCGGGTCAACGCGCAGAGACGACACAGAAATCCGCACGCCCATGTCTTGCAGGCCCGCCGTTAGCTCTTCGATTTGGGAATAGTCCGACGCGGCGGCACTCACCAGGCCGACTCTGGAGCGAAATTGCTGCCCAACGCGGGCCTGTGCGAGCAGCAGCGCTGGGCTTCGCTCGCGCGGCGGCCGGTATATGCATCCCGCCAGGCAGAAGCGGCAGCCGCGCCCGCAGCCCCGCGCGATTTCGAGCAGGTACATGTCGCCGAATTCTGTGGCCCGAGTACAGACAGACGTGTGCGTTGGATAGAGATCCAGATCCCGCACCCACTGGCGCTGCACGTGAACCTGGGGCTTCCCATCCACCAGCCTTACCAGCGCTGGGACGTACACGCCGGGTATCGTGCACAGTGCCTGCAGCAGGTCTTGCCTGCGGCCTGAGATGCCATCTCGCAGCGTGTCCAGCAGGCGCGGCAGGATTTCTTCCACCTCGCCTATCACAAATGCGTCGCATAATTCTGCCAGGGGCTCTGGATTGGCGGATACGGCAGGGCCTCCGGCCAGGAGAAGGGGATAGCCCTCATCGCGTTCAATGGCCAGGGGTGGGATTCCCGCGCTGTGCAGCAGTGTCACGAAATTCAGGTAGTCCAACTCAAAGGGGAATGTGGTGGCTAGTACGCTGAATTCTGGGAGCTGACGCTGTGTTTCCAGAGAGAGGGGGATAGAACCATGCTGCAGCCGCCTGTAACCACAGAAGACACGCTCGCAGACGATGTCTGGCCGAGCGTTCAGCATGCGGTACAGGCTCTGAGTGGCCAGGCTTGACATGCCCACGTAGTAAGTGTTGGGGTAGATCAGGGCGATAGGGAGCTTGCCGCCCCAATCCTTGGTGATCACTCCCTGTTCGTGAGATAGTATACGCTTCGTTGCAGCAATCGCGGCCCATTTCATGGGTTTAGTAGGCAAACAAGGGTTGCATTGACTCTCCTTCGTGGATGCGGCGGATCGCTTCGGCAAACAGTGGTGCCACGGATAGAACTTCCATGCCCTTTATGCGTTTCTCCTGCGGTATGGGAACGGTGTCTGTGGTGACGATGCCCTTGACGTCCGGTATGGCAGCCAGGTCCTTTGTGGCCGGCCCGCAGAAGATACCGTGTGTGCAGGCCAGGATGGCCTGAGTCATGCCTCCCTTGCGCAGCACTTTCATGGCCTCAATCATAGTTGTGCCTGTGGCGATTTCATCGTCTACGAGCAGAACTCTCTTGCCGCCTACGTCCCCAATCAGGCCGTCCACTACTACTTGGGTGTCACTGATCCGTTTCTTACTCACTGCAGCCACAGGCAATCCCAGTTCGCGTGCCAGCTTGGTGGCTCGTTTGGCATGGCCGATGTCTGGAGTGACGACCACGGTGTTGGTCAAATCCTTGTCCCGGAAGTAGCTGGTGAAGACGGGCATGGAGCTGAGATGATCGGTGGGCACGCTGAAGAAACCGTGCACCTGAGGTGTGTGCAGCGTCATGGTGAGGACGCGCTGCGCTCCTGCTGTAGTCAGCAGGTCCGCAGTGAGGCGGCCAGCGATGGAGATGCGAGGCTCGTCTTTTTTGTCGGAACGGCTGTAGGAGTAATAGGGGATGACGGCGGTCACGCGCTTGGCTGAGGCCGAGCGGGCCGCATCGAGCAGCATGAGAAGCTCCATTACGCGGTCGCTGACTGGTGGTGGGTAGAAGGGTTGGATAATGAAGACGTCGCGCTCGCGCACGGTTTCCTGGAGCTGCACGTACAGATTGTCGTTGTGGAAATGCCGGGTGATGGATGGGCTCAATTCCAGCCCGCACAAGGTGCAGATATCTTCTGCGAGTTCACGGTGTGCACTTCCGCTGAAGATGCAAAGCTGCTTCTTCAATATCCAGGCCTCCTTTTCATGTCGAGGGGAACGGGCTCAGCGCAGACAAGGGATGATGTAGGTAAAGAGACAAATCAAGTCCAAGGTCACGGAACCAGCGTAGAGCAATCCAGGCGGGAGCCACTGCCAGCGGGCGGGCAGCCATCCCGCGCTGGCCAAGAATGCGGCCCCTGCAATCAACAGTGCCGGACTCCACCTGGGCATGCCACCGCTCACCGCGCCATGCGCGAACAGAAGCAGACTGACCAGCAGCAGCAGGCCAGCCAGCAGCCTGGCTGTACGCGGTCGCAGTACCTCCCGCAGGCTCAGCGCTGCTCCCAGAGCGAGCGGGACCAGTGCCAGGAAGAGATAACGACCTTGGTGCTGTACGAATGTAAGATTGTACCCGAGGTATTGGAGCGTGGTCAGAAGAGCAGCGCCCCCCAACAGTGCTAGTACACGCCTTTGGCTTTGTGTCAAGGAGACCTTGCCTTGCCGGACCCGGACAACAAACACCACAAAGCCCACGCCCAGTATGCTTGACACCAGCGCCAGGGTTAGATAGATTCGTTCGTCAACGAGGACTCCCATCCAGCCGAATTGAGCCCAGAAACTGCGGAAAGTTGTCACCACAAACTGTCTCACAAAGCTGATCATGCCTATCTGTGCCAGCAGGTCTGCAGTGCGTAACTGACCAGCGACCACCATCTCGTGCCTCTGCCAGCCAAAGATGTCCAGGTCCCCGTACACCATGGCATTGCGTACGAACCATGGCGCGGCAAGGAGTAAGGCGAGGGCGAACACGTATGACAAATAGCGCGTCTTCGGCAGCGCCCTCGTGCTTGGATGGCCATGCTCGGGCTCACGACGCAGCAGAGCCGCCATGACTACTGTGCCCACAGCGATGAGGTAGGTGGTGGTCTTGGTCAACAATGCCAGGCCCAATAGTATGCCGGTGATTATCGCTCGTCGAGTGGCAAGCCCTTCTTGCATGGCGCGGACTGATTGCCAGAGAATCAACAAGAGGAGCAACTCCGCTAGTGTGTCATTGTTGATAGCTGCGGTCATGGCCAGATGCATGGGTAGGACAGCTACAAAGGCTGTCGCCACGAGAGCCAGCAACTCTGTGTCAGGAAAGATGTCACGCACGAGGCGATATGCAGTCACCAGCACCATGGCTCCCAGCAGAACCGAGAAGAGACGTAGTGCCAGGAATTGGAGGTCGAAGGCCAGGCCTGACGTGAGCCGGTTCAAGATTGCACCCAGGAGGTAATACAGCGGTGGTTGGTGAGATTCATAGCGAATCGGAGAAATCGACATGTGTGACGGAAACCTGGCTGCTTTGATCTCCTCCAGGTATTGGTATGGGTAGTCACCGGCCTGCAGCACAGGCAAGTTGCCTTCTTGCACCACGTACTCTATGTAATTAAAGTGTGCCGGCTCGTCAGGTGCCTGCCACTTTGGCGTCTGCAGCGCGTAGAGTGTGCCCAGGACAAGATAGGAGACCACGATCAGCGCCAGGAGCAGGTACGATGTGCTGTTAGCTGTGGTCATCTGGGGGCCTACCTCCTGTTGATTCCAAGGCTGCATAACTGCTCAGGTAGCTGCTTGATTTTACGGCAGAGTACGCGGAGGCCGCGAAGACGGGCAAGAAAGGGTCTGTCAGAAAACCACGTCTCTGCTCAGGCCAAGATACAGGAACCTGGCCACCCTCTGCGGTGAGGCAAGGGATAGCCACACGAACGGTCAAGGCGGCTAACCGCGCTGGTACCGCCCCCGTAGATCATTCCACCGGACACGTAGAACGTCGCGCAGGTTGCGCCACGAGTCCTTTAGAGGATGAACCCTGCTGTCCCCGCCGTAGTACCATTGTACCGGGACCTCGGCAATCCTGTACCCCCACTTGCGGGCAAGGAAGAGAATCTCCACGTCAAAGGCGGTGACCATGGCTCCTTGTACGGCACTTGCTCCAGCTCCGTAGAGTTGCATGTTCTCAAACAGGTCGTGTGCGGCCTGGCGCCGGAAGGCTTTGAAGCCACACTGGGTGTCCTGTATCCTCGGAACGGCCAGACTGCGCACGATAAAGTTGAACGCGCGCCCCATCACATGGCGGTACCAAGGTTCATTATGGCGTCTGGCTCCCATGCCCTCGCGCGAGGCGATAGCCACATTGTATCCTTGCTCCAAGCGAGGCAGCAGCTTGTCTGCTTCGCCGATGGGAGTCGCTCCGTCAGCATCCGTAAAGAGCACGTATTGCCCCCTGGCGGCCAGCATGCCCGTGCGCACGGCGCAGGCTTTGCCACGGTGTTCATTGCGGATCAGGTGGACCATACGGTTTGTGGCTGCGAACTCTTCCACTACGGTGGCCGTGTTGTCAGTGCTGCCGTCGTCCACAATGACTATCTCACCTGCGTAGTCCTTGGCTTGTAGGTAGGATGTGATATCGCGCAGCGTCTGGGGCAGGCGCTGCTCCTCGTTGTAGGCCGGCACTACGATGCTCAGGTATGGCGCACTACTGGAATCTTTGATCTCAGAACCTCCAAGATTTATCAGCATATCATACCAACGACCTGACTCCTAGTCAACTGCTTCCAGCAGGCTTTCCAGGTACGCGATGGACACACGGCGTGAGCGCTGTATTGCTCGTCGTTTGCCTAACATGCGCGGCCAGGTCAGCAGTCCAGCAAGTTGACCGCGCAAGCGGGCCCGTGCTGCTGTCCCGCGCCAGGCGCGAAGTGCATCAGCGCTGGTGCGCAATTGAGCCGCCAGTATGGCTCGCCAGTATTTGCCCAGCAGAGCGTTGGGCATGTTCTTGACCAGAACGTAAATGGTGTTGCGCCCTGTGTAGTAGCTTGCCGTTACGCCTCCACCACTTGCACTCAGGCGGTGGAAGGCAACGGCGCGCGGTGCGTAGACAGTGCGCCACCCGGCCAGTTGCTGTCGCCAGGCGAGGTCCACGTCATCGCAGTACATGAAGAAACTCTCGTCGAACCATCCTATCTCATCCAGGACGCGCCGGCGGTAAGCTGCGGCACCGCCGCAGGCTCCGAACACTTCCGTCTCGGTGTCATACTGGCCTTCGTCCTTCTGCCAGACTCCGCGGTTGACAGCTATCCCGTCGAGGCGATAGTTGTCCCCGGCCGAATGGAAGCGGTCACGCCGATCAAAGAGCATAATCTTGCACGCTACGGCCCCTGCCTCAGGGTGGGCGAAAGCAGCACGCGCCATCTCTTCCAGCCACCGCGGATCAGCTTCAGCATCCTGATTCAGGAGGGCCACAAGCGTCCCCTTGGCCCGAGCGATGCCGGCATTGACTGCGCCAGTGAAGCCGCGATTCTCTGTCAGGGCAATGAGTCGCACCTCTGGGTAGTCCCGCCGAACCAAGGCAACTGATTCATCCGTAGAGGCGCTGTCAACGACGACCACTTCCAAGTCGCTGTAGGTTTGAGCCCGCAGAGAGTCAAGGCAAGTAGGCAGAAACCTCACTCCGTTCCAGCTAGGGACGATGACAGAAAAGGTCTCAGTGTTCATTGAAATAGTCTGCAAGCGCCTCTCGCCAAGGGCGCAGTGTGATGCCCAACTGTGTCGCGCCGCAAAAGTTGCGCAGTTCGCATCGCGCCGGCACTTTGGCCGCCCTTTCGTAGCCCTGCGTGGGAAAGATGGGATAGTCTGGCCGGCCAGCCAGCTCCAAGGCCGCCTTTGCCCATTCGTATCGCGAGCACACGCCTGTATTGGTAAAGTGATAGATGCCATAGAGTGGATGTACGATCAGCCTGCTCACTGCCTCCGCCAGGTCGGGGGCATAAGTTGGAGATCCGACCTCGTCAGTGACGTAATGCAGTTGGTCGCGCTCATCAGCCAGGCGCAGCACTCCCTTCACAAAGTTGTTGCCCGTGCGGCTGTACAGCCAGGCTGTGCGCACGATGTAGAACTTGAGCAGGAGTGCCTGTGTGTAGCATTCGCCCGCCAGCTTGGAGCGTGCATAGATGCTCTGTGGATTTGGCACGTCCCATTCCCAGTAGGGTTCGCTCTTAGCGCCGTCGAAGACGTAATCCGTGCTGATATACACCATTGCTGCATCGCAGCGCTGGCAGGCCAGGGCGACGTTCTGTGTGCCCAAGGCGTTTACTCGATAGGCAGTCTCTGGTTCCAGTTCGCATCTGTCAACGTTGGTGAACGCGGCTGCGTGCACGACCACGTGCGGATGGAAATCCGTGATGACACGCCGTGTGTGTTCATAGTCGGTAATGTCGTGCTCCGGCAGGTCCAGCAGGAGCAAGTCCTCACCGCTGAGAATGGCCTGCAAAGCCTGTCCTAATTGTCCGGCGCTACCGGTAATGGCAATACGCATCGGTGCCTCCCAAGGTTTGCTGCTGTCTTTGCAAGTTGCTCAACTTGAGCCAGCAGTTTCGCGTTGAAAACGCGCTCATAGGTTTGCATGTTTGTGCAGTGCTCTGTCAGCCGCATACCAATCGCTGATAGCCAACAGGCCCCGCTGCAAGATGACGACCGCAATGGGCAGTGGGATAGCCATCGCAGCGATCAACATGGCCTGCAATAGCGTGGCAAAGTGTACGTAAGCGACGGCTAGGTCCGGCAGGTACCAGGTGAAACGTGGCCCGTTCCACCATGTGCAGAGGCCTATCACCAGGCCCACAAAGCACAACTGCAGTGCAGCGTAACCATAGGTACGCATAGTGACCGCAAAGATGGAACGCTCTCGCTCGCGCCACGTCCGCCAGGTGATGATCAGGGCCCCCGCTGCCAGGGCGATGGCGGCACGTCTGAGGCTGGGGGTCAATGTCGCTGCCAGTCCGTCGTCAGGAATGCGGCTGAAAGAGTAGACATTGCCCTGCTGCAGGAATAATCCGTGGTAGGTGGCGACAGCAAGCAGCGCCGCCAATGCGCTCCACGCGGCTCGTCGGCCTCGGTTGTGCCACGTGATGAGCAGTAGGACGAGAGCAGCGAGAGCCACTGGCACTGCACGCTGGCCTCGTTCCGCCCACAGCCGTAAGCGACGCGCCCGCCCCATTTCTTGATCCGTCTGCTCCGCGGCTAACAGAGCCAATTGATACGCGCTTTCATAGTTCCTGACTTGCAGCGAGCTGCGGGCTACCAGCATATCGCCCTCTGTTGTTTCGCTGACTGGCCCCTTGCCTACGCTGTAGAGGTAGATACTGCCTATGCGCACCCGTTGACTGGCTAAGGCTAGCGCCTTTTGTGCCTTGTCCACGAGGTCCGTTCTCAGCATGTCCAGTCGCATACGTCCTTGCGCTGCACTGGGCACAGGTGTGCCTAGCAACGCGGCGATGGTGGGCGCCAGGTCAATCTGGGCCAGTACACCTCGGTCGCCGAGGAGCACGTTCTCGCCGACCATAACGAAGGGCATATTAAGGACCACAGCCTCGCCTCCACCGTGGCCTCCCTGATCCAGGTGTCCATGAGTGGAGACAATGATCAGTACGCTGCGCTTGAGATTCATACTCGTTGCCAGCAAGCGGATGTATTCATCGCATCGCAGCGCTGCCTGTTGGTACTCGCGACTCGCCCCGCCGTGTTTGTGCCCCGCCGCATCTATCTGACGCAGATGCACAAGCAGGAAGTTGGGTCGGAATTCATTCAGGAAGCCCAGGGCACGGTCAATGACCAGTCTGTCAGCGGCATCGTCTTCTGTGGTTACATAATACCTGGTATATAAGAGTTCGGGTCGGACGAGTCGCTCCCACCAATGGAAGCCAGCAACGCCGCCGGTGAAGCCTGCGCGGTCGAGAGTGGCGAAGAGGTGGTCTGTGGCTATGGGGCGGATCAGTTCATAGCTGTGGTCAAACAGTGGAGCATCGTTGACCTCAGGCCTGGCTCCACTGATTAGGGCCGTCCATGCACTTTGACAGTTAGAAGAGGGGGTTGAGACCAGCCTCGCCTGTGCTCCCTCTTGGCGCAGGCTGTTCAGGTAGGGCATCTGCAACGAAGTATCATAACGTAGCCCATCAGCCAGAACCAGTACGACTTGCGAAGTCAATGGACGGCTGCGATCCTCAGTTAGTGGTGGTGCACCTTTCAGGGGGGTGCGGTACCCGTAGATCGAATTAACGAGCATATTAACCCACACGTGTGCCGCAGCGGCGACGGATAATAGAGCCAATATGCTGAGTACGATGAGGCCTGTCTTGCGCATGAGATCTCCGGACGATCAGGCTGCGATCATAATCTAAACTCGCAAGTTCAAAGCACCGGGCATGACTCGGAACGTAGCCGGCCCTTCGCCAACAAGCTCCCCGTCAGCTTGAACGAACATGCGCTGTTTGGCCTCCACGCGTACCTCTTTTGCCTGAAACGAATCTACTTTGGGGTGGGTGAGATGAGTACCCTTGTACACACGGGGCACATTCATCAGGAACTCCAGCTTGTTAAGGTCCTTGAGGAGTACTAGATCAAAGATGCCGTCATCGGGCGCAGCCTCAGGGCCTATCCACATCCCGCCTCCAAAGTATTGCCCGTTGCAAATGATCACGGAGTTGAATCGTCCACGCAGTTGTTGGCCATCAAACGTGATCTCGGCGTCCTTGTTGGTATACGAGAACAGGGTGAGCACCAGACTGGTGAGGTACGGAATCGTGCCGCCGAGGCGCTTGCTCATGCGGTTGACACGGACGGATACTTCGCCGTCAAAGCCGAGACCTGCAACATTTACGAAATAGTGCTTGATGGGTTTACCCTCGCGTATGCAGCATATCTCACCGACATCCACAGCGCGGGTGCTGCGGCCGAGCGTAGTCCGGCAGGCCTCGTCTGGCTCACCGGAAATCCCCATGGTTCGTGTAAAGTCGGATGCCGTGCCGCCAGGGATGATGCTCAGCACAACGTCAGGGTTCACGCACCTATCCACGATCAGGCCGTTGACGATCTCGTTCACCGTGCCGTCACCGCCTACAGAGACAAAGCAACGAAATCCTTCCCCCAGAGCTTTCCTGGCGATTTCCGTGGCGTGGCGCGGGTACTGCGTCAACTCGGCCTCAAATTGCAGGCCGCCTTGCAGCAGGATGTTACGAAGCTGGGGCCACTGTTTGCCAACTTTGCCAGCCGCTGCGACCGGATTGATGATGACCTTTGCCTGATCTCTGTTCATGTTCTCTCCCTGTTTGGAGCGTGCTTTCGAAGTCTGCCTTCAGAGGCTGTCTGAGAACTCCTTCGCGCGTGTCATTGCCTTTGGTCCTGGGGCCACCTTTGTCCCTGGGGCCAAAGACCCAGGGGAAGACCCAGGGCGAGCGGAGCGACACCTGCATCTGCGCCGCAGGTGCAGATGAGCAATCTCCCCCGTCTACGAGATTGCTTCGTCGCAAAAAGCGCTCCTCGCAATGACATCTTCATGCTTGGCGGTATTCTGTAGTCGGCACTCTGGCTAATTTCAGACACGCTCTTAGACCTCGGAGATCTTCAAAAGTAACTTCGCTTGGTGAAATAGCGAGATTTGCGGTTGTTTTGCGCTTGCAAAAGCACTCACAAGACCTCCGAGGTCCGAAAGAGAAGCTAGGTTTGGACTTGTAAAACACGCTCTTAGAGATTTGCGGATCGGTGGCGTTGCTTCCTGCAGGACATAATCTGAGGCTAACAAGCAGCCAGTTGCACTGCTAATGCGACGTAGAAAGGGCTGCGAGCGAGTCTCACAGCAGATGACCTGCCCATGTGCCACCGCTGGGCCAATGTCCAACCTCAAATGAAGAGGCCCGCCGTGAAGCGCCTCAGATTGTACTACACACGTGGCATAAACGCAACTCGAATCGCGAGTAAGGAGTACAGCGTATCACTCACCACCCATGAAGTACTACTCGCTACTCACTACTCAGCACCCACAGCTCCACGTCATCCAGGTACACCGTCGTGATACCATCCAGGCCGTCGTTTTTCACACCGAAGCGCAGATTGACGCGCTGCCCTGCATAGCTCAGCAGGTTGAAGGTGCGCAGGTTCCAGGCTTGATTGTGGTCCGTCCAAAAGGTACGCTCTAGTAGGTAATCATCACTGGCACGAAGCACGCAGAAATAGATGCGGTCGCCGTCCACCTGCGCGCTCACTGGAAAGTAGTAGAAGGACAGCTCCGCCTGCGTCACCCCGCTGGGAATGTCCACCGTCTGCTGCACGGAGGAGTAGCTGTACACGTTGTAGCTAGTGTCGATGCCCAGGCGCATGGAGCGCGAGCCGCTGTGCGCACGGGACACAGAGTAGTCTGCCCAGTAGGCGGTGCGCAGGATCTCCCATGCCTCGTTCGTCTCAAAACTGTGATTGCGAATCAACTGTACGTAGTGGGGGCTGGGCGTGGGCATCGGATAACCCCGCAGCATGATGGGTAAGAAGACGCCATAACCTCTTGGCGTGGGTGTCAACGTGTGGGTGGGCGTCGCCGTGGGTGTCAGTGCGTCTGTCGGCGTGGGCGTCAGCGTGTCGGTTGGTGTGGGGGAGGAGGTACGAGTGGGCGTGGCGGTAGCGCCCACGCCCGAAGTACGCAGTCGGATAGCCACATCAACGTTTTCCGCCGTCCCCAGATCGTACCACGACCCATTGAGACCCGAAGAGCTCATGTACGTGCGCTGGCTCTCCGCAGGGCCTCGGCTGTCAACCGCAATAGGATATGTGTAACTAGAGTTCGTGAACTTGACCGTGACAATGACGTCGTCACCTGCCGTTGCCGGCAGTGGCGGATTCACCTCTACCGAGTGGTAGCCCGCCTCATTGTAGGAGAGATTGGCTATTGTGCGCTGCAGGTTGGAGACCGTTTCCGTCTGCACGTCAAAGTCGTCGTAGAGGTATACGTCAACGTCGCTTGTAGCGTCGCATGTCCAGAACTCCACCCGAGTGACCGACGTGTTGCTGGCAGGGAAGAACCTGCACAGCCCCCAGGCGGTTGTGCTGCCGTAGCCCCGGGCATCCCACCAGCCGCCTGCCTCGTCGTAGTACATCAGGCCGCCAGAGGCATCATAGTCCTGCCAGTCGTAGATAAAGGACGAATTGCTGCCGATGCTGGCAGAACCGTAGGCGATGGTGAAATAGCCACGCTCGCTCCCATAGCCACAAGTGCCTCCCCTGCCGGTGCCCCAACTGTTCTTCACTATCCAGCCGCCCGTGCCACCGGTGTGAATAAGGTTGTCGTCCCAGCCGACTATAAGGACTGCGTGGTTGGGCTGTTCGGTTCCAGCATAGTAGAGCGTGTAGGAGCCATCGTAGGCGTAGAATTCGTCTGCCCACGCATCATAGTAGCCGGCGTACATGGCAGTGTAGACCGGACCGTATGTGTGAATGTAGGATTTCAGCACGTTCGTGTTGGGGACCACATCGCCGCATATTCGTCTTCAATCCAACAATGTCTGCTGGTATCGGCAGCTGGACTTGCAGTCGACGACATCTGTGTCCACATAGGGGTCGCAAGATTCCAAGACGGTGCCTTTCACCGACCACAAGTTGGCAACCATGCCGTAGGCTCCCCCGTCACAACCGCCCCAGTCATCGCCCCACTGGTCAATGTAGTTGTTTCGCTCTTCCCAATTGCACTCCTTGGCATTGTTCTCGGAGAAATCGTAGCTACCAGCACTCGCCACGAGCATCCTGGATTCGATGTTGCCGATAGCTGCAAAGACATAGCATGAGCCACAGTTTCCCTGGCTCTTCACTGCGGTAACCTTGCCCATCTCGCGCCAGTCCCACTTGCTGGAGGGAGGCTGCGCCGGGGCTCCCTCGGGCATTCGATCGCCCTTCAGGTGAGAGAGGTCCAGCGGTGGCGGGATAAAGCCCGTCCGTGGGGGCGGCGGCTTCAGCGGTGGGGGTCGCGTTGGCGCTCTCTGGGGCACGGGCCTTTCAATCAAGGGGGAAGGTGGCAATGTTGTACTCGAAGCGGTGCCTGGCAGCAGAATCGCCAGGACGATGGCTAGTAAGACAAGCGACAGGGCAACAGGGCGGCGAGCCATGAGGACCACTCCTTTCACGCGTGGCAGGTGCTGAGAGGCGGCTCTCAGCGCCAGGGCATTGTGCTGAACAGTACCGCATGTCTCAATATAGTTACTGAACCATTCTACCATCTTGAGGCAAGACGGTCAAGTGTACATAGCGGCTGTGGTCTCGGTCATGTTGGGGGCAAGTTCTCGGGGCGAACCCTCCTGTAGGTTCTGATGACGTGCTGCATGCGCTTCCGTGACACTCGACAGATTAGGAGAAAGCGGACAGCGTTGGTGGTAACCTACAGGAGGGTCTGATCAAACATAGGATGAGAATGGTGCTTGGGGTCATCCTGAGGTCTGTGAAGCTTGCCCAGAGCCGTTGATTATTCATCAGCCATGGTCATCAGTGCCAGGGCGGTTACGCGGCCGGTGGCATGCAGCTTGCCCACGGCAATGGTGTCTGCGGTGTCCTCGGGTACGTGCAGGTACTCGGCCTCCTGCCAGGCCAGCCTTGCTGCGGGCACGCCTTGCCTGTGGAAGGAATCGTGGTCGCTGTCCCCTTCGTACTTGACAAACGTCACCCGCCCCTCCACTTGCCTGGCAGCGTTGTCCAGGTGCGCCAGGATACGTGCCTCCTGCCTCTCGTCGGCGGAGATGTCAATGTAGAAGCCGCGTCCCTGACCCACCATGTCAAGTTGGATCATGGCCAGAGTTTTCTCCAAGGGGTAGACCGGATGTGTGACATAGTGATTCGAACCCAGCAGACCCATCTCTGTGGCGTTCCAGGCGGCAAAGAGCACCGTGCGGCGTGGCCGATAGCCTTTCTCGTGCCAAAGCCGCGCGATTTCCAGCAGCACAGCCACACCGCTGGCGTCGTTGTTGGCACCGGGATAGATTGTGCCATCGGGCAGGCTGCCTACGTGATCGAGGTGAGCTCCAACGATGACCACCTCATTCGCCAGATCAGGGTCGCTGCCGGTCAAGACACCTAGCACGTTCGCTGTGAGCACAGTGGGCGTCATGGCCAGTTGGACATCGACCAGGGCGGACACGGGCAGCGGAAGCGCGGGCGGCGCCTTCGCCAGCTGCCAGGGTGTGTATCCGGCGAGCTCGAACAGAGCATCAGAGGCCTCCCCGGTCAGCTCAAAGACAGGGATGGTCTGCGCGCCCAGCGGTCGCAGGTCGTGTGTCTTGACGGCCATGTCGGAGGGCCATTTGTTGGTGGTCAGCAGGAGTGCGCCGGCTCCGCGTTGTGCGGCGTTCTGCGCATCCTGCCAGGGATCCGAACCGGCGTGGGTCAGCAGCACGCGGCCACCAAGCTGCAGGTCGTCCAGTCGCGAGTCCTTGACGTAGATAACGGCGCTCTCGGCGCGTCCATCCCCAGCGCATCCGCCGATCAGCTCGCGAAAGTCCACGTCGTAGCGCAGGCTTTGCACTAGGCTACCGTCCGCTCCAAACAGCGCCAGCACGGGCGTGGTGATCAGCGCTGTCTGGGACATGGCAAAGTGCTGGAAGTATGTACCGTTGTCGCCAGCGGGCTGCAGACCGTACTCAGCGAAGCTCTCAGCGATGTACTGCGCGGCCGCTTCGTTACCGGCTGTCCCTGCTTCGCGCCCTGCCCACGCTGGCTGTGCGAGTGTCTGTACGTGCTCCAGGGCGCGTTCTGCGTCAAAGGCGAGTGCCATCTCAATGTATTGCGGGTCAATGTGCCCACGCAGCACAGATTCCCGCCAGTCAGCGTCAAAGTCAGCGAAGGCCATGCCCGTAGCCTTTGCGAAGGCCTCCTCAAAGGGGATGTCCGTACCCAGCAAATTCAGCCACTGCAAGAAAGTCTCACGGCCGTAGCGTTGCCTGAAGTAATTGACTGTGTCCCAGCCTATGGCCGACAGTAGTTCGGGGTCGCTCTCCTGCCACTCACGCCAATCGGTCAGCGTCGCGAGATTGATGGGGCGCTTGCTGCGTACTAGGTCGTACGCCTTCTGTTGCCATTTGCGCATCTGCATAGCCAGCCACTGCGCGTCGTAGACGCCAGCCTCGTAGTGAGCTGTGCCCTCGCGTACGCCACCATGCTGTACGCCTTTGGCAAACAGTGCCTGATGTGTCAGTTGGTGGGCAATGACGCGACCTGCGTCGGCAAGGCTTGCCTCGTCCCAGCCCACAGTGTTTAGCTTGATGGACTCGCCTGACTCTGTCCATCCGCGTGTGGGACTCATGGACAGGAAGATGGAGGCGCAGAACAAGTCGCGCTGGTCATAGAGCTTGATCTCAATGGGTGGGGAAGAGCGAAAGCCCAGGTCGCTCGTCACCTGGGCGTAGGCACGCTCGGCGTGCGCCAGCAGTTCGTGTGCCTGCTCGCCCTGTTTCTCAGTTATGTATTTGAGCAGGAAGTGTTTGCTGCGTTCTTCTGCAAAGTCCACGTCTGCGTAGAGGCAGCGACCATCGCGCTGCACAAAGCGTGCCTGGTAGTCAATCCTCTTCCAGATTGAGCCAGGCTTTGCCAGGCGGTAATTCACGTTCAGTTGCACCGTGGCATAGTCGCCGTCGAGAGAGAGCAAGTGGCTCTTGTAGGCGAAGCCGTCTGCCGGATGACTCTGCAGGTTGTCAAACCAATGGCTTTCTTCCTGGTAGAGTCCCTGATCGGCCACGTCCACAGTAGTCAGAAAGGCCGCTTTGTCGCCAGCAAGGACTGCCTTGCTGCGCTCTTCCAACGTGTCGTTGATGCCCTGCGCAGCCGAGTGCCAGGGATCGAGCAGGGCTGTGCGCCAGGCTGCGACATCTACCGTGGATGGTTGTCGCAATGCTGCCCAACCATCGGCCTGTAGTAGGCTGTGTGTCATGGCCCAGGCCTGTGCTGACCACAGTTCAAGGTCCTTTCGGTCAACTTCCCAGCGGTTGGGCATCTCTTCAACCGACCACAGCGCATTGTCCGCGTCGGCCTGTAGGAGCAGTGGCAGGTATTGAGTCTCGATTTCCCTGGCAAGCTCGGAATCGCTGCCGCGCCAGTAGTCGCTCACGCCCTGCGCCAACCAACTGGCCGTTTGTGTTGGCCAACCCGTGCATTGCAGAGTGAACTCCAGTAGAGTAGTGGTGAAATCAGCAGCCTGGCTGAGCACGATGCTTTCGTCTAGCCGCCAGCCGTGCGCCTCGTCGTAGCCCGGCGGTGGGCTGTGTAGCGCATGAAGCAGGGGGTCACTGTCGTACAACCGCACTGTTACTGTGTCCGGCATGTCGAGGCCGGCCTCATCAGTCAGGAATTCGTACAACGTATCTGCAGCCTCGGCCAGAGTCCAGGCCAGATCAGGTTCCTGCAGGTGCTGCACGCGGATGTGCTGGGCCGTCACTTCGTCCCAGGCGGGGCCGCCATAGTACCAGTCGAGGTCACGGCGTACCCACCTCGCCGGGAAGCTGGCCACGGCCTGGGTGTCCTCGGATTGCCAGCGGTAGCGGATGGTCGTTGTGGCGGTGGCGATGTCAGCAGCAGCGATCGCTGAGCCCACAGTGACTGTGAACTCGGCGGGCTGCCGAGCGGTGACGGCATTGAGCCAGGCTTCTTCCTGCCGCAGCAGGCTCTTGTCGTGCGGGTCAACTGTGCGCAACATGGTGGCTACATCCCTTGCAGCAATGGCCTGTTCGCGTTGCGCGGCCAGATCCTCCAGTTCCTCCTGCTCCCAACTCAGGTTGAGAACGAGCAAGTCTGCCAACTCGCCCGCCGCCTTGAGCTTGGCTGGCTCGATGTTGTTCACGTCATCTTCAGGAACGTGGTAGATCACGCCTGGCGTTACGCCATCCCACCAGATGTAGAGCGTGGCAGGCACGCCTGCTCCAATGAAGGGAGCGTGGTCGCTGCGGCCCAGTGATT
Source organism: uncultured Anaerolineales bacterium (assembly GCA_964478075.1). Taxonomy (GTDB): domain Bacteria; phylum Chloroflexota; class Anaerolineae; order UBA2200; family UBA2200; genus DAOUEX01. The sequence continues at coordinate 37,754 of CAYZGO010000004.1, read as the reverse complement.
GCGCTTGCACAGGTATGCCCAACTGCCCAGCAGAGGCCATGGATTGGTTCGCCACCAGGCCGCCAGCGTCAATGCAGAGCTCGGATATGCCTGCGCCCACCATATCCAACTGCAGCATGCCCACAGTGTCGCGCAACGGATACCGCGGATGCTCGACATAATAGCGAGAGCCAAAGAGCCCGATCTCTTCGCCGTCCCATGCGGCAAACAGAACCGTGCGCTTGGGTACATAACCCTGCTCCTGCCACTGCCGTGCTATCTCCAGAACGGTGGAGACACCGGAGGCATTGTCATTGGCCCCAACCCAGGCCGTGCCATCAGGGTCTGCGCCCAGGTGATCGTAATGGCCGCCGATGATGACGACTTGATCCGCCCCATCCGAGGCAGAGCCTGGCAGGACGCCCAGCACGTTGCGACCCGTGGCCTGCTCCTGATATTGCAGGGGTACATCGAGGCGCACGCGAGCGTTCAGCGGACGCGACTTGTACTGGATGGTCAGGTCATCCAGCGTCATGTCGCTGCTTGCCAGCAGGTCTGCCACTATCTGAGAGCTGACGAGCAATGCGGGGACGCCCTGGGGCAGGAGGGCGTCCTCGCGCGCCTGGCTGCGCATCATAAAGTTAACCGGCTCCAGCCTCGCCAGCAGCACGGCCTTGGCCCCGTGCTCCAGAGCCTGGCGGAGGACGTCGTGCCGGGATGTGAAGCGACAGAGGACAATTGCGCCTTCGGCATTCAGTCCGTCATAGTCGTTATGTGCTCCGTCACTGACCCACAGCACTGGCCCTTCTGCCTGGCCTCCGTCCGCGTAGCCGCCTAACCAGATGGTGTAGTCATGACGGAAGCGGTATTCCTGTAGTGTCTGACCAGCCTCGTCCACAAGCTGAAAACTGGGCATGGCTGTGAGTTCAGCGTAGGGGACGGGGAACTCTTGGAAGTAGGTACCATTGTCTCCAGCAGGCTGCAAGCCATACTCGGCAAAGCGCGCTGCAATCCATTCGGCGGCGAGCCAGCCGCCCGGCGAGCCCACGGCGCGGCCTGCATACTTGGCGCTGGTCAGTTCAGCGATGTCGGCCAGAGCACGGTTTTCGTCAAAGGAGCGGGCCAGCGCAGCCCAGTGCTCCTTGCGCACCAGTTCCCCGGCGCTACGCACGACGGGCACGGTGACCGGCGTGGCCTCAGGAGTGGGGGTGAGTGTCACATCTGCTTTGGAGACGGCGACGGAAGTTGGTCCCACCGCAGGGGTGAGAGGGGCCACGGTGGGTGCTCTATGCAACTGAGACCACCATAGGCCGAGGGCCACTGCCCATACAGCCAGCGCGATGGCGGCTGCGAGCAGCCACCTGGGGCTGGCCAACCTACTCGTGGAGCGGGCTGATGGGTCTCTTGCTTTGTTAGTCATGGAATTCTCTATCCTTGAGAAACGACTTTTGTCATTCCGAGCGCAGCGAGGAATCTCCTCTCCTGCACTGGACGAGACCCTTCGCCACGCTCAGGGTGACAAGATAGGCGCTACAGTGGCCATCACGAATCAGGCGGTATCCAGGTCGCCACTCCCTCGAAACCAGGATCGAAGGTCAGACGACGTGGCTCATCCTGGCCCAGTTCCAAGACATAAAGGTCTAGGCTGCCTTCGCCACTGCGAAGCGTGTAGGCTAAGTAGCAGCCATCCGGCGACGCAGCCATGTGAATGACCGTGGTCTGGTCGTCGGTGAGGTACTTCCATGCCTCGTCGCTGCCCGGCAGGGCAGACCTGGCGCACAGTTGGCCCTCAGTGAAGTTGGGCTGGAGTGCGCATACCGCCAAGAAACGCCCCCCATCCTCACCGCTGCCCTCTGGGCGTGCCGGCACCCAAAGAAGGTCGACCACGTGGCCAGTCGGCGCATCAATGGCGTACTCCTCGCTGCCATCCTTCTGCAGGATGTGGATTCTGTGGTCGGCCATGGAGTATGCGGCGATGTGCTGCCCATCCGGGGACCAGCAAGCAGTGATTGTTGCGGCATCTTGCCGGATGGGTGTTAGCTTGCCGCTTTCCACGTTCAGCACACAGGCTACAGGCACGGGTATGTCTGGTTGCTCCACGGGGACAATCACCTGCGGACCCATTGGTGACCAGGAGAGGCGGAAGCCTGCGAACTTGGCGCTCGCGACGCGCTCTGCCTCGGCATTCTCCACATCGCAGACGTAGATGCCAGCCTCGTCGTCAAGGCACTCTCCGTCACCATTCAGGTCTTCCGCGCCAGCAAAGACAAGTTGCTTTCCGTCTGGCGACCAGGAAGGGAACACGAGCAGAATGTGTTGCACGGACCCACTCACCTTGGTTGCTTCGCCGCCTTTGCTGCTGACGACGTAGAGACCTCCAGGAACCCCTACACGACCAGAGCCGCCTGGCTCCTCCTCAGGACGTAGGAAAGCAATGCGGGACTCCCTACCGCTGCCTGGTCGGACATGTTCGCAGACAGGGAGAATCCCGAGTGCCTGGCCCTCCAACAGTTCCTTGGTATTCATGCCTTCTATGTTACAGGTGAAAATCTGGAACGTGCCGTCTCGGTCTGACATGTAAGCTATGCGGTACCCTTGCCCTGCTTGCCTGCTTTGCGCGTACAGGTAGATAGTCGCAATGGCCAGGCACACGGCGATGATGCCCTCAAGTATCCACAGTATTCGTTGCGTGCGTTCGCTCATAGGTTATCAGTTACCGGTTACCAGTTTCCAGTTGGCGGTTCACATTTCTCTGCGTTCTCCCGGAGTTGCCGTTTACGCCTTCCGTTTACCTTGTCTCCCGTTTACGCCTCTGGCGTAAAGACCAGAGGTACGCGCCAAGGCGTAGACGGCGCCTCTGGCGTAAAGACCAGAGGTGGTGTAAAGACAAAGGCACTGCGGGTAGCGGAATGGGGCAACTGCCGCTGAATACTAAAGGTCGCAAAGGTTCAAAGCCTCCCTTCTTTTCTCCCTGGCCTCCGTGTCTCAGTGGCAAACTCCCGAAACCAGCGTTCAATACGCATACTCGCGGCTGAGAGTAATTAGCGCCAGGTTGATCGCCTGGCCGGCTTCGCCGAGCTTGGAGGCGCTGATACTGCGTGCAGTGTCCTCTGCGGGCGGTACAGAGTTGCCACTCCAGCCCACTGTCACCGTGGGCGCTTTGAAGGCGGTCTGGTAGGGATGGTACCTGGTCTTTCCCTCTCTGGCAGAGACGCCGTTGCTTTCCGCACTGCGCAGCAGCAGGTCAATCAGTTTCGCATCGCCACGGACGAGTAATTGATCACCGCCGCGTCCCAGTTCGTTGAGATTGACGACAGCTACCGTTTCCAGTATGGAGTAGGGTGCCTGCGCAACCAGGTACTCGTGAGTTCCAGAGTGCTCCCACTCCCCACCAGCCCAGGCAGCAAAGATCATGGTACGGCGTGGCTGGAAGCCGCGGACTGCCCACAGGCGGGCGATCTCCAGCATCACGGCGATGCCTGAGCCGCTGTCGTTTGCGCCCTCCAGCACGGTGCCATCAGGCTGGCGCCCCGCGCTGTCATAGTGCGTGGCGACAATCACCAGTTGCTTGTTCAACACGGCATCAGCGCCTTCGAAGAGGGCCATCACATTATGTGTCGTTACCTCGTGCACTGGCGAGAGTGCCAGGCTCATGCGCGCGTGGCAGCTCAGTTCCCTCATCTCCCAGGGCCTCTCGTGGCCCTCAGATTGTGCCATGTCCTGGTAAACTTGCTCCACACCTAGACCATCGGGAGCGAGCAGCGCGTTGGCCGTGGCAGGACTGATGCGGAAGATGGGCAGCACTGGCGGGCGCAGGTAGTCCTTGTCCGGGTCAGCCAGTTGCAGGCGTGGGGTGATGTCTTCGTCCACCACCAGGAGGCCCACAGCACCACGGATGAGCGCCTCCACTTCGAACCCTGGCGGCGCGTTGTCAGCAAAGTAGAGCGGGATGCGCCCGCGCAGATCCAGGCCCTTGAATTCACGATAGTCGTACGAGACTCCAGGGAAGGTAAGTAGGGCCAGAGGTGCGTTGACCTCGCCACATCCGCCGTGTCCATTGATGTCTACGCCAAAATCGGCGCGGTAGGTGAAGGAGCGCATAGTTGCCCCTGCCTGATCCAGCAGCGCCAGTTCTGGCTGCGCGGTAGGCGTCACCACCTGGGTGGTCATGGGCAAGCGAAAGTCCAACGCGGGACTGATGGGTTCAAGCCCGTACTCAGCGAAGCGCGCCGCCACGTATGCTGCGGCGGCCTCCCCACCTGGCGTGCCTGCCTGTCGCCCTTCCATCTCTGGTGTCGTCAGCGCTACCAAGTGAGACAACGCTGCCTGACCGTCGAAGCGCTGTGCCAGGCCTGCGTACGAGGGGGCTGGGCCAACGTGTGTGATGATGTAGGCCGTAGCCAGAGTGATGGCGGCGACAATCAGTACCATGCGTTTGCTCAGAATGAAAGCGGTACTGACACCACGTTTCTGCACAATGCGCCGCAGTCCCTCGCCCAGCAGATTGAAGCCCAGCACGGCCAGAAAGAAGGCCAGGGCAGGGTAGAAGACCATCCAGGTCCTGCTTCGTGCGAATTGGCGCGCGCCGGCCATCATCGCGCCCCACTCGGGGATGTCCGGAATGTTGGCTACAGTTGTATCGCCTATCTGTATCCAGGACCCACCCCCGATGAACACGCCGATAAAGCCCAACTCGCCCAGTATCATGAGCACAGCGCCCATTTCCAGCACAGCGATGATCACCAGGGAGGGCAGTAGGTTGGGCAGGATGTGGCGGATGGCAATACCCAGCCCATCCAGGCCGATGACGCGCGCCCCTTCGATAAAGGGCTTGCGGCGTATGACCATGAACTCGCTGCGGATGTACTGCGCGATCTCGGCCCAGCCGACGAAGCACAGGGCGACGATAAAGATGGTAATGCCGCCCTGAATACCCAGGGCAAGGATCAGAATCATGCCTGTCAACAGTGTGGGCAATGCGGTGGTCAGTTCAACCAGGCCCATCACTGCGCGGTCCAGGAGGTTGCCCTCGTTCCAGCCGGCGAGCATGCCCAGCGCAGAGCCGAGCAGGATGCGCGTCATGGCGATGAACAGGCAGGCTACCAGTGTGTTGCGCGTGCCGTAGAGCAGCATGCTGAAGATGTCGCGTCCCCATGCGTCCGTACCCATAGGCAGGCCTTCCATCGGTGGAAAGGGTGCCGTCGTGTATTCGCCGTCAATGATCATGGAGACACGCCGACCGGCCAGATACGGGTTCTCCGGCGATATCAGTGGGCCGAAGAGCACCACGGCGAACAGCCCCAGCACGATCATGGCGCCCAGGATAAGCGGCGCGTTGACTTGCAGGTAGTAGCGCCGCCGCGGGTGCTCCACAACGTGTCGCTCTGGCGGCAGTTCCATTTGCGCAGCATCAGATTCGAGCCAGGTCAGGTCTGGTTGCGAGCTTATGGCGCGTTTCACTCGCTTGAACAGGTCAGTCATCTCTCAGCAACACTCACTGCTCCCCACTCGCCACCCGCAGTCTGGGATCTAGCTTGCGGTAGGCCACATCCAACAGCAGGTTAATGGACATAAAGGTGAGTCCCAGGGCCAGGGCAAGGGTGATGACCAGATTCACGTGGCGCATGCGGATAGCGTCCAACAGCGTTGCGCCCAATCCTGGCCACCCGAAAAAGTACTCCACCACGGGCAGGCTGCCCAGTGAAAAGCGGACCGAGACGCCCAGCGCAGTGAGGATGGAGACAGCAGCATTGGGCAGCACGTGATCGCTCCATACCTGCCGTCGAGGCAGGCCCTTGGCAAGGGCTGTGCGCACAAAGTCCTGGTGAGCCACCTCGCTCATTGAGACGCAGGTGATGCGCGCCAACTGTGCCAGTGGCCGTGCTGCGAGCACCAGTGCGGGCAGGACGACGTGCGAGTCCCAGCCAAAGCCGCCCACGGGGACCAGGCGCACGCCAGTGCGACGGTACCAGGTGATCTCGACCACTTGCAGCAACAGCGCAGCGAGAAAGGTCGGCAGGGAGATGCCCAGCAGCGTCGTGGTGAGCAGGCCTACCGACACTGGCGATCCCTCCCAGTAGGCGGCGAGCGCCCCCGCACCGATGCCGAGCACAGCGGCAAAGAGCAGCGAGATGAGCAGCAAACCCATGCTCTTGCCATAAGTGTCCACCAATACGGTGGTCACGGGCACGCTCGTGCGGCTGCGCCCCCTGCCGCGCACGACCGAGCCCAGGTTGCCTGTGGGCAGATTGCGCACATAGGCGACAGTATCCGCAGCGGCCCGTACCACAAAGCGGGCGATGTTGTAATCAGGGATGCCTGCAGACGAATTCACCGTCATGCGCATGCCCAGGGCGCAGAAGAAAACGATGGCCAGGCTGATGAGCAGAATGGCTCCCATCCGGCGCAGCACGAATCGGGTCATGAACAGCACACTCCTTAGTGGGATGCTCCATTATTATACACGATTTGGCGCGGAAGGGTTCATTTGGGGGAAGGAATGTGTATTAGGATAGGGGTACAGTGCTACAATGCCGCTATTCCCGGATTGGTTGGTTCTGGAGCGCTCATCTCATGCCGTCGCCCGAGAGAAGCATGGGAGCGGCAGTGCGGCCCCTTCGAGGACGAGCTTAACGCACGGACCCATGTCGAATCCGCAAGCGACCCTTGTGATAGACGCAGAAGTTTCCGGGTAGGGCATCGAGGTAGGATGCGAAGATCTGTTGCACAACCAGGACTTTGTCGTCGCTCCGTGCGTCTGCCAACCGTAACAACAGCACCCCGGCATGTGGTCGCCGGGAGCGAAAGATTATCTTGTTCCAAAGTCCTTGTCCATCGTAATCACGAGTCGTTGCTCCTGGACAGCCAGAGTGAGTATGGCGGCATCCGTCATTCTAAGGTTGAGATCACGAACAGCGACTACATCCAGGCCCTGACTTCCCAGCCAGGTTTCTACGGCCTTTCCAACTCGCACATCAACGAGGAGTTTCACTTTGCTGCTTCCACTGTGTAGACCCGTTCTTCGCTGACGCGCTCAGCGGCGTAGGCCAGGACTGCCTGGATATCTGCCAGCTCCAGTTCGGGATAGTCCTGGAGCAGATCTTCAACGGTCACGCCGGCTGCTAGAGCGGTGAGGATTTGCTCCACGCTGATGCGGAGCCCGCGGATGGTAGGCTTGCCCAACAAGATATGCGGATCGACGGTGATGCGGCGTAAGGCCTGTTCTTTGTCCAGCATAAACGGACCCCCTCACGATCGGTTACGTGTTACTTGCACTGTTATCATATCACAATCTTGGAGCAAAGGCAAAAGGATTGCAGCGGGTCTACGTTACGTTGGGGGCAAGTTCCAGTCGCTTGGCTGCTGATGAGCAGAATCACCCCGAGCCGGCGCAGCAGGAATTGGGTCATGAACAGCATAGTCTTTGGTGGGATGCTTCATTGTCATGCACGATTTGGCGCGGAAGGGTTCATATTGAACACCCACTAAAACGGCAGAGCACGGCGACAGCGCAGAGGAACCACAAGTATCTCTGCGGTGAGTTCTGCCAGACCCCGGCCGCTGCCGTGCAAAGCTGCAAAGACGTGAGATGTGGAAGGCGTCCAGCAGTCCCGTAGCCGCCAACAGCCAACTGACCAGTTGACTAATCAAGGCGCATAGGGTAAACTTGCCCTGTTGACCGATAGTGCATTACCAAGGAGGCGCTTTGAGAGTGCAGGCCGTTGTTTCTACACTGCTCGTCCTGTGCCTGGTTGCGTTGACCCTGGCGGGTTGCGGCAGCAAACCGCTCATCTACGATGTGCTCATCCAGCCGGACGTTATTTCTCCCAATGCGGACGGCACTGCGGACGTGGCACGCATCAGTTACAGTCTGTCCGGCCACGCATGTGTATCCGTGTACTTCTTGGACGAGCAGGGAGATAGACACGTCTTTCGGTCTGAGGTGTCTCGGCCCAAAGGCTCTTATGAAGCCCTCTTCGGGGGCGTCATCAACAACCATCTGTTGCTCGATGGCCGCTACATCTGCGTGCTGGAGGCCCTCGCCGACAATGGAGAGAGCGCCAAGGTCGAGGTGCCCTTGACCATCGAAGGCGCTGAAGCTCACTACATTGAGATCCGTAATCTGAACATCTACCCCGCGACCTTTACGCCCAACCGCGATGGCATCAACGACCGTGTGACCATCGGCTACTACCTGACCAAGGAGGCGACCAAGGTACAGGTCTATCTGCTGGATGAAAAGGGCGACAAGCATCCCATCCCTGAGGACAAGATCCGCCCAGTGGGGCAAGCTGGCAATCACGAACACGACTACGAAGGCGGCGTTGACCTGGGAGCCACACCGCCGCCGGACGGTATCTACACAGTGGTGGTCGAGGCCGAAGACGCTGTGGGCAACCGTGACGTGGCACGCGGCCTGTTGACTATCGTCAATGGTGGCGTGCCTCGAGCTGAGATCGTCAACCGCGCGGCGCAGTGGTCGTCCACCGTGGTGCCACTCGGCGGCACGCTCAGCTTCACTTGCACAGTGCGCAACATTGGCAAGGTAGGCATTCGCACCACGGGGCCAGAGCCTGGCACGCTCTACACGACTGGTGAGAACTTTAACAGCAAAGAGTGCTACGAGGAACCGGGCGTCTTTCGCATTGGCCTGGACTATGAAGGCAACAGCTCTGGGCGCTTTTTTCCCTTCCGCTGGCAGTTGGGTCGCGACGATGAGTTGACCGTGATTGACGGCGAGAAGTACTTGATGCCTGGACAGACGGTGACCGTTGTGGGCCATCTCAAGATCGTGGATCAACCGGTGAAGGTCGCGCCATACTATTGGGTAGGTCTGATCCATGAACAGGTCTGGATCGTCGAAGACCGCGTAGAGGCGATGCCAATCACTATTGGGTTCTGATGGATATCTCCATCATCATCGTCAGTTGGAACGTGAAGGAGTTGCTGGCCGCTTGCCTGGCTTCCGTGTATGCCTCGCTCAAGGATAGTCACACGGAATACGAGGTGCTCGTCGTGGACAATGCCTCGTCCGACGGCAGTGCTGACATGGTGCGCGAACGCTTTCCGCGGGTGAGCCTGGTGGCCAACGCGGACAACAAGGGCTTTGCGGCAGCCAACAACCAGGCGTTGGTCGAGGCGCGCGGGCGTTATCTGGTGCTGCTGAACCCGGACACAGTGCTGCGCAGTGATGCCCTCGGCACATTGCTGCGCTTTATGGACGACGCGCCGTCGGCGGGCATGGCTGGACCACGGCTAGTCTACGCTGATGGCAGTTTCCAGCATTCTGCATTCCGCTTCCCCGCGCTGGCGCAGGCATTCTTCGATTTCTTCCCCGTGCATCATCGGCTGCTGAACTCACGTCTGAACGGTCGGTATCCTCGCTCTCTCTACGCCTCCGGGCATCCTTTTGCCATAGATCACCCTCTGGGGGCGTGCATGATGGTGCGCCGCCAGGCCGTTGAGCAGGTGGGGCTGATGGACGAGCGGTTCTTCATGTATTGCGAGGAGATTGACTGGGTCATGCGCATCAAGCGCGCGGGGTGGGGGGTGTACTGCGTGCCTGCAGCGGAGGTGGTGCACTACGCCGGGCAGAGCACGCGGCAGTTTCGTGATGAGATGTTCGTAGCCCTGTGGCGCAGCCGCTTTCGCCTCTTCGCCAAACACTATGGGCCATTCCATAACTGGGCCGTGCGTCTCATCGTGCGCGCGGGGTTGCGGAGTGAAGCAGGGCGGGCACGCCGCCAGGCCGAGACTGGCGTCATCTCCGAACGAGAATTGGCGGGGCGTCTGGCAGCTTACGAGCGTGTGCGTGAGATGACCTATGGGTCAACGGATGTCTGAAAGCGAGTATAGACTTCCGAAGTCTGTCAGACTTCGGAAGTCTGGTCAGACCCTGGCTGTGGTCGTGTTGACCAAGAACGAAGAGGCGAACATCAGCGACTGCCTGCAGAGCGTGCGCTGGGCGGATAAGCTGTACGTGCTGGATTGCCTGAGCACGGACCGCACAGTGGAACTGGCGCGCCAGGCCGGTGCCGAGGTGCAGCAGCGCCCGTTTGTCAACTTTGCCGATCAGCGGAACGCAGCACTGGAGATGTTCGAGGCGGAATGGATTTTCTTCGTAGATGCCGATGAACGAGGCACGCCGGAACTGGGCGCAGAGGTGCAGCGCGTGATCAGGGAGGAATCGGCGGTGGGCTGGTGGGTGCCTCGGCGCAATTACATCTGGGGGCGCTGGATTCGCCACGCAGGGTGGTATCCCGACTATCAGTTGCGCTTGCTGAAGCGCGGCCTTGCGCGCTACGACCCTGAGCGCGAGGTGCATGAGGTGGTCATCCTGGACGGGCCAGAAGGCTACCTGCAAAACGCGCTGATCCACTACAACTACAGCACCGTGCGCCAGTTCCTGCGCAGGCAGGATTTCTACGCTGACTATGAGGCGGGCATCCTGGTCGAGCAGGGCATCCGGCCTCGCCCGCACAACCTTGTACTACAGCCGCTGCGCGAGTTCCACCGCCGCTACCTGACCTTGCAGGGCTACAAGGACGGTGGGCATGGCCTGCTGCTGAGCCTGCTTATGGCCTACTACACCTTTGTGGGTTACTGGCGCGCGCGGCGGATGTGACGCGTGCGTGGTTGAACCAGGGCGCCAGATCTACTCCGACAATAGCGCGCTGGGCTCCTTGCGTAGCATCCTGAGCGCAGCGAGGGACACGCTGTTCGTCGCGCTTGGCGGGGCCCGGCTATCTATCCGGCAGCGTGGGAGCTGCCTCTGCTGGACAGGGAGCTGCCTCTGCTGGGACAGGGAGCTGCCTCTGCTGGCACAGGGAGCTGCCTCTGCTGGACAGGGAGCTGCCTCTGCTGGCACAGGGAACCTCCTCTGCTGAGACGGGCGATTTCCTTAGCCACTACGAGTTCGTCGAGTCGGACTGGAACTGCCTGAACGACGCTGGGTGGGCACGCAGGCTGCAGGAGGATCCGCCGCCGCGCCCAGTGTGGACCTCCAGCTTCCTGCCGCTCAACGGGTTGGAGGGCATCTACCTGCCGATGATGCTGCGTGACTACTGATTCAGGGCAACGCCGAGGTGGGCTTTGCCCTATATCGTGAACAGAGTACCTGACATATGGCACAACTATGGTTAGGCGGCAGGCAGGCGCAGGGTGAAATAGCGATGGAGATTGAATTGTGAGAGTTCTAATGCCTAATCACTTCCCGCTGCAAGGCTCTGGAAGTGGCATTTACGCCATGAACGTTGCTCAGGAACTCGTTAAGGCGGGGCACGCAGTGCCTGTTGTTGTGCCGGAACACCAGGTGGTTGAGGGGCGTCCCTTCCAGGTCAAGACAATTGTCTTCAGCAATGGCGAGAATGAGAATCCACAATTGGATTTCAATTTCCCCTGCTTTACAACACACCCTCGCAGCAGCACTACGTTCTACGAATTATCCGATGCCCAAATCCAAGCCTACGTTCAAGCCTGGCAACAGACAATCAATGAGGCAGTCACCGAGTTCCATCCCGATGTTATTCACGCACATCACGTCTGGGTCGCGGCCTACGTTGCTCATAGGACGGGGCTGCCCTATGTCATTAGCTGTCATGGGACAGACCTGATGGGCTTCGAAAGGGGGCCGCGCTACCGCACGATGGCCTTAACCGCCGCGCACAACGCGTATGGCATCATTGCTATCTCGCGTCAGGTGAAGGCTGGTGCGATGAAGGCTTTTGACTTGCCCGATGAGAAAGTGCACCTTATCTGGAATGGTTTTGACGCACAGTGCTTCAGGGTTTTACCGGAGGTGACCAAGGAAGTGGTGCTCGCAGAACTTGGGCTATCCGGAGCTGACAAACCCCTGGTCAGTTTTGTCGGCAAATTCACTGACTTCAAGGGGATAGATGTGCTGCTCAAAGCGGCGAGAATCTATGAAAGGCTGCTGCCAGGGGTGCAAACTGTCCTGGCCGGTCATGGTGAGTTATGGAACGAGATGCATGCCCTGCGAAGCGAACTCAAGCTGAAGGGAGTCCATTTTCTTGGTCACCAACCTCAGCACAAAGTAGCTCATCTGTACAATGTTGCGGATGTCTCCGTGGTCCCTTCTCGCGTTGAACCTTTTGGCTTGGTTGCTGTTGAGGCTTTGGCCTGCGGCACGCCAGTTGTAGCCACCAATGCGGGTGGTTTGCCCGACTTTATCAACGAGAAGGTGGGTGCACTCGTTCCAGTTGATGACCCTGACAGCCTGGCGGCGGCTATCATTGCTGAAATTGAGAATGGCACAAAGCGCACCAAAGGTGTTTATGCCAGCCAGTACGCTCTTGATGACTTTACCTGGGCGCAGCAGGTAGCCAAGATGATAAAGCTCTATCAAGACGCACTTGGGCATTGAGCTGAATTGGTTTTCAGGCTCGTTGGCGTCCTGCCGGGCGGCCAGCCGTCGCGTCTCCCGCGACTAGCGTCTCCGCCGCAGCGAGCGGTAGGCGCGAGACTAGAGGCTGCTGACTACCCTAGCGTCTCGCCATCAGTCGGGCGAGGCTCTTAATCAGCGGGTTACAGGTTCGAGTCCTGTGCGGCTCACTAGAAGCCCAAAGACGACCAAAGTACCAGAAGTCTCTTGGTCGTCTTTTGTGTTTCCGACCAATTGATTCTCTCGCTCGGTGACCAATTGACTCCTCGTGCAGATTGCCCACAATCACTCAGTGGGCGATTGCACACAGGTGTGCGCGGAAACGAGGCCATGAGGTATCAGAATGGAGGTGGGTACCAGAAAACTGTAGAGAACAGCGGGAGCCTCTGGGACATGAGAAGGGCGGGTGTGCGGAGGCATACCCAGGTGGTTGTGCTCTGTGGTGGCGAGACTCTGATCAAACCCCCGAGCGGCCGCCATACGTCTGCCCTGCACGGGGGCGCGACACTGTGCACTCGCGTGTGGAGCACCGCCAAGCCCCAGGATCAGCTGCGCAGAGGTGCGGATGGTTCCAGTCCCTGTGGGGCCAACACGCAGGCTATTCCGTGTTCGAGGACAAACTTCACGATCCGGTCGGTCCAAGACTGGCCAGCATCATTGGAGATGAGTAGCTCATCGCCCAGCGCCACCAGCAAGTGTGGTTTCACAGGGTACTCGGGCGAGACGACGATGGCTCTGACGGCGTCGGCTACGCTCGAGGCATTCCTGCGCGCTGACGTCTCCTGAACCATTGCCGAGCATTTGCAGGCATCAAAGCACTGCTGGGAGAAAGGCCGCTAGTATTGGATGGCGAGCTCAGCTACCTGGAATTGTTGCACAACCTGGTGGCAGAGGGAGTGCCCTTTGTCATCCGTCTGCGGCTGGGGAGCCATCCACCCGTCTTCCTGGACAAGAGGGGGCGACGGGTGGATCCGGTGATCTTCCCGGAACAAGAAGTCATCCACTAAAACATCCTCTACAAGGGGGAAGCACGCGTGCACCTCATTGGTCGGTGGAAGAGAGGCTTTGCTCGACCACTGTGGGTCATGACGAGTGTGGAGCCTCAGCAAGGCCTTGCGCCATACCTGCAGCGCATATGGAACAGATGGTCGCCCTGCTCATGATCGCTTGTGCCGTCGGCATGCTCATCGGCGAAGCGATCCGCGACCAACTATTCGCTGAAACGGTGAATCGGCACCAGACACTCAGCACCCCCGCATCGGTGCAGCAACCTGTGGTGAACAAAGGTAAGAAGTGAAAGCTCTACTCGGGGCTGTTCATCCTGCTCAAACAGAAGATCCGCCTGTCGGCTCACGTCATCAGGCAGACTGTCAAAACCGTGCTCGAGTCTTTCGTTCGTCTTGCTCAGCACCCTGTCCGAGCTAGTGTCTGAATCTCAGTTCGAGGCATTGACTTCCGCGCCAAGTTCTGCTACAATAGGATTGTCATTGAACCGTGCGATGAACAAAAGCCAGAGATAGGGCCATGGGGGTGGGATCGGCCACAACAGCAGACATCCCAGCACAGAGCCCGCCCACCGTCGAGGTGTGGCGGGCATTTTGGTGGGCACCTCCTGCCTGGCCACCTCAAGGCGCAGCCCACTGCCGAGAGGCTGGTTGAGCTGGGAAGCCGCTAGCCACGGAAAGGACCAGGACTATGACAGACGTTAAGATCTCAGACAAGATGCTCGTCGTCACAGGAGACGTGACGATGGATTGGCACATCGCTCGCACCCGGCGCCTGGAGGATAGCACCCTGCTGTGGAATCCGGATGACTGGACGCGCGCCTGCTGGCAGCGGGGAGGGGCAGCACTGCTGGCCGACCTGATGGAGGCCGTGGCCGAGACGTTGCGGCAGGACGCAGAGGGGGACTTTGTCCTCTACCAGATGGATGCCCCTCGGGATCCTATCTGTCCGGGCGATGACCGGTTTCACCACTCCTACGCACTGTGGTCCCTTTACAGGTCCGGTGACAAGCGGGCCTGGCGCGTCGAGGAGTTCTTGGGACTGGACCGCCCCCGGGTGGATGGGGCTTCGAAAGCGGCGGAGTGGGAGCGAGTGGTGAACGACACCCCGGAGGCTGACCTGGTGGTGCTGGATGACGCCGACCTGGGCTTTCGCGACCGCCCTGACCTTTGGCCTCAGGCCCTGACCGCCAAAGGGCGACGTCCCTGGATCGTCGTGAAGATGGCAGAGCCCGTCGCCCAGGGCGCTCTATGGGAACACCTCCGCCAGGAGTTCGCCGACCGCCTGGTTGTGGTCACTACCGTCAAGGACCTGCGCCGAACGGAGGTGCAGATCAGCCACGGGCTCTCATGGGAACGGACCGCGCAGGACGTCGGCTGGGAGTTGGTGCACAACCCGTGCGTCAACGGCCTCACACGTTGCGCCTGCGTGGTGGTCTCGTTCGACACAGGGGGCGCCGTGCTGCTTTCCCGACTGCATCCCGAGGAGCCGGCAGCCGAGGCCCCTGTTGCTCCCAAGTGCCACCTGTTCTTCGACCGCAGAGTGATCGAAGGGATGTGGAAGCAAGATCACCCGGGCGGCATGATCGGCTACACCACCTGCCTGACCGGTGGCATCGCGCGTCAGTTGATGCTCTCGCCGGATCAGCCGGACGTGCATCAAGGTATCCAGTCTGGTCTGGCAGCCATGCGCCAACTTCACCTGAAAGGCTATGATGAGCAAGGTTCAGGAGCGCAGGTTCGGTTGGCCTTTCCCACTGAACGGATAGCGGCGGAGCTAAGCAAGGACGCGACGCCGTTCGCCGTAGTCAACGTGCAGGATCCGGTTCGCTTCCTGACCCGGCCAGCGGCCGAGGGCGAGAAGGCCCCCGAAGGCGGCTGGTGGACCATTCTTCAGGACCGATGCCGCGACAACCTGGACCAGGTAGCGAAGCAGATCGTACGGGAGGGGGCCGAGGGCGTTTTGCAGGATGTGCCGCTGGGGCGGTTTGGCGCTTTGCTTACCGTAGATCGTCAGGAGATCGAGAGCTTCCGCAGCATTCGCGCTCTGGTGAGCGAATACCTGAGCCATCGCCAGCAGAAGCGCCCGCTTTCCATCGCCGTCTTCGGTGCTCCGGGGTCTGGCAAGTCCTTTGGCGTCACCCAGGTGGCAAAATCGCTGGCCCCTGGGCAGATCGAGGTGCTCGAATTTAACCTCTCCCAGTTTGAGTCGCCGGATGAACTGGCGGACGCGCTCCACCGGGTGAGGGACGTGAGCCTGAGTGGAAAGATTGCTCTGGTGTTCTGGGATGAGTTCGATACCCCGCTGGCGGGGGAGCCTCTGGGCTGGCTGCGCTACTTCCTGGCCCCTATGCAGGACGGCAGCTTCCGGGAAGGGCAGATCATCCATCCCATCGGGCGCTCCATCTTCATCTTTGCCGGTGGCACCAGCCACCGCATGGAGAGCTTCGGTCAAGAGTTAGAGCCGCAGGAGTCCCGGGCAGCCAAGGTGCCCGACTTTATCAGCCGGCTGAAGGGCTATGTCAACATCCTGGGACCCAACCGGCGGAAGGCCGCGAGCGCCGAAGGGGCCACGGCTGATCCGCATTACGTCATCCGTCGCGCCATCCTGCTGCGCTCGATTCTGCAGCGCAACGCGCCGCAGCTCTTCCGTAAGCAGGACGGCACGGAGGTGCTGAACATCGACTCTGGTGTGCTGCGCGCTTTCCTGCAGACGCGGGAGTACAAGCACGGAATCCGTTCCATAGAGTCGATCGTGGCCATGAGCCTGCTCTCAGGCAAGAATGCCTTCGAACGGTCCAGTCTTCCCGCCGAGGCTCAGTTGGACCTGCACGTAGACGGGCAGGAGTTTCTAGCCCTGGTGCAGCAGATGGATCTGGAGGGTGAACTTCTGGAGAAACTGGCCGAGGCTGCGCACAAAGTGTTCTGCGACGGGCTGAAGGCCAGAGGATACCGCTGGGGACCACAGACCGATGACAAACTCAAGACCTGCAGTGCACTGGTGCCCTACGCGGATCTGGGTGAGGAGGAAAAGGAGCAGAACCGCGGCAACGTGCGAGACATCCCAGCCAAGCTTGCCCGCATCGGCTACGTCATGGTGCCTCCGCGCAGCGACGAGCCGCCCTTTGACTTCCCCGGCGAGGATCTCGAGAAGCTGGCTGAAATGGAGCATGAGAGGTGGATGCAGGCCAAGATAGAGGCGGGTTGGCACTATGCACCGAAGACGGACAAGGAGAAGAAACTGCACGAGGCCTTACTTGCGTGGGACGAACTGCCTGAAGACGAGAAGGAGAAAGACCGCACCCTGGTACGAGGGATCCCCCGGATACTGGCGAAAGCTGGCTATACCGTCGTGAAGCTGCGCGGGGAGGCGGCGCAGGAATGAGGGTATGATCGCTATCGGAGTGACGGGACATCGCTTTCTGGCCGAAGTGGACAAAGTCGCCGGCGGCGTCGATGAAGCACTGCACCGGATTGAGCAGGCCTTCCCCGGGCAGCCGTTGACGGTCATCTCTCCCCTGGCTGAGGGTGCGGACCGGCTGGTGGCGCATCGGGCCCTGGCGCGCTCCAGGGCGCGGCTGGCGGTGCCGCTCCCTGTGCCGCAGTCCGACTATATGACTGACTTCGAATCGGTCGAATCCAGGGAAGAGTTCCTGGGCCTTCTGGATCAGGCTGACGAAGTGATCGTACTGCCCCCTGCGCCGACGCGTAACGAGGCCTACGAGGCCGTGGGTCTGTATGTCCTCGATCACTGCGACGTGCTCATCGCCGTCTGGGATGGCCGAAGGGGGCAAGGCTTGGGAGGCAGCGGCGACATCGTGGCCCAGGCCCGGCAGCGTGGCCTGCCCCTGGCCTGGATCCACGCTGGCAACCGCAGGCCGCGCACGCAGGAACCCACCACACTGGGCGCAGAGCAAGGAACGGTGACTTTCGAGCGTTTTCCCGATTGAGCTACCGACGAGCAGAAGAGCACGTGAGCGGACTCGTTTCGGCACGGTATATGTGGACAGGCCGTGTCGCTAGCGGGAGCGAAAAAGGGGGTGCCTGATGGCACAAGCAAGCAAGACCTTTCGCATCTTTGTCAGCTCCACCTTCAGCGACTTGAAGGAGGAGCGAAACGCGCTGCAGGCGCGGGTGTTCCCGCGGTTGCGCGAGCTGTGCCAGCAGCACGGCGCTCGCTTCCAGGCGATTGACCTGCGCTGGGGGGTGAGCGAGGAAGCCTCGTTGGACCAGCAGACGATGAACATCTGCCTGGGCGAGATCGCTCGCTGCCAGCACACCACCCCCCGCCCCAACTTCATCGTGCTGCTGGGGGACCGCTACGGCTGGCGCCCACCGGCGCCGCAGATCCCCGTGACCGAGTTCGAAGAGATCCTCGAGCGCGTCCCGGAGGAGGACAAGGAGCTTCTCAGGGAGTGGTATCGCAGGGACGACAACGCAGATCCGCCCGAGTACTGCCTCCAGCCACGGGAGCGAGGGGGCGAATACGAAAAGCACGAGGCCTGGGCGCGGGTCGAGGCTCGTCTTCACGCCATCTTGGCTGCGGCCGTCGAGGGGATGGACCTCGACGAGGACCGGCCCCTGGCCTACATCGCCTCGGCCACCCACCAGGAGATCGCCGCGGGTGCACTGAAGGTTGAGGATGCGCACGAGCACGTCTTCTGCTTCCTCCGCACCATTCAGGGCTTGCCCCAGCGTTTCGTTGCCAAGGGCTTTTTGCAGACGATCGAGAAAAGGCTGCCACAAGAGTTCCCGGCATTGGCGCAGGATTCCGCTGCCCAAGACTGCCTGGGGCTGCTCAAGGGATTGCCACCGGATTGCACCGCCAAAGGCTTCCATGAGCGGATCAAGGGGTTGTTCCAGGAGTCCGCTGCGAAAGATTTCCTGCGAACGATGGAGAGGTGGCTGCGGGAGTTCACGGCGAAGGACTTTCAGGACCTGGAGGATCACACGTGGAATCCGGACGGTGAGGCCCGTGCGGGACAGGAGGAGCTCAAGGAACGTCTGAAGGGTCACGTCCGGGGCAACATCCACGAATACGACGCACAGTGGACCGGCCGTGGCGTCACGCCGGACCACATCGGTACGCTGCCAGAGAAGCTGGACGATTGCCTGAAGCTAATTGAGGATGACAGCGCTCCATCGACCCTCTGCGTTGACGTATGGAGGCGGCTATCCCGTGTCATTCTGCAGGAGATCGAAAAGCCAAGTGAGGTTGCCCCAACCAGGGACGAGGTCGTGCACATCCATCCCGACGATGCGCTCGATGACGAAGGCCTGGCCCATCACGGGTTCGCCGAAGAGCGTCTCCGCTTCTTCGTCGGCCGCACCGACATCCTCGGCAAGATCGGCAAGTACCTCCAGCGCACCAACCGCCGACCGCTGGGCGTCTGGGGCGAGGGTGGCACCGGCAAGTCGGCCCTCATGGCCAAAGCAATTGAGGGGGCGCAAGATGCCCATCCGCCAGCCGAGATCGTCTACCGCTTCATCGGCACGACGTCGGGCTCCTCGGACGGTCGGAGCCTGCTGGAGAGCCTGTGCCGGGAAGTGTCGCGCCGCTACAGGGCCGACGAGGCCAGCGTTCCCACCGACTATCGCGAGTTGGTCCCCGAGTTCGCCAAGCGCCTGGGGTTGGCCACCGCCGAGCGGCCACTGATCGTCTTCCTCGACGCCCTCGACCAGCTCTCCGCCCGGCAGGGGGCGCGCAGCCTGGCCTGGCTGCCTGCGGAGCTACCCGAGCACGTGCGGCTGGTGGTATCGACCCGCCCGGGCGACACGCTGCAGCCGCTGGAGCAGCGGCAGGCGCAGCTGGAAGAGTTGGGGCCCATGTCCCGCCCGGAGGGTGACGAGCTCCTGGGCCAGTGGCTCGAACACGCCCACCGAACCCTGCAGGAGCCTCAGCGCGACGAGGTGCTCGACAAGTTCGTGCAGTCGGGGGGCCTGCCGCTGTATCTGAAGCTGGCCTTCGAAGAGGCCCGCCGCTGGGCCTCCGACTCTGGCGAGCCTCCGGAACAACTCGCGCTCGGCGTCACCGGCATCATCGGCCACAACCTGTTCGAGCGGCTCGCTGAGGAGGACAACCACGGGGAGACGCTGGTGTCCGGCGCCCTGGGGTATCTGGCCGCGTCCCGCTACGGCCTGGCCGAGGACGAACTGCTCGACCTGCTCTGCCGTGACCCGGGGGTGTACAGGTGGTTTCTGTGCAGCGTGTTCCACGTGCCACCGGACCTCCTGGCGAGGGCGAAGGAGTACCGGCGCAGCCACAAGACGCGTCCGGTGCCGGAAGACAACAAGCCCCACCCGGACCAGGACCGAGCCGCGGAGCAGTGGCTCAACGAGGTTCGCACCAGGCAGGCAGAGCTGCGGGATTTCCTGGCCGAAGGCGAGTTGCCGGAGCCGCGTTCCGGCGATTCGCGGGTGCACGCCTGGTTCGCTGGCGAGGGCAGCCAGCGCGTGCCGACCGACCTGCTGGCCCTGGTCAGGAAGTACCGGCGCAGCCACAAGACGCGCCCGGTGGAGGAAGATGAGAAGCAGCAACCCGACGACGGCCGAGCCGCGGAGCAGTGGATCGACGAGGTTCGCACCAGGCAAGGGGAACTCGACGACTTCCTGGCCGAGACGCTCCCAAAGGCCGACGGCCCGCGCCTGCCCGTCGTGCTCTGGTCACGGCTGTCGTTCGACCTGCAGCCCTACCTGACACAGCGCACGGCGGAGGGCGGTACCCTCTTGGCCTTCTACCACCCCGAGCTCGGCGACGTCGCGACAGACCAGTACCTCGGCGGCGGGAAGGACCTGGACTACCACGGGAGGCTGGCGGACTATTTCCGCTACAGGGCAGATCCCAGTGGTGATCAGAGCTGGGAGGGCAACTACCCCCGGGGGCTGGGTGAGTTGCCGCACCACCTGACCAAGGCAGCAAGATGGGACGAGGTGCACGACACCCTCACCGACTTCCGCTTCCTGGAGCACAAGGCCACCCGTGTCGGGGTGCTGGAGCGCAGCGACGCAGATGGGAACGTGACCAAGACCTACACGGCCGCGCTCCTCCTCCAGGCCGACTTCGATCTGGCGCTCAAAGAGCTCCCGGCCGAGCCTGGGCGCTTGGAGCAGCGGGCCATTCTCGCTGCCTTCGACCGAGCCCTGACCCGCGAGACCCATCACCTGGCGCGATGGCCAAACCTGCTCTGGCAGCAGATCTATAACCGCCTGCAGTGGGCGAGCGAGCCGCTTCCACAAGTGCTAGCGCCAGAGCTTGCGCGACGGAGCGCACCGGGGGGCGCTCCGTGGGTAAAGACGAGGACGCCCTTCCGCGAGTCCCAAGCCCTGATCCAGACCCTGACCGGCCACAAATGGGCGGTCTCTGGCTGCGCCATCAGCCCCGACGGCAGCTTCATCGTCTCCGCCAGCGAGGACAAGACGCTCAAGGTGTGGGATGCAGCAACGGGGGCAGAGCGGGCCACCCTG
>CAYZGO010000004.1:0-16807 GCA_964478075.1 uncultured Anaerolineales bacterium | reverse complement strand
GTGTGGGATGCAGCAACGGGGGCAGAGCGGGCCACCCTGACCGGCCACACCGGCGCGGTCAGTGGCTGCGCCATCAGCCCCGACGGCAGGTTCATCGTCTCTGCCGGCGGGGACAAGACGCTCAAGGTGTGGGATGCAGCAACGGGGCTAGAGCGGGCGAGCCTACCGCTCTTGGGGGCGCTGCGCGGTTTGGCGCTCCACCCGTGGTCACCCTTTGCGGCCTGCGGCGAGGATGGTGGAATGCTGTACATGGTGGACCTCATGGGGATCGAGTACGGACCCCTCATTGTCACGGCGGTGGACTGCGGCTCCGGACCTGCCCTCTGCTGCCCGGTCTGCAGACACACTTTCCAGCTCAGGAACGACTGGCTCGGCCGGGAGATCACCTGCCCCAACCCGGACTGCTCGACCCCGCTGCAAGTAAACCCCTTCGTAGCAGGCCGCCCGCAAACAGGCTCCGCAGAGACCAAGGCGCTGCCGCCGGAGGACGTCAGGGCGGAGCCGGGCCGGGGAGCGGAGCCTCGGATCCTGGCGGGCCATCGAGACAAGGTGACCGCGGTGGCGGTGACGCCTGACGGGCGGTGGGCGGTTTCGGGCTCGGCGGACCGCACCGTCCGGGTGTGGGACCTCCTGACGGGGGAGGAGGTGCAAAGTCTGTCCGGGCACGAAGATGCGGTGTTGGCGGTGGCAGTCACGCCTGACGGGCAGAGGGCCGTCTCCGTCTCTAAGGACGGCAGAATGAGGATGTGGGACCTGGAGCGAGGGGTAGCGCTTCAAAGGATGAGAGATGCCAAACCCGTCCGGGTGGCGGCACTGGCCAAAGCCGGTCAGCGCGCCGTTGTCACGGGGAACGGCGTGGTCCGAGTGTGGAATTTGGAGGAGCGGTCAGGGTGGCGCGCCTTGATCGGCAATATTGGCCGGATCGCGGCACTGGCCGTGACTCCAGATGGACGGTGGGCGGCGCTCGGCTCAGAGGATGGCAAGTTCCTGGTCTTGGATCTGGCACGAGAAGCGGCGAAGCGGGAGGTGCTCGGGGTGGCATGCCACGATCCGGTGCGGGCAGTGGCGCTGACCGCGGACGGTCGGCGGGCGCTGTGCGCCGACGAGGACTGCACGGTGCGGGTGTGGGATCCGGAGCAGCGGACGCAGCTGCACGTGCTGCGCGGCCACACCGCACCGGCCGCGGCACTGGCGGTGACTGCGGATGGCCGGCGGGTCGTGTCGGCCTCCGAGGACGGGACGCTCATGCTGTGGGACCTGGAGCAAGGGGAGCTGATGACCACGGTGCGCAGGGAGCGGCGGTTCTCTTCCTGCGCGATTGCCCCGGACGGGCTGACGGTTGTCGCCGGTGACGAATCGGGGCAGGTGCACATTGTGCCATTGGAAGGGTCGATGATGCAACAAGCCTCAGAGTCGGAAGTTGCAGGAATACCCGAAGACAAACGCTCTGCGGCCGTCGATGAGTTGAAGGAGAGGGGAGCGGGGCTACTTGATGCAGGAAGTTATGAGCAGGCGATAGAATGCTTCAATGAAGCGCTAAGACTGAAACCCGATGATGTGGAGTTGGTGTTCTATAGTCTCACGGCGCTCCTTCGGGCGGGGCGGAACCACGAAGCGCTGGCTAGAGCAGATGATGGCTTGGAGCGACAACTGGTGTCAGGCGAGAACTTGGGCTATCTCTATGCTGCGAAAGCCAATGCCCTGGTGGGCCTAGAGAGACACAAGCAGGCGCTGCCCTGCTATCAAAAAGCGTTGGCGATTGTACAGGATGACCACAACATTTGGTTCTGGCAGGCTTCTGCTTTGTCACCAGGAGGAGAATATCAGAAAGCCCTGGCCACTCTGACCAAGGCAAGGAGCCTTAAGGACGAGGCTCGAACATCCATACGCATTGGCTATTGCCTCCTGCATTTGGAAAGGTACTCGGATGCAGAAGAGGAGTTCTCGGCTCTGATATCTCAGGGATCGCAAGATCCACTCGCCTTTCATGGTATCGGATTGGCAAAGATACACACGGGGAAACAGGAGGAAGCCTGCGCACATCTTGAGAAATTCATTGACCTGGCAGGACCGGAGCACGCGGCGCTTGTTGCAGAGATCAGGGAGATACTGGATCGTTTATGAGAACATGGAATCCGAAGTCAAAACAAGGTCCTGGCAAGCATGACCTTTCGGATCTGTGTCAACTCCACCACCAGTGGCCCAAGACGAGAACAGAAAGCCTCGCAGGAGCGGGTGTTCCCCGCTTGCGCCAGCTTTGTCAGCAGCACGGCGCTCGCTTCCAGGCCATCGACCTGCGCTGGGGCGTGAGTCAGGAAGCGTCGCTGGATGCTTGATCCTGGGGTCATCGCTGCACTGTGCACGGCCCGAAGCTTCTCGAAGGTGAGAAGGATTCCCGAAGTACGAGGCTGATTTGAGCCAACAGCCCTGAGAGAGAACGATGAGCGACCATATCTTCATCTCCTACTGCCGCGAAGACCAACCTTACGTACACGATCTAGAGCGCGATCTGCTTAGGCGTGGTTTTGACGTGTGGAGTGACGCGCGCATTAAGACCGGCAAGGCGTGGTGGCGGGCGATTGCTCAGGCTATCCGCACCAGCGCTGCCTTTATCGTGGTGATGACGCCCGCGTCGGAGGATTCGGACTGGGTGGAGAAGGAAATCATGGTGGCACTGCGTGAGCGGAAGCCGGTTTTCCCGCTGTTGCTGCGCGGTGAGGAATTCACTCTCCTGATCAGCACGCAGTACGTGGACGTAAGGGACGGCAAGATGCCGCGCGACAGCTTCTATATCGAGCTTGAACAAGTGGTATTTAGTCCTCTTCCCGTGTCCGTTCCCACCGAGCCGGAGATGATCCTCATCCCCGCTGGTGAGTTCCGGATGGGCAGCAAGCGTAGGCACCGATTCGCGCAGGACAACGAGCAACCGCAGCACACCCTCTACTTGCCCAACTACTACCTGGCCAAGACATTGGTGACTAACGCCCAGTATGCGGCTTTCGTCCAGGACACCGGCAATCGTCGGCCAACCCATTGGGGAAGCGGCCGTGGACGGCCTCCAATGGGAAAAGAGACCCACCCTGTGGTGTACGTCTCTTGGCAGGAGGCTGCACAGTACTGTGACTGGCTGTCTCAGGTTACCGGCAAGCGCTACCGCCTGCCCAGCGAGGCCGAATGGGAGAAAGCAGCCCGGGGTACCGACGGGCGTGCCTACCCTTGGGGCAAGCGGTGGTACGGGGGGCGATGTAACAATGCTGACGAGTACTCGGATGACACAACACCGGTGGGGTCATACCCTAAGGGAGCCAGCTCCCATGGTCTGCTGGACATGGCCGGCAACGTGTGGGAATGGACGCTGAGCCTGTGGGGAGAAGACACCCTGGAGCCAGATTTTGCGTACCCCTATAGGCCCTGGGACGAGCGAGAGAACCCGGACGCAGGCAATGAGGTGCGCCGCGTGCTGCGTGGAGGCTCATTCGCCGATGTTGCAGGCGACGTCCGCTGCGCTGTCCGCCATGCCCACCTCCCGTACCGTCGCTTCAGAATCGTCGGCTTTCGGGTGGCGGCGTCCCGACTCTGACTGCACTTACAGGGCTTCACCAGACCGGCAAGTGCTAAGAATCAGCGCATAGATGCCCTGATGTGCAGGAAAATGGGTGATGCTATGCCGCCAACTGTGCGAGGAGCTGGCCTGCCGTGCAAGGCAGGGTGGACAGCCGTCATGAGAGCCACGTCGGTGCAGAGGTGGAAAGGATATGGATGGGTAACGGGGTGAAGCGTGCTGCGTGAAGGGACGTGCCATGGAGCATAAACCGAGGAAGCCTCACGGTGAGAGAATCAGCAGCGACCCGTACTTCACACTGATGGCCGACAGCGATGGCGTGGGATTCGTACACTGCGGCGATGGCGTCGTGGTCGTGCCGCTCACGGACGACCGCCACGTGCTGATGGCCGTGGAGCGCTCGCCTGCCTTTGACCGCGATGTGCTGGGGCTGGTCGGCGGTGAGGTGGAAGACGGCGAGCCTCTGGAAGAAACCGCCAACCGCGAACTGCAGGAGGAACTGGGCTGGCGCGCAGAGCGCATCGATTTCCTGGGAGAGCTCCACCCGTTCAAGTACCTGACCTCTCGGCAGTTTGTCTTCTTGTGTCATCTTCAATTCAAAAGCGAACCATTTGCAGCTGAAAAGCGAACTATTTTCAATTCAAAAGCGAACTGCTTGTGCTAAATTCCTCCCATACCAATCATGGGAGGTCAAACATGCGTCAGCTTCACAAACGGTTCGCCGACGAGCAGATCAAGGTTGTCCTGCAGGCATACTGTCACGGTCTGCTCCCACGAGCAGAGGTTCAGCACATCTTGAGCATTGGCAAGACCCGATTGTTCGAACTACTCAGCCAATAACGACAGGACGCAGGGCGGGGTACAGATCGCGGTACAGTGGATAAATGGCCTCATACGCGGCACTCGCTGGGCCGGGCATGGTGCTGCCGGTGGCTTGGATGATAGCTGCGCAGGGCGACGGGACATCTGTGAAGGCCCCCGCGCCGGTTGCGGCGAGAACTGCTGCACCATAGGCCGCACCCTCCACAGTGTTCACCGTGATCAACTCGGTGTTGAGCACGTCGGCCAGTATCTGTCGCCAGAGGGCGCTCTTTGCCCCACCGCCAGTGATGCGTACCTGAGTAATCTGCGCCAGTCCAGCCTGCTTCATCAGTTCAAAGCTGTCGCGGAGGCCAAATGCCACTCCCTCCAGAACGGAGCGGGTCAGGTGCGGTTGGGAGTGCCTTACGGTCAGCCCGACGAAGGCCCCCCGCGCCAGCGGATCGGGGTGCGGTGTGCGCTCGCCGGTAAGGTAGGGCAAGAACAAGAGCCCGTCGCTTCCGGGTGGTATGTCGGAGGCTGACCGGACCAAAGAGTCAAAGTCAGTGTCAGAGGCCAGGGTGTCCCGATACCATCGCAGGCTGCCCGCGGCCGAGAGCATGACGCCCATGAGGTGCCATGTCCCGCGCACGGCGTGACAGAAGGCGTGCAGGCGTCCCTGCGGTTCGATGATGGGGCGATCTGCGGAGGCAAAAACGACGCCCGACGTCCCAAGGCTTAGCGACACAATTCCCTCGACGACGGCTCCCGTGCCCACTGCGGCAGCGGCCTGGTCTCCACCACCACCCACGACCGGCGTGCCCGTTTGCAGACCAGTGAACTCTGCGGCTTCGGGCGTCACGCGCCCGGTTATGGCGGTGCCCTCGAAGGTGGGCGGCAGCCAGGCAGGCCCGATCCCCAGCGCTTCCACAACCGCGCCCGACCAGTCCCGTTTGCGGACGTCAAAGAGCAGCGTGCCTGCGCCTCCGGCCTTGTCAGTGGCGTACTCACCCGTCAGCTTCCACCGCACGTAGTCTTTGGGCAACAAGATCTGCCTAACGCGGGCGAACACTTCAGCCTCGTTGTTCTTCACCCACAGGATTTTGCGCGCAGTGAATCCGGTCAGGGCATCGTTGCCGGTGATTTGTATGAGGCGCTCCTTCCAGAGCCGCTGGCGTAAAGACCGGAGGTGCCGTAAACGGGGACGACAGGACTGAGGCGGCGCCCCGCTCCGCATCGCTCCGGGGACTCCGGTTCGTCGCTGCGCTCGTCCTGGGTCTTCCCCTGGGTCTTTGGCCCCAGGGACAAAGGTGGCCCCAGGGACAAAGGTGGCCCCAGGGACAAAGGTGGCCCAGGAACAAAGACAATGACAGATCAGCGTTTCTCGCATAACGAGTGGTGCGAATGCGCCATGGTGGAGCCCAGAATGACAATGTAGGCAGTTTTCCAACTCCTCGAGCCTGCGGTTGACACGCTACGGACTTTGTGCTATACTCCGTGCAACTTACGGCAGCAACGAGGGCTATGCACAACGTTGCAGTGTTGGTGCTTAATCAAAACTATGAACCGCTGAACGCCTGCAATCTGCGCCGTGCGATGGTCATGATTGTAGGCTGCAAGGCGGAGATCTTGGAGAACGGACGCGGTTTCATCCATTCCGTGAGCCGTGCCTGGCCTATCCCTTCAGTCATCCGTTTGGACTATATGATCAGGCGGCCGTTGCCTCGCGTGCGCCTGTGCCGTAAGGAAGTCTTTCGCCGTGACAACTACACCTGCCAGTACTGCGGCAGGCGAACACGCAGCCTGACCATGGATCACGTCGTGCCGCGCCATCGTGGCGGCGAGCACACCTGGGAGAACCTGGTCAGTGCCTGCCCAATGTGCAATCGGCGCAAGGGCGGCAAGACGTTGGAGGGGGCTCACATGCGATTGCTGCGCCAGCCTTTCGAGCCTAGGGCTACCGGCAAGTATTTGTTCCAGCCATACCTGAACCAGAACGGCGAGTGGGAAAAGTTCTTGCGGGGTTGGTGGGAGTAGCAGCGAGCTACGACAGGGCACAGCAAAAGGGGATTGCATTCAGGATGCAATGCCCTTTTAGGTTTGAGGCAAGCTCTAGTTGCCCAGCAATTTCATAGCCTTTGCATAGCCGCGCTCTATCAGGTCTGCCAATTCGGCCGCCATGCGACGATACTCGACGAGCGAGCCACCGTAGGGGTCTTCGATGTCGTAGGCTTTGCCGGCCATTTCGCTGAGCAGGTAGACCTTGCCTGCGCTCCGTTCCAAGTCCCGCGCGATGACAGCAGCGTGGCCTTTGGTCATCACTAGGATCAAATCAGCTTCGTCCACATCGGCCTGCGTGAGGCTGCGGCCACGGTGTGCGCTGATGTCCAGGTCGTGTTCGTTCATTACTTGTCGGGCGTACGCGCTGGCCGGTTGGGCCTCGAGCGCCCAGATGCCCGCCGAACGGACGCGCACTCGCCCATCTGCCTTCTCGCGGATTAGTTTGTCATAAAACAGACCGGCGGCTGTGGGCGAGCGACAGACATTGCCGGTGCAAACAAAGATAACGGTCTTCTTTGCGGGCATGTCGCGGGCACTCCTCCATGATATGCGGGCATGAAAGTGGGGGCCAGATGAGCTGGCCCCCACTTTGTGCTAGGCCAATTCGGGTTGTAACAACCCATAGTTGCCGTCTTTGCGGCGGTAGATGACATTCATGGACTCGGTGCTGGGGTTGAAAAAGATGAAGAAATCGTGGCCCAGCAGTTCCATCTGTTCGATAGCTTCATCTTGATTCATAGGCGCTACGGTGAAGCGTTTGAGGCGAACGATATGGGGTGGCGTCGCCTCCGCGACCAGCGTAGTCGACTTGGCAGCAGCTGCCTGGGCACGCTCGCGGATGCGTATTCGCTTCTCCTTGTAGCGTTTGATCTGGCGCTGCAGCTTGTCCCGCACAGCGTCAATGGCGGCAAATATGTCGGCACTGCTTTCCTCAGCGCGGAGAATAGTGTTGTTGCTCCGCAGGGTGACCTGCACGACCTGACGATCCTGGGTGCTCTTGGCTTGCTGTAGTGACAGTTCGACGCGGCCTTCGGCGATCGTGGGGAGATAGCGGTCTAGCGTGCCGATCTTTTTGTCCACGTACTTCTTCAGCGACTCGCTGACCTGCATGTTCTTGCCTTTGATAATCAGCTGCATTCCACACCGCTCCTTTCTCCGTTTGGTATGCGCACAACAGAATGAAGGAATAGTACTGGGTCATGGGGTGCTGACAGTGACGTGCAAGATTCGGCGGAGACAAGATGTATCATCATCTATATGTGTATTCTATCCTGGTTTTCAGGAAATGTCAATGTGATGGGCTTGCTGCCCGAATCTCATGCAGGGGATGGCACTGGGATATGGCGAGTGTGCTGTCGGGGCGTGGTATGCTAGACCACGCCACGGTGGTAGTGGCAGCCTTGGTGAGTACTACTCCGCGCTGTGTGTGGGTCTCTGGCTGGCACAAGCCCATGGCCGGCTCTGACACCAACTCCTACGCCAACGCCCTGCACGAGTTGACCACTAAGGCACAAAGACACCAAGGAAGTAGGAACGTGAACTCTGGGTCTTTGTGGTTGGCCCTGCTTTCTTACCACGAAGCTACAAAGACACGCAGAGCTCTCCTTGATTTGTCTCCTCAGTGCCTTTGTGGTTAGTAAACACAACTACTCGCAGGGCGGAATTGCCAGCACGGCCGCCCCTCGAATCTCGCTCCGTCGCAACCGTTGCAGCACCGCGTTGGCCTCCTCGAGTGGGAAGACCTCCACCTCAGTGCGTACCGGGATCTCGCCAGCCAGGGGCAGGAACTCCTCGGCATCGTGCCGCGAAAAGTTGGCCACGCTGCGCATAGTGCGCTCGCCGTAGATCAGATTGTAGCGTATTTCGGGAATAGGACTCATGTAGATGGCATTGATGGCGAGCGTGCCACCTGGGCGCAGGTGACCCAGTGCCAGGGGCACCAGCCAGCCCGCCGGGGCAAAGATAATGCTTGCGTCCAGGAGAGCCGGCGGCTTGTCTTGCGCTAACCCGGTCCAGACTGCCCCCAGTTCTTCGGCGTGGCGGCGGTGCTCCTCCGCACGGCTGAAGACATAGACCTCACAGCCCCAGTACCGAGCCACCTGAATGGCGATGTGGGCGCTGGCACCGAATCCATACAGCCCCAGGCGTCCGCCTGCCTGAATCTCACTGAGGCACAGGGAGCGGTAGCCAATGATGCCCGCACACATAAGCGGTGCCGCTTCTGCATCTGTGAAGGCTTCTGCGATGGGGTAGGCAAAGCGCTCGTCCACCACAGTGTACTGGGCGTATCCACCATCAGCGTGGAGGCCGGTGAAGCGGGCGCTCCGACATAGGTTCTCGTGGCCCTGCTGGCAGAAGTCGCAGTTTCCACAGGCCCAGTTCAGCCAAGCCACGCCCACACGGTCGTCCACCTGAAAACGGGTGGCACCTGACCCCAGTGCATCCACTACTCCCACGATCTCATGGCCGGGGATGAGCGGCAGTTTGGGCAAGGTAAGGTCACCTTCCACCGTGTGCAGGTCCGTGTGACACACGCCACAGACCCGCACCTGCAGCCGCACTTGGCCGGGGCCTGGTTGGGGATCGGGCAGCGTTGTCAGGGTCAGCGGGTTGTCGTCTGCGGGTTTGGGTGTGGTTAAGACCATTGCTTTCATGAGTAGTATCTCCTGTTGAAGGTACTCTGTCCCGGCGTGAATGACGGGGCTGCACGATAGCGCTGGCTGAAGAAAGCTCAGCCACTTGGCGTTATCGGCGGGCGGTACTGGTCGGGTGTTGGCATCCCGGTGCGCCAAGCTGATTGGCATTATAGCATGCTACCAGCCCATCGTCAATGGAGTTGCAGCGAGTATTCGTTTCAAGGCAGGTCAGATGATTTGCGCGACAGCGTTCTCAACACCACCCGTTTGACGACGTCAGGGGGGTTCGATAGTGTTGACAGATGGTAGGAGCATGGTGTATACTGTTGTTGTCACGGGACTTGCATGGGTTGGCAGGTCTTGCTCTTGGTAGCGCGAGTATCAGGCTTGGAGGATCCGGTGTGTCTTGGTGACATAAGCAAAGAAAGGATTTGCAGATGAGAAGGATTCTAGCTCTGGTATGCCTTGTTCTGATGCTGACCGCCTGCTGTGTTGGGAGGCGCCCTGGCGCTACGCCGCTGCCTACTTACACCCCGTATCCTACGTATACCCCGCTGCCGACAGCGACGTTGACGCCAGGCCTACTACCGACGTATACACCATATCCTACGTATACCCCGCTGGCAACGGAGACGCCGGAGCCGACCGCGACGGCCGTTCCCACCAAGAAGCCATCTGCAGCGCTCCGTGGCAGGCTGGCTTATACGGAGAATAGGCGCAACTTTGAGTATGACATCTATTGGATCAACCTCGATGGCACTGGCAAGGAATTGCTTGTGGCTGATGCCAGCGAGCCTTCCTTCACCAAGGATGGCCAAGAGGTCATGTTCTACAGTTGGGCTGGCAACGGTGTGGACATCATGCACACCGACGGGAGCAACAGGCGCAGGGTCATTAATGATGGTGAGGCTGCCTTTGCCAATGTCGGGCCGGATGGCTACAGCGTCATCTATCAGACCGGCGATGTCAACTGGGAAAGGTTCCAGTGGGCTTTGGAGATCCACGTTATTGGCATAGATGGTCAGGGCGACCGTATGATCACTGAAGGCGATCAGCCTGTCTGGCACCCCACAGAGATGAGATTCATCTGCAAGACCTGCGACGGCTCCATATGCGGATTGTTCCTTATCAACAGCGACGGTTCCGGCCGGCGCATGATCAACAAGTACGCCGATGATCAGAACCCGTCATGGTCACCTGACGGGCGGCAAATTGCTTTCACATCTCACCGTGATGGCAACTGGGAGATCTATGTGATGGATGGCGATGGCAGCAATCAGCGGCGCTTGACCAACAACCCGACCACCGATGCGCTTCCGCTGTGGCTTCCTGACGGCGAGCATATTGCCTTTCGCTCCGACCGAGGTGGCGTGTGGTCTATCTATGTCATGCGGAAGGATGGCACGGCCTTGAGAAAGATCACCGATGCCCGCTGTAACCCAGATCGCTGGCGCTGGGAGAGGATGGCTGTGCTGCCGCAATAGGATGATCCCTACTCGGATGTTCTCCCGGGCTGCCTTTGTCTTTGCGCACCTCTAGTCGTTACGCATAGAGGCGCCGTCTAGGCCTTGTCGCGTACCCCCGGTCTTTACGCCAGAGGCGTAAACGGGAGACAAGGTAAACGCGAGACAAGGTAAATGGCAACTGCCGCTGAACATGATGGATGTAACCAGGCTTTGGAGAAGCCCTGTTGGGTAAGGGCGAGTGTTGGACAAGACAACCTCTATGCGGAATAATCATTACAGAGTAGTGCGAGAGGCTGTATCGAATCGGGCGCGGAGAGGAGGCAGAGATGGAGTTGATCAGATTCGTGCGTAACTACAAAGATCAGAGCACTGATCGCGGTTTCCAGTTCGAGTTCTACTGTGACCGCTGCCGGGTGGGCTATCGCACTCCATTCAAGACTTCGGCGACAGGGCTGGTGAGCGAAGCTCTAGATGCGGCCGGCGACCTGTTTGGCGGCATCCTTGGCAGTGCAGCCAGTGTGGGCGAGAGGGTTCACTCTGCGGCGTGGGAGAAAGCGCACGACAAGGCATTTGCTGAGGCGGTTGAACAGGCCAGGCCGCATTTCCGGCAGTGTCCGCATTGCAGCAAGTGGGTGTGCGTGGATAAGTGCTGGAACGAGACGCGGGGATTGTGCAAGGGCTGCGCCCCTGACCTGGCAGTGGAAATGTCCGCCATGCAGGCCAGCGCGGCCATGGACAAAGCGCGCCAGGTTGCCCACGAAGCGGCTAGCGAGAGGGTGACGCCAGAGGCGTTCGATGACGTGATCAAAGCAGTGTGTCCCCAGTGCGGTGCACCAGTCGGTGGCGGCAAGTTCTGTGCCCAGTGCGGTGCTCCGCTGGCAGCCGAGAAGTTCTGTGCCCAGTGCGGGGCCAAAATCCCGGCCGACGCCAAATTCTGCCCAGAGTGCGGCGTAGCTCAGACGTAGGCTGCAGCGCGGGGGGACTGTCTGAGAGGCCTCTCGGCGAGGCCGTAGTGTGCTAGTAGCAGAAGAGCCATCGAGAGCACATTGTCGCTGAGGCTAGCAGGAAGAAGAGCATCAGCAACAACAGGGGCACACAGCCCAGGCAGCCTCCAGGCCCCCAGAATATCGGGCGACGAGGTCCCCAAAAGGGCCGCCGCCAGATGGGCCGTCGCCATCTTCTGTACATGTACCATGGGTACCGTGGACGGTACCACCACATCGTCTGAACCTCCTTCTACTGCTTTGTGCATCAATAACTGAAGCTGTGTGGTCGAATTGCCGGCCCGTCGAGCGGGATGAACGATGTGAGAATAGGTGCCTAGACTTAGCGGTTGACGCAGTACTCCGCGAGTGGCTTCTCTGCGTATGAGCATTGAGAAGCACTTTTATGCTTCTAACTACATTATAGGCGTAGACCTGTTTGTTTGCCTGAAATGTAGCAGACAACAAGCTGACGATCAGCCGATACACGCGTTTTTGGGCTTGCGGACATTGGGCAACTGCAGCTGGGATTAAGTGCCGGTGCGAAAAAAGAGTGAGCCAGAAACGAGGTAGTCTCCCGCAATTGCGTTGTTATCAAAACTGGCTCGTTGTCTTACCGCAAAAACCGCCGAGGACGCTGAGAAAACTCGAGAAACCCTTCGGATTTGGTCCTTCATGACAAAGGCTCCGCGCTCTGCGTGCTCTGCGGCAAAGCAAATGCACCAACACAAAACAGGTAGACCAACAGAAACCAGGTTTTTGTCAAAAACCTGGTTTCTCCAGCACTTTTCGCATAGGTTTCGAGTGCACGGGAAGTGCAGCGATGACAAGGGCCGATAGAGTGATCCTATTTCATCCAGACCTCATCCCGCTGATCAGGAGTGGGAGGGAGACCCTGACCTATCGTTTGGACGATGACGGTCTGGACTACGTGGCAGAGGGCGAGGGCGGAACTGTCAACGGATGCCTTTCCTGTCTCACCTCTGGTCTTTACGCCAGAGGCGTAAACGGGGACGACAGGACTGAGGCGGCGAAACGGATAAACGGATGACCAGCAGCGCCCATCCGATTATCCGCTTCCCTTCCGCCGCCAGATGTGGAGCAAACGGAGTGAGGTGACCGGCACCCTGGAGGCGCCGATCACCTCAGTCAACTACACTGCCTGCTTTACTCCCAAAATGTCGGCCAATGGTACAGGTACGGCAGGAAGATTCGGTACTGCGCCGTAGCGCCAAAGTGGATTGTGCTCGTCTCACCCCCAACCACCGTGACCGCATAGCTGGTGCTTGTCGTCGGCACGTATCCATCCGGGCTGGTGACCGCAACCGTATAGTCGCCCGGCGGGAGCCCGCAGCACATACAGAAGCCAGTGTCATCTGTGGTGCACAGGACGCAATCGGCGTATCGAGGAGCTGTGCGGCCGCCCCGGTGGAAGGCTGAGCGGGAAATATCTCGACGAATGCTCCTGGGAGCGGCGGTTCGCCCGGATCCGGTACGCCGTTGCCGTTGAGATCATTCCAAGCATACGCGGCGATGCACCCTGTGACCTGCGGCTCAAGCGTACCTGTCGGCGTCGGCGTCGGCGTGCGCGTGCTCGTCGGCGTCGGCGTCGGCGTATTGGTCGGCGTGGGTGTCGGCGTCTTTGTCGCCGGGCCCGGCGGCTCGATCACCGTCGTTGTCTCTGTGTCGCTGATGGCAAAGGTCCCCCAACGTGCCTCCACCGTGTTGTTGACTGGGCCTCGCGTTGTCGAGTGCGTGCCAAGGTGCAGGCTAAAGCTGACACTGCTGCCGGGTGCCAGTGAGGAGACGGTGCGTGTTACCACCGCACCCTCATGCGCCCAGCCGTCGTTGGCCGGCACGCTAGCCAAATAGGTCCCTGCTGGCAGTGTATCGGTCAGCCAGATCGTGCCTGCTGCCACCCCTGCCGTATTGGTCACTACAATGGTGTACCTGATGTACCAGGTGGCCGGGACAGGGTCTTGCAGGTCGGTCTTGGTTACCTGCAGGTAGCCGGGGTGGAAGACAGTGGTCATGGTATCGGTGCATTGGCTGGTATCGCTGATTGTCAGTGTGCCGGTGATGTCACCAGAGTAGCTGGGGTCCTGCAGGTGGTAGATGCCAGCGATGGAAGTGCCGCTGCCCAGGATAAGGCCGCCATCGAAGAAAGCGAGGTCCCAGGTGAGGTCGTCGCCGTCGCAATCAGCCACCGACGCTGCATAGTTGACCACATCTGACGATGGATCGGGTCGGTCGATCGTCAGGCTGTCTATTTGCGGCGGCTGATTGATGTCCACGGTATTGCTGCTCAAGGTATCACTGCAGCTGTGCTCATCGGTGACCGTGAGGGTGGCCTGTATGTTGCCGCAGTAGGCGGGGTCCTGCAGGGAGTAGGAAATGATGACGTGAACATCCGAGGTGCCGGCGACGACGCTGGCATTGAACGAGGCGCCATCGGAGAAGGTGAGTTGCACGGTGAAGTCACCGCCGTCGCAATCCCTGAAGTACGCGTCGCCGTCGATTTCATCAACGCACGGGTTGGGCTGGCTGATGGTGAGGCTGCTGATGGTTGGTGGCTGGTTGACGTCTACGGTGTTGCTGCTCATGGTGTCAGTGCAGCTCTGGTCGTCCGTGATGGTCAGCGTGGCCTGTATATCGCCGCAGTAGGCCGGGTCCTGCAGGGAGTAAGCGCCGCTGACCGCGTCACCGCTACCGGTGACCGAGCCGCCATCCGAGAAGGCCAGTTGCCAGGACACCGTGCTCACGTCGTCACAATCGCTGATCGTTGCCGTGTAGTCGATGCTGTCGGCGCAGGGATCCGGCTGGGAGATCGCTACACCGCTGACGCTCGGCGGCTGATTGACGTCTACGGTGTTGCTGCTCATGGTGTCAGTGCAGCCCTGCTCATCGGTGACGGTGAGCGTGGCCTGTACGTTGCCGCAGTAGGCGGGGTCCTGCAGCGGATAAGAGCCGCTGACGGTGCTGCCGCTGGCGCTGACCGCACCGCCGTCGGAGAAGACGAGCCTCCAGATGAGGGTGTCCACTCCTTCAGGGTCGGCGATGGAGGCGGTGTAGTTGATGGTGTCGGCGCAGGGATCGGGCTGGTCGATCTGTAGAGTCTGAATCGAGGGATTGCTGGCGCGCACGTTGACCGTGATTGTGCCCTGGTTGTCGCTCGAATCGCACTCCTGCTCGCTGGACGATATCTCGGCCGTGTTGCTGAAAGAGCTGGGGGATGACTGGCAGACAGCGTTGACTGTGCCTTTGATAATAATGTCGCCGCCATCGCCCTGTGCCAGATTGTCCACATCCCAGACGTAGGCTGGCGTCGTGCTCGTGTCAGTGATCGTCGCTCCGCTGTGGGAGATGCTGCTGACGGTGACCTCAGAAGGTATGATGTCCGTGATCTGCACCCCTGTGGCCAGGCCCGCGTTGTTGGTGTAGGCGATGGTGAAAGTGATCTCGCCGCCGGGGTCGATCTCCGTGGGAGCGGCGACCTTGGTGATCTGCAGGTCTGGGAGCACTGTTTTCTCGTATATGTATGTCCGGTTCTTGCCAGGCGCATCGAGAGCTACCGTGTCGCCATCTATCGCCGCTGCGGCTCCCAGGTAGTCATAGTTCGAGATGCTCGAGTGGAACAGCTTTTGCACCTCACCCCAACTGTCCGCCCCGCCTTGGTCACGCTGGAAGAGGTATCCAGCTCCTGAGCGGTCATCGCCACCCGGATTCTTGTCGTGTCGGTAGGCTCCAATGATGATACAGTCGCCGTTGATATCGGCGGCGTGACCGAAATAGTCAAAGTCCGCTCCATCGCTCGCTGTGAGCTGGGCGACCTGGCCCCAATTGTCAGCGCCGCCCTGGTTGCGATAAAAGACGTAGGCTGAGCCGGCGAACACTGAACTCAAGGTGTCGTACCCTTCCGCGCCTACGACGACGGTGTTGCCATCTATGGCCACCGCTCGCCCGAAATAGTCCTCGCTCGCCGCGGGCGATGGGGTGAGCTTCTTGAATTGCCCCCAGTTGTCAGCACCGCCCTGGTTGCGATAGAACAGGTAGGCCGCGCCTGAGTTCCACCCGTTGTCGTCGTCCTTGTACGATCCGACAGCCGCAATGCTGCCGTCAATAGCTACAGAGATGCCGTACTGGTCGTCGGCCGCCGCTGCATCGCTGCGGCTCAGCTTGGTCACCGCACCCCAACTGTCAGCGCCGCCCTGGTTGCGATAAAAGACGTAGGCCTTTCCACCTGCGCCTGCCCATCTAGCGCCCACAACCATGATATCTCCGTCGATGGCCACGGAGTAGCCAAACTCATCAGATGCGGCTGCGTCGCTTGGCGTGATCTGGGCTACCTGGCCCCAGTTGTCGGCGCCACCGTGGTTGCGGTAGAACACGTACGCCGTCCCCTGGGCCAGCATGGGCTCATCGTCCCAGATCGCCCCCACAACGAGCGTGTCACCGTCGACAGCCACCGAGTGCCCGAAATAGTCTGAATTGTTGGCATCGTCAGCGACGACACGCTTCACGAGCCCCCAATTGTCTGTGCCGCCCTCATTGCGGTAGAAAACATAGACTGCGCCTGCGGCCGACTCGGTGCCGACGTCGTAGGTGTTCGCACCTACGACGAGGGTATCCCCATCGATGTCAACGTAGTTGCTGTAGCCCGGGGGGTCGCCGGAGTAATGAGCATGTGCAACCCTTGTCAGGTACTGCCAGACGGTGCAGTCCTCGGCCAGTGCAGACACTGGACTGTCGGATGCTGGCAAGGGCGACGCATCGGGGGCATGTAGCGACGCTGTACGCGGAGTCCCGCCATTGCTCAGGCGGGGCGTAGTCCCGCCATCAGTTCGGCGGGGCGCGTTATAGGCGCGCACCATCATCCTGCGAGATGCAAAGGGCAACCAAAGGAAGGCCAGGATCAGGACGAGAGCTAGAATGATGAGACAGCGAAGGGCCAGGGATGGATGCAGGCCTTTACGAAGAGTGGGTTGCCTCATGGTAATGCCTCCTGTTGTTGATCAGCACGCTGTTGTCTGCTGTGCCAAAGTGATGATCCGGCGAAAGCAGCAAAAGGCCGCCTTTTCGCAGGGTCAGGAAAAGACGGCTTGCGTCGCACAAATGGGCGCGAGCGCAGAAATGATCAGTGTCAAGTATGGTCGATTGCCATGTCCGTACGTTGCACATCGGCTTCCGCGTGTGATGAGAGTACCTTTGCAAGGGCAATATACTACCAAATGTGGAGGAAGTCAAGTTGAGAGTGTTGAAAAAGTCCGTTGGAGATTCGTTGATTTGGCGGGAGGGACAAAG
>CAYZGO010000003.1:0-165729 GCA_964478075.1 uncultured Anaerolineales bacterium | reverse complement strand
CGGCTAGGACTACCAGGGTATCTAATCCTGTTTGCTCCCCTAGCTTTCGCATTTCGATGTCAGTTTTGGACTAGAGAGCCGCCTTCGCCACTGGTGTTCCTCCCGATATCTACGCATTCCACCGCTACACCGGGAATTCCACTTCCCTCTACTGCCCTCAAGTGCCCCAGTATTGAACGGCCCCTCCCAGTTAGGCCAGGAGATTTTACGTCCAACTTAGAGCACCGCCTACACGCGCTTTACGCCCAGTAAATCCGGATAACGCTTGCCTCCTACGTTTTACCGCGGCTGCTGGCACGTAGTTAGCCGAGACTTATTCCTAGAGTACCGTCCTTCCTCTTCCTCTAGAAAAGGGCTTTACGATCCGAAGACCTTCGTCGCCCACGCGGCGTTGCTGCGTCAGGCTTTCGCCCATTGCGCAATATTCCTCACTGCTGCCTCCCGTAGGAGTCTGGCCCGTATCTCAGTGCCAGTGTGGCTGATCGTCCTCTCAGACCAGCTACCCGTCATTGCCTTGGTAGGCCGTTACCCTGCCAACTAGCTGATGGGCCGCGGGCCCCTCTCAAAGCGGATTTCTCCTTTAGTTCAACAAACGAATGCTGAACCACATGCGGTATTAGCTATCCTTTCGAATAGTTATCCCCCACTTTGAGGCAGGTCACCCACGTGTTACTCACCCGTCCGCCACTGACCGGCTAATAGCTTCCACTCGCCATCGGCGCTTCTCACGATTTCTCATGGTCACCGCTTCCAGCAAGTTTCCACTAGGCGCCAGTCCGTTCGACTTGCATGTGTTAAGCACGCCGCCAGCGTTCATCCTGAGCCAGGATCAAACCCTCCGTACAGTTTTATGTGGTCGAAACCACATTCGATCTGACGTTGACCCAAAACTTCCGCGCGACCTTCCTATCACTCTTCAGTTGTTAAGGTGCCCTTTAGCAGGCTACAGTGTAGCACAAAAGCGCCCACTTGTCAAATTGACTGCGACCCATCAAAAAACCGCCGCCGCGAATGTTCACGTCGGCTGGGACAAAAAGCTGTTGTCATCTGCAATGTGCGTCTTGCCTTCTGCCCCCTTCACTTGTTGGATCTTTTCGCCACAGGCGAACTAGATCTGCTACTTTCAACTAGCTCCATTCTAGCACATATCTCCCAGATTGTCAAATCCACCAATGGTGTGCGATGCTCAGGAGACGGCGGAGTGTCTCAAAGTATCTAACAAAGCTCACCGCAGAGGTTGTCAGGCTTTTGCCACAGCTTCTACTGCTCCGCGCATCAACCGTTCGTCCTCGCGGAGCATCTTCGTCGCTCGCGACGAACGGCGCTTGACGGGATTGCCAAAGCTCTTCGGGCGGATCACCGCGTGAAAGCGGCTGCTTGAGTTTAGCGATTCACGCAGTACTCTGTAGCACTATAGCCGCACGGGCTGGCGCAGTGAGCCCTGTAATACGCCCAGCCTGGACAGTAACCGTGCCTTCGCCCCATACGCCTTGCAACACTGCTCCATTTTCCAGATAACCCTGTACCGGCACGTCCAGGTCCCAAGGCTTGGTGCCTGTGTTAAGCACGCCAAGCAGGGTCTCGCCTGCCAGCGCTTGGGACTCGAGCCCCTCAGGGCGAAGGCTGCGCCCAAAGGCATAAACGTCCCCCTGGGCAAGCAGACACCTGTACTCGCCGCGACGTAGCGCTGGATGTGCTTTGCGCAAGGCGATGCAGCGTTTGACATAATTCAGCAGTCCTGTATTCCATTGGCGTTCGTCCCACTGAAAGGCACGGCGGCAATCCGGGTCTTTGCCTCCTTCCATGCCTACTTCGTCGCCGTAGTAGATGCAGGGTGCCCCGGGATAGCACATCATGAACAACATCGCCAGTCGCAGAGCTGACTCATCTCCTCGCGCCAAGCTCAGGAAACGAGCCGTGTCGTGGCTATCGAGCAGATTCAGTTGTGCCTGCGTTGCCTGTCGAGGGTACATGGCCAGCAAATCGTCAATGGCAGTGGCAAATCCTTCAGCGTCTACCGGCTGGACCGGGTAATAGCCAACACCTGAGATCAGTGCAGAGTTCAGACTGCGACCGATGAAAAAGGACAGGCAGGCTTTCGTGAAAAGGTAGTTCATCACCGCGTCGAACTGATCACCTTGCAGCCAGTGCTGGGCGGCGTGCCAGAGCTCGCCCACGATGTAAGCTTCAGCGTTAGCCTCCTTGATACGACGACGGAACTCGCGCCAGAAACTATCATCGTCGATTTCGGCAGGGACATCAAGGCGCCAGCCATCAATGCCCTGCTCCACCCAGTAGCGTGCCACGCCCAGAAGGAACTCGCGCACTGCGGGCGAATCTACGTTGAACTTGGGCAAGGCACGCATTCCCCACCAGGCAGCATAATTGGGCTTTCGCTGGATGTCGTAAGCGTGCAGCGGCCAGCCATTGATAATGAACCAGTCCAGATAGGGAGAGGCAGCACCATTCTCAAGAATGTGATTGAACTGAAAAAAGCCACGACTGGCATGGTTGAAAACGCCATCCAGAACAATGCGCAGTCCACGCTGGTGCGCCTCGTCGAGCAGCGTGCGAAAAGCCGCATCGCCGCCTAGCAGAGGATCCACGCGATAGTAGTCGTATGTGTGATAGCGATGATTGGCCGTTGACTGAAAGATAGGGTTCAGGTAGATAGCAGTGATGCCCAGGTCTTGCAGGTAGTCAAGATGCTCGACTATACCCAGCAGATCACCACCTTTGAACCCGTATTCGGTAGGTGGGCTATCCCAGGGCTCCAGGTTGCGGGGCTTGGGCACGGCCTCGCTACGGGCAAAACGATCGGGGAAGATTTGATAGAACACTGCGTCCTTAACCCACTCGGGCGTAGTGAACGACGGTATCACGGATTTCTTCATTGAAGCTTTGCCTCAGCGCAGGGATTTGAGCAGGGTACATGTACTATATTACAGGGGGCGCTATTTGCTGTCAAATGCTAATGGTATTCTTGTACGGCTTTTCCACAGTCAGCCGACTGCCCCACGTTCGCCCGCAGTTGCCGTTCACGCCAGAGGCGCCGTCTACACCTTGTCGCGTACCTCTGGTCTTTGCGCCAGAGGCGCCGTCTACGCCTTGGCGCGTACCTCTGGTCTTTGCGCCAGAGGCGTAAACGGGAGACAAGGTAAACGGGAGACGAGGTAAACGGAGGGCTTAAACGGCAACTGCCGCTGAATATGATGGATATGAGCAGACTTTGGAGAAGCCCTCGATGTTTTTGAACGTTGCCACGGTCATCGCCTGTCTGTTCTGAGACCCGGGGCGGTGGCCTCCTGAACACCGTACAAGCTTCTTTGACAAGGTCGGGCATTTGCGCTACAGTTGAACAAGAGCAGCGCTTCCGGCGCGGATGAGGAGTGAAGCATGGAACCCGACCGTTATGCCACTGTCCTGGTAGTGATCATGAGCAATCAGCGTGATTTCGCCGTCGCTCGTGATCAACACTGGTATCGCATTCCGGTGAAACGAGCGCCGCAGCGAGGCGTGAACGCACCCATCCTTGCCTTCTACCAGACCAAAGCATTCGCTGAACAGAAGTGGTCTATCAACTACTATGCTCACGTCACAGCCTGGGAGATCGTGCCGCGCATACAACTCTTCCCGGATGAGATCCATCATCCCAGAGCCAATGAGCTCTATTACAAAGTACACCTGGGCGAACTGCGCCTATTGGCGCACCCCATCGTGAGCCGCAAATGGCGACGCATCACCTTCATTATTACTCACTGGGGACGGCTCGAAGCCGCTCATGAGATCAACGAGCTATTGCATGGCAGCATCTGGGAAGAGCGTCTCTGGAGAGCGTTGCGCAAGATGGGACGACTGGCGGAGGAGGAGAACACAGATGATTGGTAACGCACTACGCCACTCTTTCGCGCCGCAGTTCCTGAGCTGGTACAGGTGAGGCAGCCGTAGGGGACTGGTGCCCGTGCCACGGACGCGCATCTTGTGCCACCAGTCAGTTCATAGGTCTCACATCCTCCTGTGCAAGGAGACATCTCTACTGACTTCTCGGATAGACTCCAAGTCGAGAGCGTCCTGCCCTAGACGTCCCGTGGCCGCACCTTGCGGGGCGTTCTAGATGGGACCTGCTGGCATGACTGCCAGGTCTGGACGAGGCTCAGGCCAGCAACATAGGCATAGCTGAGCGCATAAACTATCAGCCA
Organism: uncultured Anaerolineales bacterium; assembly: GCA_964478075.1. Taxonomy (GTDB): domain Bacteria; phylum Chloroflexota; class Anaerolineae; order UBA2200; family UBA2200; genus DAOUEX01. Next base: position 161,530 of record CAYZGO010000003.1, on the reverse strand, counting down.
GTACGAGATGGGGCGAGCGCCGCCGCGCGAGGTCAGCAGTGCAAGAGCCAGCGCAAACATGGCAAGCAGCAACTCATACCAGACCAATGGAGTACAACGAAGCGCGTATGAGCTAGCTTGCCACTGATCCCCGCCAGCTCTGATGTCGAACTTTGGGGTGCGCTGGAATTCACCTTTGTGCCCAAGAACTGCTCGAGCCATTGCCACTGTGTTGTTGAGCGCCAGACCCGTACCGAGCAGTAGCAAGAGCGGTGCGAATCTCAACTGACGCCACCAACCCGGGCCGCGCTCGGCCTGCGCGACCAGATAAAGCAGCGGGGGGCCGGCCGTAGCCAAAAGGAAATAGGGAACAAAAGCAAACAGTCGGCTGTGCGTCACAACCATCGGCAGTGTCAGCAACAATATGACCAGGCTCAGAGGATGCACCATGTATCCAGTCAGGTGAATCGCCCCTTCAATCTTGGTGCGCCATGGTTGGTCAGAGCACAGGAGCAATGGCAAAAGCTTTCGTGCGACCTGGATGCTCCCTCGGGCCCAACGTGACTGCTGGCGGCGTAGAGCGTCAAGTTGCGGCGGCAATTCGGCCGCTGCACTGACATCGGGGACATAGAGAATGCGCCACCCTGCCAACTGCGCACGATAGCTGAGATCCAGGTCTTCAGCCAGCGTATCGGCCTGCCAGCCCCCGGCGTCCTCTATGCACGCGCGACGCCATATGCCTGCAGAGCCGTTAAAGTTGAGGAAGAAGCCGGCCTGACTGCGCGCTCTCTGCTCCACAGCAAAGTGCCCGTCAATACCAATCGCTTGCACTTGCGTGAGGGTCGAGTACGTAGCATTCAGGTGTTCCCATCGCGCCTGCACGCAGCCTACGTCTGATGATGCGAAGTAAGGAACGACGCGGCGCAGGAAATCAGGCGGCGGCACAAAGTCAGCATCAAAGATGGCCAGCAACTCTCCCCTGCTGCGATGCAAACCCTCGGCCAGGGCCCCAGCCTTGAAGCCCACCCGCTTGGAGCGATGCACATGCTGAATGCTAACACCCATCTGGGCATAGCGAGCGACCGCCTGCTGCGCCACAAGTGTTGTTTCGTCAGTGGAGTCATCTAACACCTGAATCTGCAGCAATTCGCGCGGATAGTCCAGAGCGGCCGCCGCTGCAATTAGGCGTTCTACCACGTGTAGCTCGTTATAGATGGGCAACTGTACCGTCACCGAAGGCCAGGCATTGGGCGGGGGGGGCGTCTGCAGGCTGCGCCTGCGCACCCAAGCGTAGATAGCGGTCAACAGCAAACTATTCAGACCATACAAGGCCAGCCATGCGGCTGAGAATCCATACATGATTTCCAACCAGAGCATCTGTTGCATTCTCCGCGCCGTTTTGTAATAGCGATTTTCTATCTTATCATATTACCAGCCTGACGAGAAATTACTGGGTCTGCTCTGGCAAAGAAAGCATTTGACAAAAGCAACGAAACAGCCAAAGATGAAAAAGCACAATGATGTGTAATAGGACTCTAAGAGGGGGAGAGCAGTGAGCAGTGAAAAGCGTGCCCTTATCCTCATAACCAATGATGACGGCATTGGCTCACCGGGCTTGCTAGCAGCTGCGCGCAGCGTCATTGACCTGGGAGAGCTCTGGGTGGTCGCTCCTCGCGTGCAGCAATCAGGCCTTGGCCGTAGCTTTCCCTACGGTGAGATTGACGTCGAGAAAGGATTCCTTGACGTTGATGGCATGCAGGTGCAATCCTTTTCTGTGGAGACATCACCTGCGCAGGCAGTACGGCATGGCATCCTGAGATTCTTGCCCAGAGTGCCAGACCTGACCATCTCAGGCATCAACTACGGTGAGAACGTCGGCGCGTGCGTTACCATCTCAGGCACGATTGGCGCGGCGATAGAAGCGGCCAGTTTTGGAATCCCGACGTTGGCCGCCTCGTTGGAAACGGACCGGAAGTATCACTTTAGCCAGAGCCCAGAGGTTGATTTCAGCACGGCGGCTGCATTCGTGCGCCGATTCGCCAAGCTGCTGCTCACACATGGCATGCCAGAAGCCGTGGACATTCTCAAGCTTGACGTACCGTGCGAGGCAAAGCCTGATACCCCTTGGAGAACGACTCGCGTCTCCCGCCAGCAGTACTTTGTATCTCCTGTGACCATTGATGACCAAGGGCAGAAGGACATATCGGGCTACGTAAGAGAGATTGATTCTGACACGCTGGAACCTGATTCCGACGTCTATGCCCTGGTCGTCGACAGAGTGATCTCAGTTAGTCCCTTGACCATTGACCTCACTGCCAAGGTAGACTTGCAACACTTACAGAGACTGCTGTCATTTTGACAGCACGTCCAGGCCCAGTTTTGCAGAATCGCGTTCAATGGTATAATGTCGCGCAGAGGAACTCGACGCTGGACACCCAATTAGGAGGGGGTGCACTTTGACTACTGTACTGGCTGCTATCGCGGTACTGAGTCTGATTACGCTCGTCCACGAATTCGGTCATCTGATTGTCGCCAAGCTGACCGGCCTGCCCGTAGAGGAGTTTGGCCTAGGGTATCCTCCCCGCCTTCTCACCCTCGCCTACATCGGAGGAACAGAATACACGATCAACCTGATCTTCTTTGGGGCCTTTGTCCGTCTGGCTGAGAAAGGAGAACCAGGGACTCTCTTCGCCGAAAAGAGAAAGCGAGTGCGTGCTGCCTTCCTATGTGGCGGGCCATTGTTTAACCTCCTACTGGCCGCGCTTCTTTTCAGCGTGTGTTTCGTCACTGGCTGGCCTGTGGCGCATGACCCGGCTGTAGGTGTGACCAAGGTCTTTCCGGGATCAGTAGCAGAAGCAGTGGGCTTTGAGGACAGCGATCTGATCCTTGCTGCCGATGGCCGTGAAGTGTCCAGCATGCTGGATCTCATCGTCTATGCCAGGTCCGTTGATGGCAATGTCAGAACGGTGACAATTCGCAGGCGTGGACGGACTTTCTCACTCCCGCTGCCACCCGGAGGTCCCTGGTTCGTCAAGACGGAGTCCCGGGGTGTGCAATTGCGCAGCGACGCCGGTTGGATGGAGCTTGTGTCTTATCCATGGCCGGAAGCCGTTCAGAAAGCCGTGACGGAAGCTTTCGATTCTGTGGCTTCCTTGTTCTCCCTCCCCATTAAGATTCTGCGTGGCCTAATCCCCGTGGACATGGTGCGCCCGGTGGGCCCAGTGGGCATTGCTCAACTGACCGAGCAGGCCGCACGCCAGGTGGCCAGCAGCGGGTGGTGGTTCCCCTTGCTGCAGTTCACCGCGACTCTGAGCGCCGCGCTCGCCGCCACGAATCTTTTGCCCCTCCCTGGCCTCGATGGCGGCCGCCTGCTCTTCGTCATCGTTGAGGCTCTTCGCGGCAAGCGCCTGGATCCAGGAAAGGAAAACCTCGTACATTTTGCTGGGATTATCCTAATGCTTATGCTCATTCTCGTCGTAACTTATTACGACATTGCCGTACCCCATTCCTTTAGTGGGCGTTGATTGGCAGAACGGCAGCCACTCGTGCTGAGCGCGAGGGTGTGGAAGATCCTTGTATGCAACCGGCAATGCTTAGTGCCTTCATTCCTTCAAACTACTATCATGATGGAGATTCTAGTATCCGTGATTGTTCCAGATTTGGTCACAATCGTCGGTGATGCCAAGATGTAGTGGTCAGATCTGGCATCGCGAACAGCCGTATTCCGTGAGCGCGACCGGGTTCGCGAGTTCTAGGACACTCAGGCCTCTGGGCCTACGACATATTGGGGGCAAGGTTGGTGCCGTCGGACTTTCAGATGGCCTCCGGCCAGGAGAGCAAAGCGCGCAGCGCTTGGTTCTCCCACCGCCGTGCTTCAACCCCGTGCAAAGTTGGAAGCTTGCCCCCAACGTGACGCGGCCGCCCCGCTTTCGGCATGATTGACGGATTTCTACTTGTTCAGTACAATCAAGATTGCCACTAAGAGGCTTGAGGAGGCCCACAACAATGGGAACCGAAGGCAGCCATCCTGGCCATCCTATCCTCACAGGCATAAGAGTCCAATTCTTGCCAGTAGTTACTCTTATGAGAGTCAGCTTGCGTCATGAGGGGCGTTGATTTGCTCACCTTGGCGCTTTTGTTTTTCCCTGTTCCTTTCAGCCGTGCCCTGAGCTGCTAGGGCAGAGCGTTTTCTCTTCGGAAGGAGGTGGTGTCCAGCAAAGCATACTGAACCTCTACTAGTAAGACTCAACAGATCCCAAAGAAGAAAGGTGAAAGAAGATGAAAACGACTTACTGGAAAACTGTGAGCCTCTGTTTGATCCTGGCCATGGCCTTGACTCTCTTGCCCACCCTGGCCTCCGCTGGTGAGCCGGAAGGGGTTGAAAGAGTGAACGTTGCAGCTTGTGAGGGCAAGATCACCCAGGCTCTGCCCATGATGAGAGCGACCAAGTTCGATGCCCACTATCGCGCCCCGCACGAAGGGCAGATCATCAACCTGCTGCGAGAGCATAGGGTTCTGCGGCTCAATGCCAGCCCGGACGAGATCCAGGCAGCCGTAGACGAGTTCATGCGGCAGTGGGCCAAGCGAAATCCGACCACCCCCAACCCGGAGAAGTTCCGGCAGTTGCTGAGGAACGAGCAGTTGGCTGCCGTGACTGGCAAGAGCCCTAAGGCAATGGGGTTGGCTGCGCAGGACATGAAGGTCCTGGTGGCATTGGTGGAGTTCACCGGCACTGACACCTTCACCTACAGCGCCGAGAACCCGGACTATGACCCGGATGACCCTGACTCACCGGAGTGCATTGATGTGGAGGTGACCACCACTGGACCGCTGCACAACGAGATTCCAGCCCCTGGGCCCCGGGACAACAACACCATCTGGTTCGAAGACGCCACGCCGGAGCTGTATGAGGAGCTCTACTTCGGGACCGGCCCCGATGCTGGCGTCGTCATCAATCACCCCAACCTCGGCCCGGTGGACTGCACGGGCATGACCGTGGGCAACTTTTACCTGGAGCAGTCGGAGGGGGTCTTCGCACCGCAGGGCCATATCCATCCCGAGTGGCTCCAATCAGTGCACTCCGAGGGGTGGTACGGCGCTGATAGCTGCGCGACCGGCTCCCATAACGTCCGATCCCATGATCTGTTCAAGGAAGTGGTGGACCTGGTGAACGCCGACGACCCGAGCTTCCCGTGGCAGAACTATGACGGCGACGGCGATGGCATCGTGGACAACTTTACGGTGATCCACGCCGGCATGGGGCAGGAGGCCGGCGGGGGGTTGCAAGGCGATTTCGCCATCTGGTCCCACGCTACGGTGATTGACTGGCCCACCGGCTACCTAGCCTGCCCTGCGGGCTCGGCTGGTTGTCCCGACCGCGACATCTACGTCCGAGAGGTCAGTATGGACCCAGAGAACTATGACATCGGGGTCGGCGCGGAGGAGTACGGCCACGCTGCCTTTGGCCTGCCGGACATCTACACCACTGACTATCAGAGCTCCGTGGCCAACTGGGCCACCATGGAGGCCGGCTCGTGGAACGGACCGCTTGGCGGGATGCAGCCGGCTCCCTTCCCAGGCTGGTTCCGCTACGTCATCGGCTGGTGGGATCCAGTAGAAGTAGACTATGACGATGCGGCACTCGACGTGAAAATCGGCCAGCACTCACTGCGGCCGGATGGGACGGAGCAGGGGATGAAGATCAACCTGCCCGATAAGGTCGTCACTATCCCGAATCCCCTCGGCACCGGCAATGCCTGGTGGTCTGACCTGGGCGACTTGGTGCAGTATACCCTCACCCACAGCTTCGACCTGGTGGGGGCCACGGCGCCGATTACCTGCTCCTTCGCCAGCTACTGGAGCACCGAGGTGGACTGGGACTACGGCTACGTGGAAGTGTCCAAGGACGGTGGGGCGACGTGGACTCTCTTGCAGGACATGGACGGCATCTTCACCGACACTGACCCCAACGGCAACAACGAGGGCTGGGGCCTGACCGGTGAAGACGAGGGTATCCTCCGCTTCGACCTCTCAGGCTATGCCGGAGATCAAGTTCTGGTACGCCTTCGCTACTCGACAGACATGGCAGTGCAGTGGGATGGTTGGTGGGCCGACGACTTTTCCCTGGACGACGCCACAGGCAATCTCTTCTCTGACGACGTGGAGGCTGGCCCCGGTGAGTGGGTTGCCGATGGTTGGCGGATCGTCCCCCTCACGGAGAGCTACGCCCGCTACTACCTGGTCGAGTGGCGTAACCTGAGCGGCTTCGACGAGGGACTGAAGTATCCGTACCAGACAGTGTGGTCCAGCGATACGGAGTGGGAGGTGGACCGAGCGCCCTATACCGTGCCCGGCATGCTGCTGTGGTTCCGCGATGCCTCCTACAACTTTGACTACACGCTGAGCGATTCCTGGTACGACGCGCCGAGCTGGGGCCCCAAGCACGCCCTCATCGTAGTGGACAGCCATCCCTTCCCTTACGGTTGGGAGGACTACCTCTACGACACTGGCGCACCTGTGCGGTTGAGCGGTCGTGTACAGTCCGCCGACGCTGCCTTCACCGTGCAGGACACCATATCGTTCACCATCCGCCTGGGGTACGACCCGGCTACAGGTGAGTATGTGGAGACGCCACTGGAGACCAAGATCTTCGGGCCACGGCCAGCGGTGAGCGTGTTCCACGACTCCATAGGCTACTACCCCGGCTTCTACTACATGGGCGATGGCTACCTGTACTGGTGGGACGTTGATGCCAGTGCTGTGGTACCTGCGCAGGACAACTATACCACAAAGATCACGGACCTCGACCGCATCCCGATTTATGACTTCTACGGTCTTGACGTCGGCACCGTGCTGGGCTCCGGCAATCCCGGCGACGATGAAGTGCAATTCGGTCTGCATCTGGCTGTGACCGACCAGGCCGAGGACGGTAGCTGGGGCATGGTGCACTTCTGGAACAGCATGAAGGGGTTGGACACCTCTTTCGAGGTGGATGCTACCACCGCTGAGAAGGGTGATGCACTGACCTACACGTGCCTCGTCGAGCAAAACATCGGGACCGCGGTTGACGCTCTCGCCGTCATCCCTCTGAATACCGACAAGGTCGGATATGTGCCGGGGAGCGCCTTCGGTGGCGCGGTGCCTGTGCCCAGCGGTTTGTCGTCTGAGGAATTGGCTGAGCTATACGCCTCTGGCGGGTGGGAAGCTCTCAGCGAACTGGCCTCCAGCGCTGATGGCGAGATTGGCTCCATCGTCTGGATCCAGAGCCTGCGTACTGGCCAGGGGGCTGATGCGTTCGGCTTCTCCGTCGAGGTGCTGAGCGTGGCTGGCGAGATCGACATGGTAGCCTGCTTCTTGGATGATGGGGAGGTATTCCAGACAGAGCAGGCCGACACTGTAGCGGTCATAGCTAGGATCTACCTGCCGCTCATCTTCAAGAGCTAGATTCCGCCGAGACGCTAGAGCTGACTGTGCTACACAACAGCGACGCCGAGTCCGAACTGCTGCCCGATGGCGACTTTGGTGGGTGGCCCACTTCGCCACGGTGGTTGATCAGGTCGGTACTGAGGTGGGCGACTCCCGTCCGTTGCCGAAGGTGGCCTTGGTGCGCTCATCACCGCTGCTCAGTACCCGGAGGGCGGCGAAGGGCGTAGCACCAATCTGGCGCCCAGCGCCTGGGCTGCTCGCGCTAGCTTCGGACACAAAGACCCCGCTCCTCAAATCGGGGAACGGGGTCTTTCTTCATTCGTGTATTCGTGTGTGCAATTCGTGGTCGGCCTGCACACAAAACAGAGCCTCGCCAGGTGGCTGACGAGGCTCTGTTCTTTGCTCAGGGAGCGCCGGATGTGCTAGGGCACAGACCGCTTGATAATCGGCAGATAGACGTGGCCCCACACCGGTGGTTGAATGAAGTACACATAGTTGCGCCCGATGCGGTGGTTGTGAGTGACGGCCTGTACCAACACTGTGTGAGGCTCGGTGCCGGCCACCAGTGTGGCGAAAGCAAAGCCCTCAATGGTAGTGGTCGTCGTGTAGAATATGTCATGGGTCTCGGCAAAATGGCCATAGTTCGTCATGAACGTCACCGTAATGCCGTCGAGGACAGAGTTGTACCAGAAATCCATCACATGCGCCGTAATCAGTGAGGTTGACGTCCCATCGGCGTAAATGCTCGCTGGATATCCCCACACGTGCACGTGGTATGCCTCATCGGGCAGGAAGCGCACAGTAGTCGTGCCCTCGGCTGAATCCGCCGTTGCTGTTATTGTGGCCGTACCTGCAACAGACTGCGAGGTCAGCGTGGCTGTAACTAGGCCACTGACCGTTGTTTGAAGGACGCTCCGTGTCCCAGAGTCGCGGAAGATGCCCAGATCGGTTTCCAGCTTGACCCACGTCGTGTCCGTGACCACAGTGTTGCTGCAATCCGCCACCCTGGCCACGATGGTGACATCGTAGAAATTCACATCCCCGTTGATCGGTATGCTGCCCGGGTCAGCGGAGACCCCCACTAGTTCTGGGTTACCTGGCACTATCCACAGGTTGGTGAAGCCCGCCATAGCTGAGCCAGAGGCTACGCCAATCTGCTCTAGACTCCTGGGCCACGTCCTTAGCGGTCTGTCCAGAGCCGTCACGGTCGCCGTGACCTGGCCATTGATCGTGTGCGCTGGACTGGGCGACACACTCACAGTATCAAAGACTACACCAAAGGTAACCGTTGTGCCGTCCTTGACCAGATTGTTGCAACGATCGTAGAGGGTCGCCGCGATCACTGCCTGGCCGCCGCAGTTCTGGATCGTGTCCGGCGTGATACCTACACTGATGCGATCCGCTGGGCCAGGTTCCAGAGTGAGCATCAAGGTGAAGGACCGAGAATCAGCCGTAGCTGTGATCACTGCTGTGCCAACGGTGCAGAATGGCTTGAAAGTGGTGTAAGCCCAGCCATTCCTTGTGGTTGTTGTTGTCGGTGAAATGGTGCCCAGGCTGTTCACCGTGAACGTGACGCCAGTGCCGTCTTGCACCGCGTTACCAGCGCAGTCCACAACCAGTGCGCTGATCTCCGATCCTGTGCCCCCCACTGGAACTACAGGCGGTGAGGCGGTGAAGGTAATGCTGTATGGCAAGCCTGGTATCAGGTCAATGTGTTGCTCTGTGAGAGCTTCATGCGTCTCGCGGCTCGCTTTAATCTTAATGGTGAGGTATGGGGCCCCGAATAGATACTCACCGGTGTGCAATGTTGAAGTAGCAACACCGTTCAATGGATTCCGCCACGCTGGGTCCATGTACCCGCGCTCAGCCGGGAAAACGGCAAATTGTACGTCGGTGTCATTCGCCACCTGGTTGCCATACTCGTCCACGATTGTAGCGGTGACCACAGCCGTGTCGCCACAGACACGAACTGTCAGGGGATACGCGGTTGAAGTGACCGTGTATGGCAGGGCAGGCCCGAAGAAGACTTCAACGCTGGCCGTAGGCCCCCCTGGAGGAGCGATAGCTGCCGTTACAGTGGCCGTAGTCACCGTGGTGCCGGAACCCAGGCCGGTAATGCCGATGCCTTCCGTCGTCGTGACTGTGAGTGTAGTACCGCCTGAAGCCTCAAGAGTTCCCGCAGTCGTGGTCAGGTTGACTGTCGCGCCGTCCACGAGGTTGCTGTAAGCATCCGTAACCGTGATCCTCAGTGTAGTGGTTATCTCGCCGCTACTGACCGGAATCACCGGCGGATGTGCAGTGATGGTTACCGCAGCAGGCGGTAGAATAGTAACGTTTACCGCACCGGTAGTGTTATTGCCCGCGACAGGGTCAGGAATGTTTATACTAATCTCGGCGCCGTTCGTGAGAGTGACTGGCGTTGTCCATGACATCGCCCCGTCTGGCTGCGCTACAACGGTGATGAATCCCGTCGGTCCAGGAGCCACGCTGCCTACGTTCCACACGTAGTCAGTGCCGGTAATAGGATTTGGCAAGTCGAAATCGTAGGCAGGAGTGGAACTCACATAGACCAGGCCAGCGGGCAGGGTATCGGTGATAAATGCACCGGTCGCTGTCCCTGGACCATGGTTGCCGTAAGTGATTGTAAAGGTCACTTTCTGTCCAGCATTCAGCGTGGTTGGCGAGGCGCTCTTGGAGATGTGTGCATCTGCTCCTTGGAAGTCAACGCTTGCCGTAGCGGTAATGATGGGATAGAGCGCCACAGACGTGCTGGTGACGATGCGGCCATCGTACACCGTTCCCCATAGTGTGGCGGTCTGGGAAATCGTGGCAGAAGTGAGAGTGGTGACAATCCGTCCGTGCGACGCCACAGCACCGCCGGAGCGGAAAGCATCCACCCTGATGGGCCCGGCACCCACCGGAGTCACTTTAATGGTATGCGGGCCAGTACCCAGCGCATTAGTGATAACATCTTCAACCCGGTACTCGAACACAGCAGGGGGAAGCAAACTGGACATGTTGATCGTTGTAATCGGCGTGGTGAAATCATCAACGTACACATTCGCCGAGCCAACGCCCCCTTGTTTGATGTAGATCAAGGAGACCACCGGGGCGGTAAAGGTCCAGGATATCGTTGCCGCTGCATCAATGGTCCACATGTAGGAACCACTGCTGGCACGAGCGTCTGGCGCAGGAGTCCAAATGCCTGTCCGGGCTACCGCCGCATCGTTTTCTTCTACATATCCATAGGGCACGCTGCCCAAACTGGTCGTGATGCCGATCATAGTGCCCGTGTGTGCCCAGAATCCAGCGACATCGCGAACCGTGGCCGTGATCGTCGCGGTTGAGCTGCCGTCAGCAGGCAGGCTGGTTGATGCAGCCTCAACGGTAATCTGTGTCGGCACACCAAGCGCCGGTTCGTAAACCACTTCCCCCAGCCCAAAACTATCGTAATCGTGTTCGATTTCGTTCTCAATGTCGCGTAAGGTGTACACACCCCAGTCATTGTATGTGGCCGTAATGTTATCGCTATAGCCGACCAGTTCTAGTTCTTTGCCACTGTTGTTGTTGAGACTGTTGTAGTAAGCGAGGTCGCCACCAATGATTATTTGGCGCTGTGACCAGGAACCGCCTGTCCTCTCCGCGCGGACACCTGTCGTGCCACCGTTGATTCTATTGCCTCGCAGGTTGATTTTCTGGATGATATTCGTACCGCTATTATCCTGCATGATCCAAACGCCGTATGTGCTGGTCGTGATTCTGTTCGCAGACAAGGTCAGGTCCCCCGCCCCATTGACCACATAAATGCCGGCTTCGCTCGCGCCGAGTAGTGAACCGATGATCGTATTGCCAGTGATCAGCGTTCCCGTGTACGAGTCATGAACCTGGATGTCATAATCTGCGACAACGCCCCCGTTCCCGTACAGGACGTTGCCGGACACCGTCGTTGGCCCTGCTAAAACGCCGCTCGGAAACTGCTGTACTAATATGCCCCTCTTGCTGTTGTTGTAAATGGTATTGTCGCTTATCTCGCCCTTTGCCGTGAGGAAGGCAATTCCCTCTCCAAAGCCGTGCACAGCGTTGTTGCGAATACGATAATCGGTAACATCCGTTACCCACGCGCTTGTGGCCTCGTCATAGTTTGCGATGCCACGTGGCGCAGTGCTGCTCTCGACCTCAAGGCCATCAATCGTGACACCGCTGGCCAGCACTCCTATGGCCGTACCCGACGTGACAGAGATGACCGTGCTGGCCGCTCCATGAGTGCTTGTCAGGGTAATGCTCTTGGTCACGGTGATAGGTCCGAGGTACTTGTTATAGGGATCGTTCGGCCCCACGTGCACCGTCCCGTTTGTTGCTACTGCCTGAACGCCATCCTGGATGGTCTTGAACGCGGTTACACCCCAGACGTAGGGTACACAGTTTGTATCGGAGTAGCTGTCATCCACCCACACTTCCATGGGGGCGAACTTGACTGCGTCTGCAACCACGAACGTGCCAGAACCCCCTAGGGTGGTAGCGTCGCTTAGGCGCACATAACCTGATGCTCCCGCCGCGAACGGGAACACGCCCAGGCTCTTCCAGCCAGAATCTGCAGCGAGCGGCGCTTGCTGGTTCTCCAGTTTTGTGAAGCTGCCGCCATCGTAGAAGACCGTGTACTCAGCATCATCACGGTGGTTAGAATCGACATAGTAATGCACGAGCACTTCGTACAGACCCTTGGCCAGGTCTGGCTTCCACTTTGCCCAGTCTCCGGCAGTCAACGTGGCGTCCGTGTACAGGAAGTCGTTATCGTAGCCACCGGCAGGCCACGCCAGCCATCCGTCAGGGCCTGACGGATTGGTACTGAAACCGGGCCACCCGTCGTCAATGCGGTAGCCAGTGGTGGATGAAACCAGGAGGTGAGCGCCCACATCGCCTGGCTTCGGCGCGAAAGGTTCGTCAGGCGCAAAAGGCCCAGGCTCTGGCGTTGCCGCCCAAGCAGGAAGCAAAGCCAGCGCTCCAAAGAGGGCACCGACGATGAATAGAAACGCGAGCACTGACTTGAGAATGTGCAGCTTGTGATGCATGTTTCTCCTCCTACAAATGATGCAGCGATGGTAACTCAACCAAAATGACGTGACAATTTTGCAAAAGATACGGCCCTTTCACCGCTGAGGACACTGAGAACGCGGAGAGTCAGGAGACATCTCTGCTGACTCTTTTTCCGCCATCTCAGCGGTCTCTGCGATGAATCAGTAGCCCTAGCGATTCTTCATGATGATCGGTAAGCGCACAGCCCACTGCCATGAAGGCGTTGGCGTCGGCGTGGGTGCGAAGTAAAAGTCCACATAGGTTTCACGCCGTACGCCTGCAGCCATGGCCGCCACACGAGCCATGCCAGGCGTGGTACTGGAGGTCAGTATAGCACTGGCACTGCCACCCGTAGTGTACGACCAATCTGTTTCGAAATGCCCCAGGTCAGTGGAGAAGACAACTCTTGTCCTGTCGGCCACAGCATTGCCGTAGAGATCCTGTACCTCCGCAAGAATGATTGAAGTAGACAATCCATCAGCGGGGACAGACCACGGATCGGCTGTGAGTATGATGTCATAGGGCCGGCCGGGGATGTACTCAACAATAGCCCTTTCCTCCCGCTCACCAGCGTTCGCTCTGATCGTCGCTGAGCCGGTCTGGTTTGGTGAAGTGAGCGTGGAGAATGCCCAGCCATTCGCGGTGGTAGTCACCTGCGGCCACAGGCTGCCCGCACCAGAAGCGATGGTAAAGGTGACAGGCGTGCCATCTTGCACTGGGTAGCCACCGCAATCCAAGGCTCGTAACCTGATGGTCGCCTGGTTGCCACCGACAATAAGCATCTTCGGCACCGACAGCTCCAGATGATCAGGCGGCCCAACCAGGAATACTACCCCAAACCAATCAACAACCGAAGAGCGCCAGCCTTGCGGCCAGGCCCACACGGTGGCAGGGCCGGGCACTGTACCAGAAGATATGATAGCTGTGGCCACACCATTCGTTGTGCGCCCGCCATTGATGGGCACTACATCACCCTGCGGCGTCACGTCGAAGACGACCACAGTGCCATCACGGACAGGGTTGTCGTATCGGTCTTTGGCAACAGCTCGAGCGAGGGCGGTGCCGCCGCACCCAGGAATGATGGCAGGATCAACGTCGAGCATAATACTGCGTGGCTCCCCTGCCGTGAAGGTTATGAGTATGGGAGCAGAATATGCTCCAACTGTCCCCGTGACCACGGCCGTGCCTGGTGTTGTCGAACTCAGCCCAGCATAGGCTTTGCCACCCGCATCTGTCGCGCGCGTCGTGGTCGTAACGCCATCAAAGCTGCCAAGCGTGGTCGCAAACGTCACCACCTCGCCAGCGACGAGATTGCCATGTTGGTCTCTGGCCGTTACAGTGATATGGGAGGTCTCACCCACCATCAGGAACTTGGGATTTGCATCAATCGTCACCCTTGGCACGCCAGGTTCAAAGACCACGGTGGTCGTCCCGGTTATGCTGTCCGCAGTTGCGGTGACAATGGCCGTCCCAGCTATAGTGCCTGAACGCAGCACTGTGGAAGCTGTGCCGTTGACGGTAGTGGCGCTGGGCAGATCAATTGTGCCTGCAGAGGTATCAAAACTCACAAGCGTGCCATTCGCCACTGGGTTGCTGTACTGGTCCACGACCAGAGCCTGTATGGCTGATGTGGCCCCACCGACTACTATGTGATCCGGATTAGCCGTCACGGTGACCGTGAACGGACTCAGCGGCGTGAAGATCACCTGTGTGGTTTCCATGACGTAATCCAAAGCAGCTACGATTGTCGCCGTGCCGGCTACGTTCCCTGAGGTCAGGGTTACTGTGTGCACACCACCACTGGTTGTGCCCACGTATGGGTATGTGGGGAATCCTCCCAGATCGGTGGTGAACGTGATTGGCGTTCCATCCGGCACAGGGTTGCCGTACGTGTCCTGAGCCGTGGCCGTGACCGTGGAGGTGGCACCACCCACCGGGATGCTGTCCGGTATGGCCGTCAGCCAGAGGGTAACTGCAGTGCCCGGCACGATGGTCGTTGTGACCAGGCTCGTGTTGTTGACAGTCTGGCCGTCAGCCGTGCTCGAAGTGATGACCGCCGTGTTGGTGAGCACTGTCATAGGCGGCCAGTAGCGGCTCGTGTCTACAGTGCCGCTAAAGGTTATGACTCCTGTCTCTCCAGGCCCCATGGAACCCAAAGGCCAACGATATTCGGTGTACGGTGTCATGGTAATCGGCAGCCTGCTGAAGAGGAGATCAACAAGCGCATCTGTGCTGAGCGCATCGTCAATGTAAGCGTTCGTAGCTGTCACTGGCCCCATATTCTGATAGGTGAGCGTAAAGGTGACGTTCTCCCCGACGGAGAGTTCCCCTATCGGCTCAACGGTCTTGGTGATGACGAGGTCAGCCGCATCGAAGCATACATTGGTGAAGCCGGGCAGCAACACAGGCACAGGGCTACCTGGTATCTCAGATACACCGGTAGCAGCTACTGTGGCCGTGCCCGTGAATGTTTCCGAGGTCAGCAAAGGTAACGCCAGCCCGCCGTGGGTAGTCATGCCGGAGCGGAAGGCGTCCATGTAGATCGGCCCGCTACCCGGGCGGTGCGTCACGCGAATAGTGTGCGCGTCGGTGGGATCGCCAACCCAGGTGAAGACTTGTTCCGCCAGATAAGCGGCAGTACCCGTCATGTTGATGCTGCCCACAGAAGCACTGTCAACGTATACGTCGCCGATGCCACCGCCAGGCCACTGGACATAGACCAGCGAGACTCCGTTTCCGCGAAAGTCCCAATAGACAGAAGCGCCATCCATAGTTGTGTAGATGTAGCTGCCGCCACTCGCCGCAAGATCGGGCACGGTGACCCAGCTGCCTGGCGGCGACTGATGCACCAGGGGTGAATCATCCTCTACATAGTTGTAGAGCATCGAGCCCAGAGACGTGGTGAAACCGACGAAGAAGCCATCCGGCACAGCGTTCCCACCATCATCCTCCACTCGAGCTACGATAGTCGAGGTGGACATGCCATCGGCAGGAATAGCAGGTGGATACGCATAGACATCAAGGCGCTCTGGCGGACCAGCACCAACCGCCACGTAGCCCACGCCTGTGACACTGTCCGCAGTGGCGCTTATCGTTGCGGTACCAGTGATCGGCCCACCGTAGAACGTGGTCGTTACCGCGCCGCTGGGATCGGTAGTTCCGAATGTAGGAGTGAGGCTGCCCAGGTTGGTAGTGATGTACACTGTCGTCGCCGGCACGCCGTTGCTGCACTGGTCGGTGACGGTGATGTAAATCGTTGAACTCGAGTTGATGGGTATCCCCGGTGGAACGGACATCACGGTCACCGTGAAGGGCTCGCCGTGTGTGAAGTTGATCCATTTGTCGCTGCTGTTGTCCATTGGGTTTGCGTCCTGTGTCAGCGAGCCAACGGAAGCGGTATTCAAGATCCAGCCAAGCCCGGGCTGGCAAAGACGGCGAGCCGTGAACGTTATGACCCCGCTGGTACCGGGCTGCACGTTCCCTGCATTCCAGACCCACTCGTTACCGCTTGGATTGCTAGGCGCACCTATGTCGGGCGTTGACACTGAACTTGTAGTGATGTAAGTCAGCGTGATAGGCAGCGTGTCGGTAATGAGCGTGTCCGTCGCCTGTGCCACACCATAGTTCCAGTAGGAGAGCGTAAATTTCACCAACTCGTCAATGGGAACATCAGTATTGAGAGCGTCTTTCAGGATGGCTAGATTGGCGAATTCAAAGCCCACCCACGTCCACTTCGAAGGCGGGCCAGATATGGCCTCTATGCGGGGATCCACTACTGTCGCATACACGTAAGCCGTAGTAGGGGCGGAAACCCTCTCGGAGGTCAGTATGGCCGTAGCTACACCGTTAACTGTATGGGTGCCGGAACGCAGGGCATCAAGATAGATCCTGTCCGGCGGGGTGGAGATGTCCTCTATCTCGATAACGTGTGGCACGGCCGGGTTGAGCCCGGTGTATGCCACCGTCTCCCGCTGCCACTCTGTGGAGCCCGCGCTCATGTCGATGGTCTTCACGGGCACACCGTCAATGCTGACCTGGGCCAAGCCGCCGTCCGTGTCGCGCCTATAGATCAGCGAAACCGCACTGCCAGTGAACGTCCAGCGCGCCCAGGCACCAGGGCTGCTTGAGGCGATCAGATAACTGCCGCTGGCTGCATTTGGGCCAAGCAGTGACCAATCGCCAACAGAGGTCGTGACTTTCGTGCTATCCTCGGCTTCGACGTAGTCGTAAGGCAACGTGCCGTGACTCGACACGAAGCCAACGAGCGACCCATTGTAGGCCGGGTTACCGTAGTCATCGGTTACTGTCAGGGTGATTGTGGAGGTGGATACCCCATCCGCTGGAATGGTAGCCGGATAGCGATCCATATAGAGATGGGTCGGTTCCCAAGGCGGGCCTAACTGAAAGTCCACAGTGCACGAAGCTGTGCCAGTTACAGCTGTCGTGGCGGTCACGTAGGCAGTGCCCGTGATCGTTGGAGACTGCAGAACTGCAGTGGCCTCGCCATTTACTGTTGGATGCGCAACAGAGGGAGCGCCGAACGAGCCAAGGCTGGTGGTAAAGGTGATGAGCGTGCCGTCAAACGCGTTGCACGCCGGGCTGGTGGAGCGCATAGTCGCCCTGACAAGCACCGTGGACACACCATCCGCAACAATCGCAGTCGGCGAAGCAGTTACGCCTAGTTCCATGGCCGGAGTCCAGAACACATTGGCCAGATTGGCAATGTCAGCGGGTATGCCCGGCCCACCGCTCGGCGGCGGATTGTGCCCCCACCAGTTGCCTTCGGCGTGCACGTTAGCGGCCCAGTCGTTTCTCAGGCCAAACCGGCCATTGCCATAGATGTAGTTGCACGTCACCGTCGGAGGCGCGCTGTAGCTCATCAGCAGGATGCCATCATTAGTGTTGTTAAGCGTGCGGTTGTAGCGTATGTGTCCGCCCGAGCTCACGCCATTCACGCAAATGCCCGCCGTGTTGGCACTACCGCCGGCTGAGGAAGTATCGTAAATAGTGTTGTGCTCCACTGTTGGATTGATAGCGTTTAGCAACACGATACCACCACTGTTAAAACCAGAGGTACCGAAAGCCAGGTTCGTATCATGCACTAGGTTGCTCAGCACACTGGTGCTGACGCAGTTCGTCCCTACACGTATGCCATCCAGAGACATGTCGTATAGAGTGTTCCCAGAGATGATGTTGTCATCGCTCGTGGCTGCCGAGCTGTACAGGTGCAGGCCATAGCCGTAGTCGCCCGCGTTGTCATAGATATGGCTGTCCTTTATGATCGTGTTGTCACACGTATCCAGCTCAAGACCAAAGCCGGTGTTGTGGTGAAGGGCATTGTCCGCGAAGTAGCCGTTGTTGACATAGGTCCCCGTAATCGCACCCGTGGTACTCTTCTCAATCGCGCAGTTGGTCACGGTGATGCCATCGAGGGGATTGGTGCTCCAGCCATCCAGCCACAGGCCGTAGCCAAAGTCGCTAATCAAGAAGCCTTCGATGGTGGTCCCATCAGCCAAGCAAGTGACGCGGATGCCAGTACCCGTGCCAGAACCAACAATGGACGACGTAGCGCCGCTCCCCTCGCCGTCAAGGTATAGGGGCTTGCCAATGGTAAAGCCAGCAGCGTAAGTGCCGGCCAGCACGTGCACGGTGCCCCCATCACGCACGGCTGTTATGCCATCCGGTATGTTGTCAAAAGCATCAAAGCCCCACAGGTGGCCATCGTTGACACACGTACCGCAGTAGTCGTCGTCTACCCAAACTTGCAGTGGCGCAAGGAACTGCACGGTCGTCGTGAGCACCGGGAACGCACCCCCGATGCCCCACGCCCCAACTTGGGCTGTAGTCGGCGGCAGCGGTGAAGATGTGAGCGTTGCCACAGCCTGCCCGCTCGACGTGGCTGAACCAGAGCGGAACACATCCAGGTCCACTCGCAGGGCATCCATGCAACCCACCGTAATGGTGTGCGGGACGGATTCGCTCAGGTTGGTGAACATCGTCTCTTCGACCCACACGGGTGGTCCAACGATGTTCGTGTCTATCTCCCGCACGTTGCCATCTACCTCCACCTGTATGCGGCCATAGCCTGGCACCTTTCCATAGCGCAGAGAGACCGCCCGGCCGCGGAAGGTCCAGGATGCGCTGGCGCCAGCCTGGTTGGTCCAGATGTACCCGTCGCCACTGGCCAGCGGATTGCCAGTTACTACGTTCCATATACCCGCTGGCGCTGTGATCACCTTTGTATAGTCCTCGGCCTCGGTGTAAGCATAGATCAGCGTGCCAGCGGTGGTCTTGAAGCCGACCATCGTTCCGTCAGGCACGAGGTTGCCGTACTGATCCTCCACTGTTGCCGTAAGCTGTGAAGTGTCTACGCCATTGGCCAGGATCGCGCCCGGATCAGCAACCAAGGACGTGATGGTATGCGGTGGCCCAGCAGTAATCTCCACATCGGTGGAGCCAACGACAAAGCCCCAGGACGCTGAGACTGTAGCGATGCCAGGCGTTATCCCTGCATTCAGTGTATTCGTAGCAACACCGCTGACCGTGGGGGTGTAAATCTCGGAGGGCCACCCCAATGTACTGCTGAACTGGATTTGTGTGCCATCCGCAACTGCATTGCCATACATATCCAGCACGGTGGCAGTAAGGGCCGATGTTCCGCTGCCCACAGGAATAGAGGTAGGATGTGCCGTCAGCGTGATGGAGGCTGCCCAATCTGGCTCAATGGTCACGATAGCCGTAGCTACGCCGGCGTCGGCCACCGTGGCCGTGATCGTGGCCAAGCCTGCGACGGTACCTGGGGTGAACATCTGCGTGGCCTGACCGCCACTCATGCTGCCAAGCACACTTGATCCCGGAGGATCGCCTACGCCACCCAAATCCGTCTCAAATGTGATTAGCGTGGTATCGAGAAGGGTGCAGCCCCCTCCGCTTCCTGTAGCCGTAATGACGAATGCCGGCCTACCCACCTTGACGGTCGTTGCTACAGTCGTCAGGGTCAGTGAGATGGGCGGCGACCAGAACACGTTGGCCGCATTGGCAATATCAGCGGGCGCTCCCGGGCCAAAGGTCAGTGGTGGATTGTGCCCCCACCAGTTGCCTTCGGCGTGTACGTTGGCAGCGCCATAGTTCCTCAGGCCAAACTGGCCATTGCCATAGATGTGGTTGCACGTCATCGTTGGAGGTGTGGTGTAGCCGAGCAGCGCTATGCCATCATTGCGGTTGCCAAGCACTTGGTTGTAGTGCAAGCCCCCGCCCACGCTCGTACCAAATATGTAGATGCCTGCCGTATCCGTAATGCCGCCAGCATCTGAAACATCATACACAGTATTGTATTGAATTGTTGTGGTGCTCGCACTGGATATCGCAATACCACCCAGGTTGAAACCGGCGGGGCTGTTGGCCCGGTTGGACATATGCACTGTGTTGCTTAACACGCTCGTGCTGATAGAGTTCGGTCCTACATGCATGCCGTCCCAATCGAGGTCATGTATGTTGTTGTAGGACAACACATTGCCGGTGCTTGTGCCAGCAGTGCTGAAAATACAAATGCCAAAGCCATTCATATCGTGGACGTGGTTGTTCTCCAAATTCGTACTGTTCACAGTATCCAGTTCGATGCCTGAACCACCGTGCTGGATTTCATTGTAGGTAAAGTGGCTGGAGTTGACATACAGACCCGAGATGGCGAGTGTCGTGCAATTGGTAAAGACATTGTTCGAGATCTCCAGGCCGCTCAATGGCCCACACTGAAGAGTTATGCCCGTCGTCCAATTGACCAGGGTGAAGCCATCAATCACCACGTTACTGGAACCCGTAACAGTGATGCCAGGCATGGCAGGGCTGCCGCCGTCAATCACAGTCCCCGGTGCGCCAACATACCCAAGCAGGTTGAGTGTCTTGGTGATACTGACGGGCAGCAGGTAATCGCCCTCGAGTACCGACACGGTGCCTCCTGATTGGACACCAGTGACACCACCGGGAATCGTATCGAAGGCATCGTGGCCGATTTGCGCTGTGCCGCCAGGCACCGTGACCGGGGTCCCGTTCGACAAGCCAGTCCAATCATCGTCCACCCAGACGACGTTGGTCTGGCTAAAGACCACAGTGGTGGTCACTTCCAGGCTGGGCCAGGACGGATGACCGAGGCGCGACTCGGCATAGACCGTGGCCGTGTCAGTAACGGGCAAGACAGCGGCACGCAGGATGGCCGTAGCAGCGCCTGCGCTGGTGGCTGCGCCAGAGCGGAAGGCGTCAAGCTGAATCGTGCCGGACTGACGAGTCACCTCAATCTGATGTGTCACCGACGGATCCAGGTTAGTAGCAACGACCCGCTCTACCCAGGCCGAACTGCCACTTGTGTCAATGTCCACAGGCGTGTCGCCATCCACACGGAGGCGCATCACTCCACCCCCGGCGAATCTGTAGTAGATCAGGGAGACAGCCTCACCGCGGAACAGCCAATAAGCAGCAGCCCCCGTCGAACTGGTGTCAATAAAGTAACCACCACTGGCGCTTGGATCTGCAACTGGCACCCAACCCGTGGAGGTGATAACATCTGCAGACTCGGCTTCTACGTACTCGTATCTCAGAATGGAACCCAATGTGGTTGTAAAGCCCACCATGGTGCCGTCAGTCACGTCATGGCCCACACAATCGCTCATCACTACAGTGATGGTAGACGTGGCCACGCCGTTAGCGGGTATCCCGGCAGGCACTGCGTCGATGCTCATGCTTCCCGTGCAGGGCGCGCCAGCCGTGATTGTGATGTTTGTCCAGGCGGTAAGCGTCACGCCTGCTGTGGCCGTTACAGTCGCCACACCAGTCAGTCCGCCCGAGGTAAAGGTCGTCGTCGCTGCGCCCGTTCCGGCCAGGGTTGTGCCTGTCCCAGGAGCAACTCCGCCCAGAGCATCGCTGGTGAAAGTTATTCCTATTCCTGGTTTAGGATTGCCGTGGATGTCCCTTACTGTAGCAGTAACAATAGACTGGTTGCCGAAAGCTGGGATGCTGGTCGGGTCAGCAGCGATGGCGATGCTATGAGGGCCAAGAGCCGTCAAAGTCACCGTGACTGTCTGCCCTTCAACACCAGGCTCGGCCGTGCCGGTGATCGTCGCCACTCCGGCGATAGTGCCCGCTCTCAGGGTAGCGTTCGCCACACCAGCTCCAAACGCGGCAGTGCCGGGGTAGACGAGGGTGCTCAAGTCGCTGGTGAAAGTGATTCCCGTGCCGTCAAGGATATTGTAGCCAAAGCCAGTGGCAGTGGCAGTGATGTCAGAGGTGGCGAGACCGTTGGCTGGAATAGACGTTGGCGCAGCAGTCAAGGTCAGCGAGATAGGAGGAGACCAGAACGCCGTGCCTATGTTCTGGATGTCTTGGGGTTCGGCGCCCCCGGAGGTTGGGGTATTGCGCCCCCACCAGTTGCCTTCGACATGCACATTGGCAGCAAGTTGGTTGTTCAATCCAAAGCGGCTGTTGGCGTAGATGCTGTTGCCATGAATGGTGGCAGCTACGCCGCCGACCGGCATATGAATGCCGTGCCCAGTGCAGCCCTGAATCAAGTTGGTATCAATCGAAAGGGGCAGTGTGTTATTGGCCAGATACACACCAGCAGCGTCAGCGCGATGGCCTTGTGCGTTGGACGCGCCCGAGATTCTGTTGTTATAGACCGCGCTGTTTATAGTGCCCAGCAGCACGATTCCGCCCAGGTTGTGATTGGCATCCGGCGCGCTGCCGCTCGCGTCAAGCCATACCAGGTTAGTGTTGCTGATGATGTTGGCCACCACCTGCGGATCCGTCGCAACACCGCGCACCAGTACACCGTCCCACGAAAGATCGTTGAGAACGTTGCCGTAGACACCGTTGCCCGCTGTCGTCCCGGCCAGTTCAATGCCCACATTCTGGTTGTTATTGATGTTGTTGTTATCTATCGAGTTGTCATTGCCAGTATCTATCTTGATCCCAAAGCCCTGGTTGTAGTAGATATCGTTGTAGCATATTGTCGTGCCATAGGCGTGATTCAAGAGGATACCGTTGTACCCCAAGGTCATGTCATTGCTGCAGAGCGTACTGGTGTAGACATACCACCCACGCAGAGCGTAGGAATTGCTCCCAGCATTGTTGCTTTCGAACGTGTTGTTTATTACGGTGGCATTATAAACGGGGTTACCGCTCGTGCCATCCAGGTAGACACCGGTCTCAAAGTTCTTGATCCTAAAGCCAGAAATCGTCACATTATCTGCACGATCCACATAGACGCCGCGGCTGCCTGGTGCATCGTTTACGCCATCGAGAACGGTGGTAGAACTAGCTCCGGAGCCCGAAAGGCTAAGCGGCTTGTCAAAAGTGACTTGTTCCGCGTAGGTGCCCGCTGCAACGTGGACTGTCCCGCCGCTCAAGACCTTGTCCACTCCACCCTGAATGGTATCGAAGGCATCATAGCCGAAGGAGTGGCCGTCCACAATGTCGCCGGGGCTGCTTCCTGCCCAGTCGTCATCCACCCACACTTCGGATGGCCCGGGGAAGGAAACCGTGGTCTCACGATAGGGCCAGGTAAGGGATGACGCACTGTACCCTATACCAATAGCCACGGCCCGCACAGTGGCCGTTGCGGGCAGGATTGGCGCTGTCAGTGTGGCGGTAGCCACACCACCAGTGGTCGCGGCACCTGAACGGAGAGCGTCCACCCAGATGCGCCCAACACCACCGTTGCGGACACGCACGGTGTGCAATCCTGAACTAAGATTGCCGGTAAGCAGGCGCTCGACTCGCCACTGCGTGGATCCGCTGGCAAAGTTGATCGTCGCTACATAAACCCCATCTACGGTGACATCGGCCACGCCTCCGGTGGGGTCGGTGACATAGACCAGTGAGACTGCTTCCCCCTCGAAGGTCCAGGATACCTCGTCGCCAAAGTTGTCGGAATAGATAGCCACGCCGCCACTTGCTGCAGGATTGACGTCATTGTTCCACGTGCCTAGCTTGGTCACGCTGGCGCTCTCTGCTTCGGTATAGGCGTAACGCATAGTGCCCACCGTCGTAGTGAGCCCCACCATGGTGCCATCGTCCACCAAGCCCCCATACTTGCCAGTGACAGTCACGACAATCGTCGAGGTCGAGAGGCCATCAGAGGGCAGCACCGTGGGATCGGCAGATATGGTCAGGGTATAAGGAGGCCCGGCAGCACCTGGAACCGGAATCCATTTCACGGCATCTGCGCAGGTGTCGCCGGTGCTGGACGTGTTCAATTCCACGTACTCGTGAGTGGTCGTGAAGGTGCCAGCCCGGAATGGGTACTGCCCCAGGCTGCCCCAACCAGATGGAGAACCGTCAGGGAGCGTGCCAGCGCTTGCATCCTTGGTCTGATCAACGTATGCAGTGGCAGTGCCCCCGTCGTAGTGGATGTCGTATGGAACAGCCTGTGGCCGGGTCGAATACACACTCCAGTGCGCCTGCACATCGTAGATGCCGTCTGCTGGCAGCGCACTGCCCAGGCAGGGAGAAAAACTCGCGGTGCCAGTCAGGTAACTCGTCGTTTCGAACCTAAAGCTTCCCCCGTATCCGCCCTGTCCTGTGGCCGTCTGCCACTGGCCCGCCGGATAGTCACCATAGCAGGCGGACGTATCGTCTATTTCAAGGGGCGGACCGACCGGCGTAGCGGTGGGCGTCGGCGACGGCCCGGGCGTGGGCGACGGCCCCGCCGTAGGCGTGGGTGTAGGCGTTCCCGGTTCGAGTGTCCAGGTAATGATCAACTGGGGGCGCTGATCCAGGATCGACCACTTGGAACTCCGATAGTAGTAGATTATGGTGGGGTCAGAAGTAAGGAGAATGACTCCCTTGTTAGAGGTCGGATCGGCAACCCAGTTCTGTGCGATTGAAGTCACATCGAGATACTGGAAAACGTTACGATGAAAAACGGTCGTGGTGACGGAGGCGATGGCCGAGCGGTCAGTGACTGTGTGGTCACATCCCCCAGTATCCCAGTTGTCGGTCGAGGTTGCCTTGATCCAGGTTGCCTCCAGCGGCTTCCAGGTGCGTTTGACCTGGTAGACCTGAGCCTCCATACTTCTGTACAAATTCCGTGCGTAGCAGTAGATGCCAAGTTGGGCGCTTATGACTCTGGCCGAGGGAGGTATCGGATCTGGCAGTGTAGTCAGGTCGAAGTAGACTAGCGGGCGATAGGAACCCCACTGCCCAAACATGAGCCGACTTTCAGCCCCCATATTGTTGGTCTGCTTCCACCTGTTCATGTACGTATCGTTTGTGCCGATGTAGGCAGATCCGACCGGGATCCCATTGACCAAAGGCTTCTTGCCTTGCTGCAAGACTACGTCAGTCACGACCCCGGAGGCGTAGACATCAGGAAAGCGGCCGCCAGGCCCCTCATCAGGACCGGCAGCCCCAACGGCGCCCGCCATCAGCCGCAGGGCAAGAGCAGGGCCAGCGAAGAGCAGAGTAAAGGAGAGCACAAATACAGTAAGCGATAGGATGACGCTCCGTGAGGTTGGAACAATGGAAAGCTGTTCGTGAACAGGGGATGACTCGGATGGCTCCGAATCCTGCGGGGGATGTATGACGGTCATCTCTTCCATGACATGTGCCTCCCTGTTGATAGATAGCTGTTTTCTTCGCCCGCCAAACATGTTTGCAAGACGATTATGTACCATTATACATTAAATAGCCCTAGATTGTCAAAAAGGGGTGGGCTGCCTGTTAATTGTTTGTAGCCGCAGCGGGTTTCGTTCTTATCACCGAGCATGCGCCCGGGATATGGGATGGGAGAACAAGACCAAGTGTATCCTTCCCCTAACACCACAGGTGCGGTGTGAGAATAGCGCTACGTGTCACACCAACATCCAAGGGGGATAGTATCTGAAGTTAGGTAGGGGAAATCCACTAACAGGCGGCATACCAAGAACAGGTCACAGCCCTCCTCGCTTCTTAAGACGTGGCAGTACCATAAAAGATACGCAACGATCTTGCGGTGACAATGCTCAGAAGGTGACACCATGAAAGAACTGGACGCTATCCATCCAACGCATCATAGCTGCCTCTGCTGCGAGCGGGCCGGGCTCCTTGCGCTATGTCCTTAGCGCAGTCTAAGGGCAGCATCCTGAACACGGCGAGGGACACGCCGCTCGTGCTCTGCATGGCCGGGCTTTACATGCCCTCGCTTTGCATGCCCTCGCTTTGCATGCCCTACGGGCGACGGGCGACGGGCGACAGGCGACGGGCGACCGCCTGACAGGGTGGCTTGATGAGGCTGGGCTATCTCTCTCAGCGGAGTGGGGGCAGCCTGTCCCGCTCTGCAGGGCTACCCAGCATCGGGTGCACTTCGCTCCTCCGCTCTGATTTCTTCCTTCTCATGCACCCAAGTATAATAGAATAGTCATGCATGTCTGCTCATCTGCTGAAAATGACCTTCTCTCTCCCTGTGAATGGGACGAATTCATAAAGCGCTCACCGTCAGGCCACCTGCTGCAATCCTGGACGTGGGGTGAGTTCAAGGCACGTTTCGGATGGCAAGCTCTGCGTATGGCCGTAGTTGAGGGGGATCGCATCGTGGCAGCCACGCAGGTCTTGTTCCGGCCACTGCCAATCATCTCGCTGACTACAGCGTACATTCCCAAAGGGCCACTGGTAGATCATTCCGCGCCCCCCACACCAGGTGCCCGCGCTTTGTTGTCAGCACTGCACGACGCTTGTCGCCGCAAGCGTGCTATCTCTCTCAAAGTTGAGCCAGACTGGGAGGACGGGGCGGACGCACGAAACTGGCTGGAGTCGCAAGGCTTTGTCCCAAGCGAACAGACCGTTCAGCCACGCCGCACAGTCTTGATTGATCTGAGAGCAGAAGAAGAAGCGATACTCGCTCAGATGAAGTCCAAGACCCGCTACAACATCCGTCTGGCGAAGCGCAAAGGGGTTTCCGTATACCTGGGTACAGCGGCGGATTTGCAGGCCTTTTATGAACTTCTAAAGGTCACCGGCCAGCGTGCGGGATTTGGCATACACACGCAGACTTACTACACTGAGGCCTGGCAGCTCTTTGCCGCACAGGAATCAGCGGCTTTGCTCCTGGCGCGATACGAGGGCAAAATCCTGGCCGCTTTGATGGCGTTCGCCTGGGGTAGGAAGGCCTGGTACATGTACGGTGCATCCTCCAGCGAGGAAAGGCAACGCATGCCCAATCACTTGTTACAATGGGAGGCTATGCGCTGGGCCAAGGCACAGGGCTGCGAAACGTACGACTTGTGGGGCATCCCAGACGTGGACGAAAGCGGGATACGCCCGCACATAGCCGTAGCAGAGAAGCAAGGCGTGCTCAGCACGGGCTTGGGCGGATTATATCGCTTCAAACGCGGCTTTGGTGGCAGGGAAATGCGTTATGTGGGTGCTTACGACTATGTCTACAACAGGCCTCTCTATCGTCTGCTGACAGCCGCCTGGAACTGGCGGAGGAGATAGGGCGAACATATCAGAAACCCGCTTTCCCCTGGCACTGCCCGCCAGGGCATGTGTGAAAGAAAGCGGGTTTCTAGGCATCCGAGCTATTCCCCTTCACCAGCGACAAAAGCCTCGACCATAGCCCTTGCTTGCTCATCGGGATACTGCACGGGTGGAGATTTCATGAAATAGGCAGAAGGTCCAAGCAAGGTGCCGCTGAGCTTCCTGTCCAGTGCCAGCTTGCAGCAACGAACAGCATCAACAACCACCCCGGCTGAGTTTGGAGAATCCCATACTTCGAGTTTCAACTCCAAGTTCAGTGGAACGTTGCCAAAGGTCGTCCCTTCCATGCGGATGTAGCACCACTTGCGGTCAGTCAGCCAGGGCACGTAGTCGC
Organism: uncultured Anaerolineales bacterium; assembly: GCA_964478075.1. GTDB lineage: Bacteria > Chloroflexota > Anaerolineae > UBA2200 > UBA2200 > DAOUEX01. The sequence continues at coordinate 134,217 of CAYZGO010000003.1, read as the reverse complement.
TAGGGCTTATGTGTATGTTCTCAGCGCCGATGTCATAGTCCAGCATGCTGGTCACGGCCCCTGTCTTGGAAATCTTCTTGGATTCCAGGCGCTCCCGCTCCAGCATGTTGTAAAAGTCCATATTGCCACCAAAGTTAAGTTGATAGGTGCGATCCAGACGCACGCCGCGCTCACGGAAAAGCGTCGTCAACGTGCGGTGTGTAATTGTGGCCCCTACCTGGGATTTGATGTCGTCGCCAATCATGGGCAATCCGCATTCCCGGAAACGCCCCTGCCAGTACTCCTCACGGGCAATAAAGACGGGCATACAGTTGACAAGGGCACAGCCGGCATCTAGAACCTGTTCAACGTACCATTTGGTGGCCATTTCACTGCCCACGGGCAAGAAATTGACCACTACGTCCGTCTTGGTCTCCTTGAGAATGCGCACAATGTCTGACGTTGCCCCGGGTGCCTTGGTGATGACCTGCTTGAGGTACTTTCCCAGCCCGTCATGTGTCATGCCGCGGGAGACCGGTACATTCATGTGCGGCACCTCACAGAACTTGTAGGTGTTGTTCGGCGGCCCAAAGATCGCCTCCGACAGATCCTTGCCTACTTTGGTCTGAGCAATGTCGAAAGCAGCGCTGAACTCGATGTCTCCTATATGGTATCCACCCAGGTTGACATGCATCAAGCCTGGCACGGATTCATCCTCTGGGGCATCTTTGTAGAAATACACGCCCTGCACCAGAGCTGCGGCACAATTACCTACGCCGACGATTGCCACTCTTACCTTGGCCAATGAATTCACACTCCTTTCCTCAGTTATGGCACTTTGTTCTGCTCAAGCATCACGAGGATGCAAAGAGAGCGCCTATGTACAACAACACTAGCTTACCACACCCGCGCAGAATCGTCAAACCCGACTGTAGCTAATCACAAGACTGGGTCACCAGGCATCCTCAACGAATCTGCGGGTTGGCATAGCAATAACGGCATCCGTTTGGACAGCGCATCAGGTATGAGCCGATGTCTACGCTGGGCGTGCAGCCACACTCCGGTCGCTGGCCTGGATCCTTGCCTGTGGCAGCGGGTAACCTGAGCGGGTGAAGGGTAGACAGCAGTTCTCCATCTATGCAGCGTGAGGGCACAGCCCCTGCTGACTGCAAATCGTTCTGGCTGCACGAATAGAGCGTCAACCCCAACGAACGGGCCAGCGCGACCAGGTCTCGCGTTATCTCCAGGCGTTGCGCGGGCGTTGGATCATACCAGCGCCACCCCTTGCGTTTGCGTACCTTGCCGTAGAGCGTGGCGAAGGAGATACGCACAGCGGCGATACCCGCTTCGCTGACTGCCCGCAGGATGGCCTCGGCAAACGGAAGATTGCTTTTGATCTCCTCATCCTCGTACCAGTGCACGATAGGATCGTAGCGCACTGAGACGCGGCGAGGGTCTCCGGCGAACTCGACTAATGCTGGCAACTGAGACACCACTTCCCGCCACGGTGCAATATTCGGCTCCAGCGGCGAGGCACCGAGTCCAGTGATCGTCAAATGACAGAACACCTGATCGTAACGTGCCAAAGCGTGCCTGACTCCGCGCACGTCTCGCAGCAGGGGGCGAGAGTCCTTGGACCACAAGACGATTGTATGCACGTCTTCGGGCAACAAAGAAACTCGCCTCACCCGGCTGTTGTATGGCTGTGGCACGTCTACGAATCCCCGGCGAACAGCGTCAGCCAGCCAACTCGCATAGTGCATGGGGATGTCCGTGCGCCTCGAAGCGGAGACGACCTGTCTCACCTTGCTTCACACTCCCATTTTGATTATAGCCCATTACGTGGTATTGCCAAGTGGCAGCCCAAAGGAGTATAATGGCCCTGCGAGTGTGCTGCCAGAGAATCGCAGAGGCCAACAACTGGCCTTCTTGGTGCCACTCGTGAGAAGGAGGTGCATCATGCCTCGCGAATATCCACAGGCTCCCATCGTAGCGGTTGGGGCGGTGCTAGTCAGGGATGGGCAGGTCTTGCTGGTCCGCCGTGCTAACGACCCTAACCAGGGTCAGTGGAGCATTCCCGGTGGAGCCCTCGAATTGGGTGAGACTCTGGCCCAGGCCGCCAGCCGTGAAGTGCGTGAGGAATGCCAGGTTGAGATTGAGGTCGATGATGTGCTGTCCACCTTCGACCTGATTCAACGTGATGACAAAGGACGGGTCCGCTATCACTATGTGCTCGTAGACCTCGCTGCACGCTACGTGAGCGGTCAACCGGTAGCCAGGACGGACGCCTTGGACGTACGCTGGGTACGAGAGGCAGAGTTCGACCAACTGGATATCATCGTTCGTCTACTGCCAGTACTCCATAGAGCTCTACACCGGACAGGCTGATATGCGGCCACGGGATCCTTGTGTCTGTTGGCAAGAAAGACCCTCTGTGACGTGTCCTCGAGGCCACGCTGGCTTATGCATGCACCAACACACACCCCTGAGGAGCAGCAACGTGAGCTTTGACGCAACGCGGTACCCTGCTGCATTGGAAGGGTAGGAGGAAAAGATGGTGGTGGAACTCGGGATTGTGGGATTGCCCAACGTAGGCAAGTCCACGCTCTTCAATACTCTGACCAAGGCACACGCCCCCGTGGCGAGCTATCCGTTCACCACCATTGAGCCCAATATTGGTGTGCTACCGGTGCCCGACAAGAGGCTACAGGACATCGCTGCCATCGTAGGGCCTGAGGAAGTCATACCCAGTACACTGCGTGTGGTGGACATTGCCGGCTTGGTCAAAGGGGCGAGCAAGGGCGAGGGACTGGGCAACCGGTTTCTGGGCCACATCCGCACAGTAGACGCCATTGCCATGGTCGTGCGTGTTTTCAGCAATCCAGACATCGCCCACGTCACAGCAGAACTGGATCCTGTTCTGGACGTCGAGACGGTGTGCCTCGAGCTGATCCTGGCGGACTTGGCCACTGTGGAGCGGCGCCAGGTCAAGACGAAAAGCGCTGCCAGAAGCAGACCCGCTGAATACGAGGCGGAACTGGTCGCGCTGGAGTCGTTGCGAGAGTGTCTCAACAAGGGACAGCCAGCGCGCGGGCCTGCTCTTTCGCCTGCGGAGACGGGCCTGGCTCGCGAACTCAATCTGCTGACCGGCAAGCCTCTTCTCTACGTGGCTAATGTGGGCGAGGATGACTTGCCGGAAGGTGGCCCTTTGGTAGAGCCATTGCGTCGCCTGGCAGATGCGGGCCAGGCTGAGCTTGTGATCATCTGCGCACAGTGTGAGGCTGAGCTGGCAGAATGGCCTGTTGAGGATGCCATTGCCTACCTGGAGGAATTGGGGATGCAAGAGCCAGGCTTGGAGCGCTTCATCAAAGCCGGATACCGACTGTTGAACCTGATCACGTTCTTCACCATTACAGGAGGAAAAGAGCTGCGGGCCTGGCCTATCACGCGCGGCACTTGTGTCGTCGAGGCGGCTGGCTGCATTCACAGCGACATGCAACGCGGCTTCATCCGAGCCGAAGTGATTGGCTATGACGATTTGGTGAGCATTGGATCGGCCACGACAGCACGGGAGAAGGGCTTGATGCACCTTGAAGGCCGGGACTATATCGTTCAGGATGGAGACATTGTCCACGTACGCTTCAGTGTTTGAGAGCCATCTTGGGTGCGCGACAGATTGGGGGCAAAGTTGTTTTGCGTCTTGTCAAGTAGCGACTAGTATAGGCTCTAAGCGGACGACAGTCCGCGCCGTATGCCAGGCGCGTGCCTAAGGAAGCGCACTGACTAGAGAGGGGGACTGTCGTCCCCTTTGAGCATCTGTTACACCGCTAATCCGTGAGGAGCCAAAGTGGAACTCGCGCCAAATCTGACGTAGACCCGCCATCTTGGTCATGTTGCCTTTCATGGGAGTTTGTGGTAGAATCTCTGCCGTCCAATTGCATCAGGAGGTTGAAGGACACCAATGCCTACGTACGAGTACAAATGCGAGTCTTGCGGCATTTGTTTTGAACGCATACAGCATTTCAAAGACGAGCCGCTGAAGGAGTGCCCCGAGTGTGGCGGTCCTGTACACCGCCTAATGCAGCCCGTGGGTATTATTTTCAAAGGCTCTGGGTTTTACATCACCGACAATCGCCAACTGTCCTCTGGCTCAAGTAAGCCGCACAAGGCGATCAAGGCTCCAAAGGAGTCTGAGGAGAAAAAGCCTCTGCCGGCCGCAGAGGCCAGCAGCCAGTCGCCAAGAGCAGAGGCGGCGGATTGATACCGCCGCCTCTCATCATGATGGGAGGAATGGGCAAGGCTCACAACTGGAACCCGCCCGTTGCTTCAACAATACGCCGCTTGTAGTTGTCCACAAAGGCCAAGAGTTTGGCTTCTAGCTCCTGCCACTCCTTACTGGCCAGAATTTCGTGCATTTGCTGCAATGTGTCAGTGACACCTCCAGCTAGAACCTGGGGCCCTTTGCCATAGATAGTATACCAGGCATCAGTGGGTTGCAGACCTGCCTGGATCATGGCTGCACCGAATTCGCGCATGAGGAATTCCACATAGTCTGACTCGTGCCCCGGCTTGATGTCCCAAGTCATTAGCAGTTTAATCATACTTTCATGCCTTAGAGTTCCGCCTAAGCGATGGCGGGACATGAGGATCTCTGAACGGGCGTATCATACTCGATAGTGTATTCCGATGCAAGTCTCTTTGAGGCTGCTCTTCAACCGTTAAATCCGGGGAGGGTCAGCCAGGTGATGAAGCAGGCTACAGCCCCAAATGCAGGAGTCAAGTTGTGAAAGCAGTTGTGCAGAGGGTAACCCAAGCAAGAGTGAGTGTTGGCGATCAGACAGTGGGAGCAATCCAATCCGGGTTGGTTGTCTTGCTTGGCATCGGCAAAGGCGATGGTGAGGCAGAGGCGCGATGGATGGCCAGTAAAATCGCCCACCTGCGCATCTTCGCCGATGAAGAAAGCAAGTTCAACCGTTCTATCTTGGATGTAGGCGGTGAGGTCTTGCTCATCTCCCAATTCACTCTGCACGGTGATGCGCGTAAGGGCCGGCGCCCCAGTTTCACTGAGGCTGCGCCCCCTGAAGTGGCCGAGCCACTGATGAGTCGCGTGGCACAACTGCTTATCGAAAATGGCGTGCCTGTAGCGTGCGGACGATTTCGGGCACACATGCTGGTCGAGATTCATAACGACGGGCCTGTGACCATTATCCTGGAGAGATAACTGCGTGGCTGCGTTGATTGACATGCTTGACGAAAACTCTGGAACTTCCTGGCGCCGGCGTCGTCTAAGCATTAGAGCGCTGCGCTGACAACAGGCACTGCACGACCAGGCAGAGCAAGGCCAGGAGTTCCAAGAGGGGGAGGCGCAGTGAAGACCTCCCTCTCTTCGTGCATATCCATAGGTTGTGAGTGCAAAGGCGCAGAGGACTTCCGTTGAACCACAGGGGGTAGCATCGTGCGCTGCCAATCACTGAGAAGCAACGAGCCAGTACAGGCTGCGCTCAAATGGTAGTCCTGCGGAGGCACATAATGAACAGACTGCGGTGGACAGGAATAGTATTTATCGTAGTTGGCCTATTCCTGCTGTTGGCGTGCAAGTTTGGGCGAGACAAGCCTCCCTCCATCAATGTGAGCCCCGCGCGCATTGAGCCAGGGGCAGTGATCACGGTATCAGGGAAGGGCTGGCGCCCGGGTGAACAAGTGTTAATTGGCCTAAACGCGCCGAATGCGCCGCCAGAGGACAGTGAAACAGTGACTACTGCGCTGACAGACGCCTCGGGCGATTTCGTAGCACTCTTCTCTTTCCCTGAAGACGGGCCTTGGGCAAGTATGACTGAGCTATGCATGGTGGCTCATACTCGTGACTTCAGCAAAGTGGCTGTCGCCAGCTTCAGTTGCGCAGAGCTCTCCACAGCAACTCCAGTACCAAGCTCCACGGTCTCTGCTATTCCATCTGTGGAACCTGCTACCTATGTGCTGGGCTATGTGGAAGACATCTCTGCCAGTGCTCGCATTATTACTGTGAAGCCTATCGAAGGCCAGGCAGAGGTCATAGCCTTAGTGGAGAGCACGGAGATCATCTGCGATGGACGACTGGCACAACTCATGGACATCCAGATAGGTGATCTCATTGAGGCACATGGCCAGGTCGGGGCAAATAACAGCATAATTGCCGACCGCATCTACATCCTGGCGCGAGTCACAGTCGAAGCGACGGCAACGCCTACGGCGACCACGCCTGTACTCGCCTGGCGAGGTGAGTACTACAACAACACAACTTTCAGCGGAAACCCCTCGGTCGTACGCGAGGATCCCATCATTGACTTCCAATGGCAGGACGGAGCAGCCGCCGAGGGCTTGGCAGTGGACAACTTTGCTGTGCGTTGGACAGGCAGTTGGCCGTTCGAAACGGGTGCCTATCGCTTCTACGCGCAGGTAGATGATGGCGTACGCTTGTGGCTTGATGAACACGTGATTGTTGACCATTGGCATGAGAGCACCAGTGCTCTGTACAGCGCCGATGCGTACCTGAGCGCAGGCTTGCACGCGGTCAAGGTAGAGTACTTTGACGCGCATGGTGACGCTCACGCCAGGCTGTGGTGGGAATATCGAGGCTTCGAAGCAGCACAAGAGTATCCCGACTGGAGGGGCGAGTACTATAGCAACATGACCTTGAGTGGCACGCCGTTTCTTGTCGTGAATGAGCGCGTGATTGACTTTGACTGGGGGACAGGCGTACCGGCCAGTGGCATGCCTGATAGTGAGTTTTCAGTGCGTTGGACACGGACAGTTAAGCTGGAAGAGGGTGTGTACCGCTTCTACACACACGTAGACGATGGCGTGCGCTTGTGGGTGGACGAGACCGAATTGATAGATCAATGGCATGATGCCGCATGGCAGACCTACTTCGGCGATGTCGACCTGTCCAGCGGCAATCATGATATCCGGGTGGAGTACTACGAGCACGCTGGGCATGCTGTGATAAGGGTGTGGTGGGAGGTACTACCTAGCACACCAACGCCAACGAGCACAGCGACTCACGGGCCAACGCACACGCCATTGCCGCTCACACCAACGCCTACTCTGACGACGACGCCCGAATTCAATCCTCCATTGTCGCCAGATTCTGTTTGGCACTGCCTGATTCCGGTCTGTATTCGTTCAGGTGCACGAGGTTGCTGGCGTCAGCGGCTTATACTTGACTTACCCTGAGCGATGGCGTATACTTCCCCCGCTTAGTAATACCCAGGAATCTACTGAGATGCTCCTTTTCCCCTTTACGGCCATTGTTGGCCAAGGAAAAATGAAGAGAGCGTTGATTCTGAACGCCATCAGTCCGCAGATTGGAGGCGTGCTGATTCGCGGCGAGCGAGGTACGGCCAAGTCAACGGCAGCGCGTGCCCTGGCTGCCTTGCTGCCGGAGATTGAGGTCGTGGAAGGCTGTCCCTTCAATTGCGATCCAGACTCACCTGACACGCTCTGCGATAATTGCCGGATAAGGCTGGCAGACGAAAAAGTGCTGCCCCGTGTGAAACGACGCACGCAGTTCGTGGACCTGCCCGTGAGTGCTACCGAGGATCGGGTGGTGGGTACGCTGGACATTGAGCAGGCTATCAAGAAGGGAGAGCGGCACTTTGAACCAGGAGTGCTGGCGGCCGCCAACCGGGGCCTGCTCTACGTTGACGAAGTGAATTTGCTGGACGACCACGTGGTTGACCTGCTACTGGATTCGGCGGCAATGGGTGTGAACGTGGTGGAGCGGGAGGGCATTTCCTTCACCCACCCTGCGCGTTTCATTCTCGTGGGTACGATGAATCCCGAGGAAGGGGAACTGCGCCCCCAACTCCTGGACCGTTTTGCCCTGTGTGTGGAGATTAAAAGCATCCTCGATCCCGTGCAACGGGTGGAGATTCTCCGGCGGTCCGTGGCCTACGAGCAGAATCCCGCTTCATTCTGCAAACGGTGGCGATCACAGGAACAAGCGCTGTCACGGCGTATCGAGCAGGCACAGCGTCTTCTTCCACAGGTGACACATACTGAGGACGACCTGTTCACGATTGCCGAACTGACAGCCGAGTTTGAAGTGGACGGCCATCGAGGGGACATTGTTATTCTCAAGGCGGCTCTGGCACACGCTGCGTTTGAGGCTCGGCAGGCTATCAGCGAGGTGGATATCCTGTTGGCTACAGAGTTGGCCCTGCCACACCGGTTCAAGAACAGACCTTTCCAAGAGACGGAATCGCGATTCGAGCGGCTCGAACAGCGGCTGGAGATGGCTCGCACCGCTGTGCCCGTTGACGCTGAGGCCCAGTCGCCGCCTGAGGCAGTAAAAAAAAACGCACCCGAGGTTGAGCCACAAGGAGTAGTAATGCCAGGTGTCGGCGTCCCATTGATGGGCCATCGTGCTGATGGGATGCCACTCTCCTATATCCGGAGCGCGGACACGCCTGTGGAAACCGGCCCCGCGTTTCGCCCCCGTCGTCTGGCAACTCCCCTTGATCGCATGGTCCGCCAAGGCCATGGCAAGCGCAACTTCACCAGAACCAATCGGAAACGCGGGCGTTACGTCAGCAGTTGTGATGCCGAAGGGGAATTCGCAGACATTGCCTTTGACGCCACTTTTCGCCAGGCGGCTCCGTACCAGATACACCGTCACCACGAGGGTGCTGCGCTGGCTATAGCAGCGTCTGATCTGCGGCGCAAGGTTCGCATCCGCCGTGCTGCTAATCTCGTACTCTTCGTCGTTGACGTCAGTTGGTCTATGGCTGCAGCAGAGCGCATGAAGGCTACGAAGGGGGCCATCTTATCCCTCCTTCTCGATGCGTATCAGAAGCGCGATCAAGTTGGCTTGATCACTTTTCAGAAGGATAGTGCCAATCTCCTGTTGCAACCCACTTCCAGTGTCAAACTAGCCCGAAAGGTGTTGCAGGACATACCGGTAGGCGGCAAGACACCTCTCTCGGCGGGTTTGCTCCTGGCTCACCAAGTCTTTGTCCGCGAGCGCCGCAAGAATCCGGAAGTGATGCCGCTCCTTATTCTGCTTACGGATGGCGCAGGCAATGTCTCGATGAGTGGCCTGCCCCCACGCGAAGAGGCACTCCGCGTGGCGGGACTGATCAAGCGCAGTGGCATACGCGCCGTGGTCATCAATACTGAGCACGAGTCCCTGGACCGTGGCCTGGCACAGGGACTGGCTGACAAGATGAGTGCGCCTTGCTACACCTTGAAGGAACTTGGTGCCCAGGAACTCTATCGCACGGTGCGCGATGAGCTCAAAAGTTGAGGGGCAGAGGAACCCGTTTTCTTGCCTGCACCTGTGCCGACTTCAGTCCGGTCGTCCTCGGACAGGGCAAACTGGCTTGTGCGGGAACGAGTGGAGAAAACGGGTTTCTGGGCCACGGCAATGGCAGGCTGACGCGCTACTGTTGCTGGTGGCTTTGATCTGGGGCAGCACCTTCGTGCTGGTCAAGCAATCCGTGTCACGATTTCCGGTCTATGCTTTTCTATGCCTCCGTTTTGCATTGGCTGCAGCAGTGCTACTCCTTCTCTTTGGTCAACTTGGAGAGCGCCTGACCAGGTGGCACTTCTGGGCTGTGGCCTTATCTTGCTGTGGGCATGCTCCTCGCCGACTTGAGACCTGAAACAAGGAAGTAGCCGAACCTTAATCTAGACGAAGGAGAAGAACCATGATCGAAGGCGTCAAGGTGCGCAAGTTGCGTGTCATTCCGGACGAACGCGGCTTTCTGATGGAGATGATGCGCAGTGATTGGGAAGAGTTCGACAAGTTTGGCCAGGTCTACATAACTGCCGTTTATCCCGGTGCGGTGAAGGCCTGGCACTATCACAGGATCCAAACAGATCACTTCATTTGCATCCAGGGCATGGCGAAGGTGGTTCTATACGACGCTCGTGAAGATTCTCCCACCCACGGCCAAGTCAACGAATTCTTCATGGGGCGGCTCAACCCCATCATGCTCAAGATTCCCAAAGGCGTATTCCACGGATTCAAGGGCATCAGTGAAGAGACGACCCTGATCGTTAACGTGCCCACAGAGTTGTACAACTATGAGCAGCCCGACGAATACCGCCTGCCGGCTCATGGAAGTGAGATTCCGTACGATTGGGCAAGAAAGGACGGATAGCTTTGCCCAGGGTTCTAGGAACAAGAGCAAGGCACAGAGCGTCTATCAATGAAGCGTTGAAAGAAGTAGGATTTAGTAGCAATGACTTCAGTCCTTCTCGCCCAATGATCCTTCTCAGCAGCGACTGAAGTCGCTACTACAAACACTCTCTCAACTAAGTGAGTACTGTGAATGATAACAAAAGGAGGTAGACTGCATGTTTAAGCGTAGGAACGTTCGCGTTGCCCTGGTCTTCTGTCTGGTTCTGTTGATTGCGACAGTGACTTGCGCTCCTCAGCCCAGGCTGGAGGCGCAGGAAAAGGGTGTGGACTTGACCGTCTACAATCAGAACCTGGCCCTGGTCAAGGAGCGACGCACGTTGGAGCTGGAGTTGGGCATCAACGAAGTTGCCTTTCAGGACGTGGCCGCGTTGATTGACCCGACCACTGTTCTCTTTCGCTCACTGACCGACCCAGAAGGCACAACTGTGCTCGAACAGAACTATGAGTACGACATCGTGGGCAGTGAGAAGCTGTTGGAAAAGTACGTAGACCAGGACATCAGGCTGGTCACTGAAGACGGTACTGAGTACAGTGGGACCCTGCTCAGCGGTACACAAGACGTCATCCTGCAGGATGCAAATGGCCAGGTCACGGTCATCAAGCTGGATCAGGTGCGTGAGTTTAGCTTTCCCCGCTTGCCCGAGGGCCTGATCACCAAGCCTACACTGCTTTGGCAGTTGGAAGCCGCCAAATCTGGCGCGCACAACATCCAGGTCACCTACATGACCCAAGGCATCAACTGGCAGGCTGACTATGTGCTGTTGTTGGACAAGGAGGACGAGGAGATTGACCTGGACGGCTGGATCACTCTGAACAACAACAGTGGCGCCACCTACAAGGATGCCAAGCTCAACCTCATCGCTGGTGAGATTCACCGCGCGCAAGAGGAACTGGCATATCCGGATGTGTTTGAGAAACGGCTCGCCGCTGGCATGCCGACAACACCGCCGGTTGAGGAGCGGGCCTTCTTTGAGTACCACCTGTACGAAGTGCAGCGTCTGGTCACAGTGAAAGATCGCCAGACCAAACAGATCGAGTTTACCACCGCGTCAGGTGCGTCCGCTGCCAAGTTCTTTGTCTACGATGCATCGCAGCGTCCTTTCTACTCGTACGTTCCCATGACCGAGCCAAGCTACGGCAGTACAGGCATCAGGAAAGTGATGGTCATGCTAGAGTTCGAGAACAGCGAGGACAACGGTCTGGGCATACCACTGCCCCAAGGCACTGTGCGCGTCTACAAGGAGGATATAGACGGCAGCACGCAGTTCATTGGCGAAGACAGTATTGACCATACGCCCGAAGACGAGAAGGTGCGGCTGTACCTCGGCGATGCGTTTGACATTATCGGCGAGCGCAAGCAGACAGACTTCCGCAAGCTGGGCGAACGCAGCATAGAAGAAAGTTACGAAATCACCATCCGCAACCACAAGGATGAGGCGGCTGAGGTGCGGGTTGTAGAGCACATGTTCCGCTGGAGTGAGTGGGAAATCACGAAGACTACACGTGACTACACCAAGACCGATGCAGGTACGATCGAATACCGGCTCAATGTGCCGGCCGATGGAGAGAAGACAATCGAGTATACTGTGCGCTATCGCTGGTAATGCCGGGCGTGACATGGACCAGATGTGAGATGGTGGGGGCCGTTCTCGTTTGAGAACGGCTCCCATTTATGCAACGGAAGTATGAACACACGATTCGCTGAAAGGCCCTGTATCTGCTTCGCAGCGAACTGGCAAGAGGTTCTGAGCTTCGCTGCAGTGGCGTCAATGTACGCCAGAGTTCTCAGATCTCTTCTTGTCCCAGTCCACGCAGTGTCTCAATGCGTCGGTTGCCAGGACTTCGGACTTCCCTATCGGCTCCCCTTCGTCGCCTCAAGCACCTTGTAGCGGTTGTCACTGTAGACCGTACGGCAATTGCCGAACTCCTCGATGACGTGCGGCTCGTATTTCAAGAAGCGGTTGGCCACCAGGCAGAGACGTCCTCCAGTTTTAAGCACAGCGTAGGCATCCTTGATGAACTGCACGCCTACTTGATACTCGGACTCGATTCCAAGGTGAAAGGGAAGGTTCGTGACCACGACATCGAACCCAATGCCGCGCACTTCTGAGGCGACGTCACTGAGTAGAGCGGTCGCGTTGCCAATGCCATTGGCTTCGATGGTGCGCTCGGAGGCGCTGACGGCTGCAATGTGTGCATCAACCAGATAGGCGTGGCCTCGAGGCGCCAGCGTTGCAGCCACGACTCCGACGATGCCGTACCCTGCTCCTAGGTCGAGAATCGTGTCATCTTCGTCAACTGATAGATGGTCAAGGAGAACGCGCGTGCCCGGGTCCACCCGGTCCCAGGAGAAGATTCCAGGCTTAGAGACCACGCTGTAAGTCTGGTCACGCACTTTGACGTCGAAGCGGATGTAGTCGTAGTAGCCAGGCCTGAGGTCGTTCAGAATTTGGCTGGGGATATCGTCTGTCTGTTTGACTGCCGATATAACGCGGTGTCTGCCACCCAGGCGTGCAACTTTGGCGTTTCCGAACACACGGCCAACTGTCCTGCCGTAGGACTTGATGCCCTCTCGGTTGCCACCAGCCAGGTATAAGTGTCCACCTGCGCTGATCAGGTGGAAAGCGTCCAGTATGAGTTGATTGACCAGCGCCTTGCCCTTCGGCAGGTCTATCAGCACCTGGTCAAATTGCCGATCCCGCACTTCCCACAAGGCATCGCTCAGCAGCACCTTGGCCTGTGATATCCCATGCAGGGCCATGGTACGCTGCGCCGCTCTCACCGCCGCCACATTCGAATCAAGAAGCCAAAGCTTCGCGTCGGGCAACCGATCGGCGATGACTGCGCCAAGGAGGCAGTGGCCGCAGCCGACGCAGAGGATCTCTTGCCCGGGGAGCAATTGAACGCTGTCAGCCAGCAGGGGCGTGTCGCTGTCCACTGTGTCCCAGGAAGCGATGCCGGGCTTGGAGACGAACTTGTAGACCTTGTCTGCAACACGTGTCTCGAGCGTCTGAAACTGATGATAGTCTATGGTAGGGTAGTGATACCTCGTGCCGCGAGAGCGTTTCTCCACCTAGTCTTCCTTTATCTACCAGCCATTAGCGACGGACGAGCAAGCGCAGCACCTCAGTATCCGCCGCACCAAGGTCGTACTTGTAACGCTCGCTTCCCTGTAAAAAGTCGAAGCGCTTGCAGCCGCGCTGTATGGCGTCATCGATCAGATAGCCCAGCAAGACGATACCGGGCGACAGGTCGGCGTAGGCTGACAGGTCAAAGCCCGAGTTGTAGACCAGCCTGTCGTCCCCATAGTCAAAGCAGAGGTAGCTGGCCACAGGGTGTCCGTTGAAACGCAGCACGCTCAGGCGCAGCCAGCCCCTTTCCAAAGCAAAGTGGGCCACAGCGCGGAAGAAGCCCTGCATGCGCTCATCCATAAATGCCTCCTTGTCGGGAGCGCTGGCCTTGTGTAACTGGAAAAAGATATCCAGTCCCTGTTCTATACTGTCTGCATCATTCATCCAATGCATTTCAACCTGCGTTCGCTGCTCGGCACGACGTATCTTGCGGCGCAGTTCGTGACGCTGCTTCCTGTTCAGCCTTAGCGAAAGGTATTCTGCCCATATACTGGGCAGTTCGAGCACGGGGCACACGTCTTCCCTGGCCTGTTGCACATCCCAGCCATGTGCGCGAGCAAATTCGGCTACTGCCAACACAGTGGGCGATGCCGACGGCAGGCCGCGCAGATCCAGGATTCGCCAATCTTCCATATCAGCGAGGACGTCCAGCAACGTCGCACAAACCTCTCGCGTGAATTCGGTAGGGGCTATGATGTCCAGGTAGTCCGAGACTTCAGTACCACCAACGAGATGCACCATCCGCTGACACTCCGCGCAGGCCATGACGGCAGGATGCTCAACGCTGATATCCGGCAGTGGGGCGTTCGCATTGAGGGATGTCTCCTGGATGAAGAGCGGCACAATGGCGTTGAGCTGCCCGATCTCGTCGCGCATAGCCAGCAAGCGCAGGCTTCGCCCTGAGGGGCTCGAGCCCGAAGGGCTTTTGCCTTCACCAAAGGCGTTCCACCACGCGCGCTGCCATTCCCAGGTCAGAAATAGCACGTTGGTGGCACTGCGCTGCAGCAGCGCGTTCCATTCCGCTTGCAGAGCGTCGAAGCCATTAATATCCTCGTATATTTCGAGCTTCATTGCACGCCTTTGCTAGTGGTTAGAGGCCGATATCAGAGGATACTATGTAATTCTGAGCAAAGCGAAGCCCGCCCTGACCCGGGCCGCCGTCCGCCGCCTCAGTCCTGTCGTCCTGAGACAGGGCAAGCGGCGGAGACGCTACGCGGAAGGGAATCTCGCTTGCGTCTGGCCGAGACCCTTTGCTGCGCTCAGGCTTTGCACATCGTGCTACGCACGAGGGTGACGTCCTTGGGGGAGCGTTCAGGGAAGCCCGTGCACACCTTTGACGGTGCTGATCATGGCATCAACTGAATGCTCCCCTTGCGTTGCCGGTCCTAAAGGATCGTGTACTTTTTCATCGCCCAGCAGCATGGAGAACGTGGCTGCAATGCTCAACGCCAGGGCTTCGAGGTTATATCCTCCCTCCAGCGTCAGCACGAGCCGTCCAGCACAGAGTTCGCCAGCAAGCGTGACCAAGGTGCGCACCATGCTAGCGTAGCCTGATACCGACAGTAGCATCATACCCAGAGGATCCGCCCAGTGAGCATCGTAGCCCGCTGATGCCAGAATCAGTTGTGGCTTGAATCGACGCGCCAGCGGCAGGAGGATCTCGTCAAACACGTGCTGGTAGCCAGTGTCGCCGGTCCCGGCCGGCAAGGGCACGTTGACCGTGTAGCCTTGGCCAGAGCCCCGACCGGTCTCCCGCCAGTGTCCCGTACCTGGGTAATAAGGGTATTGGTGGGTCGAGAAATACAGAACCTGCGACTCCTCGTAGAATGCATCCTGCGTGCCGTTCCCGTGATGCAGATCAAAGTCAACGATGAGCACACGCTCCAGGTCATACTTGTGCAAGGCATGCCGTGCCGCTATGGCGATGTTGTTAAACAAGCAGAAGCCCATAGCCCGGTTCGCCAGGGCGTGGTGGCCTGGGGGGCGTACCAGAGCAAATGCGTTGTCCACTTCACCTTCCAGCACAGCCTCCATAGCCTGTAGTAGGCCTCCTGCTGCGCGCAGAGCCGCAGCGTACGACTGCGGGGCCACGTAGGTGTCCGCGTCCAACCAACTTCCACCATGCTCGGCTGTGTCGCGCACCTGCGCGATGTAACTGGGGCGATGAACAGTGGAAATCTCCTCTACGGATGCATCCCGAGCCTCCAAGTGCCTCATGCGCTCCAGAAACCCCGCATCTTGCAGATGCTTCATTATCTGTTCCAGGCGGCGTTTGTTCTCTGGGTGCTGGGCCTTGGTATGCTTGAGATACAGGGGATCGTACACATAGGCTGTGCTCATCATCATCTCTCCCGTGTAAAAAGCAGTTACCAGTTTGCAGTTGGCGGTTGACAGTAGCTGTTGTTCACCGTGCGCACGTCCGTAGGGGATATTACGAACCTATTCAACTTGTTTTCATCCGTTGTTATGCCAGGCGGGAACCTGACCAAGGGGCCAGTATGAGGAAGAGCACAGCGCTCTGTGGTTTCTTGACACTGTCACCCACGCCTGTGTGGCTGAGACCTTGCCGTGATACCCCGCCGAGCCCGCGAGCGCTGCCGGGCTACAAGGGTCACGATCAACCCCCCGCCTAAGAGATGTCGGGGCATGGCGGCAACCGGGGTTGGCGTCTCTTCCTTTTCTTCCTTAGGCCTGTGAATAGTGTATATGCGGACTTGCTCACTCTCGGCCTGATTGCCAACGGCGTCAAAACCGATCACGTGCAGAACGTGGGTTTCGGTGTAACCCCCAGTGTCTGCGATAATTCCGAATCCCGTGGTATAGGCAACTGTTGATGTAATGATATGGTTGTCGGTAATAGAACGGGTGACAGTCACTACAGTTCCATCGAAGAACGTCTGCGCTTCTATGTAGAGCTCGCCTGTGGTGATCACGACTGTGCTGCTGATAACTGTGGGGTCGAGGCTCAAGGTTGGAATAGTATCAGAAAGGGCGATCGTCCACTTCTTGGTGAAGGGTGCTACTGTGCTGTAGCCAATCTGCTCCCCATCAAGATAGAATTCGACCCTATCCATCGAATAGTTGTCAATGGCATCAACCTGAATGTTCACCCACTCATCGCTTTCCAGCGTGTAGACTGCGCCCTCCCATGGGTAGATGATCTCCACATCAGGCGCAGTGTTATCCACGGTGACCTGGATTACTACCTGGCGATAGTTGTTGTGCCCCACAAGCACAATCAACCGCAGACTATACAAGCCCTCCTCCAACTGGCTGACATCCCAGTATTCCAGGATGTTGTTGTCCACCCGGTTGTAATGCTCGCCGCCAATCTGCGTCCACTCCGACGGATTTAGGCCTTTGCCGTATTGCACTCGATACAGCCTGAAATCACCCGGGCGGGCATTGCCAACGATGGGTACAACTCCCGTGGCGTAAGCATATAGAGGCGGACTGCTGATGGCTACGTCGGACGTTGTGAGGCTGGGGCCATGCACATCGCAGTATTCTGTAGGGGGTTGCGGAATCTGATTCTCCCGCACCCAGTCGCTGGCCTCAGGGGGATAGATTTCAAAGACCTGCTCTTCTACCGTTTCCAAGGGGCAGAATACGGTCGCCAGCTTGCCTGAGACTTTGCAAATCCGAAATGGACGGTGTACATTATCGTACTTGGTGGGTGCAGTCCCCTCGATGAAGACCTCGCGCACTGTGTGGGGAGAGTATGCAGTGGGCAGCAGGCCTGAAGTGGCATCTATCTCCACCCATTCCAGGCCATCCGGCACAGGAAACTCGACGACTGGCAAATCCTCGAGCATGTAGTCCATAAGTGCACGCCAGATAGGCCCCGCTCCTCGACTGCCAGGCATGAGTTCCATGGGCGTGTTGGCGCTGTTGCCAATCCACACGCCCGTGACTACTTGCGGTGTATAACCTACAGTCCAGGCATCACGGTAATCCGTTGTGGTTCCGGTCTTGACAGCCGCGCGAGGACTGAGATTGATGATGTTGTTGGGACCAAAAGTGCCCATCCGAGCTCTGTTGTCAGAGAGGATATTGGTAATCAGGTAAGCCAGTTGTGGCCGAATGATCTCTGCACGCTGAGGCTCAGTGTACTCGTAGATCACATTGCCTTGAGTATCCTCTATTCTCCGGATCGCCACGGGATTGAGCTCACGGAAACCTGGTTTTAGATCCTGAGGAGGCACCGGTTCGCCGACCATGATGCCGCCGTTGGCAAAGACGCTGTAGGCATAGGTAAGGTCAAGCAAGGTAACCTCACCGCCTCCAAGGGTCAGGCTGAGCCCGTAGAAATCGCGGTTCAATGTGTTTATCCCCATACGATGGGCAGTGTCTAGGACGTTCTCAATGCCAGCTCGGTACAACACGCCCACAGCAGGTACATTGTAGGAGCAGGCAAGCGCTTTGCGCAAGAGCAGCGGGCCGTGGAAGAGGCGATCGTGATTCTCGGGGACGTAGGGAGGATTGGGATCGTCGGGGAAACTCGTGCGCACGTCCATGATCATGGTGCCTGGCGTGTAGCCCTGAGCGAATGCGGTCACGTAAGTGAAAGGCTTGAAAGAGGAGCCTGGCTGCCTCTCGGAGATAGCTACATTCACCTGGCCATCTATGGAGGGATCGAAGTAATCCAAGCTGCCGACCATAGCCAGGATCTCGCCAGTGCGGGGATCAATGACAACGACCGCTGCATTGGTTACCTTATGATCTTCTCGCTTTTCGGCGATATGCTCACGCGCGATACGCTCTGCCTCGTTCTGCAGTTCGAGGTTGAGCGTGGTATATACCTGGAAGCCACCCCCGTAGGCAGCTTCTGGGCCGTACTCGTCCTCAAGCAAATTGCGCACATACATCACAAAGTGTGGCGCTTTGATGTCAAAGCGCTTGGACACCAGCTTTAGCTTCTCCTGCTTCGCCGCCCACGCCTCCTCCGCAGTAATGTAGCCTTGAAGGTACATCTGATCCAGCACGATCTCTTGGCGTTTCTTCGCTTCTTCGGGGGCGTCGATGGGAGTCAACGCTGGGCTTTGGGGCAGGGGTACCAGCATAGCCGCCTCGGCCAGGGTCAGGTCTTCTGCAGGCTTGCCGAAGTAGTTCTGAGCTGCTGCCTCAATGCCATAGGACCATCGCCCGTAGAAGACGGTATTGAGGTACCCTTCCAGGATTCTGTCCTTGCCCTCCAGGCCTGGATAGCGTCGCGTCAACTCGAAGGCCAAGATGACTTCTTTGATCTTGCGCGCATAGCTGCGCTGCATCCTCTCCTCAGGCGTCATGACCACGTTCCGGATCAACTGCTGCGCTATGGAGCTGCCGCCCTGCACAGGCAGACCACGCAGATTGTTGATTGCGGCACGCGCGATGCCAATTGGATTGATCCCGGCCGGGTTCTCGTAAAAGGTTTTGTCCTCCATGGCGATGGTGGCATAGCGCATGTGGGCCGGAATCTTATGCAGCGGTACCATAGTGCGGTTGCCGCCCTCTGGAGGCAGGAGTTCATACAGCAGATGGGTGCCCGTGCGGTCGTAGATCCTGGTGGTTTCAAAAGAGGAGACCGTCATCTGACTGATCTCCTCTGCTGAAGGCAATTGCCCGCTATAGTAAGCGTATACCGCGAATACGGTGCCAAATCCCAGGACAATGGCCAAGGCACCGATGATTACTGCTAACAACAGCAATGCGCTGACCAGCCGAAGGGCTACATTAGAACTCTTGCGGCGACGCTGAAGTAGATAGTAGGCTTTCCATGTATTCATTTGCCTACGTCCGATTCAGACTCCTCCTGAAGGCTGGGTATCAACTACCTTCCTGGCTGGCAGTCACTCTTGCCGTTGAGGCAGCCGTGGCCACGCTGGTGGATTCGGCAGTCTCTTCAGCCGTCACAGCCTCTACAGGCAGGTGCATTCTCATAGCCAGGGCAGTGGCAGCAGCCAAAGCTTCTCGCTTCTCCCGCCGGCGCTGGAAACCCGTGCCTGCTGGAATCAGCTTGCCAATGATCACGCTCTCTTTGAGCCCATGCAAATCATCGCACTTGCCCTCAATTGCTGCGTTGGACAGGACACTGATTGTATGCTGGAACGAGGCTGCCGAGAGGAAGCTTTCCGTGTTCAGTGCAGCCTTGGTAATGCCCAAGAGCACAGGCTGCGCGGTAGCTGGTTCACCACCTTCAGCGATTATCTCGTTGTTGATCTGCTCGAAATCCACTTTGTCAACCAGATCTGCTGGCAGTAGATGGGTATCACCAGAACTCGTCACGCGCACGCGCCGCAGCATCTGCCGGATGATGATCTCAATATGCTTGTCGTGAATCGTGACGCCCTGCGTGTGGTATACCTCCTGAATCCCTTCCAACAAGTATTGCTGAACCGCCTCAATGCCCAAGATGTCAAGGATCTCATGAGGGTTCAGTGCGCCTTCCGTGATGCGGTCGCTAGCTTCCACACACTGTCCCTCCTCAACACAAAGCCGGGCGGCAGCAGGAATCTCGTACTCGCGGTCCTCCCGCTCCTCGTGACGAATCACGATATCCCGACCCTTGAGCGCTATAATGCCGTCGGCGTCCGCGAGGATTTGCCTTTGCCCCCGCTTAGCCAGTGGATCACCGACTTTCACCGTGTCCTCTGCTTGTACCAGGATCTTGTAGTTCCTCGGTATGGGGTGCGGATAATGCAGCATGTGACTGGATACGACCTCCACCAGCCGCATGTCTTCCTCGCGTCTGATGTGCACCACCCCGGCGATATCTGAGATAATGGCCTGGCCTTTGGGATTGCGAGCTTCGAACAGTTCCTGCACGCGTGGCAAGCCTTGGGTGATGTCCTCAATGCCAGCCACGCCACCCGTGTGGAACGTGCGCAACGTCAGCTGCGTACCGGGCTCACCGATGGACTGCGCGGCGATAATTCCTACGGCCTCACCGATCTTTACCTTCTCACGACGAGCGAGGTCGCGCCCGTAGCAGTTGGCGCAGATACCATAGCGCAGCGGGCAGGTCAACGGTGAGCGGGCAAAGACGCGCTCCACACCCTGAGAATCAATGGCCTTGACCTTGCGTTCGTCAATCATCTCTCCTACATCCACGAGTATCTTGCCAGTCTTGGGACTAACAACCCGTCTTGCTGCTATGCGTCCGATAATTCGTTCCGCGAAAGTTTCCCTGATGGCCTCGCTGCGTGCCCTTTCGATCCAGATCCCTGCCTTGGTACCACAATCTTCTTCGTTGATGATGACATCCTGAGAGACGTCTACCAGTCGCCTAGTGAGGTAGCCAGCGTCAGCAGTACGCAGGGCCGTGTCTGCCAGACCCTTGCGAGCCCCATGGGTGGAAATGAAGTACTCAAGTGCGCTGAGGCCTTCCCGGAAGTTGGAACGAATGGGCAGAGCGATGATGCGTCCAGAGGGATCAGCCATCAGGCCCCGCATTCCTGCCAATTGCCGCAGCGGCTGCAGGCCGCCTTTGGTTGCCCCGGAGTAGGCCATGATACCAATCGAGCCGTGGCGATCGAGGTCACGAGCGACTGCAGCAGTGATTCTGTCTGTGGCCTCTGTCCATAGTTCGACGGTCTTGACGTACTGCTCGTTTTGGGTGATAAGGCCGCGGCGGTATTGTCGCTCAACCTCTGTCACTTTGTTGGTCGCTTCGTCCAAGATAGCGGTCTTGTCTGGAGGTATCGTCAAATCCTCGATGGCAACAGTGATACCCGACCTAGTTGCATATTTGAAGCCAAGGTCTTTGATCTTGTCCACTAGTTCTGCAGTCTCTTCCGGGCCCAATTCCTGGTAGGCTTGGCCAATCAAGGCTTTCAAGCCAGCCTTGTCCAACACCTCGTTGTAGAAGCGTAGTTTGGGTGGGAGTATCTCGTTAAAGAGCACTCGCCCCACTGTAGTTTCAATCAGTCTCGTCTTGCGTCGTGGCCCCGGCCTTGCATAGAAGTTGATCTTGGCGTGTAGGTCTAGTTTGCCGAGGCTGCAAGCCAGGGAGACTTCATCGTAGTCGGAGTAGATCTTACCTTCACCCTTGGCGCCAGGCAAGTCTATGGTCAAGTAGTAGCAACCCAATACCATGTCCTTTGTCGGCCCGACAATCGGTTCGCCGTTTGCAGGCAATAGCAGGTTGCGGTTGGAAAGCATCAACTCCCTGGCCTCGGAAACAGCAGCATCGGAAAGCGGCACGTGCACGGCCATTTGATCACCGTCAAAGTCCGCGTTGAACGCGGCGCAGACCAATGGGTGGATTTGAATAGCATTGCCTTCCACCAATACTGGCTCGAAGGCCTGGATGCCCAGACGATGCAGAGTGGGTGCACGGTTGAGAAGCACAGGGCGGGAGCGAGTAATCTCTTCCAAAACCTCCCAGACCTCAGGGGCCTCCCTCTCGATCAGGCGTTTGGCTCCCTTGATGTTGATAGCGTGGTTGTATTCTACCAGCTTGTGCATCACAAACGGCCGGAAAAGCTCCAGTGCCATACGTTTTGGCAGACCGCATTGGTGCAGCTTGAGCTTGGGCCCAACGACGATGACTGAGCGGCCGGAATAGTCCACTCTCTTGCCCAGCAAGTTGCGCCGGAATCGCCCCTGCTTGCCTTTGAGCATGTCTGAGAGCGACTTGAGTTGTCGGCGCCCGCGCAGGGAGATGGCCTTGCCCCGCCTGCTGTTGTCAATTAGTGAATCCACAGCCTCTTGGAGCATGCGCATCTCATTGCGCACGATGACCTCAGGAGCCTGGAGCTTGATCAAGTGCTTGAGCCGGTTGTTGCGGTTCACCACGCGACGATAGAGGTCGTTCAGGTCGCTTGTAGCAAAGCGCCCTCCATCCAACTGCACCATAGGACGCAGGCCAGGTGGTATAACGGGCAGGACGGTGAGGATCATCCACTCTGGGCGGTTGCCAGACTGGCGTAAGGCCTCAACGACACGTAGACGCTTAGTTGCCTTCTTGCGCCGCTGCTTTGATTTGGACACCAGGATTTCACGCCGCAGCATGAGAGCCAGGGCTTCCAGATCAATGGCTTTAACGATGTCTCGGATGGCCTTTGCGCCCATGTCAGCCTTGAAAACTCTGGGCCATTTCTCCTCGAGTTCCCGGTAACGGCTTTCGTCGATTAGTTGTCGAGCTCCAAGGTTGCGTAGTTCTTCGCGTTGTTTCTCAATACGAGCTTCAGCTTCCAGAAGCTGCTCGGCTATTTCCTTCTGCAGTTCTTCTCGCCTATCAGCCACCATCTGGTGGAGATAGTCTTGCCTGGCCTCAACCGGAGCCAATGATTCGGCTTTCTCTGCCTGAATTGCAGCTTCGACCTCACTGAGCTTATCCTGCACAACCTTTTTCAATCGCGAGTATGCACGTCTGGTAACTAACTTGCCCTGCTGGACAATCGTGGTATCTGCCGGTGAGAAAACGAGTTCCATGGGAGCCGCCTGCTTCGTGTACAGGTCTAGCTGTTTTTGCAAGGTGGCAGCCTGGTTCATGGTCTCATTGGTTGTGGAGGTTAGCTTTTCTTCAAACTCTTGAATTAAGTGTTCTCGTTGCTCTTTGAGTTGCTCCAGCTCATCTGCCAACTGGGCTTCGAGGGCCTGCACCTGTTCCTCAACAATCTGATTTAGACGCGCCGTCTCCCGGCCGAGTTCCTGATCCAGCCGCCCCAAAGCCTTTTGGCGTGCGTCTTCATCAACCGCAGTGATGATATATTGTGCGAAATACAGCACACGGTCCAGGTTGCGCTGCGAGATGTTGAGGATAAGGCCCAGGTAGCTGGGCGAGCGGCGTGTATACCAGATGTGGGCAATGGGAGTTGCCAGCTCGATGTGGCCCATCCGTTCTCGGCGCACCCGCGAATGGGTGACTTCTACGCCGCACTTCTCGCAAACAATACCCCTGTAGCGAATCTTCTTATATTTACCACAATAGCATTGCCAATCCCTGGTAGGGCCAAAGATTGCTTCACAGAAGAGGCCATCCTTTTCTGGCCGCAGGCGGCGGTAGTTAATGGTCTCTGGCTTTGTGACCTCGCCGTAAGACCACTCGCGAATTCGGTCGGGAGATGCCAGGCTGATACGCACAGCATCGATATCTCTAATCTCCAATATGGTCCTCCTATGTCCCGCCATCTCTTGGGCGGGGCTCAGAGCAATTAAGCAGCAAAAAATCTCGGTATCCTTCCCAGCTGGTAGATTGAGGGATAGTAGCCGAGACGTCTATTGTCGCTATTCTTGCACGCTGACAAGCAATGCCTGATAAATCCTGGAGGTGAGTGCTTCTATAGGCAGTAACATCGTGTGACCTCTTCATTCGAGCGATTCTCGAAGAGTACGCTGAAAAAGTGCGATCCTGTTAACTTGGGCCACAACACAGCACATCGTGAGTACTGAGTATCGCACCTTGAGACGTAGTGACGATTTCAACTAAGCGCTATGCTTTCCAGGCCCGCGGTTCCTGAAAGCCATTTTGTTAGTATATATCCATTTATCAGTTTTGTCAAATTCACGCAGGTTCTTGTTATTTGCAATTCAAAAGTGAACCATTTTCAGCTGAAAAGTGAACCGGTCATGGTAGATTTCTCCTGCACTGATAAGGAAGCAATACGTAACGCTTGATGTGAATCAGTATCCGATGTTCAGCGGCGGTTGCCCCGCTCCGCTGCGCTTCGGGGACCCTGCCCCACTCCCGTCTCCGCTTCGCTGCGGGGGCTCCCCCGCCAAACAGATGGCGGCCGTTCGCCTCGCTTGACGAGGGACTTCGCCTTCGGTCGTACTGCCGCGGGTTAGTGCAGTGCGGTGCTTTGCTTACCCGCAGTGCCTTTGTCTTTACGCCAAGCGCATAAACGGGAGACAAGGTAAACGGTAACTGCTGGAGAACGCAGATAAAACAAGGCATTCGTAGAGACGATCGTAGCTCCTGTGCTGTTGAGGATAGAATCTGGAAGCTAACTTCCCGGACACATTGAAGCAGGGCATGGACATTTCCGTCTCGTGGAATGACAAAATGGTCCACGCTCACCTACCGCTTGCAACGATTCGGAGTTCAGTTTTCAACCGCTCCTAACAGTGCCGCGGCTACTGGCCGACTCTTGCCTATGACCAGCCAACACCGCACAATAGCTATGTTCTTGTGCTTTCGACTATGGGGCTGGTCTCCTTCATACCATACGTGCTGATATTCACTTCCATGTTCTTGGAGATGTGGCCCATCTTCGGCCGTTCTAGAGAGGCCAGTAGGGTGGATAGAGCCTTCTTGGTGTCAGGCTAGGCAGTCATTGCGGTCTACACTGTGTCCGCGGCTCTTGTGGATCTCTGGATAAGCGTCTTTACCAGTTTGGTGTTCTTCTTAGTCACCGGCACCATTCTAGGCTACGCGGATCATTTGCGCTCGTTTACAGCTTGCTTGCAGGAAGCGAAAGTCTAGTCGTACCCGTGGTTCAGGAGCACGTACCCAACCTTGGACTTGCTGAGAAAGCGCTGAGCATGCTGCTGATCCAGTGCACCGTACAGGAAGCGTTTCAGTTCTTGCTGCGCTTCTACCAGGTCATCCATTGCCGGGTGCCAGGCCGTCACGACGCAGGATGTTGAGGAATTCCACGGATTTTAGTCTGCGCTCAAGGATATAGACCAGGTAGTTCTGCAGGACCCTTTCCACCTCAGAATGGGTTGCTTGGCTCAATTGGAAGCGCAGGCACTCGGCATACTCACGGGTCTGCAAGTAGCGCAGCACTTTCAACGCGTTGAGCGAAATGGCTCTCGCTGTGGGCTCGCCTTCACCACAACGCGGGCAAAGCGCTCCACCTTCTTCAGCCGAAAAGAAATTGGTGACTGGCTCCAGACGGGCATTGCAGCGTGGGCAATCGAACAACCGTGGGCGGTAGCCTACCAGGGTTAACAAGCGCAGCTCGAAAAAGCGCACGGTCAGTGCGAGGTCAGCCGAGTGGCAGATGCAGTTCAGAACGTCGCAAAGCAGGCGATAGAGAGCCTGGTTCTCGGCTTGCTCTTTGGTGAAACAATCTACCAGTTCGGCCACATAGTGGGCGTGGCTCATGCGCCACAGGTCCTGCCGCAGGGACAGATAAGGGTCAATTGTCTCAGCCTGGGTGACGATATCGAGGTTCCGGCCACGGGCAACCAATAACTGCGTGCGGGTGAACAACTCCAGGTGGCCGGCCTTGCGGCTTTTGGGCTTGCGAATGCCTTTGGCCAGCAGGCGCACCTTGCCCGTGTAAGGGGTATAAACTGTCAGCAGACGGTCGGCCTCGCCGAAATCGCTGTGCCTGAGGACGACGGCCTCTGTACGATAGACTCGCGTTCGGTCGGGCACTGCTTGTTTCTCCCGCTACTAGGCGATGGCGAAACCCGGTTTCTTGGTGGACCTTGGCTATTCAAGTGGGTAATGGTTCCACATCACGACCGAATGGAATTCGCTGGCTGAATCTGAACAGACCCCTCAGGGTCTTGACCCAGCGCCTGCCTGCACCTGTGGCGCCTCAGGCCTGTCGTCCCCGTTCACGCCTTCCGTTTACGCCTCTGGCGTAAAGACCAGAGGTGGCGTGAAGACCAAAGGTGAGACAGGGCAGGCACAGGTGAGGGCGCCTCTTGACTTCAGCCAGGGATTTCAGTCCTTCGCTCTTAGCTCACTTGCTGACTTGTGTAAGCCCGCTACCCAGTTAATTCGTTGATCTCCATGAAGAAACGGGGTTTCTAGTTGGTGATTCAGCCTATGACAGTTGCTTGCTCAGTTCACGAGCCACAGTCTCGGCAATGCGGCGCACCAGATCTGGGTCAGAGAATTGCGAACTGTCGTCTCCGTCGCCTGTTGCCTCACGTCCGCAAGCGCCGCAATTGACACAGCCAGGCCCCTGGTAGTCAGGCGGCAGCCCCAGCTTCTGGCGGCGCATTTCCACCAACTTGCGCACCTCTTCTTGTGGCAGCAGCCCAACTCTGCCCAACTGCCGTGCGGCTAGAGTCACCTGCGCCAAATGCTCGATTTTCTCCAGCTTCATGTAGGCATCGAACACAGTTGGTCCCACAGTTACCGTGCCGTGGCGGTCGAGGATCAACGCGTCGTAGTCGCGGATCAGCCCCTGGATGACTTCAGGCCCTTCTGCCGTTGAGGGAGTGGCATAGGCCGTAGTGGGTATGCTGCCCAGGTTGACCACCACCTCTGGCAATACACACTCCGCCAGTGAGATGCCAGCGATGGTGAAGGCAATGGCCAGCGGAGGATGTGCGTGAACGACGGCGTGCACGTCAGGACGCTGACGGTACACTTCGAGATGCAGCAGAATCTCCGAGGAAGGCTTGAGCCCTCTGTCCCCGTGACTGAACAGGCGGACGGGCTTACCTTCCATGTCGGTCAGCACCATATCTGACGGCGAAAGGAACCCTTTGCTCAAACCGCTGGGAGTCACCAGCAGGCGGTCTCCACCCAGCCGCACAGACGCATTTCCATCGCTGGCCGCAACGAAGCCCTTTTCCCACATCAAACGGCAAACACGGACGATCTCTTCTCGTAGGGCAGTCTCGCGTTGGCGCTCAGAATAGGTGGGCAACAGCTATCTCTCCTAACACCACAAATATGGGCAGGATCTCACGTCTCTCTGTGCGGCATCCTGGACTGCAATTCGCCTTCATCGTCCTGCCATTGAATCTCATCCACAATGCCCACAACGACCGCTCGCACGGCGCCAACAGGCTCAAGGCCGAGAAGCTGTCGTGCGGAACTGCCTTCATCCAGATAGAGAACAGTCTCCCCCACACCTGCATCGACGATGTCTATGCAAATCAGCGGGTCTTTCCAGGGCGTGCCCTCGGGTTGGATGGGCTGCACAAGCAGCAGTTTGAAACCCTGATAGTCTTTGATCTTAATGGTGGAAACGATATTGCCAATGACCTTGCCGAGAAACAATGGTCTGCTCCTGCACTAAGGCTCATTTGGGATGGCGTTCACATCAACGTAGATGTCGTCCACTATGCCAATGATGCCGTGATCCACTGGGGTGAACCATTTCTCCAAGACCATTGCCCCCTCGCGGCTTGCAATCATGAAGATGGTCTCTCCAGGGCCAGCCATGGCTGTGCCGTCCGCAGCAACGACTGGCCGGCCCTTCGGCTGCCCATCCGGCGTCAGTGGCTGCACAATAAGCAGTTTGATGCCTTGCAGGGCTTCGTGCTTCCTTGTGGCAACAACTGTGCCAATGACTTTCCCTAGCTGCATCCTAGCTCCTATTATCCGGCCCGATGGGCAAGCCGGCCCCTGCTACACTATCTTCTGCCGCATGTCCTCATGCAGTTGCGGAATCACCACGAAGCGGATCAGCAAACCCTCGTCTTTGATCACGTTCACACCTGCTTCGACAGCGGCCTCCACGTTTGGCACGTCGCCAACCATTAGTACGAACGACTTTCCGCCGAGTCCATTGGCCAGTCGAACCTCAGTTAACGTGACAGCTGCGGCTTTCGCCGCCGCGTCTGCGGCCACAATGGTGGAAGCCACGCTGATGGTCTCAATGATACCTAGAGCTTCCACCTCTTTCATTTCCACAGCGCCGGCAATGGCGGGAAAGATAGAGAGGTGAACGTTGGGCAAGAAGAGCTTGTCCACGACGGAATCGGCGCCAACCTCGATACCGGATTCCATCGCCTCCCCAACAGGGCCGGTATCGCCGCCTACGAGCACGATGTACTTGCCCGGGCAGACAGTGCGCGCCTCCAAGAGATTCACCGGTGCGCGTTTGACCATGGCATCACCAACTTTGATACCAATGGCTATGCTGTTCGTTTCGACCAGACCAATAGCTGGCTGCATGATATACCTCGAGATCGGTGATCGATTACCAGTTGCCGGTTACCGGTTGCCAGTTGGCAGTTCCTAGTTGCCGGTTGCCAGTTAGCGGTTATCAGTTGTCGGTGGGCCGTTGCCTGTTGTCAGTTGAAAGCTCGCGGCAGGTAGCATAGAATTCTGAAGCATCGGAAATCCGCTTGTTCAAGACAACACCTCGTGCACTCTGTTGCTCAACCCAGGCTATCAGACCTTGCAAGGGCCGTCCAGTATCAGAGCGCAAGCCGTCCAACCGGCTTCGCGTAGCTTCGCTAATCAACCTCAGACGGCAGGTCAAATGAATATAGTAGGCCAACTCCGGCAGAGAAGATTTCGCTACATACAAATAGTGCTGATATTCGTTCATGTACTGACGCGCCGCGCCTTCTGCGATGTTTGCTGGTACAGATACTGCTGCGCGCCTCATTTGCGAAGTCAGGCCATACATCTCAGACGTTGGAAACTGGTCTGTCACTCGGTAGATCTCGACAGTCAAATCACCGGCTTTCTGCCAAGCGACAATCGTTTCATAAGCGTGTCCCATTCTTGGGATCTCCTGTTCCCTACTGCAAACTGCCAACCGCCAACTGCCAAACCGTCAACCGGTTTCTATCCTTATGTACTCCTCCGTGACTTCCCTGACCGTACCACCGACGGACGCATGCACGTTGGCGCCCAGTTTGCCCTTGGGGATGGAAGCGATGAGGTCGCCTTGTTTCACGCTGTCTCCCTCCTTCACCGTTGGTTCGGCAGGTACGCCAATGTGCTGCTTGAGTGGGATACGCACTTCTTTGGGCTGCCACTCTCGCTCGTCGAGAGGCACAGCATACTCGCGATAAGCGGTGAGACCGAGCTTGTCAATCAGGCGGCCCAGGGGGACACGGCGGTACTCAAACATCGCATGCGGCGTTAGTTCGCTGCGGCGATGCACGGTGTTCTTCCAGCCAGCCTCGGCAAGTTGGCGCTTGACTTCGCGATAGTAAGCCATGGGTGAGATCCCCAGCGGGCACGCGTAGGCCTCGCAGAGACGACATTCACAGCACAAGACGGCCGCCGTGATAATGTCAGTAGGCTGCTCCAGACCATAGTTGATCGAACGCATGATCTCGTGCGGCGCTAAAGCATGGCCCAGCAGATGCCGCGGGCAAAGGTCAGTACAGTCACGACACTGGTCGCAAGTAGACATCGCCCGACGAATGGCCTGCGACAGCGGTCTTGTCATCTGGCGCACCGCAGCATTGTCAGACGGCAAAACCAACAGGCCCCCTGTGGTCTTGGTCACCACGTCCGTTGGCTGCACCACATGGCCCATCACGGCTCCTCCGGCGACGAACACCAGCTCGTCTGGCGTCATCTGGCCACCTGCATTCGCAGTACCTCCTGCCCACTCGACCACCTGAGCCATTGTAGTGCCGATAGGAACGGGCACAGTGACAGGGTTCTTCACTTCGCCGGTCACCGTGAGATAGCGGTGCGTGACAGGGACACCCTTCTCTGCACGAGCCACGTTGAAAAGCGTCCCCACGTTGTTGACTACTACACCGACTTCAAGCGGAATGCCGCCCTCGGGCACCATGCGCCCCAGAACGTCATAAACAAGGACAAACTCGTCACCGGCCGGATAAAAGCTGCCGAGTAAATGCAGGGAGATGTCCTCATCTTCCTTCAGTACACGCTCAAAAGCTGCGACTGCTTCCTTGTACTCCGCCTTAAGCGCCACGATGCCGCGCTCGGCGCCCGTAGACTGCATTGCCAGGCGCAGGCCACGCACAATTACCTTGGGATAGCGAGTCATAAGATGCTGATCGGCATGCAGAAGCGGCTCACATTCGGCTCCGTTGGCAATCACTGTATCTGTTTTTGCCGACAGCTTGACGTGAGTGGGGAACCCTGCGCCCCCTGCGCCAACCACTCCGGCATCCCTGACCTTTGCTACGATGTCACTCGCCACCAATCACAACCCTCTAGCTAATGCCACCTCTATACAATCCTGAACGCATCCACTAACGTGCAGCGGCGAACCCGGGTAAAGTCCTTGGCTGATGTCAACCCCTCGCCAGTGGGGCTGGCGATGGAAAAGGAGCTGTATCCCTCCCCACCGAAGCCGAGGCCGGCCAGTGAAGGGCCATTCTTGACAAAGATGCAGCAATTGATCTCGCGGGCCATGCGGCTTAAGTGATCCAGTCGCCTAGACCACATTACCGCCGTGTGCCCACGGCCGCCCTCCAAAGCAATAGCCAGGTCAATAGCCTCGTCCACGCTGCCCACGCGCACCAAAGGGATAACCGGCATCAGTTGCTCGGTCCACAGCAGTGGATGGTTGCGATCCACCTCAACAAGCACCAACCTTATCTCGTCGCCCACGCTGATGCCAACCTCTTTCAGAATGACCTTGGCATCGCGTCCAACCCAGGCCTTATTGATGACGCTCTCCTCGGGCGGCTCACGTACCTCGTGGAAGATCACCTTTTCCAGGCGTTTCATCTCCCACGAAGTAATCTCATGGGCTCCGTGTGTCTTCATTGCCGCCTTGAGTTGATCGGCAATAGAGGCCACGGCAACTATCTCCTTTTCGAGCACGCACACTACGTTGTTATCGAAGGAAGCTCCAGTGATGATGCCCCGTGCCGCTTCGTCAATGTCTGCCGACTCATCTACGACCACTGGGGGGTTGCCCGGCCCAGCACAGATGGCTTTCTTGCCACTGTTCATAGCCACACGGACCACGCCTGGCCCTCCGGTCACAGCCAGCAGACGAATGCCCGGGTGCTTCATAATGCGCTGCGCGCTCTCAATTGTGGGCTCACGGATGGCCGTGATAAGATCAGGCGGGCCGCCGGCATTGACCATAGCACGGTTCAGCAACTGCACTGCTCGTACAGAGCATTCCTTGGCCCCCGGGTGGGCGTTGAAGATCACGCTGTTGCCAGCGGCGATCATACCAATGGCATTGCAGATAATAGTGGACGTTGGATTGGTGCTGGGCGTGATGCCGCCGATCACACCGTAGGGCGCGCGCTCCACAAGAGTGAGCCCATGGTCGCCAGTCCAGGCCAACGGATGCAAATCCTCCACACCTGGGGTGTTGTTGGCCACCAGAAGGTTCTTCTTTGTCTTGTCTTCTAATCGGCCCATGCCTGTTTCCCGCCAGGCGATGCGGGCCAACAACTCGGCATTCTCTCGCACTGTCTGCCGCATGGCCTCCACGAGACGGGCACGCAACTCAATGGTCATGTGATCCAGTGCCTGGAACGCAGTCTCAGCGGCAGCAATCGCCGAATCCACATCCGGGAAAATGCCGTCCTGGCTAGAGGTCACCCCGACGGGAGCTTTCACGGGCGCCTTCAGTGGCTGTCCCGCTGCTGCGGTACTTGGACCCTGGTTCAGCTGAGCAAGGACGCGTTGTACAATAGAGTTGATGCGCCGCTCATCAATCTCCATCACGACTCCTCAACCTGATCAACTTTGCGGTATTTGTGATACTTGAGCACACCACCGATTTCCCATTGGTCAACGATGGCCATGATGACGCCATCAATGGGCCGCTTGTCGGTCTCAACCGTCTGGCGAGCAGCACTGCCCGTCGCGTAGAGCACGTACTCGCCGATACCGGCGCCCACCACGTCCGCAGCCACAATGTAGGCCCCGGTCTCCTGAAGATCAACGTCCACCTGTTTGACCAACATGAACTTGAAGCCTTCGACCTTCGGGTCCTTGCGGTTCGAGACCACGGTGCCAACGATTTTGCCAATAAGCATCGCACCTCCTAGCTGGAGAGGAGGATCAAGAAAAGCAGGGGACCAGGCGGCTTCTGATCCCTGGCTTTTCCAACTATCCCTCAATCTCCTGCCTGGCCTGCTCGGTACGACCCAGGGGCAGAACCAGATCAATGTTGACGTGCGGGCGGGCGATGACGTGTGTAGAAACCACCTCGCCGACCTTTTCTGCACCGCGTACACCTGCTTCCACAGCGGCTTTTACGGCAGCAACGTCGCCACGCACAATGGCGGTCACATATCCGCCACCGATCTTCTCATAGCTGACCAATTCGACTTTGGCCGCCTTTACCATGGCGTCTGAAGCCTCTACCATAGCAGCGAACCCTTTAGTTTCGATCATACCCAGTGCTTCTGCCATTGTTGCGTATCCTCCTTGATGAATCTGTTATTCGCGCTTCTTGGTTTTGATTGTCTTGCCTGTGATGCCCTCTACGGCCGCCACAGCCGCGCCGTAGGCAGCCATGATGTCCCTCTCTTTGCCACCGAGATAGACGCGTCCAAAAGTGCCATATGGCCGCACTTCTACGATGTTGATCTCCGCCGCTTTTTCAGCCTCGTTTGCAGCCAGGGCCGCGTAAGCCGCAGGGGTCAACTCCATGATGTACAGCGTCTGTCCAGGGATCAACATCATGCCGTGTCGGTTGCGATTCACCAACTGAGCGTGGTGGTCATCCACGTGGCGAATGATCTGACTGGACTTTACCTCAGGCTTCCAGCGCTCCTCTGGTTTGAGCTCGAGCGCCTCCAGAATGGCCCGGCCGGCATCACGCACATCCGCTTGAGACGGAGAGTGTACCTCCAGCAGGCCAAACAGTCGCTCCACCACTTGCAGTGCGGGCCTAACATTCGTGGCCTTGACTGCGATATCCGTGACGCGGTTGATCTCAATGCCGGGCGATATCTCGACCCACAGGGACGCGTCGCCTACCAACGGCAGGAAACCGCGCGCCGTTGAGCCAATGAATGCCGCCATCTGCGGCTGCAATGCATCCAGAAACACATATCCACGCAGGTCTACCAATGCTGAACCTCCTATCTGTAGAATAGCACTCCATCCTGCCTACTTTTCCCCAGCCTCTTGCACGATCTTGACACCTGCACTAGCGCCAATGCGAGTCGCACCAGCAGCAATCATTTTCTCTGCGGTCTCATAATCACGGATACCACCGGCCGCCTTGATTCCCACGTCAGGCCCTACGGTGCGACGCATCAACTCAACGTCATGCAGAGTTGCACCGCCTGGACCAAAGCCAGTAGATGTCTTGACAAAGTCAGCTTGGGCTGCCTTGGCCAGGGTACAGGCCTTGACCTTCTCATCATCGGTTAACAAGGCTGCCTCGATGATGACCTTGGCCAGGGCACGGTTGCGGTGTGCAACATGTACCACTGCCTCAATGTCGCGCTGCACCAGTGCATAGTCCCTACCTTTAAGCGCCCCAATGTTGAGCACCATGTCTACCTCGGTCGCTCCGTCCCAGATGGCGTGTTCGGCCTCATAGGCTTTCACCTCCGCCATTGTGGCCCCCAGCGGAAAGCCGATGACGCTGCAGATGTGCACAGGCGTACCGCGCAAGAGTTCGGCTGACTGCCGTACGTTGCAGGGATTAATGCAGACGGCAGCAAAGCTGTGCTCACGTGCCTCCGCACACAGTTTGGCTACCTGCTCAGGCGTGGCATCTGGTTTGAGCAGAGTGTGATCAATGTACTGAGCTATTCCAGTCGGCACGCGGTGCAAGCCCGGGGCGCTAGTCAGGCGTGTCGCCCCAGCATCTATGAATTGCTGCACCACGTCAGGGCGTTTGTCAATGCACAACATGCAGCTTGAACACGTGCCACCAATAGCCAGAGTGCAGACAGTGTCATCCTGCTCCATACGCAACAAGGCAACGACCTCGCGTGTGATTTGCTCCACCAAAAGTTCGACATTTGGAGTTACCATAGTCATGTCGCCCTCAACATTTGCGGCCGTATGTTCACCGCTTCACTCTTTGAGATAGCGCTTCTCGATAGCCATGATTTTGTCCACACGGCGGGCGTGACGTCCCCCGCCAAACGTAGTAGTCAGCCAGGTCTTGACGATTTGCCGCGCCAAACTAATGCCAATCAGGCGCCCCCCCAAAGTCAATACGTTGGCATCATTGTGCTCACGGCTGTTCGCCGCTGTGGACAGGTCATAGCACATGGCGGCGCGAATACCTGGCACTTTGTTCGCGGCCATGCACGAGCCAATGCCGGCTCCATCCACCATGATGCCATACGCTGCCCGTCCTTCGGCCACCAGCCTGGCCACCGCGTATGCAAAGTCGGGATAGTCAACGGACTCTGTGCTGTGAGTGCCGCAATCCAGGACTGCGTATCCGAGCTCCTGCAGGTAGTTCTTGAGCTCCTCCTTCAAGGCGAAACCGCCGTGGTCTGCTCCCAGGGCCACTGTTCTGTCAGGGCTGGCATCTGCCTGGGTGGAACGGGGAGCCGGTACAACCGATGAGGATGGAGCAAGGGCAGGCTGTTCCTCCTGGATTGGGCGCAGGTGCCGTTCGCGTATCAAGTCGCGAGCCAGGGGGGTGATCAGGGCATTGGCAGGGACAACAACCTCGCTGCCAATAGCGGCATTTTGCAGGTCAGCCTCACTGATCAGCTTACGTCCAGTAAGTACATGGCCTCGAGTGACCGGGACAGACGAGTCATTCTCGAGCCCTAGAGCTTTCTGCACCGCCTTGCGCACCAACTTCCTAATCTCGTCCTCTTGCATTTGGGGTGGCCCCTGCACAAACTATGGCGCAATTATACACCAAATGTGTCCAAAGTCAAATCGCATACTGGTTCACACTGCTCATGAACAGGCTCCAAGCAGGGAGTGACCAATTCTTGTGGTCGAAATCTTAGCGTAGTGCAACTTGCCGTAGTGAAACTCTGCGAGGGAACCAGGTTTTGGGACTTAGCCGCACGCCGTTGGCAGGCTTGTGCATTGGTGCAGGGAGGGCTGAAGAAGGCTTCGATGCCACGTTGCCTGAGATACATGCCGTCTTTGTCACTGCTCGCGGCAACCTGGTGTCAGGTGAAATCACTCCTCCTGTGGGCATCATTGACATTGACCCTCTGCCCAAGCATTGCATTCTCAACCCCGGCCACGATCAATGAGCATGCTGCGGGGGGTTCTGGCGTCAAAGAAAGAGGTCCGCATTGCTATCTTGGCGGACCTCTTGTGCTTCTCTTATCGAGTGCTGCATGAAATCTACACGTTCTCACTCAGCCTCGTAAGTGACTTGATAGTCCGTGGGGACGACTTCTATCCACGTTTGACCAGGCCGCAGTGGAACAGGTGAGCCATCCAGGTACATGTACTCGCAGAAATCCTGGGGGTTCAGCCTGATCCATTTGGCTTCGATCATCACCCCGTCGCGGAAGATGCGCGCGCGCCCTTCACCTGTGAAGATGATGTTAAGCGTGGGAACCCCCCGCACATCTACAACATCTGTCTCCTCGTGCTTTGTGTAATGCACAATCACGTTGGCAGCGGCAAGCTGTTGATCGTCGAGAGCATCAGTGTGTGGTTCGCCTTGCACAAAGCGCTTGTAGACGCGATTCTCTAGGTCATAGCGGTATTCAACGAGAGCTCGCTCCGGATAAGGGATGTGGACATAGGCAGCAGGCTCACCATCGGGAGTGGGATCGCCCTCCCCAGAGAAGGTAAAGCCTGCCAAGCTTACTGCTTTCTCCTTCCCAGTCCTTGCAAGGTAGTCACGCACCCTTTTTGCGCTTGTGGCATCTCGCCCCATCCACGGGTAGTCCTTCCACGCCCCCTCCGGCTCAATCCGATAGTAAGGGGCCGGGTGGAAGTACGAGTCCAGATCGACGAGCGTGGACTGTGAGATGAACCAGCGGACTTGGTCGTTAGCACCGGAATGGACGAGAACTCCGTCGAACATGTAGCCAAGTTCGATGGTAAGTAACCGTGCGCTGCGGATCGGCCTCAACTCCTCAGGGTCTTTGCTCCAGACGACTGCGGTGAGACGTGTCACCCAGCGCTCCACGATCTCTTCGAGTACGATATCCGCCTGCGAGAGCCCCGACTGTGGACGAACCTCGGGATCATTGCCAATGCGTACCAGGAGTGGCCGCCGTTGAAGCACCGCCACATCCTGAACTACCTCGCCAGTCAATGGATCGAAGTACGGATTGATAGTCGGAGTGGGTGAGGGTACCGGAGTGGGCGAAGGAGCCGGAGTGGGCGTGTCTACCACAGTGGTGAAAGTGGGCTTGGGCATTCGCGTGGGCGGGATGCTCGTGGGGCTAGAACTGGAGCTACAAGCTGCCAGAAGGACGGTACTCACTACCGCTAGTAGTGTCATGGCCACAAAACGCGGAGAGCGAGCCCTGATACTGTCGTTGGTTGTCTTCATAGTAAGCCTATGGGCCTCCATACTGTGAGTTGCGCGACATTATAGCACAATCGAGTGCTAGGAAAAAACGGGAAGCATCGTCACCCAACTACCTGACGAAACACGCGCAGAAAGTTGCCACCAAGTATTCTGCGTACCTCGGACTCTGAATAACCCCGTTCGACGAGCCCAACTGTGATCCCTGGCAGGCGGGTGGCATCTTCCAACCCCGCGGGTGGAGGCGAACCGAAACCATCGAAATCGGAGCCCAAGCCCACGTGGTCAATGCCGGCCACGCGCACGATGTGATCAATGTGATCGAGCAACTTTTCCAGACTGGCCTCTTTTCCTTCCTCTGTGATGAAGGAAGGCACAAAGGTGACACCTACCACACCGCCTTTCTCCGCCAGGGCAATCAACTGTTCATCGGTCAGGTTACGGGGGGTTGGACATAGAGCGTGTACATTGCTGTGGGAGGCGATGACTGGCTGAGAGCTCGTCTCCAAGACGTCTTTCACGCCAGCAGGGGACAGGTGAGAAACATCCAGTATGACACCCAGTTTGTTGCACTGCTCCACCAACTGCAGACCAAAGTTGGTGAGGCCGCCACCAGTACGTGACTCGTAGACGCCATCTGCAGCCTGGTTGCGCCGGCTCCAGGCCACAGTAAGCAAGCGTAACCCCAGACGGTAGAACATGCGCAGCAGTGCCAGGTCACCCTCGAGGGACTCGGCTCCTTCAATGCCCACCACAGCTGCTACTTTGCCGGCCCTCTTGGCCCCTTCAATATCTTCAGCCCTCGTAGCTAGCACGAAAGAGTCCGCGTTTTCCTCAAGTTCACAATAGAGAGTGTCCAGTACACGCAGCGTCTGCCTGGCTGCCCCCGCTGGCAGGTACCTGTCTTGGATAAAGATGGCAAAAACCTGAGCAGTCACGCCGCCTTCGCGTAAGCGCGGCAAGTCAATGTGCCCTTCCGGGGAACGCTCACCTAGTTTGCGCTTCCCTTCTAAGACAGCGAGCAGGGTATCACAATGTCCGTCGAAAATGATGCTATCCCGATGCAGCGCTATAGCCTCCACTAGAATCCTCCACAAAAGAGCTGATGAACGCACATTCTGCTGACGAAGATACGCAAGATGTGATTATAGTCAGTCTGCACTGGTCTGGCAAAAGGCGCAGCAGAAGCATGGTTTGACATTTGCGCCCAAAATGGGTAAAGTCATTGCCAGAACGCCCTTAGGAGTGTAGATGGACTTTCAAGAAGTCATCATGCGTCTGAATCGGTTTTGGGCGGGGAAGGGCTGCCTCATCTGGCAGCCCTATAATGTGCAGGTCGGCGCCGGCACGATGAACCCTGCCACGGTTCTCCGCGTGCTGGGCCCTGAGCCTTGGCACGTGGGCTACGTTGAGCTCACTATTCGTCCACAAGATGGTCGCTACGGGGAGAATCCCAACCGCTGGCAGCAGTTCTATCAGTATCAGGTAATTCTTAAACCTGACCCCGGCAATCCACTGGAAATCTATCTGGAGAGCCTTGAGGCTCTGGGCATAAACCCGCGGGAGCACGATATCCGTCTGGTCGAGGACAATTGGGAGGCACCGGCTCTGGGTGCCTGGGGCCTCGGCTGGGAAGTATGGATGGATGGTCAAGAGATCACCCAGTATACGTATTTCCAGCAGGCGGGTGGCTTTGACCTGGATCCGGTTTCAGTCGAGATCACGTATGGCCTTGAGCGCATCGTGATGGTGCTGCAGGGAGTGCGTGACTTTGTGCATATGGGCTGGGGGGCTGGCATCACTTATGGCGATGTGCTGCTGCGATCGGAGGTAGAGCACTGTAACTACAACTTTGAGACAGCCAGTGTAGAGCGGCTGATGCAACTGTACGACCTGTTTGAGGCTGAGGCTAAGAACGCGCTGGGAGCCGTCCTGATTATTCCTGCGCACGACTATGTGCTCAAGTGTTCCCATACCTTCAATGTCCTGGACGCACGTGGGGCCATTGGTGTTACCGAGCGTGCCCGCTACTTTGCGCGGATGCGTGACCTCTCGCGTGAAGTGGCTACAGGTTACCTGGCGCAGCGTAAGAAGATGGGCTTTCCACTGTTGAAGAAGGCGGCCAATGCACAGGCCCGTCCGTTGGCCCCTGTTGATCCTTCCCGATTCCCGCGGAAACCTGCCAGTTTGCTGCTGGAAATTGGCACTGAGGAGTTGCCTGCAGCTGATTTGGACTTTGCTATGCAGCAGTTGCGCGACAAGACTCCGCAAATGCTCACTGACGCCAGGCTGAGTTTCGAGGACGTTCGGGTGCTTGGCACACCTCGCCGTCTGACGGTCTGTGTGCGCCGGCTTTCTCCGGCGCAAGCAGACGAGGAGCGGTTGACAAAGGGGCCGCCTGCAGAAGCTGCCTTCGCTAAGCAGGGTCAGCCGACCAAGGCCGCATTTGGGTTCGCCAAGGCTCAAGGCGTGAGTGTTGAGGACCTGCAAACGCGTGAGTACGAGGGCAAGAACTATGTTGTAGCCATGAAGACAGAGCGCGGTCGTTCCGCCGCGGAAGTCTTGGCAGACATACTGCCGAGGCTCATTGCTTTGCTCAAGTTCACCAAGAGCATGCGCTGGAATCGGAGCGGGGTGGCCTTCTCGCGCCCCATTCGCTGGATCGTGGCTCTGCTGGGTGACCAGGTGATTCCCTTCGAATTCGCTGGCGTGCAGAGCGGCCGCATCACTCGCGGCCTGCGTCCACGGGGCTCGCCAGACATCAAGTTGTCTGACGCCGATGCGTACTTTGAGGCTATGAAGGCTCAGTCCATTGTGGTGGACGCCGAGGCACGGCAGGATAGCATTGCATCACAGTCGGCCAAGCTGGCTGCGAGCGTTAGTGGCCGCATCCCTGATGATCCCCCGCTCTTACGAGAAGTGACGCACCTGGTTGAGTGGCCGACTGCCTTGCTGGGGGAATTTGATGAGCAGTACTTGGAACTGCCCCAGGAAGTGCTCGTCGCCGTGATGAAGAAGCATCAGCGCTACTTCCCTGTGATGAAGGACGGCCAGCTGCTGCCATACTTTGTGGCTGTGGCGAATGGGCCTTTTGAGAACCTGGACGTGATACGGCGCGGCAACGAGGAAGTACTCCGCGCACGCTACTCCGATGCGGCTTTCTTCTACAAAGCTGACACCGGTAGAAAGCTGGAGGATTTTCTCCCACGTCTAGATACGCTGACTTTCCAGGACCGGCTGGGCTCTGTGCTGGACAAAGTGACGCGCCTTGAGAAGCTCGTGTCCAGCCTCGCTCAACTGGCAGGAGCTACCGACGCGGAACGGCAAGTGGCCGTCCGCGCGGCTCATCTGTGCAAGGCTGATCTGGCCACGCAGATGGTCGTTGAACTGACTTCTTTGCAGGGAGTAATGGGCTCGCAGTACGCTCTGCTGTCGGGCGAGGAGCCCGAGGTGGCCCAGGCTATCTACGAGCACTACCTGCCGCGCAGTGCTGGTGATGATCTGCCGCAAACGGTCCCGGGCCTGCTGGTCGGACTGGCAGATCGCATAGACAGCCTCGTGGGGCTGTTCGCTGTTGGCCTTTCGCCGACGGGCTCTGCTGATCCCTATGGGCTCCGTCGCGCAGCGTTGGGACTGGTGCAGATTCTATCGGAGAGGGGGATCTCTCTTTCGCTCAGCGAGGCGTTTCGTGCGGCGGCTGCATTGCTGCCACTAGAGGTGTCAGAGGACGAACTTGGCACTGTGCACGACTTTGTTGTGCAAAGGCTGCGAGGTTGGCTGCTTGATCTCGGCTACCGTTACGACCTGGTGGATGCGACACTTGCGGAACGTGCCGACAATCCGTATCAGTCCCTAGAGATGGTGCGCAGTCTCAGCGACTGGGTCGAGCGCCCCGAGTTCGCTGTTCTGCTCACCACCTATAGCAGGCCCTCACGCATCGTGCGCGAGTATCCGACCGAGTTTCCGCTGCATCCCGAGATGCTCACCGAGTCAGCAGAGCGTGAACTATATCGTGCAATGCTCGGAGCGCAGAAACAGCGTGCTTCGATCAATGATGTAGACGGGCTGATGGCCGTGCTGCGCCCGCTCACGCAGCCGATAGACACCTTCTTCGACCAGGTGTTCGTTATGGTTGAGGAGCAAGCTGTGCGTGAGAATCGGCTGGCCCTGCTGCAGCGTATTGCTGCACTGCCGAGAGGCATCGTTGACCTGACCAAGGTGCTGGGCTACTAGAGAACCCGGAATAGGGGCACTCGGATCGAGGATCTGCGTGATCAGACGGCGAGCGCCATCCCCTTACTACAGTTCTGTCTTCATTCTATAAGGAGGAGTTAGATGACGAGAGGCGAATCTACGAAGCGTTCCGAGAAGGGAACAAAGAAATGGGTCTATCTCTTCAGCGAGGGCAACAAGGACATGCGCAACTTGCTGGGAGGCAAGGGCGCTAACGTGGCCGAGATGAGCAATGCTGGACTGCCGGTACCGCCGGGATTCACCATTACTACTGAAGCGTGTATTGCGTACCTGCGCCGGGACCGCGAGTTCCCTCTGGGTATGTGGGACCAGGTTCTTGCCGCGTTGAAAGAAGTCGAGAAACAGACAGGGAAGAAGTTTGGCGATTCGGAGAATCCTTTGCTGGTCTCGGTGCGCTCGGGTGCCAGAATGAGCATGCCAGGCATGATGGATACCGTTCTCAATGTAGGTCTCAACGAAGACACGTTGCAGGGGCTGGCGAGGCTTACCAACAACGAGCGCGTGGCGTACGACGCCTACCGGCGGCTCATCCAGATGTTCGGGCGTATTGTCAAGGACATAGATGGCACCAAGTTCGAACACATCCTTGATAGCTACAAGGACAAGACCGAGGGGAAGAAGGATACAGACCTGACCGTTGTGATGCTCAAAGACATTGTCCGCGACTATAAGGCTCTGTACAGGGAGGAAGTTGGCCAAGATTTCCCGACCGAGCCGCTCGAACAGTTGAGCCAGGCTACGGATGCCGTGTTTGCTTCCTGGTTTGGCAAGCGCGCAGTGGACTATCGTAACTTTCACAAAATCTCCCACGAGTGGGGTACTGCTGTCAATGTGCAGACAATGGTTTTCGGCAACATGGGGTTCGACTCGGGTACAGGTGTGGCCTTTACACGCAACCCATCCACTGGCGAGAAGAAGCTGTATGGCGAGTACCTGTGGAACGCCCAGGGCGAAGATGTGGTGGCTGGTGTGCGCACGCCACAGGAGATAGTCAAGCTCAAGGATGAGATGCCCGAGGTCCTTGACCAATTCGTCAAGATCTGTGACATGCTCGAGAAGCACTACAGAGATGTGCAGGATATGGAGTTCACCATCGAGCGCGGCAAGCTGTGGATGCTGCAGACGCGCACGGGTAAGCGCACAGCACGGGCGGCGAGCAAGATCGCCGTAGACATGGTGCACGAGGGATTGATCAGCAAGCAAGAAGCTGTCATGCGCGTCACACCGGAGCAAGTTGATCAGTTGCTGCACCCGGTCTTTGACAGCGAGGCGAAGAAGACGGCCCATGAATCAGGTGATTTTCTAGCCAGAGCTTTGAACGCCAGCCCAGGCGCTGCCACAGGCAAAGCGATCTTTGATGCCACTCGAGCACAGGAAGCGGCCGAAGGCGGCCAGGATGTCATTCTGGTCCGCCCGGAGACCAGCCCCGACGATGTGCACGGCATGCTGGCAGCGCAGGGTGTGTTGACCCAGCATGGTGGCATGACCTCCCACGCAGCAGTAGTAGCGCGTGGTCTGAACAAGCCTTGCGTGGCCGGATGCGAAGCGCTGTCCATTGACCTGGAGGCCAGACAGCTTAGCGTTAATGCCAGGGTTATCAGGGAGGGGGATTACATCTCCATTGATGGCGCCACTGGTGAGGTCTTTGCTGGCAAGATTCCCACAGTCATGCCGAAATATGAGGAAGAGACAGAGTTGATCGAGTTGCTTTCCTGGGCTGACAAGTTCCGCCGCCTCGGGGTTTGGACCAACGCTGATTACCCGAGTGATGCAAAGCGGGCGCGCCAGTTTGGAGCAGAGGGCATTGGCCTGTGTCGCACCGAGCACATGTTCTTCGAGGAAGAGCGTCGGCCTACCGTGGTGCGTATGGTACTTCTGTCCGGCCAAGCTAATGAGATCGAAAACCGTATCCAGGGCCTGGAGGCTGACCTGAAGAATGCCTCGGGAGCCGATGCGCAAGAGATACACTCCAAGATCGCGAAACTGAAGGAGGATCCCGTCCGGAAGCAGTATCTTTCAGCCCTTGACGAATTGCTCCCCTTCCAGCGTGCGGATTTCGAGGGCATCTTCAAGGCCATGGATGGCCTGCCGGTCATCATCCGCCTCATTGACCCACCTATGCACGAGTTCTTGCCACCCCGCGACGTACTGATCCGAGAGGTCACGGAGTTGCGATGCCAGGGTGACAACCCTGACCTTCTAGCGGAGAAGGAAAAGATGCTGCGCACTGTTGAGTCCATGCACGAGATCAACCCCATGCTCGGTTTGCGCGGCTGCCGTGCCGGAATCATGTATCGCGGCCTGACCGCCATGCAGGTGCGTGCCATCCTTCAGGCCGCCTGCCGCATGGCGAAGAATGGCGTTGATGTGCACCCCGAGGTAATGATTCCCCTGGTGAGTCACGTCAACGAACTGAGGAACGAACAGGTTGCTCTGGAGAAAGTGGCCAAGGAGGTTATGAAGGAGGAAGGCATCAAGGTAGACTACAAATTCGGCACTATGATCGAGGTCCCTCGTGCAGCCCTTACGGCAGACCAGATTGCCGAATTGGCACAGTTCTTCTCCTTCGGCACGAACGACTTGACGCAGATGACTTACGGCGTGTCCCGTGACGATGCTGAGGGCAAGTTCCTCCTCGCTTACGTGGATAGGAAGATCCTGCCCGATAATCCATTCCAGGTGCTGGATCGTGAGGCTGTGGGCGAGTTGATGAAGACCGCAGTGAAGCTTGGACGTGCCACGCGGCCGGGCATGAGCATCGGCATCTGCGGTGAACACGGTGGCGATCCGTCGTCTATCGAATTCTGCCACATGATCGGGCTCGACTACGTGTCGTGCTCACCCTATCGTGTGCCTGTGGCGCGGTTGGCTGCGGCCCAGGCAGCGATCGAGGAGAAGCGGGCAAAGGGCAAATAGTCTGTAACGCGTTTCGTTCATTTGTGTATGGCACAGAGTCAGAGGTAGCTGTTGCAGCTACCTCTGACTGCTTCTTGGGGCTGATTCAGGCAGTGCGCGTTTGACAGGAACCTGGTAGTAGGTATAGTATGCTGGGTGGACGATGAAAGGGAGCTTGATGCGGCTACTGGCTGGATTCTGGCAAGCGCTGCGCCTGCAGCAGGCATCTCCTCGACGCGTTGAGGCAGTGCAGCGGCACAGGCGGCGCTGGCATGTGGACTGGCGTCTGTGCATCGTTGGGTGGCTGCTTCTCTTGCCGGG
This sequence comes from uncultured Anaerolineales bacterium, assembly GCA_964478075.1. Lineage (GTDB taxonomy): Bacteria > Chloroflexota > Anaerolineae > UBA2200 > UBA2200 > DAOUEX01. The sequence continues at coordinate 90,487 of CAYZGO010000003.1, read as the reverse complement.
GCTGGTGGCGGCCACCGACGGGCCCCACGTCACGCTGAGCAAGTCAGTCAGTCCGACAACGGTGATGGCTGGTGGACGCGTCACCTACTCCATCACGCTGACCAACTCTGGCAACGCGGCGGCGGAGAGCGTCACTGTGCGCGACACCTTGCCCCCTGGTTTCGCCTATTGCTACGGTACGAGCCAGGTTATGGTCAACGGTGTCATCGTTGCTACAGCTAACCCCTCAATCTCCGGCCGCACGTTGACCTGGTTTGGACTGCGGCTGCCCGCTGGCCGGAGCGATGACTTTTACGGCATTCACACATTCGTGCAGCGGCGCTGCGAATCTGGTTACAACGATTACCAGTTGCGTCGTGCTGAAGAACTTATGGGCAGTGGTGCCTACGTGACACAGCTACTGGACTGGATCAACGATGACTGGCAAGGGCCGCCGGCCTGTTGGGTTGATTTCGTGAATAGGGCCTACGATCGTTGGCTCACGCCAGTGATCCGTCTGGCAGGAACGCATGGTCCACCCTGGTACAAACCCAAGCCCGATCCTGACGGCAGCTATAACACGGCGGCGCAGTTGTTCAAACGCGTGGTGCAGGGATTGCCTCGGCGCGATGGCCACTGGCTCTATATTCAAATCTGGAATGAGCCCAACCTCAACCTAGAGTGGGAGGGACAGGCAAATCCGACCGAATACGGACGCTTTCTGGTGGATACTGCCGCTGCCATTCGCTCTATAGGTGATCCGCGCATTGTCATACTCAATGCGCCGCTTTCCCCAGGCGGCGAGTATTACTACCTGGACTATCTGGAGGATATGCTGAGCAGCGTCCCGGGCGCTTTGTGGGCTTTCGACGCGTGGGCCAGCCATCCCTATCCCGGCAACCATCCTCCTGAATACAACATCCACGACGGCACAGCTGACTACCCAGACGCGACCATTGACCTGTATCAGCGTGAGCTAGAGGTCCTGGCACGGCGTGGGCGCAGCGGCGTCAAGGTATTGCTTACCGAGACCGGGTATGCTCTCTACGATGGGGGGTTCATTTTCGAAGGCTATCCAGCCATCAATGAGGCGAATCGTGCAGACTATGTTATGCGTGCCTTTCGTGACCACTGGAGTCGGTGGCCTGAAGTGATTGGCGTTTGCCCTTATGAACTGGTTGATCCCGAAGAACACTGGTGGGTGTGGGACTGGCTGTGGAACGATGGCCGCAGTCACCAGCAATACGACGCTATTTCAGCCATGGACAAGTCCTATCCGCCCGTGAGCAGCGTCCTGCGCATCACTTTCCAGGCCACTGCCGCGGGCAGCGCTGGTACGTACTACAATGACGCCTCTGCTGCTGCCAGCAATGCCACTATTCCCTCAGCTACACACGTGGCTCCCGTCAGGGTGTACGTGCCTACGCCCACTGCGTCGCCCATGGCGACACCTACGTCAACGCAGACTACTACGTCCACTCCTGTGCACACCCTGATTCCCACGCTGACACCGACAGTGACTGAGACACCGACCACGACGCTTACGCCAACTGCTACACCGTCGCCGACACCCGGCTGTCCTGACTTGATCGCCAACGGTGGCTTCGAGGCGGATGAAGCCTGGCACATCTCAGACACAGCGTACCCGGCTGGCTATTCAAGGACCTATGCTCATCGTGGTCAACGTTCCATGCGTCTGGGCATTGCGTCAGGCGAAAACACCTTCAGCTACTCTACGGTCTGGCAGACTATTCACGTGCCCGTTAATGCGGAAGAGCCTACCCTGACATTCCAGTACTATCCGGTGTCCGATGACACGGGACGTGACCTGCAATACGTGCTGATCCTGGACGAGCATGGCGTCATTCTGGACTGGGTGCTCTCTGTGCGCTCCAGTGCGGAAAGCTGGACGCTCAGGGAGTACTCGCTTGATGCCTACCGGGGTGAGGACATCCGTATCTCCTTTGGTGTGTACAACGATGGAGGCAGCGGCCTGACGGCGATGTACGTGGATGATGTGGCTGCACCTGTCTGTGGTCTGGCTCCCACACCGACTGCCAGCCCCAGCGTCTCAGCGACGCTGTCGCCAACGCCAACGGCCGCGCTCACGCACACGCCGACGAGGACGCATACACCTTCTCCTTCAGCTACAGAGGTGAAGACGGCTACGCCCTCACCCTCGCCTACAGCCGCGCCGACCAAGACCGTAGTACCGACCCCTTCGCCATCTCCGACGGCGAGCTTGACGCCAAGCCCTACGCCTGGATGCATTGATCTAATCATTACTGGTGGCTTCGAGACGGATGAGGCCTGGCATATCTCAGACACAGCGTATCCGGCTGGCTACTCAACGACCTATGTTCGCCGTGGTCAACGTTCCATGCGTCTGGGCATTGCGTCAGGCGAAAACATCTTCAGCTACTCGACGGTCTGGCAGGCCATTCGTGTGCCCGCTGATGCGGAAGAGCCTACCTTGACATTCTGGTACTATCCGGTCTCCAATGCTGCGGAACGTGACCTGCAATACGTGCTGATCCTGGACGAGCACGGCGTCATTTTGAACTGGGTGTTCTCTGTCCGCTCCAATGCAGAAAGCTGGACGCTCAGGGAGTACTCGCTCGATGCCTACAAGGGTGAGAAGATCCGTATCTCCTTTGGTGTATACAACGATGGAGGCGGCGGCACGACGGCGATGTACATTGACGACGTTTCTGTGCTGGTTTGTGGCCTACAGGAGACACCTTCTGCTACGGCGAGCGCGTCCGCTGCGCAGGTGTTTCTGCCGGTAATCCTGCGCTCGTCAGGTAAAGAAGGTGAGCAGCCCCAGGCCGTGTCCTCAGAACTGGCGTCGCCACCTGACTCTTTGTCAGGCGTGCACACGTTGTGGGAGGCACCAGAGCCTGACGTGGTTCCCGATTTCATCCAGAGCATAGCACTCAACCCCACGAACGGTTTGCTCTACATGGCAGCGGGTAAGGATGTCTGGGTTCTCGAGGCCAGAACTGGAAGCGTTGTGGCGCGCATCCCACTAGGTGCCATGCCGCGCGGGTTGGCCGTGGATGTGGCTGCCAATCGCATCTATGTCGCTCTCTGGGACGCCGATGCCCTGGCTGTAATTGACGGTGCATGCCACGTGTTGCGGAAGATTGTGCCAGGCATTCCTGGCGCTAGCGGCGTAGCTGTAGGAACTGACAGTGTCTATGTCACGGCCACCCGCAGCGATGACCTGATTGTTGTAGATAAGCAAAACTGTGCTATAATCAAGCGTGTGCCTGTTGGCGATGCCCCATACGCAGTAGCCTGTGATCGTGGCCGACAGCGGGTCTACGTAGGCAATGCCGGTGATGACACAGTGTTTGTGGTGGATGGGCGCAATGGTAGGCTCGTGAACACTATAAGGCTGGGCGGCCTGGGGCATCCGCAGGGCCTGGCCCTTGACCCGGTCCGTAACCGCCTTTACGCGACCTACGCTCTCTCACCCAAGTACCGGGCTGTCGCTGCCATAGATGCTTCCTCGGGGCGGATACTGTCCCGCCTGGTTGGCAACGAGAAGCGGCCACTGTTTGGGGTCTACGGGGTTGCGGTCGACCCATTGCGTGGTTGGGTGTACGTGACGACAGTTGACGAGATCCTGGTGCTGGCAGGTGAGACGCTGCGCGTGGTGGAAGTGACATCTGGCGTTGGTCCTGCCTACGCCTTCGGTTTATGTGTCAACCCCGTAGAGGAACGCGTCTACATAGCCGATGGGCGGCACGGGAGATTGGCTGTTTGCAGTAAGAGCCCGCCATGAAAATGGCGGGCCATGCTGACTTTTCCAAGTGCTCTGAGGGATAACGTGGGCGTTATTGATGAGATCAAAGAGCGTCTAGATATAGTAGATGTCATCTCAAGCTACGTTCCCCTGAAAAAGGCGGGGCGCAACTACAAGGCCCTGTGTCCGTTTCACAGCGAGAAGACGCCGTCTTTTGTCGTCTTTCCTGATACGCAGACGTGGCACTGCTTCGGCGTCTGCAGTACTGGGGGGGATGTATTCAACTTTGTCATGCGCCGCGAGAACATGGAGTTCGGTGAGGCGCTGCGTCTCCTGGCCGAGAAAGCTGGAGTGTCCCTTGAGCCCCGGGGGGAAGCACAAAAGTCAGTAAGGAAGGTCAAAGACCATCTGTGCAGGATCAATGCTCTCGCGGCGGAGTATTTCCATTACCTGCTGCTGAACTCGCCGGATGGAACGCGGGCCAGAGACTATCTGATTGGGCGTGGCATATCCGATGAGACGCGCGAGATGTTCCAATTGGGCTATGCTCGTGATGAGTGGCGGGCCTTGGGGGAGCACTTGACCAGCAAGGGCTATTCCTGGCCGGATCTGCTGGAAGCCGGGATAGTGTTGGAGCGTAAGGACGGCGGCTATTACGATCGTTTCCGTGGACGGCTCATTTTCCCTATACGTGACATCCGTGAGCACGTCGTTGGGTTCGGAGCGCGGGTGCTGGACGATTCATTGCCCAAGTACCTGAACTCACCTCAGACACCCATCTTCGACAAGAGCAGTGTGCTCTACGGAATAGACCGGGCCAAGAAGGCCGTCCGTGAGCATGGCTTGGCAGTGATTGTAGAGGGTTACATGGACGTGCTGATGGCTCATCAGTACGGTCGCAGGAACGTGGTGGCCTCTATGGGCACCGCACTCACTGAAAAGCAGGTTCGTGTTATTAAGAAGCTGAGCAGGAAGCTGGTTCTGGCTCTCGATTCGGACGTGGCGGGCGATCAGGCAACCCTGCGCGGGCTAGAAGTCGCCAAGGAGACCTTTGACCGGCGTGCGGTGCCAGTGCCGACCTGGCGTGGCTTGATCCGCTATGAGGATCAACTAGATGCAGACATCCGTGTCACGACGTTACCCCCGGGCCTTGATCCAGACGAAGTGATCAAAGAGGATGCAGCCAACTGGGACACCCTGGTTGCTCAGGCCCTGCCTGTGGTAGAATACTATCTGCAGGCGGTCACATCCAGATTTGATCTCGAATCGCCTAAAGACAAGACTGCGGTGGCTAGAGAGGTGCTGCCTCTCATCAGGGAAATCGGCAGTGTAGTGGAGCGCTCTCATTACTTGCAAAAGCTGGCGCGTATGCTGCGTGTAGACGAACGCGTCTTGCAGCAGGAGATGGAAAGCAAGAGGATGATACGCCGTCAGCCTACGGCAGCTCTGGAACGATACGGGCGACTTTCCGCCCAGCCTGGGCTAACTTTCGGCGTGGAGCGGTACGCGCTCTTGCTCTTGTTAAAGCGTCCGGAGTTGCTTGCGTCCATGAATGCTGTACTCGTCGGCCTGGAGCTGGAGCCATTGGGCAGCCAAGACTTTGCCCAGGTGGAGGAAAGAGCACTGTTCGAGTTGATAGCCGAGCACATTGTGCAGTATGGTAATCTGGACCTGGACATTCTGCGTCCGGATGCGGAACCTTCACTGCGTCAGGCACTCGACAGCATGTCGAGCGTGGCGGGGGAGATTGCTTTCCTGTCTGATGAGCAGGCGGAGTTGGACGCTTCACGGTGTGCCTTGAGGCTGAGGGAGTTGCGCCTGCACCGTCGTAACGAGGAGTTCCGCTATCTGCACGAAGATGCACGTGAGCAGGGCGACGCTGACGCCGTACGGCGATGGGGACAGATGGTGGACAAATTGGCAGCGGAGTTAGCCAGTGTCCAGAAGGAGAGGGCAGCACAAAGCTCGCTGAGGTATTTGCGTCGGGAACACCTGCAGGGCCGATGAAGGCTAGGGATGGCCAAGGAAGACGACCGGGAAGAGAAAAAAGATCGGCTTATTGCCAAGGGGCTGAAGCAAAAGTTTGTCACGTGGGAGGACATCAATGAGATCTTTCCAGATGCTGACAAAGACGTTGATGAACGCAATGCCCTGTACAACGCTTTTCAGGAGATGGGTATTGCGATTCTAGGCGCTGAGGTTGATAAGCAACAATTGGGCGCTCCACCCGCGGGGCGCGAGGTGCCTGAGATGCCCATTTTGTCAAGCGAACGGGTTTTGCTCGATGACCCTGTGCGTATGTACCTGCGTGAAATCGGACGGGTACCACTGTTGGATGCTCACGAAGAGGTGCACTTGGCTGAGGCAATCGAACGGGGGCAGGGGGCATACGAGAAGCTGCGAGAGAGCAAGCTCGATCCAAAGACTAGAACGGCGCTGGAGGAGGAGGTGCGGCTCGGCGAAGCGGCTCAACGCTGCCTGGCTGAGGCTAACCTGCGCCTGGTCGTCAGCGTGGCCAAGAGGTATGCTGGCAGAGGCATGTCTTTCCTCGATCTTGTCCAAGAGGGGAACATTGGCCTGCTGCACGCAGTTGGAAAGTTCGATTGTAGCAGGGGATACAAATTCAGCACTTACGCAACCTGGTGGATACGCCAGGCCATAAACCGCGCTATTGCTGATCAGTCGCGCACCATTCGCATTCCTGTACATATGATTGAGACTATTAATCGGCTGCTGCGTGCCTCACGTGCGCTGGCGCAGGAACTAGGACGTGAACCCACCTTGGAAGAGATCGCTCTGAAGATGAACTTGCTTTCTCCTCGGGAGACCACTGATATCGAGGAAGCAATGAGCATGGGTGAGCTGCTCGGCCCAGCGTTGCAGCGTCATCTGAGGACGGCAGTGTCCAAAGTGCGCACTATTATCCGTATGGCACAGGAGCCTATGTCGCTGGAGATGCCTGTGGGTGCGGAAGAGAGCACTTCCCTGGGCGATTTCATTGAGGACACGACGGTGCCTGGCCCTGCTGACGAGACTTCGCGGCAACTACTGCGCGAACAGATGAAGGACATCCTGGATTCGCTCAGCCCCCGTGAACGGCATGTGCTCAAGCTGCGGTTTGGCCTGGATGATGGTCAAAGCCGTACGCTAGAAGAAGTGGGACAGAAATTCGGTGTGACACGCGAGCGCGTCAGACAGATTGAGGCCAAGGCACTGCGTAAACTGCGCCATCCGACGCGCAGTCGCAAGCTAAAAGACTATCTCAGCTAGGTTTGACTAAGAGCACTTTGCCGCGTACAATACTGTTGTAGATATTCCTCGGTAGCTCAATTGGTAGAGCAGTCGGCTGTTAACCGACGGGTTGTAGGTTCGAGTCCTGCCCGAGGAGTTGGTACCCGCAGAAGATAGAATCTACATCAATGGTTGTGCCGCTTTGTCTGAGGGGATGATGTGCGCCACCACTGTTCGAAATATCTGCTGTATCTTGAGTGGTGTGTTGGTTTCCTCGCCTCTAGTTTGCCTGGCTGGAGGAGTTCGCACTGTGCCGCAGGTAAGCATACCCCAGTTTCTGATTGCTGTATTTGCCGCTTTGATTCCTGAATCTCGGCTCGGTACAGGTGTAGTTTCTGTTCTGCACATTTGTGCTCGGTGAGAATTTCTTTGCTTGCGAACTCCCAGGTAGCGTTCGGGCTGCAGGCCCTCGGAGCAATCCAAAAGGTAGACTCAAAGCAAGGAGAAAACACTGTGGAAGCGGGACTAATCTTCGAAGTTAAGATGCAACTCCCGGAGGAACTGGCTGATGATAAGCAGGTTCTCAAGGACAATCTTCCCTTTCATCTCCAGGAGGCCTGCGTGCGGGCTGGGTTTCCCGATGCTGCATCAGGATTGGCGGTGGAAGTAAGCGCACCTAAAGCCATCGATTGGCCAGTCATCTTGACCGGTGTTGCCACTGGCATTGCCGCTGTGGAACTGATCGTCAGCGTTGCCAAGTTCAAGTACGAGGTGGACAGAGACAAGCGTAGGGCTGCAAAGAATCCGCTGGAGGCTTTGCGGCACGCACTAGAGGACATCCTCGGGGAAAGCTACAACGTTCGTGTCGCGGTCTCCGTAGAGGTTTCTCATCTCTCAGGGGATGTGACGGAGAGTTAGCCAACTGAGAGCACAGGCAACTGGCTTGATGTGGTCCTGGGTGTCGCCCTTTCGGATGGGGAAGCGATGATCGTAGATCTTAAGGCTCCTCATTGTGATCTTTTCGCATCTCAACTACTCATGTATCACGTATTGCAGAGTGTCCCTGGCTCAAGCTGGAGCAATTTGGGGGGGATGAGAAAAGCCAACTGGGTAGTGTTAAGACCCTGCTGCTGGACGAGCTGCTGCTTATCATTAGGCGAAAGCTTGCTGGTTACTGGCGCCAGCTGTATTCTGGCGGGGAGACGTGGAATTGTGTCAGCTGGCCACGGGCGGCGATAGAGAATGCGCAAAACGTCACTCTAACAGGTTCGCCCACTGCAAGGTTTCTCTCGGAAACCCTGGTGCGGCTGGATAACTGTGGAGAAGGCAAGCCTGCCGATGAAGTGGATCGCGTTTGGGAAGAGATGCAGAGGCTAGCTCGAAAGTTCTACGGTCTGCCTGCTGGTGCAGTTCCCCTGTGTGGTGTCTTGCCCATGTACAAGATTAGCCCGACCGGGGGGAAGCTTTATCCGGCAGAGACAAAGGATGGGAAGGACTCGACGGGCCAGCCAGTGCGTATGGTCCACCTATACTATACCTGGTCTCACTTCACGTACAAACGTTACCTCAATATACCCTATATCTTTCTGCACGAATTGATCTCGCACTGTTATCCCCCTGAGATCAAGAGCAGAATCCTCGTAGAAGGATTTCTGCTCTGGTGCGCCTGTCAATGGTTCAGCGCTCTTTGCGCTGGCGCAGCTCCTTTTAGCCAAGGGCAGACCAGGAGACAACTAGCTAGGCGTCAACTCAAATGCAGTGAGGCAGATCCCGATGTCAAGGGTGTTGCAAACCCGGAGAGGCTTTCGGATCATGATAGTGTCTCTTACGGAATCGAAGCAGCCTATCAGCTTTGGGACATCTCCGCCATTGTTTTTGGGAGGGATTGCAAGGAGCTCTTCCGGAGGCTTGTCGTGGATATCGTAACCTGGAATACCGGGGGGGCTCCGCACCAATTCCCGAGCGGGTTGAAGCGTGTGGATGGTATCTCTATATCCTGAGCACCCTCTCATTCGCGGAAAAAGTAGGGTTTTGTTCCGAGCCCAATAGACTGTACAGCGCTTCAAGCCTGTGGGCTGCCCTTGATAAGATTGAGGATGGGCGTAGAGAGCAGACCCAATCCCGTCCGGTGTTGACACCCTCATCCTGTACATCGTGCCATTTGACACCATACATTTGACAAATTGACAGAACTCTGATATGATTGTGGCAGAAACGTAGTATTATTCTCTCAAGTAGGGAAGTGCTACGGTTACTAACTGTTAGTCTCATTTGTAGGAGGTTCCCCTTGACCTACCACGGTGAAGTGCGCTACCGAGTAGCCCGCGCTGCTATCCGCCTGCGGACGTTCAGTACAATGGAGTGCGGGCGTGAGGCGCACGCCAATCCACGGAGTGTCAGGCGTCGCCTAAACCGTATGGCGCGTGATGGATTCCTCACCAAGACAGTCAGCCGCGGGCAGGGATCCGGGAGCAGAAACCTGTGGACCCTTCATCTGGATCGTCTGGATGATCTACTGGATAGTATTGCACCCTTTGCACCAGCCCGAGTTCCTTCTCTCCGGCAAAAGGTCTGGGAGGCGGTTTGGTACGCAGAGAGCTTCACGCCAGACACGCTGACGCCGACGCCAACGAATACGCCTACCCCGACGCCAACGGATACACCGACGCCCACGCCGACCGATACGTTGACGCCTACGCCGACAGACACGTTGACGCCTACACCGACCGATATACCAACGCCAACGCCACCGCACACACCGACGCCGACGCCAACCGACACGCTGACGCCCACGCCGACGGATACACCCACGCCAACGCCGACGGACACGCCGACGCCTACACCGACCGACACGCTCACGCCTACGCCGACCGACACACTGACACCAACGCTGACGGACACACTGATGCCGACGCCAACGGACACGTTGACGCCCACGCTGACTCCTATACCCACCGATACGTTGACGCCCAGGCGGACGGAGACGCTAACTCCTACGCCGACGGACACATTGACGCCCACGCTGACAGATACACTGGGCAAAATGACGGATATGCTGTGTGGGGTAGCATATGCAGAGTTCTGGCTGCTTCTGGATCGTGGCTGGATTGAGGAGGTGCCGGACAACCAGAATGCAGAGCCCCACGCTGTCACGAGGTACCGTCTGACCAGTTCTAAGCAGGGCAGGCTGGACTTCTTGCGAGCACTGGACAGGATTCGGTTTTCTGCTGAGGAGATGAACGCCTCGGAAGTACAAGTAAGCCTCTTGGAATGGGCCGAAGAAGCGACTGAAGACCTGCTAAGCCAATCGAAAGACATACTCCTGAATGAACTCTTTGAGGATAGACCGGTTGATCTCTCGAGGCACTACTTGGATCATGAGGTCCAGCGGCACATCATAGACACAATCTGTGCCGTACTAAAGCAGGCAGCGACTGACGAGAGATGCAACCCCGAATACACTTCGGACGCGCTGTGGGCGCGTCTTTACACCTGCCAGGCACTGGCCCTGGCGGTAGACCCATGGCGGGCCGAGGAAGGGGCCGAGGCTCTCAGAGCTTACAGCGAATGGGGCTATGCGAATGCTGGAGAAGACTGCGAGCGTCGGGCGCAGATTGCAGAAGGCCTTGTAGCGTTGCACGAGGCCAGCGAGATAGAGTTGGACAAGGACAAGTATCACCAGATTTTTGAAGCGTCTCAACGGCTACGCGCAACAGGTGCCTGGCCTCTGGTTGAGGCAATACATGATGCAGTCGAGTGGGCCATGGATTCGGCGATCTCGGTGTGGATCAGGGAGGCCAGGGAGTTCACTGAGAGCTACTATGAGATGCCCTCGCAGGTACAGGCTATAACCGAAGCGAAGCGACGGAGGTTAGAAAGCATTTTTGCCCCCTGGCTGTCTCAGCCTAGGAGCGAGCTTCTGCACGAGGTTGCACAAACAGTACTTCAAAGACCAAGCTTGCCCCGGCCAGGAAAAACTGTGCGCGTTGTGCACAAGGGTATTAGTGGGGAGGTCTACCTATCTCCGCGTCGAATGGCGTCCGCTGTCGCGTTATATTATCGTATTGGCATGGCCCAGGAAACGGCCGGTGAACTGTACCCGCAGCCGATTGAGATTTCCGAGTTGAGTTCAGAAATCGACGAAGGAACATACCTAGGGCAACAACGCGCCACGTGGCAAGTCGAGGAGAGTCTAAGATCGCTACCGTTGCCAAAAGCGACTCGCCGTCCCTGAATGGTGAAAGGCGTAGGAGTCAGGGCCTGTGGTAGGTGCGTGTGCTGGTGGAGTACGAAAGCGCCAGGCGACTACTGACGCCACAACAATGTATGCATGGGGGCAATCCCCAAGACCCTATCAGGTGGCGCAAGGAGGCGGGTCCCAATGCCGCCGGGTGAGGTAGGAAGCGCAACAAGTGTAGCCTGCTGAACGAACGGGAGCCGTATCGCCTTGAGGGTCACTGTGCAGGCTACCCCGCATGATTTGAAGTTGGGCGGATCTGTGCCGCAAACCTTCCGTGGATCCATGAGTCATGGGTGCGTTCAATCCTACAAATCCCAAAGTACCACAGGAATAGGAGAACTAGGTGTGCAACTCACAGCGTGGGGCCAATGATCACGGGTCCCAGAAACACTTAATTGATCGCCAGCGGGAACTGGAGAAGTTCAAGGAGCTACTGCAGGATCTCAAGGCCTCAGTGTCGAAAACGACAGTCAAGCCTAAACGGCTGGTAGCAATTGTTGCACCGCCTGGCTATGGTAAGGGTGTGCTGATGGCCGAGTTCGCAGAACTGGCGCGCAGGCTTGGGGTGTGCGTTATCTTCATTGATGCCAAGACCCCGGAAGGGATACCGAACATCACAGATCTCGACGCGCTCATCCACGTGTTGCACAAAAAGTACGAAAGCAGTTCGCCAGAGATAGAACCTCTTGATCCTGATCCGTTCAAGCGCTTACGTCTGGTTTGTCGCCGGTGTGCGGCGCGGTCTAGATGGGGCAGGGATACGCTCCCCACTGTGGCACCCACTGTTGCCAAGCTCGAGGATCTTGGGAATCCAGTGGACGAATTCATCAAGGGACTGGGTTTGGCTGCTGGTGGGAGGCCGGTACTTATCTTCATCTACGCGTACGAATTACTCCTAGACATTGACCCCCTGATCAGAAACGACTTTCTTGCAGAGTTTCCCCCCTGGGCAATGATGGTCATTGCCAGCCGGGTCGACCTGCGGCGGGCAGACATGGAACCGCAATGGATCACCCAGACTGAGTTCTTCAACCTCCGGCCGTGGGGTGGGGAAGAGATAGAAGAGTATCTGAGGATGAAGGACATCGGAATGCTAGACTGGGGTAGCGGCATTTTGGAGGAGACGGGTGGAGAGCCATTAGAGGTTGTCCTTGCGGTGCAGCGCAGACTGCTACGCCTCGAGAAGCAAGAAACCGAAGGTGTGGCATACTCGGGGATTGACTCTCTGGATGCGCTTCGAGCGCAGCTTCGGGATCTGCTGGAGCACCTGGGCGACGCCAAGATGTCTTTACTCGGAGCCGCAGTGCTCCGGCAGTTCAATGTTGATTCCCTGAGCGCACTTATGCCTTCTCGCCCGCGTGAGGAGGTTGCGCGCGAGTTTGATGAAGTGTGCCAAATGCCCTTTGTAGAATGCACCAGTCCACAGGGGCCGTGTCGAATGCATGAGGCGGCACGGGATGCCTTGCAAAGGCAGATGGGCCGCCAGTACGCTGTAGATTGGAGGAGTCTTAACCTACGGGCAGCGGCTTACTGTCGCGAGCTTCGAGGCGAGCGGGGTGTGGATTTGTGGCTAATGGATGAATCTGGATGTCAGGCAGCCTTTGACGCTGTGTACCACGAGCTTCAGGCCGACGAAAGCAACGGCCTCCGAACCCTCCTCGATCTGACCGCCGACTTGATTTGGAACCATCACCTGGCCCACTGCTTGCAACTCCTAACGGTAGCGTTGGAGGCTCAACTGTCAGAGTCCGTAGCGAGCTTCCTGCAAGACCTCAAGCTGGCGATGAAGTTGTACCGGGGCGCCCAATATGCCGACGCAGTAAAGAGGCTCAAAACTCTTAGCGATTCACCGCTAGTGGACGAGGAACCGCGGGCTAGACAGATTGTTGAGGACACCTGGGCAGATTGTGAAAGACTGCGCTCCAACTATGCGGCCGCTGCAGATCACTATCAATGCGCAGTGGAAGTCTTTCAGAAGCTGGGCCAACCCGAACGCGTGGCTGTGACGCAGGGCAACCTGGTTGCGTGCCTGGATGAGCTAGGTGATGACTACGCAGACAAAGGCGAGGTACTGAGCGTGAACGTTGTCCAGCAAGCGCGTGAGACTGGTCATCCGGTAGCCATCGCGCACGCCTTCAGAATTCGAGGCGAGCATCTGCAACGCACTAAGGCTCCGGGTGCCCGGAGGGTCTTCAAGAAAGCCCTGAGGGCGTACGAGGATGCGCTCCAGGCGATGCCAGCGCATGCGGAGTCATTGAATGGCAAAGCCCAGGTTTTGGCGGCACTGAGGAGATGGGATGACGCTATTACAGTCTATCGCCAACTCGCCGAGGCATCTATGGAGCATCGCTTTGCCGCGTGGGAACGCATCGGTGATATCCATGGAGATCACTTGAAGGACCTGCCTAAGGCATTGGAAGCCTATGATATGGCCCTGGCTGCTGAACCTGGGGCGGTGGGGCCACTGCTTGGCAAAGCGCTTGCCTATGAGCGATGGGAACACTGGAAAGAGGCGATTCAGGCCCACTTGAGGATAGCGGAGGCGGCGCCTGGCTACTGTGTTGCCCTTTGGCGGCGCATCGGCGACATCTATCGAGAGGGTCTGAACGAAGGGGAGAAGGCGAGGGAGTTCTATGAGAAGGCTCTCTCAGCGTGCGACAGTGCACTCCAGGAGGACCCGACGCAGGCGAATGCTCTGTTGCAGAGAGCAATGGTTCTGGATGGGCTTGAGCAGTGGGAAGATGCCATTGAGGCGTACGAGCAGCTGGTTGGGGTAGTTGCGGAGCAACGTGGTGCTGCGTGGCAGCGTATTGCTGCTATTTGGCAGGAGAAGTTGGGTGATTTGGCTGCTGCTCTTGAGGCCTATGATGAAGCGCTGAAGGCTGAACCAGGCCGCATTGGGGCGTTGACTGGGAGAGCATTGGTTGTAGAGGCACAGGAGAATTGGGAAGACGCGATCGAAGCACACGAGCGGGTAGCCGAAGCTTCAGAGGAGCATCGTTATGCCGCGTGGCGGCGCATCGGCGACATCTATCGAGAGGGTCTGAACGAAGGGGAGAAGGCGAGGGAGTTCTACGAGAAGGTGCTGTCAGGGTATGAGAGCACACTGCAGGCCGAGCCAGCGCAGGCGGAAGCTTTGCTGCAGAGGGCCATGGTCCTGGACAGGCTTGAGCGGTGGACGGATGCCGTGGAGGCGTACCAACGGCTGGCTAAAGTACCGGCCCAGACGGACCCCCAACAGAGATTGGCAGCGCTGTTTCAGGCGGGCAAGATAGCGTTGAGGAGACTTGATGATCCCCAGACCGCTCTCCCGGTCTTTGAGAAGGTTCCTGCGGAGGCGGCAGAGGAGCGCGAAGGGGCCCTGATGGAAATCTATCGGGCGTCTGCTGCTTTGGCTAACGACCGCAAGGCCAAGCAAGCACTCCGAGAGCTCCAAGGAATCCTTGAGCAGAAACTGGCAGCCGCTGCCACTGATACGTCGATTCGGCGTATGGCCTGGACCTTGTTCCGGAAGGGAGACCTGGCCGCAGCTGGGGACATGTGTGAGCGCGTGGCGAAAGACGAAACGAGCATCGACTATGCAAGAGCCCAGGTGATTTTGGCGTCCATTGCCTATCTACGAGGCGAGCCCGAACACGCACAGAGCCTGCTGGCAAACACACGCATCCCGTCTCGATATGAGTTCGATCTGCGCTGGGAAGCTGTACAGGACCTAAGAGCAGTGGCTAAGCAGCTTGATTTGTCGGGGGCGTTGGACAGTTTCGAGGAATGGGTTAAAGAGATGCAACCTGTGCACGCCTTGGCGGCGGGATAACTTCAGCGAGAAGCTGGATTTCCCCTCACCAAGATGTGGTCCCCAGGCATCTGGTTTACTTGCCGTTAGAATGGTTGCTTCGACACTCGCGCGGCCATGGAGACAGTGCTGCATCTATCTCTGGGAGGTTCGCGGCCGGTACTCGCTTACAAGCGCAGCCGGCTGTTAACCGGCGGGTTGTAGGTTCGAGTCCTGCCCGAGGAGCCAGAAGAGCTACTTCCATCAGATGGAAGTGGCTTTTTGCCTGCAGGCCAGCGGAATGCATCCTGTGTCCCCAAGTGCTCCGTCAAGCTTGAATTGATGGTTTGCAGGAGCGACTTCAATCGACAACTAAGTGCCTATCCAGAAAGGCAGCAGAAGCAGCTCCCACGCTGCTGGATAGCCGGGCGTGGGAACCCGGCCCGCTGTTTTCGGATAGGCTCTAAGTGCGCCCCGGTAGTCATAGGCGCTTCCAATGAATGGGCTATTCAGAGTTTGCGGGTGGATGCAATTCCTGATGCTGATGCCGACCGGGCTCCCTGCTCTGTATTGATGGTGCGGGGCTATGAACGGGCTGGGGTCTCGGCGACGCGCCGCATTGTTGGCAGCATAAGGGGCTGGACATAAGCACTGTGTGGCTTTCTTGACAAGACAGCGCTTTTGTGTTAGAATATACCCTAGGGGGGTATACTAAGTTCCCTCCGACAGTGAGGCACGCGGAGGGCATGTGTGCTTGTACAAAGTGTCAAGGCTCGGATGCAGCTGTGGTTTCCTGGCCGTTTGGTGCACTCCGATTCAATCACTATGAATCCATCCAAGGAGCCCGCTCGTTTTCGGATAGGCTCGGGGTCTGGATTGAACAAGTCAAAAGAGGAGAGAGATGAGTCAAGAACCACTGCACGTCACCGACGCAACGTTTCGGAAGGAAGTACTCGAGTCTGATTTGCCCGTTGTTGTTGATTTTTGGGCTCCCTGGTGTCGCCCTTGCCTTATGGTCGCTCCCATCATTAAGGAGCTGGCTGCCGAGTATGACGGGCGTATGGTAGTGGCCAAGTTGAACGCGGATGAGAATGGCGAGACACCTGCCAGATATCGTATTATGGGCATCCCGACGATGATCATCTTCAAAGACGGTCAGGAAGTCGAGCGCATGGTTGGCGTGCGCCCGAAGAAGGCTCTTGTGGAGAGCCTGGAGGCCATACTCAAATCTGCTGCCTAGAGTCGCAAGGAAGCCTGGCAGGTTACTAGCATTCGCTCTCGAAATGCGTGTGTAAGCATGTCGCGAGCCTGACACGTTCGTAGTCATGGAGCAGTAAATGCCGATCTATGAGTATCACTGCTGTGAATGTGGTGCAAAGTTCGAAAAGTTAATCCGTTCTATGTCGTCTGTACAGGAGATTCGTTGTCCACGATGTGGCAGTTCCTGTGTGGAGAAAGCTATCTCGCTCTTTGGCACGAGTAGCTCCGGAGGAGGAGCCACCCTTGCCAACCGGGGTTCATGCGCACCGACGAGTGGTTGAAGCATCCGTAGGTGAGGGCCGTGGGCTCTCAGGAGGTATTATCGTGGAGCGAGTGTCTGCTCCCGAAAAAGTGCGGCAGGAAATGCTTTCCCGTCTGCGCCGCATAGAAGGACAGGCGCGTGGCGTGCAGCGCATGGTTGAAGAGCGACGAGATTGCGCCGAGATCATCAGCCAACTCGCTTCGATCCGCGCTGCTACCTACAGCGCCAGTCTTCTTCTGCTTAAACACTATGCGCGGGAGTGCTGGGCCCATGCGGCGGGAGACCATTCTGCAGAGGAGCCGCTCGAGGATCTGATCGAATTGATGCTCAGATTGTCGTGACGGCAGACCCGGTTTCTCACAGAAGCCAGGGTTGTGTTTCTGAGCAGCTTGTCAACACGACGCGCCTTTATGCTCCAGCAGCAACTGCAGGATTACGATAGCGGCGCGCTTGTCCAGCGGCTCGTTGTTGTTGCCGCACTTGGGGGACTGGATGCAGCTCGGGCATCCAGACTGGCATGGGCACTCGCTGATGGCAGACAAAGTCGCTTTCCATAGTTCCAGGAGAAGCTCAAAGCCTTTCTCGGCGATGCCCACACCGCCCGGCAGCGCATCGTAGATAAAGATCTGGGCGTGGCCAGTGTCTGGATGCAGTGGCGTGGAAAGACCGCCGATGTCCAGCCGGTCACACATGGCGAAGAGGGGCAGGATGCCAATAGCTGCGTGTTCAATGGCATGAAGACCACCTGCCAAGTCCAGTCCTCTCCTTCCTACCATGTGCACGACGTCGGGCGGTACGTCGAACCACAGCCCTATCGTGGTGAATGATTGCGCTGGCATGTCCAGGGGCTCCTTTGAAAGCACGGTGTCACTGAACTGCTGCAGTCGTCTATAGCCGATCACTTGTTGAGTGACGCATAGTTCACCGAAATAGGCGTTGCTGACCGGCATCCTCTTCTTTTGCCAAGTTTGCACGATGTTCACACTGTTCACTTCGCGCGGTTCGGTGTAATAGTTGACGTCCGCCGGCGAAGCATAGGCAACACCCATGTCGAGATCCAGGTGCGTAATGAGGTATGACTCGCCCTGGTGCAGATAAATGGCCCCCGGATAGACACGTACGAAAGCCGTCGTCCCTTCCAGTTCTTCCAGCATGCGATAGTTTTGCGATTCATCCAAGATGACGAACTTTTCTGCGGAGACGGAACGCAGGCTGACCTGTGCGGCGGGGTAATCCATGCCACGGAAGAACCAGCGGTCGTTGCGGTACTCGAGGGTAAGACGCCGCTCCAATTGCACCATGGCATCAACGAATCCCGGGCCGAATAGATCCTCATCCTCATTCGTCAGGGGCTTTTCGTAGGCGGCGCAGGGCAAGTGCTTTGCCAGGATGTGCACATTGTCTGGGGCGATAAGGGCATTTTCCGGGCTGCTACCAAACAGCGCTTCTGGGTGCCGCATAAAGTATTGATCCAGGGGATTGTCCAGACCGATGAGGACGTTCAGGGCCTCGCGCACACCTCGACCGGCGCGGCCTGCCTGCTGCCAGGTGCTGGCTATGGTCCCGGGGTAGCCTACCAGCATTGTGGCATCCAGGTGCCCCACGTCTACGCCGAGTTCCAAAGCACTAGTGGCAGTCACACCTAACAGTTGTCCTGAGAACAGGCCCCGTTCGATTTCGCGGCGCTGCTCCGGGCGGTAGCCGGCGCGATAGGACTTGATCAGAGGCACAAGCTCTGGCGAGTCTTTGGTCAGGATGTTTCGAGCATAGAGCAGGATGAGTTCGGCTACTTTACGCGCCTTGGTGAAAGTGATGTTGCGGATTTGGTGGCGGACCATTTCCACGAAGAGCGCCGTGGCCTCGACGTTGGCGCTGCGCCGGGCGGTGCGTGCGACATCTACAAACGGGGGATTCCAGAGCACGAACTCTCTTGCTGCCTGCGGAGAGCCGTCCTCACTGATCACCGCTACAGGCACGCTGGTGAGCCGCCTGGCGTGTTCAGCGGGATTAGCGATGGTAGCTGAACAACAGATGAACTGCGGGTCAGCGCCGTAGAAGCGGCAGAGGCGGAGCAAACGCCGCAATACGCAGGCCACTTGTGAGCCAAAGATACCCCGGTAGACGTGAGCTTCGTCAATGACGACGTACTTCAGGTTAGCCAGAAAGTTGGACCACAGGGAGTGGTTGGGAAGGATGCCTACGTGCAGCATGTCCGGGTTGGTCAGTATGATGGATGCTGAGTGGCGTAGCCGCCTTCGAGTTCCCCGTGGTGTGTCCCCGTCATACGTCCCGAAACGCAGCTGTTGCAACACGTGTGTGGTCAACTGCCGCAGCGAGCGGAGCTGATCCTGAGCCAATGCTTTCGTCGGAAAGAGGTACAAGGCGCGCGACCGCGCATCGGCCATGACAGACTCTAGCACTGGCACGTTGTAGACCAGGGTTTTGCCACTGGCTGTGGACGTAGCCACTATCACGTGGTGTCCATCGCGGATGGCGTTGATGGCCTGTGCCTGGTGTACGTACAGCCTGTCTGCTCCAACCTTGTCTACAGCCTGCTGCAACGCTGCTGGCAGGCGCCGTTTTAGTCTGGCGTAGCGGGCAGGTCTGGCCGAGATATGCTCGACATGCACGATCTGTTGGCGATAGTCGCGTTTGCCTTTGAGGTATTTGACGAACTCGGCTAGGGTCATGCTGTCTGCTTTCAGTTTGTGGGTACCGCCTTGAGTCTACCCCAGAATAGCAGGCCGGGCTCCCACGCCCGGCTATCCCGACGGCGTGGGAGCCGTCTCTGCTGACTTTTGGGGTAGATTCTTAGAACATTAGTTTCACTGTGACGATTTGCTTGCCCTTTGTCTCGACTGTGACCAGTCCTGAATCATCAACTTCCAACTCCTGGAGTTCCTGCTCGGCAAGATTGACGAGCGCGGCTGACTTGGCGGGCACGTGGGTCTGCAGGCGGGCGACGGCAGGCTCGGCAGCGATGTTGTAGAAACGAACGATCAGGCCATCGCTGGCTTCTGCGGCTTTGATGGCGCTCAATACCAGTCCTTTGCCCCGCAGCTTGACCAGGCTCTGTTCCAGTGGCATTGTGCCGTCATGTTGGCCACTACTCACTGCCCACAGAGGGGCGTTGAAGGCATGTGCCTCGTGGTAGACGCCTTGCCACGTGCCAGCGTGAGGCACGAGCGAATACTCGAAGACATGGGGGCCCATGCACTGCGCCTCTGGCGTCTCCAAGGCAGGGCCCGCGTGTCCTCGCCGGCAAGGGTAATCGTCCCGGGACAGCCAGCCCACACAGCGCAGGAGCGTCAGGGCGATGGTGACACTTCCGTCGTCCTCGTGCAACACTTCGCCTCTAACCACAGACTTGGAGACTTCGTATTCAGGCAGCCCGCGGTTGACGAGCATGAGGCCGATCTTGCCGTCGCTCACATCCACAAAGGTCTTCTGAGGGTGAGTGGGGACTGGCTGCTCAATCCAATTAGCGGTACTCTCGGGTACCCCCAGTGGGCGTTGCACCACGTCGAATGTGCTCTCAGACTTCGAGTAATCCGTGTTGATGAGCGTCGGGAAATGCACGCGTAGCCGATGGTCGCGTGCCAGGTTGTCGATTTCTGTGCGAAAGTCGAGTCGAGGTACGCCTCGGCACAGGCTGATACGGCTGGTGATCGGCACTTCGACCGTCTGCTGGCTGCGCTCTGAGCGCGCTTCGGTCAGAGATGCCGGGAGGTGGTAGCTCTGCCTGACCTGGATTGTCCAGCGCACCGGGCCTTGCTCGAGCCAGGTGATCTCTGGTGGCGAAACGGGTACCGAGATGACGACGTCAGCTTCTGGAGGGCAGTGGTTGTACTCGTCTCCCCGGTCTCCGCCGTCTACGAAGCGATGCAGGCCAGAGAACGTCGTAGCGGTACACTTGTCAGTGAAGGTGAGCGTTCCATCGTCTGGGTTGATGTCCACGGCCAGGGATTCATTCTCCATGTGCAGGCTGGCGCTCGCGGGAGTATCGCACGCTTGCTCCTGTCCCTCGCCCAGGAAGAAAGTCTTGTAGCCGCAGCCAGGGACGCCCTCAGCCACAAAGTTGAATCTGACTGTGGTCGCCAGGTGCACACGGACGTGGAAGTTCTGCACCGTACCCTTCTCCAGAAGTGTTTCCATCTGTCGTTGTGCGTTTGCTACAAGTGCGGGATCAGTGTGGCTGTGTTCGATCAGGGTCACGTCCACGTGGGCGCATTCTGCCTCGGTGCTCACACGCACTTCGTGCACAGCCAGGCCCATTGCGGCGATGCTGTCCACCATGGCCGTCAACCCTAGAACCTGGTCACGGTCGAGGTGCAGTGCAGCGAACTCGGCACCTTTGCGCGTCAAGACCTGGTGTGGAGTCTCGCGGCCCTTTGCGTCCAGCACTGTGAACTCCTCCATGCTGCCAGGTACCTGAACGCTGGCAGTTACGAGGTCGGTCCGTGTCACGGCCAGCGGGTTGAACACCACTATGGGAATGCGTGTCGCTGACTGCTGTGGCCCCTGCTGTCGAGTGTCTATTTGGTTTGCGAGTGATGCCAGGCTCTGCTGCGCCAACTCTGCGGCGATCTGCTCCGCCCAGTCAAAGCGCGTGGCCATCTCACGGTGCGTCTGGTCTGCGCTACAGCCGCAGATGGAATCGTGAGGGTGGTTTTGCAGCAGGTACTTCCATGCCTGCCAGATCAAGGCATAGGGACTGTCAGGGCTGCTCAAGGCCTGTCCCTTATCCCGCGCGATAGCGGCGAGCGCTGCAAATGGCTCAGCCCATTTCTCCAGCAGGTTCTGTATGCGATTGTTGCGCTGCTTGATCCACATACGAGTAGATAACACACCGGGCAGCAAGTGATGTCGTTTCGAGGAGCGCAGCTCGCCCTGGATGGTTTGCAGTTTCCTGGGCCCTGTCTCGGGTGCCTGGTAGAGATCCAACTGCAGCCTCTGCTTAACAGCATCTATGTACATGGGCAAGGTGCCATGCAGCAGGTCGATATCTGGCAACTGCCTCCTGGCTGCGGCCAAAGCTTGAGGCAATTCGGCTGAGGGTTCCATGTGATCGGTACCGTTCATCAGCAACACGTATTCAGTCGTGGCATGAGGAGCCAGGCTGCTGTGCAATCGCACGATTTCCTTGGCAAAGGCCTGCTCATCGTGCATGGGAAGGTGGGCTGCGTTGTCGTAACCATCGCGAAGGTAACACAGTAAGACAGTGCTGCCATCGGGCGCTTGCCAAAACAACTCCGTCGCTTGGTCATCCAGGCCACGGCGCAGCACTGCGCAGTCAATGCCGAAGCCGCGCAAAATCTGAGGCAGTTGTGAGACGTGCCCAAAGGGATCCGGGGTATAGCCAACCGACATCCTGCCTCCAAACCTGCGAGCTATGCGTTCGCCAAGCAACAGGTTGCGCACAATCGCCTCACCACTGACCAGGAACTCGTCAGGCAAGACATGCCAAGGCCCTATCAGCAGACGCCCCTCTTGCACATAGCGCCGCAGGGCTCCTTCTTTCTCTGGCCGGATTTGCAAATAGTCTTCCAGGATGATTGTCTGTCCGTCCAGCATGAAATGGCAATATGCGGGGTCGTTGTCCAGGATGTGCAGTAGCTTGTCCATCAAGCGGACCAGGCGCAGGCGAAAGCGTTGGTATGGCTCATACCATTCGCGATCCCAGTGCGTGTGTGAGACAATGATGCAGGCCTTGGGCATTCTTCCTCCTGGTCAAGGTTGGTGAATCCGTACTGCTATTCTAACCGATTGCTTCTGCTCACACAAGTGTGCATGCTGCGTCTATGAGAGGTCTTGGATTTGTATCAGCCACGTCCGCATAAAGTCAGGCACTCGTCAAGGAAACGTGCAGCATATGTGGTATTATGCAGTAACAGTCACGTTGTGAGAATTACCCACTTTGCGCCTGCGCCTGTGGGGTTGACGGATGCAGCGTATTGGAGCATCAAAATGAGGCGGGCGATGAGATGAAAATGAAGATGCTGGAGTGTGCCGGTAAAAGCTATCGCATGACACGGCAGAGGCAAGTTATTCTGGACGTGCTGAGGTGTGCCGACTCGCATCCGGACGCGGCACAGGTATACGGAGAAGTGCGCAAGATCATACCAAAGATCAGTCTGGGTACAGTCTATCGCACTTTGAGCCTGCTGCGCGAGGCGGGCTTGGTCAGCGAAGTGAAGCCCAGGGGCTCTGTCAGCCATTACGATGCCAGGACTGGGGTTCACTATCACGTGACCTGCACACGTTGTGGTCATATTACTGATGTCACGATAGATGTCGGTGAGGATCTAGAGGAAGAGGCAGCATCAGCAACTGGCTTTGTGATCACAGGTCATAGCCTAGACTTTTATGGCCTTTGTCCGGATTGTGCACAGAAGCATAGTCGAGGCGGACGCTGATGCTTCGTCAAAGGTGAGTTGACAGCACCAGAGAAAAAGATAACCACCAAGGCACGAAGACACCAAGGAAACAGAAGTATAGGTTTCGTATCCTGGTGTCTTTGTGATTAGGAAACATAATCATCCGCAGGCCCGGACTAACCACCAAGGCACAAAGACATCAAGGAAACAGAGTATAGACTTCGTGTCCTGGTGTCTTTGTGGTTAGGAAACATAATCATCCGCAGGGCCGGACTAACCACCAAGGCACAAAGACCTCAAGGAAACAGAGTATAGGCTTCGTGTCTTGGTGTCTTTGTGGTCGGGAAACATAGCCATACAGGGCTCTGGTCTTCTTTTGCCCTCGATGGCCAGTGCTTACTCAGTGAACGTGCTCACAGTGGATTCGTCGAGACGCACGATAAGTCTGACCAGCAGGTCGAGTGCGTGGTCATAGTCGTCGCGGTGAAGGATACCCGCGTGGCTGTGGATATGCCGCGTGGGGACGCTGATGACCACAGTTGGGACGCCCTGGTTGTGTAGATGGATCACTGAGCCGTCTGTTGCGCCGCCGCGCATGGTGGAGAACTGCAAGGGGATCTTGTTTTCCTCGGCGACGGAAATCACAAAGTCGCGCAGACGGAGATTGGGGATCATGCGTGCGTCGTACAGAAGCAGGCTGGGACCCTTGCCTAGTTTTATCGCTGATTCCTCGGGCTTGATGCCGGGTACGTCTCCGGCGATGTCCACCTCCAGAATGATAGCTACGTCTGGATTGACGTTGTAGACGCTGGTCTTCGCCCCTCGTACTCCCACCTCTTCCTGTACTGTGCCTACGCCGT
The DNA here is from genome assembly GCA_964478075.1 of uncultured Anaerolineales bacterium. GTDB lineage: Bacteria > Chloroflexota > Anaerolineae > UBA2200 > UBA2200 > DAOUEX01. The sequence continues at coordinate 66,755 of CAYZGO010000003.1, read as the reverse complement.
AGACGGCATTGGGGTGTTCTTTGTCTTTCAGGCACTCAAGAGCCTGGATGAAAAGGGCGCAGCCCACGCGATCATCCCAGGCTTTGGCCATGTAGGTCTTGCCAGGTGCCAGCATGGTAAAGGGGCAGACGGGGATAATGGGATCGCCCGGCCGTACTCCGCAGCCTTTGACTTCATCGGCGCTGGTGGCCCCGATATCTATGTACATGTCCTTCTTTTCCACCAGCTTCTTGGCCTCTTCGCGTTCCAGCAGGTGTGGTGGCTTGGCCCCCAGCAGCCCAAATACGTCACCGGCAGACGTTTTGATCACCACACGTTGGGCCAGCATCACCTGCTCCCACCAGCCGCCCAGCGGGACGAATCTGATAAAGCCATCGTCAGTGATCAGGCTGACCATGAAGCCAACTTCGTCCATGTGCCCGGCGAGCATCACACGCGGCGAGTCTGCTGTGCCGGGTTTCACACCAATGATGCTGCCTAACTTGTCGTGCTGAATCTTGGCCACGGGTTCCAGGTGCCGGCGAATGATGGCCCGCACTTTGCTCTCATAACCAGGCACTCCTGGGGCCTCGGTCAGTTCTTTGAAGAGTTGCTCCGTTGCATCCATGCCTTTCTCCTTCTTTCATCAGAGTTGGTGCGATTATATCTCCGAGTGGATGATGCGTCAAGCGCGAAGTTGCCTGGGGCTATAGTTTCTTTTGGGGCAAATCTCACTTGATTCTTACGTTCTCCAGCAGTTGTACTGCGGGTTGTCTCTGTGACCCTCGGTGAGCATGGGAATACGCGGCAGTCCAACTGCCGCTGAACAGCGGCTCGGTCTAGAGCTGCTCCAAAACGGAGTTGCACCTGTTGCCTGAACTAGCGATAGCAAGCTGGGCGCTGCTTCGCACACGCTATTGTGCCGTGATTCCACGTGCTGTGGATAGAGAGACGCATTGCATTATGGTGCGGGGCATCCCGGGAGTAAAATACGAGTATATTGCATACAGGCCGTGAGCCAGTGAGTGAGAGATTGCACGACTTGATGGCGTAGTGTGTATAGAGGAGCCGTTGTTCATCATGGCGAGGGACGCTGAACACGAGTTAGCTAAAGGCATACTCCAGCAGGATTCACGGTGCCTGGAGACTTTGATCACGCGATATGCTGCCGAGTTATATGCTCTGGTCTCGTACATCCTGGGCAGCCTGGGAACCCCTGAGGATACAGAAGAGGTTGTGAGCGACGTTTTCGTCGCCGTCTGGCGCGAGATTGACGAGTTTGATGCACAACGAGGAACGCTGGCCAAATGGATGCGTATGCGGGCCAAGTACATGGCGCTGGATCGCAGGCGTAAGCGGGGCCGCCAAATTGCGGCCCGCGCAGAGAACGATGTGAGCGCCCTTCCCACGAAAGCAGCAGTGGAGAGCGCTCTGGATTGGGCAGAACGCAAAGAGGGCCTGCACCGGGCGCTGGCTGAGCTTTCGGAGCTGGATCGAGCTATCGTTTACCGCCGATACTTTGCTGAGCAGTCCATCAGGGAAATTGCGGAAGCCGTAGGACTGACGCAACGGGCTGTAGAGAACCGTTTGTGGCGAGCCCGGCAGGCGCTGCGTGAAAAGATGAGCGCAGTTGAGCATGAGGAGCAGCAAAATGTGCAAAGATCTCTGTGACGAAGAGCGACGTTTCGCTGAGGAACTGCGGAGCCATTTCGACATCGAGGCAGAGGATCTCCCACCCTTCTACGTCGAAGCTATGCTGGGATCCTCGGAGGAGAATCTAGCGGAAAGGCTGATCAAGCGAACCTATGCCCGCCTGGGCCTGGAGCGCGAGCGAGTTTCCGGTCAACGGGAGGGAATCAGTCTCCTGAACAGGTGGATAAACTTGCCAGTTCTTGGTTTCAAGCAGTACGCCATGATCGCTTGTGGCTTCCTTATCGTGTTGGTCCTCGTCCTCTTCGTTGCACAACAGACCGAGGTCTACGCTAAGGAGCCGCCGCACGTGTTACGTACTTTTCCCGCTGATGGCGCCAAGGACGTACCAAAGGACGCCCCTATCGTCATCTTCCTGGATCGAGAGATCACGCCTGATACGAGATATACCGTCACCTTGATCCCCCCGCAGAAGCTTCTCGTCAGCGCACGAGGGCAGGTCATGGTCATTGAGCCATCAGGTACGGTGCGTGCGCTGCGGCCCTCAGAGATTATACGGGTGCATTTGGTCTTTCAGACTGAAGGGGGGCGCAGCAGCGAGCACAGCTTTTCCTTCGTTCCTGTGGGGAAAGAGCACAGCACGCCGACGATCTATTACTGGCAGGAATAGGAGCCAGTGCACGGTTCTTGCCTCTAAGGGGGATACCTTTGCGTCTTGCATTCCGACACCTGATTGCTGCCATATTCACGCTTCTGGCTATTGTGTTCCTGTGCCATATGACCCTGGAGGCGGCCGAAGCGCGGGGCTATGTACCTGCCTCTGTCGTGCTGCGCCAGAGCGTGGTGGACACTGGGCAGTACTTGAGCCATGCGATTCGAGGTGATCTGGGAAGCAGTGCACTTCAGGTGAGGCGCAGTCGCATCATGCGCAACAGGCCGGTTACCGAATTGCTGAGGGCCTATTACCCACGATCTATGGGTTTGTTGGCTGCTGCTCTGCTGCTCACAGCCTTCATTGGCATACCCCTGGGCACCCTCGCCGCTTTACAGCGCCACTCGCGCCTCTCCGTGGGCATCATTGCCTCCACCCTGGTGGGTGTCTCTGCCCCTACCTTCTTCCTGGCCTTGCTGCTCCAGGTTGGCCTCGTCCGTTTCTACCGCACTACGGGGGTGCGGCTCCTGCCGGTGGGGGGCTTTGGCTGGGATGAGCACATCGTCATGCCCGCGCTGGTTCTGGCTGCACCGTCCATTGCCCGCCTGGCACGCATGACCTATCTCGCCTTGGCCGACATTCTCGAGCAGGACTACATTCGTACTGCCTATGCCAAGGGCCTTCCTAGGCGACGGGTGGTATGGCGCCACGCCTTCCTCAATGCCGCTCCTTCGATACTCACCGCCCTCAGCCTCTCGATGCGCTACAGCCTCGCCGCTTTGCCGGTGGCGGAGGTGTTCGTCGGATGGCCTGGCGTAGGCACTGCCCTTTTGGATGCTGTCCGCAGCTACGACACCAACACTACCACGGGCCTGGTGCTGAGCCTGGGCCTTACTTTCCTGCTCATCAATGCCCTTCTGGAACTTGGCTACCGCTGGGCTGATCCGCGGCTGCGGACTGCGGTGCCGGGAGGTGGGGCGTGACGAAGAGGGCGCTGGAAATCCGCCGTCGGGCTCGTCTGTGGCATGGCCTGACCAATGGGCCTTTGATCAGCGGGGGACTTCTTGTGCTGGCCCTGATCATCGTCGCTGTCGTCGGCCCGCGTTTCGCGCCGTACGACCCCACAGACCAAATCTGGTTCCTGGAGATGGATGGCGTGACGCGCACGCCTCCTTTCCCACCATCGGAGCACTTTCTGCTGGGGACGGATCAGCAGGGGCGGGATTTGCTCAGCCTGCTTATCTGTGGTGCGGGCCAGACCCTGACAATCGCTGCGGCGGTGATGGCCGCGCGGATGATCGTCGGTTTCGCGCTGGGGGCCGTGTCTGGCTGGTACCACGGACGGGCCGTTGATCGGGCGATTATGAGCATGGCCGGAGCTGAGGCAGCCTTCCCCTCTTTGATCCTGGGTGTGCTGCTGATCCTGGCTTTCGGCATCCAGAAAGGGCTATCAACCTTCGTGATTGCCCTGTGTTTTCTGGGCTGGGCTGAGGTCACCCAGGCTGTGCGTGGCGAATTTGCCACCATCCGCCAACGCCCCTTTATCGAGGCCGCACGGGCAGTGGGGCTTTCCACACCCGAGATCATCACGCGGCACGTGCTGCCCAACGTCTTTCCCTCCTTGCTTGCTTTGGCGAGCTTCGAGATGGGGAGCGTATTGCTCACCCTCGGTGAACTGGGCTTTGTGGGCATATTCATCGGGGGCGGCATCAGTACGATGGACGTGTACGACCGGCCCGTGGTCTACTTCTCCGTACCCGAATGGGGGGCGATGCTCTCCAACTCCTGGCGCTATGCTCGCAGCTATCCCTGGATGACCTTGTATCCTGCGGCAGCTTTCTTCGTCGCCATCCTGGGCTTCAACCTGCTGGGCATGGGCTTGCAAGAACTGGTGGAGCGCAGTGGCGTGAACCTGGCCAGTCTGCCTTTCAAGCGCCTTTTGATGGCGGCTGCTGTTGTGGCTCTGGCTGTGTGGTTCATCCTGGATAACACTGGCCCTGCTGTGGCTTACGCGCGGCAGGCCCGCGCTTTTGACGTCGAACGCGCGCTGGTGGACGTGCGCTATCTGACGCGCGAGGAACTGGAAGGGCGGAGAGCGGGGTCAGAGGGTGCACGTCGTGCCGCGGAGTACATCGCTGAGCAATTCGCTGCGGCCGGGCTGGAGCCGGCAGGAGATGGGGAGACGTATTTCCAGCAGTTCGGGTTCGAACGCCTGGACTGGATGGAAACACCGCAACTGATATTGAAGGACCAGGAAGGTAATCTGCTGGAGGAGTTCGCTTATCTAGAGGATTTCGCTGTGGACGCCAGCGGCGGTCAGCCGCCTTGTCCCGCTGAGGGCCGTCTGACGGTGGTGGGCCAGCATCGGCCCCCAAGCACAGGCCTACAGGTTATTGAAGTCCGTCCCTCACCGTCAGGAGAGCCAGGAGAGGGGGAGATTGTCCTTGGCTTGGACTCTCATTCTGCCGTGCAGCCGGATCCACGGGCCGAACCGCCCCGCCGTGTGGGCACGCTGACAGTCGTTGAACGCAGCCCCTATATCTTCGGACGGAGGACTCTGCCTCGCAGCAGCTTTTCCTTCACGGGAGCAGACCCGTTTGCTCGTTTCTACCTCGCTACAGACGCCGCTGAGCGCTTGTTGGGGCATCTGGGCCTCAGCTTGAAGGAGTTGCAGGAAGAGGTGCAGCGTCTGCCTGAAGGCGAGGGCAAGGTCTGGGAGACGACGGGGCGCGTGCGTATGGGTTATCGGTTACAGCGCCAGCCGGACGCGAAGGGCATCAACGTCCTGGGAGCTATCCCAGGGAAGAGCAAAGCCGGGCAAGTGGTGGTCATTGGCGCGCACTATGACGGGCTGGGGCGCGACCTGGAAGGAAGGCTCTATCTAGGCGCAGTGGACAACGCCTCGGGCGTGGCCGCTTTGCTGGAGATCGCCCGAATCTGGAAAGAACAGGGTTATCAACCGGAGCGCACCGTCATTTTCGCTGCCTGGGGCAACGTCGAGCAAGGCGGCCTGGCATCCGGACTCCAGTATCTGCTCGACAGCAGACGATCTTTACGAGACAGCCTGTACGGCGTGATACATCTGGACAGCATCGCCTACGGCCCTGATGCAGCACTCGGTCTGAGCGAATGGGGCAGTTACGGTGTGCGGCCGCAATTGCGCAAGGCGGCGCGTAAGCTGGGCGTTAGAACCGCATTGCGGAACTTTTCACCGCATCAGTACACTCTGGTGGAAAGCTACTCCGACCGACCTATCCCTACCCTCATCCTCAGCGCGTCCGATGCTTGGGAGACGACTCATCGCCCTACAGACACCATCAAGGCGATAGTGCCTGAGCATCTGGCCGGGGCAGGCATGGTCGCTGACGTAACGGCGCGACTGATGAGCGGCTTCGCCGCCTGCAGCAGCCCAGTTCCACAAGCATCGCCAGTATCAGCGCGAACACCCCAGGAGCAACAGTTGCCTATACCGGCCCCAACTGTGATATCAAGCCAGTGGCCAGGTGTTCAAACCATGGAACGCTTCTGGACAGTGGATGAATTACTGGCCCGCAGGTCCACGGAGCAATCGCCAGTTTGGGCCGACGGCGATGAGCTGACCTTTTTCTACCAGAGCGAGGCGGATGAGGCGCGCATTTGCTGTGGTATTCAGTTGCCGATCGTGAACAGCGCGCCGTATTTGGGTTCTCCAACGGCGGGGCATTCGCCGTTGCCATGGGCGTACGTCATCCCGAACGCTATGCCAACGTTCTCGTGTTTTCCTTGGGTGTAGGGCCCACAGGTTTGGGTGTGCCTGAGTGGACTGCCGACATGGCCCCCCGCCACTATCTGGTTGCCGGCACACTCGAACCTTTCCTGGAGCCAACCGCAAACTGGGCTGTTAAAGTAGACCAGCTTGGTGTAGAGCACGTTTACCGCGAGCGCGTCTGCGGCCATGATATCACTATGGGGGAAGAAGAATTCGCAGGGGCTATTGCCTGGGCCTTTGCGGCTCGGTGATGCGGTGTTACGGTTTCATGGGATTCGAGGGATGCCTCATCACGGCTTGTTGCGAGACACTTTGGGAGAAACCCGGTTTTTCCCATGCCCGAATGATGAGACTATCACGTTGCAGGCTCTCCGTGATACAGGAAAGGCGGTTTGCCGGACAAGAAACCGGGTTTCTTGGTCGCTTATGAGAGGCATTCAGAATTGAACAGTGCAAAAGCTTGGAAAGAAACCCGTTTTGTCCTGTCTTCACTGGCGGAGCTGCTCTGTAACGCTGGCGGATTGGGATTGCAGGCGCCAGAAAACGGGTTTCTGAACGATGTTTTTGCGGACAGGCTCTAGATTTCCACTGGCCCGCTCAGCAGTCCTACCAGCAGTTTCACTGCGTTTTGTACATCGTCATAGTCCACCATCTCTGATGGGCTGTGCACGTAACGGCATGGGATGGAGATTACGCCGGCGGCTACGCCAGCGCGCGACGTCTGAATGGCCATGGCGTCCGTGGTGCCTCTCTCCAGAACCTCGAATTGATAGGGCAGGCCCAGGCGTTCGGCGGTGTTTGCCATCCAGTTCTTGACCCCAGGATGAGCAAGCATGCCGCGGTCTTTGACCTTGATGGCGGGGCCTGCGCCAAGCGAGACAGCCATAGGATGCGCTTCGGGAGTATCGCCTGTGGTAGTGACGTCCAGAGCGATGGCCACATCCGGCTCCACGCCGAAGGCCGAAGTGAGTGCGCCCCGTAGCCCCACCTCTTCCTGCACAGTGAAGACGAAGTAGACATCGTGGGGTGTTGTCTTCAGCTCCAACAGGGTCTGTATCAGTATTGCGCAGCCAATGCGGTCGTCGAAGGCCTTGGCCGTGAGGCGCTTACCCAGATCAACGAAGGGGCGCACAAAGGAGGCCACGTCGCCGACTTTCCTGGTCAGGTGTTCCTTGTCCGGGGCGCCGACGTCAATGAACATCTTGTCAATAGTTGGAAAGTCCGTAGGCTTGTCCGGCTTTTCCCGGCCAATGACCCCCGTGCTCCCATCAGCAAAGACCACGCGACTTCCGAGCAGAGTCAACGGATACACGCCGCCGACGCGCGCAAAGCGCAAGAAGCCCTTCTCGTCCACGTGGCTGATGATCACGCCGATTTCGTCCATGTGCGCGGCAAGCATGATCTTGCGCGCCTCTACGCCGCTCTCAGCCTGGCCCTTCTTCAGAGCAATGAGGTTGCCCAGCGGGTCTGTGCGCATCTTATCTACGCGTCCAGCGATGTGTTTCTTGATGGCCTCACGCACAACGTCTTCGCTGCCCGATGGGCCAAATGCTTCAGTCAGTTCTTTGATCAGTTCTTTCACCAGTAATGCCTCCTGTTCTAGGTGTCCACAGACCCCAAGGGTTTCTAAAACCCTTGGGGTCTACTCAAGTCCAATTCGTGTACTTTGCCCAGGGCCTCGCGCATCAGGCGCACGGTGTTGTCCAAGTCATTCAGGCTCAACATGCACACGGGCGAGTGAATATAGCGCGAGGGTACCGATACGACAGTGGAGGGGACCCCTTCCCTTGACAGGTGAATGGCTCCTGCGTCCGTACCGCCCAGCCCAGGCTGCTTGAATTGGTATGGAATGCCATTCTTCTCCGCGGTGTCTACCAGAAGATCCACCAGGCGGCGGTCAGCGATGACTGAGCGATCCATGATCGTAATGGCTGGCCCTGCGCCCAAGGTTGTCGTGGGGCTGATGTCACGCTTCTTAGGCAGGTCGTCACAGATGGTGCCTTCCAGCGCAAAAGCGATGTCTGGCGCAATGGAGTAGGCAGCTACTCGCGCCCCGCGCAGCCCGACTTCCTCCTGCACAGTGAAGGCGCCGTAAAAGTCAAACGGGTAACTCTCGCGCAGCAGCTCGACCAATACCACGCATCCGGCCCGGTCGTCAAAGGCCTTGCCTTTTACCGTGTGCAGAGCGCCGCCGAGTTCGCTGAAGGAGGTGTCAAAAGCTGCATAGTCACTGATCTTCACCAGGCGCTCCGCTTCTTCCTTGCTGGATGCACCAATATCAATGTTCATGTCCTGCACTCGCATCACCTGTTCGCGCTCTTTGGGCTCCAGAAGGTGGATGGGTTTGACGCCGATCACCCCCGGCACTTTGTCATCGCCAATTAGCACCTTGGTGGCCAGCAGGACGCGAGCGTCAATGCCTCCGACTGGGCGAAAACGCAACGAGCCTTGTTTTTCAATATGCATAATCATCAGGCCCACTTCATCCATGTGCGCGGCGAGCATCACTTTAGAGACTTTGCGACGCGCCTTGAGGCTTCCTCTTTTCAAGGCGATCAGGTTGCCCAGAGCATCAACGTGATGTTCGTCAACCAAATCCTTGATCTCGTCCAGTATCAGTTGGCGCACTGCACCTTCGTGGCCTGATACACCGAATGCCTCAGAGAGTTCTTTTAGCAACAAATGCGTCCTCCTCGATACTGTGGTTGGTGTTTCACGGAGACGCGCTGCTTTCCTGGCGCGCGCGGGCCTTGCTCAGACCGAGTTCCTGTGCGAATGCCTCGTCCAGGTTGGCGATGAATAGAGCCAGCAGCCGCCCGATGCGCTCCAGATCTGTCAACGACAGTGTCTCCACAGTGGTATGCATGTAGCGCAAAGGGATTGATATCAGAGCCGTGGGGATGCCCTCCCGCGTGACTTGAATGGCCCAGGCATCGGTGCCGCTGCGGCCCGGGATGGGGTCGGTCTGGTAGGTGATCTCGTACGATTTGGCGGTTTCTACGAGGCGAGAGTGCATCAAAGGGTGGATGTTAGGGCCAAAGCCGATGGCTGGGCCGCCTCCGATGGTTACAGTGTCCGCTTCAGAGACGCCCATCATGTCGCCGTGACCCACGTCTATAGCGATGCCGATGTCAGGGGCGATGCCGAAGGCGCTGGTCAAGGCACCCTTCAGCCCAACCTCTTCTTGCACCGTTGCCACAGCATAGACATCCCAGGTGTGTTTCATGGTGGTCAGGTGTTGCAAGCAACTAACAATGCACGCCACTGCCGCGCGGTCGTCGAAAGCCTTGCCGCACACCAGGTTGTTTGCCAGTTCCGTGAACTGGCGTCGCAAGGTGATCACGTCACCCACGCGTACCACCTTGCCTAGTTTGTCCTCTGGCATCCCTACGTCTATGAACAGCTTGTCAAGAGGCAGGACCTGTTTGCGTTCCTCTGTTGTCAGTACATGCGGAGGGCGCGTGCCGATAATGCCTGGCAAGTCTTGGCGGCCGTGGACCACGACTTCCTGCCCCAACAGGACCCGTACGTCAAAGCCGCCCACTGTGGCAAATCGTAGGAAGCCTTTCTCTAACTTGGTGACCAGCAGACCGATTTCATCCATATGCCCTGCCAGCATGATGCTGTGACGGGGGCCTTCCTCGACTGCTTCACCGTGCTTGAGCGCGATCAGGCTGCCCATGGCGTCTACGCGTATCTTGTCGGCGTACTGAGAGAACTCGTCGCGCACCAGTTCGCGCACGCTGGCCTCGTAGCCGGAGACGCCGGTGGCTTCGGAAAGCTTCTTCAGAAGCTCTTTGATTTGCACGCGCCTACCTCCTCATAGTATGTGCGAAAGCCGGAACACAATTATAGTGTATGTTGGGGAGGCGTCAAAACCTCCGGTCTTGGGCAGCGTGGCCTAGCCTGCGGCAGGCGACGGTTCTGCAGGCGGCGAAGTGGTTGCTGCCGGCGTGTCGGTGGCAGTCGGCGTCGTGTTGGTAGCAGTCGGCGTCGGCGCTTCGGTTGACGAAGGGGAAGGTGTGGGCGTAAACGTGGGCGCTGGAACGGTCGAGGGAGAAGCCGTCAATGTTGCTGTCAGTGTCGCGCTGGGTGACGGCGTGGTAGTGGAGGTGGCAGAAGGGCTAGGTGTCGCTGTCTCGGCTATGGATGATGGTGTGGCGCTGGCCGTTGCCGTCGTGGTCAGTGTAGCAGTGTCCGTCGGCAAAGAGGTTGGAGACGGGAGCGGTGTGAGCGTGGCCGACTGCGTTGTGCTGGGAGTCGAGGTTGGGGTTGGCGAGCGCGTAAAGGTAGCTGTGACGAGCGGTACCAGCGTCGGTGGAATGAACTCGGTCGGTGTAGCCGTATGGGTGGGCAGTGGAACTGGGGTGGTAGAGCTCAATTGCCAGCGCAAGATCAGGCCGGCAAAACCCAGGCAATACATACACAATGTGGTCAGTATAACCAGTACGAGTAGCAAGAACAGCAATCTTTGGTGCCTGTTGAGGCGCTCGTACTGGTCAAGGAGCCTTCTCACTTACGTTTCTCCTGAACAGCGTCTCCCCCGAGTGCAATGATGGGTCAGGAGTCTACGGTGTACTCAGCGAGTTCACGCAGTTTGTGCTGTGAACAAGCCTTCGAATCTTTTCCTTTGAGGAGCTTAACCTCAAAACTAGATTTGCCTGCAAGTCCATATACGATGGGGTCTGTGTCTCGCAACCAAATCCCCACAAAGCTTAGGTTCGCTATGGCGGGAATCATATCACGTTTTGATGGGCTTGTCAAGCAATTTGACCAGCCGCGATATGGCCCTACAATTACAGAGTGCTGCACAGACAAGTGAACCAATAAGCTCCATTTTCAACGCGAAACTGCTTGCACAAGTCTAGCCGCTTACGCACCGAGCAGTACGAATGCCAAGTGGGTTTGAACCCATTGCCTCGTTTCGTAGTATCTTGAGATGGAAGCTGTAGAGTCATTCGGGTTATGCGGGAGAAGAGATAGATTTCTATGTTGCGTTCCAGGTTGAAGCTGGAAGAAGGCTGGACTTCCTTCCTGCTGCTGATGTTAGTGTTGTTCAGCGTGGTCTGGTCAGTGCAGGCTGCCGAATGGACCAAGGGACTGGGCATATTGCAGTGGGTTGCCATAGCCGCCATGTTTCTGGGCCTGTCTCTGGCGAAGGGACGTCGCGTTCCAGGCATCGTCGCCCATTTACTAAGTCTGGTCGTTGGCGCAGCGTGGGTGACTTTGATGCTGAGTGTCATGTTCAGCCCACCGCGGGTGCCCGTTGGACTGGTCACGCCAGCGCGGGATCTGCCGGCGAGGGTGAGCATCATGTACCAGCACATGCTTGACTGGACTCTCAATCCTAGTGGGGCAGACACCTGGCTCTCCAATTTCATGTTCCTAGTGGTTCTGGCTGTCCTGACCTGGCTGCTGAGCTACGTCAGTACTTGGTTCGTTTTCCGCACCCACTGGGTATGGGGCGCAGTTGTGCCCGCAGGTGCGGCCTGTCTGCTTAACATCTACTATGCTCCACCTCACCTGGTTCTATACTTCATCCTCTATTGTCTCTCTGTGCTTCTACTGATTGTGCGCACGCATGTCTACATTCGCCAGAAGGCTTGGCGGCAGGCAGCGGTCAATTACAACATGGACGTGGATTTCACTTTTCTCCGGGATGGGATGATCATGTCGTTGTTGGCCGTTTTTCTCGCCTGGACAATCCCTGCTGCCGCTGCGAGCCCGAAGCTGGCTGACTTCTGGGCCAGATTCGAGGAACCTTGGCACGAAGTGCAGACACAGTGGAATCGCCTCTTCACTTCTTTGAACTACCGGGGGCAGTCGAGCCTGGTTAACTTTGGGCGCACGATGTCCCTCGGCGGTGCGGTGAGTCTCAGCAACACTCCCATCCTTGAGGTGCGCACCACAGAACCCCACTACTGGCGAGCAGTGGCCTACGACGAGTATACTGGAGATGCCTGGATCAATACGGACAAGCGGGAACTGGTACTGCAGGCCAATGACTCCACGCTCAACCCGGTGCCTTGCATGATGCAGCGGGAGTTCACCTATACCGTTCGCCTGCTGGAATCTGGTGAGGATCTCCTATTCTTCACTGGACAACCACTGCGCATCAGCTTACCTTCCCGAGCGCGCCTGGCTTATCTGCCGCTCTTTGGAGGACAGCAGGCCACAAACGTATCCATGCTTTATGCCAGAGGAAGCCTGCGCCGCAATCAGATCTATACTGTGGTATCCCTCGTCTCTGCTGCCACGACGAGTCAACTGCGCGCTGCTGGTACCGAGTATCCTAGTTGGATACACGAGCGATATTTGCAATTGCCGTCTAGCCTGCCCAGACGCGTGCGGCTCTTGAGCCATGAGATTGTCGAAGGGGTTACTACCCCCTACGAACAGGCCGTGGCTATTGAGAGCTACCTGCGCGGTATTGCCTACGACCAGCATGTCAGTGCACCCCCGGCTGGTCGTGACGTTGTTGACTGGTTCCTCTTTGAGAATCGCCGGGGGCATTGTGACTACTATGCCACGGCCATGGCTATCATGTGTCGTACCCTTGGCATTCCCGCCCGTGTCTCACAAGGATACGCGCCCGGCGAATATGTCCCTGCCTCGCGCAGCTACCGGGTGCGCCAGTTGGATGCGCATGCCTGGGCTGAAGTGTACTTCCCTGATTACGGTTGGCTTGAGTTTGAGCCTACTGCCTGTGCGCCCTTGTTCGCGCGCGCTGAAGGTAAGCAGTTGCCTCTCCTGCCCGGGTTGGCTCTGGAACCGGGGACTGCACGGTCAGAAGCCGAAGAAAAGTTTGGCCCGGATGAGGGAGTTATTGAGGGCGAGGACATCATGGACATCACGCTGGTGCACCCCCGGCCGTGGTATACTGGCCTTCTGCTCATGGGTCTGATCCTGCTAGCAATCTCGGCTGGCGCGCTGCTGGTGTTCCTTGGTTGGTGGCATTTCAGCCTTCGTGGCCTGAGTGCGGCAGCGCGTGTCTACGAGCAGATGTGTCGCCTTGGCGGTTTGCTAGGAGTGGCTCACGAGGTGCAGCAGACGCCTGCTGAATACGGCCAAGCCCTGGCGCGCACGCTCGTGCATGCGCATGATGATGTGCAGTGCGTGGTCGCCTTGTATGTCAAGCAGCGCTTCAGCAGGAGCGGGCTGAGTGAGGCAGAGGAGGCAGAGTTGAAGGAGCGATGGCAAGAGTTGCGCTCGCTGATGTGGCGTCGGGTTCTTAGGCCCAGAAGGCGCACGCGCAGGTCTCGCAGACCTGCCTGGGTGTCAGCCAGTTCTCTGCGCCCGCCGACCTCCTTGCGATAGAGATGCACGAACCTTGTAGCGTTGAATCTGCGACCAGCCGCGAGGTGACGTGGGCGCAGGTGGATCTGGACGCCATCGCCCACAACGTTCGTGAGTTGAAGAAGCTGATCGGCGATCGGGCGCAGTTGATGGCCGTGGTCAAGGCCAATGCGTACGGTCACGGTGCTGTGCCGGTGGCTCGTACTGCGCTACAGTGTGGGGCTAGCTGGGTCGCTGTGGCGCGCGTAAGTGAAGGGATCGAACTGCGGCGGGGCGGCATCGTCGCCCCTATTCTATTGATGGGACACATACCAGCATCTGACGCTAGCGCTGTCATTGACTACAGTCTCACGGCCACGGTAGACACATTGGAATTGGCCCGTGCCCTCTCGGCCGAGATAGAGCGACGCCGCGCACCGCTGTTGGCTGTGCACGTGAAGGTGGACACTGGCATGGGACGCTTTGGCCTGTTGCCAGATGAGGTGCTGGACTTTGTGCGTGCGCTGACTGCGCTGCCAGGCCTGGAGCTACAGGGGCTGTATACGCACTTTGCCGTGTCAGACGAAGCGGACGAGAGTTACACGTACCAGCAGCACTACCTATTCGCGGAGATCTTGGACCAACTGGGGGAGGCGGGCTTTCAGACAGCACTAGCACATGAGGCCAATAGCGCAGCCGTGCTGGCTATTCCGGAGACGCACCTGGACATGGTGCGCTGCGGCATTGCGCTCTATGGCCTGCGGCCTTCATCCGAAGTCGAGCCAGCTATTCCACTGCAGCCAGCAATGTCTCTTCACAGTCGTGTGGCCCGCGTGCGCACCTTGCCAGCCGGTTCTTCTATCAGCTATGGCCGTACATACATCACCGCCAAACCTACGCGTGTGGCCCTGGTTCCAATTGGCTACGGCGAGGGCTATCATCGCATTCTGTCCAACAGGGGAGCGGTGTTGATTCGCGGGCGACGCTGTCCTATCCTCGGGCGCGTGTGCATGGATCAGTTTGTGGTTGATGTAAGCGCTGTCCCTGACGTGCAGTTGGACGACGAAGTGGTGGCGCTGGGCAGGCAGGGGCACGAGGAGATCAGTGCAGAGGAAATAGCGGCTCAGGCAGAGACTATCAACTATGAAGTGACCACGGCTATCCTGCCGCGCGTGTCGCGCGTGTACGTACAGGGAGGGCATGTCGTGGAAGTGCGGGGACTGCTGACTGAGTGACTGCGGCCGCATACAGCGAGGTGGGGCATGAGAAAAGGGCGTGTGCTGAGTAAGCAGCGTTTGCTGTGCCTTTTCATCTGTCTGTCACTTGGGTTCTGTGCCGCTGTGGTTTCGTTCAGCACGGCCTCGTCACCGCTCGGCTGGGCTTGAGTGCTGGATGTATCTGCCCTTTGTTGCCAGGCCCGTGCCGACTCCTACGCTCACGCCTACGGCGACGCCGTTGCCGCCCATTCCGGATGTGCGTGTGGAGCCTTGTTGCTGCAATGTCACAGGCGGTAGCTGGCAGGATCCGAATGGCGAGTACGTGTGCTTCAGGAGTTATGACCTGCAGCCCGCGGATATGACCAACTGGTACGTGCAGGACGAACAGGAGCACACCTACACATTCCCGCCTTTCACCCTCAATCCGGGAGCGATTGTCAGGTTGCATAGTGGCCCAGGCCGGAATACGGCCACCGAGCTTCATTGGGCCAGGGGCCTAGTCTGGAACAACGACGGTGACACGGTCCTGCTGTGTGATACCTTTGGCCGCGAGGTCGATCGTTACGTGTATTAGCTCCGGATGCGGGCTTCAACAGCTTGTAGTGGCATGCTCGGGAAACGCACAGTGCTGGCTGGGAACGTGTCAACCATGAAGACTTCGCGCAGATGCGCGGCGAGATGGAGCACCAATTCAAGGAATAAGGCTATTACGTTCCCTCTGGTCGTGTCTGGATGACCTTGTTGCGAAACAGCTAGTTACTGCGACTCCACTTGGCAGAGAAATGGAGTACCCCCTGATTTCACGTATAGAGTCAGGGGGTACTTCTACCACACCTAAGGCAACGTATAACTGATGGTCAGTTTGGGCCGCTGCTGCGGTGCTCGCCACTCCGAGGAACGGAAGCGTATCTCTTGATTTACATCGTAACCAATCAGCAGGACGCCCTTGTTGGTTGGCGGCTCGCCTACCCAGCGTTGTACTAGTGAAGTCACATCCCATTCGTAGAACTGGTTGGTGAAGTACAGGAACTTGGAGGCCGCGGGATCGCCCTGGCGGTCACCGTTAACCTCATCACAGCCAGGGATGCCCCACATTTCGTCAGAGTTGGCCCTGTTCCAGGTTGCCACATTTACGTCCCAGGTACGCGTTACGTCGAAAGCAGAAACCCTCATGCCGTAGAGCGTACGCCTGGACCAGGCGAAGAGCGAGAGCTTGGCACTGAGAACCTGGGCGCTGGTGGGAATATGCCCCTCTAGGTCAAAGTGTATCAATGCGCGTTCGGTGCCCTCGCCTCGTCCGCTGATCCTGAAGCCGTCATGGCTGCCCCAAGGCCCGTCTGGTCTGTAGATGGTGAGAAAAGTATCGCTCACACCACTATAAGTTTCGTCGGGGCAGATGCCTTGTTGGAACACGCGGTGCACTGGCGTAGGTGTGGGCGTGACGGTCGGCGTGGCGGTAGGCGATGATGTAGCTGTGGGTGTGTTGGTGGGCGTAGGGCTCTCCGAAGGAGTCTCTGTGACTGTAGGTGATGTTGTTGGGGTCGGCGTATCTGTAGGGGTAGATGTGCGTGTGGGTGTTAGTGTTTTTGTGGACGTGGGCGTTGGTGTTGGTGTGGGCCCCTCCATGCAGTAGGTCACTACCAGGTAGGGGCGCGTCTCCAAATGGAAGTCTGATGTGCGGAACTGGTATTGCGTGCTCCAGCCCTCACCAATGAGCAGCACACCTTCGTTGGATATGGGGCTCGCCGCCCACTGCTGTGCCATCTCCGTAACGTCCCAGGCGTAGTATTGATTCGTGTACTTGAGTGGGGCTGTGGCTACTGACGTGGAATCATAATCGTAGAGAGGGTCGCTGCATCCACTCATGATCCAAAAGTCCGCAGAACTCGCCCGGTACCAGGTGGCCTCATTTTCGTTCCAGTGCCGCTTCACTGGGTAGGCATAAGCTGTGACGTGGTAGATCTGGTTGCGATACCAGGCGAAGAGATGAAGTGTGGCCTCTGTAACCGTGGCCGTGGATGGAATGCACGAGATATCGAATTTGACCAGCATGCGCTCTCGACCACCCATGCCCGAATGCATTTTCATGGTGCCAGATCCACCATAGTTGTCGTTGGGCTCATATACAGAAATGTAGGTATCGGCCACACCCGCGTACAAGGGATTCGGACTGTCCCACTTTCGGAAGACGATTGTGGTGGGCGTCTCATCGGAAGCCGGATTCACAAATGGAGGGGCAGGACTCCCCTCGTTAAACGAAAGCGAGGCGTTTCCCACGTGATTCTGACTGGGTGTGGCCCAGCTAGTCCCACTGGCGAACAGGCTGAGCAGCAGCACAATGGCGAAACCGGCCAGGGCAAGTGACTTTGACATTGAGTGGCGAGGGTTCGCAGTAGAAATCTTCCCGTTCATAAGACATTACCTCCTAGCAGCCTGGATTGTACAGGCTTCTTTGTTTGCCCCGGCAGACTTGAATCCGTGGTGATCCACGCATCGCAGACACAGGCACTTGCCACCTAGAAAGTCTGGCCGGAACCGTATTGCCCAATAGACTACGATAGAGTCCCCTGATCTGTGGCGTATTTCAGAATCATTCAAAGTTGCTGCTGATACCCTGCAGTTGGACCTCCGTGTTCAGGGTGCCATCAATGTAAATGCGCATAGCTCTCAGTCCGTCGTTATCGCTTACGAGACCGGACACCTTCACCATGCGGTTGAAAGTCTCTCCCTTGGGAGTGCTATCAAGCACAACGCTAGATACCGCATCTGCTGCATTACTCATGACGTTAATGAGCCGCATAGAGGTACGCTTCGTCGCATCAGTAGCACTGATTGTCAGCACATGTGAGGCCTGGCTCACGGTGCTGGCATCCCGTGGGGTACTCCAGAGATTGTCGCTCTGGTAGGCCACGGACACCTGGCTTTCGTGCTCAGCAGTATCCTGTCCCCCGAATCCGTCCTTATTATAACACAAAAACGCTAATGCCTAGCAAAAGGACCAAGCATGCGCGGCGGCAGCCAGCCATCACTTTGCCTGGGGGGTTTAGAAGCAAGGAAGAAGGGCAGCAAGGCTGTGGCTTCGGGGCACTGAGCAACTCAGTTGTGCAAGACGGACGAGAGACGCTCCTCCCCTCGAACGACCACTAGTCCCACGCGGACTTGAAGACGATGCTCTGTACCTCGGAGCCTCGTAAGGTGATCACCCGGTAGTGTCCCAGGCCGGCACGCTGGCCGGTGAGCAGCAGAGTCCCCGAGTAAGGATCAGTCTCCAACGAATCAACATGAGTGTGGCCGGCGATGTAAATCGGGACGTCGTATGTCTTGAAACGCTGACGCAGTTTGCTCTGGTCGGCAGGCTTACACCAACTCAGCGGAAAATGGCCAAAGATGATGCAGGGCTTCTCTGTGGTCAGCGACTGATCCAGAGCAGTGTAGTTGATAGCCTCGGTATTGATGCCGATAAACCGGTAGCCGCCTACGTCCCACGACCACTCCAACGGTCCAATGTACATCTCAAAGATTCCAGGCGTGTCGTGATTGCCCATGACAGCTCGCCAGGGGATGGTCGCATTGCTGCTGACCAGGTCCATGTATTCGATGCTTTCCGCCGCAGTGCCGTGGTCGGTGCAATCCCCGGTGTCTACCATGACGTCAACCTCTTGGCTGACAAGGCTTACCACAACTGGGAGGCGCTGAGAGTAGACCCAGCTTCCGCCGATGTGGGCATCTGTGATGTGCCCGAGAACAAGGATGTCCTGGGTGGGCATATTTGTTGGGCTTGGCGTCGAGGTATACGTAGGTGTTGGTGTCAGCGTCTGCGTAGCCGAGTGCATCTCCGTAGGAGATGCTGTCGATGTGCCCGTCGGCGTTCCTGTCAGGATCTGCGTGACGGTAGCAGTGGGCCGGGGCACAGATGTCGTTTGACGCAGAACGATGGGCAAGTAGCAGGCATATTGGTGGACTTGAAGCGGTGGAGCGTCCCGCACATGGACTTGGTCGGTGATGTTGCCACGCAGGGCATGGGAATAGCCGCCGCTAGTGGTCACGCGGTCGCGGGTATTGGGGGCGAAAATGGGGTGGGTGGCCTGGTTGTAGTGATTTTGGATATGCTCCAGGCCATGCGCTCCCTGGCGTGGCGGTGGCTCGTAACCCAAGGAGGTTCCTGTGTGTGCATGAGTGACACACGCCAAAGTGGATAAGTCTGCTGATAACCGGTGCTCAAGTGAAAGGACGCTGCCTTTCTGCGCCAGGACCTCATGCAGTCCCAGCACGATCAGGTGCAGCGTGAGCACGGTGAGTAAGACACGCGCAATGGCTCTGCTTTGCTTAGGCCGTCTTTTCATTTCTCAGTGTCCTAGTCTCCAATTGGATTCTGCCATTATAGCAGGAAAGTGTCTGTGTGGGGTAGAAGGGCCGCGTAGAGTCGCTTGGAGGCTCTTTAGTCGGGTTCGCGCCGTCGACAAGGCAGGGCACCCGACACAAGGGATAGATGCAGTGGTGACTGGGGCTTCCTGCGCTTGGGCGGCGCCGGGCATCATCAAGACCAGAAGCGAGGCGACGAGAATGAGAGCAGCGAGCACTTCTCTTATTGCCAGAGTCTCCCGAAGATGGTCACCCTGTAGCCGCATCCTGCCTCATTGTAGCATAGACATTGCCTTTTACCAAGCTGTCTGAGGGCAACTCCAGCCAAACTCACGATACTCTCATGTTTGTCAAATGTGCCGAATGAGTGTATATTTGGGCAACAACCTCGCAATCGCTGCTGTGTTGCTGTTGCAGGTCCCGAAACGCGGCAACACAGCATGGCTGGGATAGTAGTACGTTGTTACCTTAATTCCGGTAACCTGTCATTCTGAGCGACCGGAGCGAGCGAAGAGTCTCAACGACGCAATACAAGCGATTTCCATTGAGTAATCGGAGATTCTGAGCCGGAGCGCAGCGAAGGCGAAGAATGACATAGCTGTCAGAACTCCGGTAACGCTGTAGTAGCGACTGTCCTGACGTATGTGCATGGCGGTGAAGCAAGTGGGGGCAAGCCAGGGTGAAGCATGGCGCAGGTTTGTGGTAACCTCCTGGTCGCAGGAGAACACTGCCGAGCGGCTGATAGATATCTTGCGCAGGGTCGTCAAAGAAGGTACGTGAGATGTTGAGCTGGACCTCACAGGTGACTCTTGGAGAGGGTCTTTCCGAATTGATCGAGTGGTATCGCGGTAATGAACTGAGTGCAAGTTATGAGTAAGCAAGGCGTAAAAGTAGCTTACATCACCTCTGTAGACTCGACAGTACACTACATTCTGCTTAACCAAATTCTTTATCTCAAACGGGAGGGATATGAGGTACACGCCGTCTGTAGCAAGGGCCCCTTGATGGGTGAGATAGAATCACGAGGCATCCCGGTGTTTACGATCGAGATTCAACGCCGTATCAGTCCATTGGCTGATTTGCGGGCCTTGTGGCAGCTCTACCGGCTTTTCTTGCGCGAGCGGTATACGATCGTGCACACTCATACCCCTAAACCTGGGCTTTTAGGCCAACTGGCGGCCAGGATGGCTCACGTGCCGATTGTTGTCAACACTGTGCACGGGTTTTACTTTCATGACCACATGAATAGATGGGCACGGGCATTCTTCATAGCCCTGGCAAAGATTGCAGCGTTCTGCTCAGACAAGATCCTCTCGGTGAACTCCGAAGACATTGCTACCGCTATCAAGGAGGGTATTTGTCCTTCCTGGAAGATCGAGTACCTGGGTAATGGTATAGATTTGACGACGTTTGATCCCCAGCGTTTTTCGGATGCAGATGTTGCTAGAAGCAGACAAGAACTTCGTGCCCCGCACGATGTAGGTATTGTCGGATTTGTGGGTCGTCTGGCAGCCAAGCGCAAAGGGTTCTGTGATTTTCTGTCAGCAGCCAGATGCGTGTTAGAGCGTCTGCCAGACATCCGTTTCCTGATTATTGGCGAAGCAGATCATGGCAAACCGGATGCAGTTGAGCCATCTGTTGCTGTTGACTATGGAATTGCAGAGCATTGTGTCTTTCTCGGCCAGCGGCCCAACTACGAACTTCCATTGCTTTATAGAACTATGAACGTATTGGTGCTACCGTCACTGTTTGAGGGCATGCCGCGCGCAGTGATGGAGGCATCTGCAATGCAGGTGCCCGCTGTCGTTACTGATGTCAAAGGCAATCGTGAAGCCATAGAGCATGGTCGTAACGGTCTGCTAGTGCCGTTAGGCGATGTGCAAGCTCTGGCCGAGGCAATGGTTGAGCTACTCACTGATCGCGAGAAGGCACGACGCATGGGGGAAGAAGGCCGTCGCATTGCTTTGCAGCGGTTTGATGAATACCGCGTTTTTGACAAGGTCAGAGACGAGTACGAGCGGCTGTTACGAGAGAAAGGACTGGTGGGCCCAACGCGCGCTCCCTCCATGATCTCGGATCAGGTGGCCTAGCATGCACCGGTCTGTGTTCTGCCCACGCTACACCAAGCGCCTGCTTGCTCCAAGTCAAGCAGGTGCTACCAGGTGTACGGCACGTTGCGCGTAAGAGAGCCTGTGAATAAGATGAGCCTTCTGAGGTGAAGGAGATGGAGCTGACCTTGACTGAACGCAGATGTCCGGTCTGTGACTCGAGTACCTACAGGCTGGCATTCAACAAAGATGGTTACAGCTATGTGCGTTGTACTGACTGCGGTACCACGTATATTAACCCTGCGCCGGCTGCTTCAGTCCTGGCTGAACTCTACGACTCGCTGGGCGAGGGCTATTTCAGGGATCCTCGACGACTGGTGCTGGACTTTGCAAAAGAAAAGTACTTGAAGGAAATTGCCTTCCTGCAGCGGGTCTCCGCCCGGCTGCGGCCTGAAACTATGGGCAGGGAGCGCCTGCTCGAGGTGGGCTGTGCCACGGGATCATTTCTAGTCGTCGCCCAGCAGCTTGGCTTTGCTGTGGTGCAGGGCCTGGACATCTCCAGGCCAGCTATTGAGCATGCGCAGAGTCTGGGGCTCGATGCTGTAGTCGGGAATTTTACCACCACCGACCGTTTTGTGCCAGGTAGCTGCGACGTCATCGTCATGTGGGCTACGCTGGAGCATCTGCCCGATCCGAGGGCTTTCGTGCGACGTGCCTACGACCTGCTGGCGGCCAATGGCCTTCTGCTGGCCAGCGTGCCGAATAGCAACAGCCTGACAGCAAAGTTGTTGGGAGCCAAGTCTCGCTATGTTTTTCTGCAGCACTTGAATTACTTCACGGCTTCCTCCCTGGCCAGGCTGTTCACGGGGGTAGGCTTTCGAGTTGTGTACCACGAGACACAGAGCATCAACCCTGTGGTGATCTGGGGTGACCTGCGGGGGGTCACAGTGAACGCCAACCGGCTCACAAGCGATTATCAGCGCACGCACGTGATCAAGAGCAGTCCACTGCTAGCTCCTGTGCGCTGGCTGCACGCCGGTGCGAACAGGCTGCTGCGCTGGACGGGAAGGGGTGACCTGCTGCTGATGGCTGGTCAGAAGCAAGTGCCAGCATGAGATCTTGTGCTGCGCTCAATTCTGGGTACGGCCAGTCATCCCCATACCTTTCTGTGGATGAGATGGTGGTTTTTGTAGATTGTGTGGTATTCCTGCAAAGAGCGATTGAATCTCGATGTGCTGTTGTGCGGTCAACTGGAATTGTTGGAACGTAGTGGAGAGGCCATGGGAGCTACCCGGAGATATGCAGCATTTGCCCGACGTCGCTCGTGAATCACTGTTGACCTTCTTGTCCCGCATGACCATGGTACTAGTTTCCATCCCTGCCGCAGTGATTGTCGCTCGCGCACTGGGTCCTGGAGGCAAGGGCGTCTATTCGCTAATTATCCTGTTGCCGACGATTCTTGCTCAATTGGGTATGCTGGGCATTGATCAGGCAGTTGTCTTTCACACCAGTTCGAACGTTCGAAAGGAGGTGGTTGCCAGCAGCGCTCTTGTGGCGGCAGTGATACAGGGGGCGATTTTGTGGGGGGCGGCACACTTGCTGGTAAGGGCGGGGATCGTGCCACAGTCTCTGGATGATTCAGCGTTGAGGATCGCCATGATCACGCTTCCCGTGTTGTTGGTGCTCACGTATTCGACCAATGTCCTGCTAGGCGCTGGCTTCGTCGAGGCTTTTGCGTTCGTTGGTGTATCACAAACTGTGATTCAGCTTGTACTGGTCGTGTTTTTCTTGTTTGTACTTGCTCTGGGACTGCAAGGAGCAGTTGTAGCTTGGACGTTGACTGTTGTACTGACAGGAGCTCTGTCCACCTGTCTGGTGCTTCAGCGCGTGGGGTTCGGTCGCCCTGACACAGAGATGCTCTCGCGTTTGTGTCGTTTCGGCAGCCGTTCGTTCATAACGTCCGTGTTTGACGGCCTGATCAAGTGCCACGTGGAGATCTATCTGCTGGCTGCTATCGGTGGGGCAGCGATTGTAGGTGTCTATACTGTTGGGAGAACTCTGGCAGGGATATTCTATCAGCTACCACTGGCTATAGCCACGGTTGTCACGCCCAGAGTTGCTCTTTCACAGGATCAGGACAACATGACGGCTCTTACGGTCAGAATCATACGTTTCCTGGTTCTGGTGAGCGGAGTTGCCTTTCTATTGCTGCTGATCTTGGGATACCCGCTTATCGTTGGCCTTTTTGGAAAAGAGTTTGCTTCTTCGTATCATGTACTGATAGTCATCTTCCCGGCTGTTGCCGTGCTGGGAATGGGACGTGTTTTTTCGGGGTACTATGTCGGACTGGGGAAGCCTGCGCTTGCCAGCCGTGTTTCCTTAATCACCGTGCTTACTCTGTTTGGCGGCACGGCAGCGGCAGGAACACTATGGGGAGCCTGGGGAGCGATTGCAGGTGTGGCCTTCAGTTACTGGCTCTCCTTTTTGATGTGGACTTTGCTGTTTTCTCGTCAACAATCTGTGGCACTGAGGGTATTCGTTCCTGGTTGGCACGATGTTGTGGCGATTGCGAGTTTGTTCAAAGAGGGCATGTCTTGGATATCGGTGATGCTGCATCGCGGAGCTGAATGATGGTCTACGGTCTTCCTGCATTAGAGATGATTGGGTCGCTTGCAAGACGTAGTATTAATGAGCATTTTGCGTCGTGAGCTTGTGGAAGATGGGGATGGTGGGAGCAACTAATGCGCATCCTGTTTCTGACCCGATATGGGCCCCACGGTGGCAGCAGCCGTTACATGACGTATGACTATCTGCAGTATTATGAGCGGGCAGGATTTGAGTGCTGTATGTCTCCGCTTTTTGACGATCGCTACTTCACTTTCGGGACTTTGTCACGGCCTACGGGCCTGAGGGAGATCCTATCACACGCTGGCTATTACGTGCAACGAGTGAGTGCCCGCCTAAAGTCCCTGGCCGTGGCCTCGACGTACGATTTGGTGATCCTGGAGAAGGAGTTGCTGCCTTACGTGCCCTTTGGCCTGGAAGCCTGGCTCAAACGGCACCAACCTAATCTGGTGGTGATGTATGATGACGCAACGCACGTCTATTACCAGCAGCATCCCTATCGCTTCGTTAGAATGCTGTGTAGGAACAAGATCCCTCGCATTCTAGGAATTAGCAAGTGTGTTGTTGTCTGGAATGAGATACTTGCCACATATGCCCGGCAGTTCAACCACCGTGTATACAGGGTCGATACTGGATTTGATCTTCGTCGCTATCAGCCCAAGGAGTATACCACAGGGAAAGAGCAGCCGAGTTGCCCAGTGGTGATCGGGTGGATCGGTACACCTAATTCCTTCCCCTACATTGGTACGTTGGAGCAAGTCTTCGCCAGACTGGCCAGACGTTATGACGTAGAGTTTTGTGTCATCAGTTCGGAGGAGTATTCGAGCTCTCACATCAAGGTCACCAATAAACGTTGGGCAGTCGCGACGGAGGTGGAGAATCTGCGGGCAGTAGACATCGGCATCATGCCGCTAGCTGACAATGAGTGGACTCGCGGGAAATCCGGCTGCAAAGCACTGCAGTACATGGCTGTTGCGCTTCCAGTGGTCTGTTCGCCAGTTGGAGTCAATACACAGATCGTACAGAATGGCATTAACGGGTTCTTGGCTGCGACGCCGCAAGAGTGGGAGAGCGCGTTGTCAACCCTCATCGAAGACAGGGCGCTACGGCGGCGCCAGGGAGAGGCAGGACGCAGGCTTGTGGAAGCTTCCCATTCGCAGGAGACGACTGCCGAGCGGCTGATAGATATCTTGCGTGGAGTCGTTAGGGAACACAAGTGAACGAGAAGAAGAGACACTGATGAAAAGAGTGCTGGTAACTGGAGGGAGCGGATTCTTAGGGTCGCACGTAGTCAAAAGCTTGAGCCGGGCTGGTTATGACGTTGTCATCTGCGATTTGCAACCGCCTGTGATAAATTGCGATTTCATTCACGCCGATTTGACCAGCTTAGATGACATGGTCCAGGCAACGAAGGGAGTAGATTACGTCTGTCATCTGGGGGCAGTTGGCGATGTCTACTTGGCTTTTGATAAGCCATATCTTGCGGCAAAGACAAATGTCACAGGCACTGCCAACTTGATGGAGGCTTGCTTGCGCAATCACGTGCAACGGGTCATCTACGCGTCAACCTGGGAAGTCTATGGCAAGCCACACTACCAGCCTATTGACGAAGAGCATCCGTGCGAACCCGAACATCCTTACAGCATTACCAAGCTGGCAGGTGAGCAGACAGCCTTGGCCTATGATCGGCTCAAGGGAGTGCCAACGGTAGCGCTTCGCCTGGGCACGGCCTATGGAACGGGTATGCGTGCTAACTCCGTGTTCTCGATCTTTATTACCAGAGCGCTAGCTCAGCAACCTTTGAAAGTGGAAGGCAGTGGCACGCAGTTCAGACAGTTTACTCATGTGCGCGACACTGGCAGGGCCTTTGTACAGGCTTTGCAGTCTCCTGTGAGGGCAGCCAAGCTTAATGTTGTTGTGGATGAGGGCATTTCGATCAAACAACTGGCCGAGATGGTTGCGGAGCAACTGCCGGTCCCGGTTGTTTTCGAAAAGGCCCGGCTGGGAGATGTTCCTTCCGCGCGGATCTCCCCAAAGAAGGCACGCGAGGTGTTGAACTGGACCCCACAAGTCACTTTTGGAGAGGGTCTTTCCGAATTGATCGAGTGGTATCGCAATAATAGAGTGGATGCGAGTTATGAGTAAGCAGGGAGTAAAAGTAGCTCACATCGCTTCTATAGACATGACGGTACACTACATTCTGCTTAACCAAATTCTCTATCTCAAAGAGGAGGGATATGAGGTACACGCCGTCTGTAGCAAGGGGCCCTTGATCGGTGAGATAGAATCACGAGGCATCCCGGTATTCACGATCGAGATTCAACGGCGCATCAGTCCATTGGCTGATTTGCGGGCCTTGTGGCAGCTCTACCGGCTTTTCCTTCGCGAGCGGTATACGATCGTGCACACTCATACTCCTAAACCTGCGCTTTTAGGCCAACTGGCGGCCAGGATGGCTCACGTGCCAATTGTTGTCAACACTGTCCACGGGTTTTACTTTCATGACCACATGAATAGATGGGCACGGGCATTCTTCATAACCCTGGAAAAGATTGCAGCGTCCTGCTCAGACAAGATCCTCTCGCAGAACTCCGAAGACGTTGCTACTGCTATTAAGGAGGGTATTTGTCCTTCTTGGAAGATCGAGTGCCTGGGTAATGGCATAGATCTTGGTAGGTTTGATCCCCGTTCGTTTTCCAGAGACGCGGTCGGCAAAAAGAAGATGTCATTGGGCATACCCAGCGATCACAAAGTAGTAGGAATTGTAGGGCGCTTGGTGCGCGAGAAAGGTTATCTTGAATTCCTCGCCGCCGCGGCCCAGGTCAAGCAAATCTGGCCCAATGTAAGGTTTCTGGCTATTGGTCGCACAGACACCGACAAGGCAGATGCACTAACCCCCGCGGTGGCCAAGGATTACGGTGTCGGGGAAGAGGTTATTTTCCTTGGCTGGCGTAACGACATACAAGAACTCTACGCCCTCATGGATGTCTTTGTGCTGCCTTCGCACCGGGAGGGCTTTCCGCGCGCTCTGATGGAAGCATCAGCGATGGGTATTCCGCTCGTGGCGACGGGTATCCGAGGAAACAAAGAGGTAGTGGAAGATGGACGCAATGGGTATCTGGTGCCTCTGCATGATGTAGAAGCTCTGGCAACTGCCATCTGCAAGCTACTGGGCGACGCTGAGAAGGCCAGGCGTATGGGTGAGGAGGGAAGGCGAATCGCTCGGGAGCGCTTCGACGAACGTCTCGTTTTTGACAAGGTGAGAGACGAATATGCCTGCCTGTTGCAAGAGAAGGGGCTGGTTGCGCCAACGCACGCTCCCTGCATAATCTCAGATCAGCTGTCCTAGCATGCAGCGCTCTATGTTCTACCCACGCGATAGCAACTGCCTGCTTGATCTGGCGTTCCATAAACGAAGCGTCTCAGCAATAGTTACACTTCGATCAAGGGTTGGGAATGCAGCTCTGGAATTCTGGCTGGACTGACCATTGGCCAGCGGCTGCGAAGGATATCAACAACGAGAGGGTACTGAACATGGAAGACGAAATTGATCTACGCCATTACATTGGGGTTGTCGTGAGATACTGGAAGTGGATTCTGGGCTTCACTGCTGCGGCGATGGTGGTGGCCACACTGGTCAGCCTTTTCGTGCTGCCACCGACTTATGAGGTAGTAGCAACGGTCGTCGCTACCGCGCCTAGATATCGCATAACTCTTGTGCCTCAGATCGAGGCTCCCCAGGATTCGCAAGTGCCGACCAAGGCTTACATTGCCCTGGCCAAGAATGCTCAACTGGAAAGACAGATTATCACGGCACTGGGCGATACATTGCCAGGGGAGCTGCGTTCGGTCCAGGCGCTGGATGCCGTATGCTCGGTGTCGTCCGCGGACGATCCCAGCATCATCCAGCTCAAGGTGCGCTACAGCGACCCGCAGGTAGCTGCCGACGTTGCCAACACCTGGGCTGTGCTGTACGTAAGGCAGATCAGCACCCTGTATGGTCAATCGGACGATGTCCGGCAGCTTGAGGAGCACATTGACATCGTCGGCGAGAAACTGCAAGCTGCGGAGCAAGCAATTATCGAGTTCCAGAAAACTAACCCCATGACCGTGCTGTGCGAGACGATCAAGGCCTACTCCGAGGCTCTGACCGATTACATCAGGGCAGAAACCGACATCCAGCTCGCACTGCAGGATGTGGAGAGCCTGAAGCGACAATTGCAGACAGCGGGAACGACGTCGCCGGGCCTGGTCAGTGACCTTTCGGCTCTATTGATTGAACTGAACACGCTTAGCGTACGGCGCGACCTGGGCGCTCCAATTCAGATTTCTCTTGCAGCGTCTGCTGTCGGCGAGGCTAGCATCTCCCAACGGATCCAGCGCCTGGACAGCCTGATTGCGACTTTGAAAGCGAAAGAGCAAGCCCGCGCTGTGGCCAGGGAGGAGATCCCGCCAAAGATACTGGAGGCACAGGGTGAATTGCAGCAGGCCGAAGCAGAACTAGATCGCCTGCAGCGTACCAGGGACGTGGCCCGCGACGCCTACCTGGCCCTCTCACGCAAGGCCGAGGAGCTGCGCATTGCGATCCAGATGGAGGCATGTGAGGTGCATATCGCCTCGGAGGCGACGGCGCCGGCCAAGCCGGTATCGCCGAGGAAGGCGCTGAATGCCGCCCTCGCCGGGGTTGTTGGTCTCATGGCAGGGATTATGGGCGCGTTTGTCGCGGAGTACTTCAAACAGCCGCCGAGTGGCCCCTTCCGTCCGTCGGGGGGGCAGAGCTAGGCGGCTGAACGCAGGATAGCCGATTTTACGTGCCTTTCTGGCTGA
Organism: uncultured Anaerolineales bacterium; assembly: GCA_964478075.1. Taxonomy (GTDB): domain Bacteria; phylum Chloroflexota; class Anaerolineae; order UBA2200; family UBA2200; genus DAOUEX01. The sequence goes on along the minus strand of CAYZGO010000003.1, from coordinate 38,372 downwards.
ATGGAGACGTAGCATGCTATGTGTCTACTGGCATGGTCCCAGGCAGACTCAGTAGACCCAGGTTTTGGACCAGAGCGGGCTTCTCGCGTAGCATCCCTCCGCTCTGGAGAGGGGCACGCCCCCGGATCAGCGGCATGGGAGCCGCTTGTGGTGATGATTTTGGATCTACTGAGACTGGGACTCAGGATGCAGGGCCATATCAAGATCTGATCGAAGGGCAAGCAGCTGTGAGAACCTTGGCTGCAGGTAGCGCTGGTTTCATCGGTTTGCGTGGGGTGCAAGCATTGCTGGCACAGGGTTACGAGGTAACGGTCTGTGATGGCCTATCGAGCGGGACTTTGGACAATCCTGGTCAAGCGAGGTGGCTGCTCGCTTTCCAGCCGCAGGTGACGCTGGACGCAAGCTTGCGTCTTAGCCAGTCATGCACAGGCGAGGTGCAGTGATGAAAGCATTCGTCACGGGAGGGGCGGGTTTCATTGGCAGTCACCTCTGGGAATGTCTGCTGTCATTGGGCCGCGAGGCGACCATTGAGGGACCCCCTTGTTCGATAGGCTGAGGGGCGATCTTCGTTAACTGGGGTTGTAGCATTACGGGGCTGGCGCTAGTCGTGATTCTGATGGAGGGTGTGGTCGTTTGGTCAAAGTGGCGCTTGTAGGTTACGGATACTGGGGCCCGAATCTGGCTCGCAATCTTCACGAGTTGCCGGGGGCCTGCTTCACAGCGTGTTGTGATTTGGATGCGACGCGGCTGGCTTTGGTGAAGCGGTTATATCCTCAGGTGGTGGCTATTTCGCGCCCACAAGATGTATGGAATGATATCAGTATTGAGGCTGTGGTCATCGCTACACCAGCTCGAACACATTTCGACTTGGCGAGGGCGGCGCTGAGAGCAGGTAAGCATGTGCTTGTAGAGAAGCCGCTCACTCTGAACAGCCGGCATGCAGAGCAACTCATTAAGCTAGCCCAATCTCAGGGGCGGGTATTGATGGTGGGTCATACCTTTGAGTACAACCCGGCAATGCTCAAGATCAAAGAATTGATGGACCAGGGTGAGCTTGGGGAGGTGTACTATGCCTACTGCACCAGAGTGAACCTGGGACGGCTGCAGCCAGATCTCAACGCTTTGTGGAGTATTGCCCCCCACGACATATCAATGCTGCTCCTCCTGTTTCAGCAAATGCCATTGGAAGTGAGTGCCACAGGTGCTTGGTATCTGAACAGCGGGGTCGAGGACGTGGTCTTTGTGAACTTGCTGTTTGCCGACGGGGCGAGAGGCCATGTTCACGCTAGTTGGTTGGACCCCAGCAAGGTGCGAAGGATGACGGTTGTGGGCAGCAAGAGGATGGTCGTCTATGACGACTTGGCCACCGAGGGCAAGATCAGGATCTATGACAAGGGGGTGCTGATAGGAGGGAACCACCGGGTCTATGGCGAGTTCCAGTACCGGTTGCACTCGGGCGACATCAATATCCCCAAGATCGACATGTCCGAACCCTTGCGCAACGAATGCGCACACTTTGTTGAGTGCATCCGCGAGGGTAAGCAGCCGCGCACGGACGGCGAAAACGGGCTGCGCGTGGTCACAGTCCTGGAGTGGGCAGAGCGGTCTATGCGCAAGCGTGGAGCGCCGGTGCAGGTGACGACATGACGCACAAGGTCCTTGCGATCTGCAATCACTGCCCCCTCAGATGGCGAGAATGCACTCGGTGCTGTGAGAGCGATCAGGGCCGGCCAGCAATCGCTGGGGAACAGTCGAACTGCTGCCTGGCTTGCCTTAAGGGAGGTCTGTGATGTCCGGGATGTACAGGGTATGCCCCAACGTGAGGATTGGCGAGGGTGCGAAAATCGGGGACTTTGCTCTCGTTGGCATTCCGCCGGGGGACAAGGAGGAGGGGGAGCTGGAGACGATCATCGGTGACAATGTTGCCATTGGCCCGCATGCAATCATCTATGCGGGTGTGAGGATTGGCTGCAACTTCAAGTGTGGTCACGGCACAGTGATAGGAAGCGGCTGCGTCTTTGGAGATGACTGCTCCGTAGGGGATAACGCTGTTGTCGAATCCACGGTCCTCGGCAATAACACCGTTGTGCAGGCCCTGGTGCGACTGGGAATCCAACCTCTCAGCAAGTACGACTACAAGCGGGTTGGCGAGGATGTGGAGCCGATCGTCAGAGTAGGTGACAATTCGATCATTCGTTCTCACACGACGATCTACGCCAAGACCCGCTTCGGATCGCGGTTCAACTGCGGGCACGGGGTCAGAATCCGCGAGTGCACGTTCGTCGGCAGCCACACGACCATCGGTACCAATACTCAGATTGAAGGTTTTGCCGAGATCGGTGACAACGTGATCATCCAGACGAACTCGCACATCGCGCAGTTCTCACGAATGGAAGACAATACGTACATGACAGTGGGTGCAGTCCTGACTAACACCCTCCATCCTCTGTGCCCGAAGGCCAAGCAGTGCTTGAGAGGAGTCACGATGAAGAGGGGAGCGAAGGTCAGTGTGAATGTGAGTGTTATGCCGGGTGTGGTGATTGGCGAGGATGCTCTTGTGGGTGCAGGTGCTGTTGTGGTTGAAGATGTTGCTCCTGGTGACCTGGTTGTCGGTATCCCGGCCAAGAGAATCCGAAGTGTATACGAGCTGGGGTGTCCCTTCGGGCTTATAGACAAGCCTTACCACGCATCCGCGGAGGACGAACGGTGAAGGTGCGTCTTGTGGATCTGAGGCAGCAGTATCGCGCCATTGGGAGTGAGATTGACCAAGCCATACAGAGAGTCATTAGCAGGGCTTCCTTTATCATGGGCGAAGAAGTCGAGATCTTTGAAAGGGAGTTCGCAAACTTCTGTGGCGCGCAATGCTCGGTGGGAGTGGCGTCGGGAACAGCGGCGTTGCACCTGGCATTGCTAGCCTGCGGTATTGGGCCAGGAGATGAGGTCATCACCACGCCGTTCACTTTCATAGGCACAGCGGAGGCCATTTCTCATTGTGGGGCCAAACCAGTCTTTGTGGACATAGACCCGGCAACCTACAATATTGATCCGACGAAGATCGAGGCAGCGGTGACGGAGCGGACAAAAGCCATTATCCCAGTACATCTTTATGGCCAACCAGCAGATATGGATCCGATCCTGGCGATTGCCCACCGGCATGGGCTGCAGGTGGTCGAGGATGCTGCCCAGGCGCACGGGGCAAGGTACAAGGGGAAACGGGTGGGCACTATAGGCGATGTGGCCTGCTTCAGCTTTTATCCAGCTAAGAACCTAGGAGCGTATGGCGATGCGGGAGCAGTAGTAACGAGCAACGACGAGATTGCTCACAAGGTCCGCTTACTCCGCGACCATGGCCGGGAGAGCAAGTACGAGCATCTGGAGATTGGCTACGGGGAACGGCTGGATGCTCTTCAGGCTGCCATTCTCGCTGTCAAGCTGCGCTATCTCGAAAAGTGGAACAAAGCCCGGCGAGCTCGTGCGCAATACTATAATGAGCTGCTCGCCGATTGCAACGTGACAATACCCTACGAGTCACCAGACGCACTTCACGTCTACCATCTCTATGTCGTGCGCACGCCGAACCGGGATGCTTTGTTGGCTGCTTTGAAGCGGCAGGGGATTGGAGCAAGTGTTCATTATCCGCTCCCGCTGCACCGGCAGCCAGCTTATCTTCTCGAGCCAGGCTGTGCGGATGTGCATTTGCCGATAGCTGAGACCGCGGCAGCCGAGGTGCTCTCGCTGCCAATGTATCCCGAATTGTCCAAGAAACAACAAGAGGTGGTGGCTCGGGCGATTAAGGACTTTTAATCCCCAACGACTTCTTTGAGATATATTATGCGGATACTGTACATTCATCAATACTTTGCAACAAGAGACAGTAGTGCGGGGACTCGTTCGTATGAATTCTCGAGATGGCTGGTTGACAATGGTCATCAAGTGACCGTAATAACGGGGCCCAGTCACCTAAGTCATGTCGTGTCAAGACGTTTTTGGCTGCTGAAGCGCTTGGATATATCGGGTATAGATGTGCGGGTTTTGAATGTACCTTACTCAAACTACTTCTCAGCGTCACGGCGCATACTGTCCTTCGTGGCGTTTGCGCTCTTGTCGACTCTGTTGGCCCTCACTCTACGGGACATCGACATTGTTTTCGCGACCTCGACTCCGCTGACGGTAGGCATACCCGCGCTTATCGTGACGACTCTGCGTCGAGTGCCTTTCGTCTTTGAGGTGCGCGATCTGTGGCCGGACTGGGCAGTGACCTTTGGGGTACTGCGCGAAGACTCGCTTCTCGTGACCAGTGCCAGCTGGCTGGAGCGGAAGTGCTACGATCGGGCATGCAGAGTGATAGCGACGATTGAGCCACTGGCCCGCGTTATTGCTTCGAAAGGAGTCCCACAGGGCAAGATTGAAGTGATTCCCCATGGGGCGGACTTGGACTTGTTCTATCCACGCATCAGGCGCGGTGACAGCCTCATCCGTCGCCGCAAAGGCGATTTTGTCGTGCTCTACGCTGGCGCTCATGGTGTGGCAAACGGTCTGGACCGGTTGCTGGATGTTGCTTCGGAACTGGACACTGAGCCACGCATCCGCTTTGTGTTCGTCGGAGATGGAAAGGCCAAACCATCTTTGGTTTTGAGAGCCGAAGAGCTAGGTTTGCGGAACGTGGAGTTCTTGCCGCCGGTGCCCAAGGGGGAACTGCCATCGCTTATGGCAGAGGCTGATATTTGCGTCATATCCGCTGCAGCTACGGAAGCTGCCAGCTTTCTCTTCCCAAACAAGCTGTTTGATTACCTCGCTTCAGGAAAGCCGGTGGTGATCAACTTTGATGGTCTCTTGGCCCAAGTCCTGACCGACCATCAAGTAGGAGTCTCTGCTGGCGATAGCCCTGCTGCCATGGCGTCAGCCATCCGTGCGCTTCGCAATGACCCCGAACGGGTTGCGCACATGGGGGAAAGGGCGCGTGCCCTGGCTGAGAAGTATGATCGTAAGCCATTAGCGGCGCAGTTGTGCGTGATTTTCGAACAATGTATAGGTGCGACATGAGTCGCTTCCAACATGAGTATGAGCGTTCTGCAGTGGTGCCTTCGAGATATTTGATGGTAATAGCTCTGTTGATTGTGCTCTTGTTGGTTAGTCGACTTCAATATGTGACTACATCGCTGTGGCACAATTTGCTTCGTTTGATGCTTGTGCAAAGCATAGCGGGCGCGGACGGAAATGGTTGCCGGACCAATGAGCTGCCACACCTGGTTGCGAAGATTTTCCCGGAATATGTGTACTCACCGGCCAAGCTCAGCCTGGTAGAAGAGAGGTTGCTGGACAGCAAAGTGTTAACCCCCGAGGGAAAGCTCATGATGGGTCTAGTTGCAGCTTTGCAGAAGAAGCACGACGTTGCTCTTGCGAATCTGGCTGATGACACAGTCTGCCAGAGCCGCCGCGAAATCGCTCACTATGTCTCAGCTTATGTATATGCACAGCAAAGAGACTGGGTGGGCGTCGTTCATCAATTGAGAGCTGCCAGGGATGTGCCTCATCTTCTTCTGTTCACTACCCAACTATTAGAGTCAGGAGAAGGAGGCGTGGCAAGGCTGGGCGCTGAAGGCCTAGTTGCTCTGGAACCAGGAAAGGGGTATGGCTATTGTTTGCTTGCCAGGGCGTTGCTCTTATCGGGAGAAGAGGTGGGTGCTCAGGAATGCTTGGAAGACGGCATTCGGGCTGAGCCCGCTTACTTGTGGAACTATCTACTACTGGGCGACCTTTATTTGCGGCAAGACGATTGTGATGCAGCTTGGGAAAGCTATGTGGCAGCTCGAACAATCTCACCGACATACCCGTCCCTAGTGTGGCGGCTGAAGGTCTGGTCTGCGCACTGTGCAAAACGCTGAAGAACGGAGTAATATGCCTCCAGCACCAAGTCCGGCTGAGAGCATTTCGCAGTCTATGGATGACTTGGCTCGGAGCCGAGGAGCATTAGATCGTCGTACAATGCGCGATTTTGTGCTTTATGCACCAGCGTGGCTTTTGCTCGGCTTGACAGAACTAGCAAACGTACCGATATTCTCCCGCCTGTTCTCGCAAGATGAATACGGCTATCTGATTCTGGCGCTTAATACCATCAAGCTAGCGTCCCTTCTGATTTCTGCCTGGGCGGTAGTAGCAAATATACGCTTCTTGCCTGAGTATCGCCTCAAACGTTACGCGGTTTACAGAGCAAGCGTTTGGTCCCTGATGTTTCTATTGGCAGGTCTCGTTGCAGCAAGTCCTCTACTGCTGGGCAGCTTGATGAGAGTCAGTCTGGACGTCCATCTGCGAAGAGTTATTCTCCTGGTTGGCATTGGGGCCGCAGTCTCGGCTCTTTATGGTGTCAAGTTGTCTGAATACCGTGCGTTGGCAAAACCTGTGAGGTATGGACTGTTCACGGCTTTGCAGTTGTTGGGAGGGTATGCGGTGGGACTGGGCCTTGTATTCGCCGTGGACAGGAGCGCCGAGAGCTTTCTGCTCGGGCTGCTTGCTGTGCCATTGTTAGTATTAGTCTTCATGGCAGGCCGCTGGCTGTACGTCAATCGAGCGAGGCTTTCTTTGAATGTGCCTTCGAGGTCTATTCTGAGAATTGTACTAGCGTATGGATTACCTTTATCTGGTGTCAATCTGATCGCCAAGGTGCTTTCTGTAGGGGATAGGTACGTGATCGGCGCATATCATGGTGTCGGCGAGACTGCCCTATACAACACAGGCTACGCCTTATCCTGGGGGAGCATGGCACTGGTCTCTGCGAGTTTACTGGCAGCTACCGAGCCTTTGGTCTACGCGTCGTGGCGAGCTGATGGAGTAGAGGCCACGTACAGGTACCTGGGCCGGATCATCAAGCTGTACGTGCTTGTAACAGCGCCATTGGCTATCACAATGGTGCTGATCGCCAGGCCCCTGGTAACCATTTTTGCCACTGAGAAGTACCTGGCAGCAGCATCTGTTTTCCCCTACGTTATCCTGGGTGTCCTGCTGCATGGATGTACAGCGCTGCTGGAGATGGTTTATACTATCCACCATCGCACGCTCTTGATTCTAAGGAACTTTGCCATTGCTGGCGTTGTGAATGTGCTGCTGAATATCATGCTTGTGCCTGCGTTTGGGTACATTGCAAGCGCATGGGTTACGTTACTGTCATACGCATTGTTGGTGGTGATTACGCTTTGGTGTATTGGCAGAGATCTGCGAGTCTCACTTCACTACTTCCAACTTGCGAGCCTGCTGGGTATCATGGGCCGATCTTTAGTAGCTGGGCTGGGAGGTTGGTTGGTTATTCAGTTGCTTTGGCCGAATCCACTTCTATGGTCATACGTTTTGGGCATATTGGCGGTCTTGATTCTGTATACGGCTCTTGTTCCTGAAGTGCTCGCTGTGCTCAAGGCCAACCTCAGTCTGCTCGCAGGATTGCTCCCACGAGCCTGAGGCAAGGTTTGATGATGTTCCGACGTAGCGTTTCGAGATCATTCGTCGTATCGCACTCTATTGCAGCGGCCGCAGTAGTGGTTGGGGGCGGACTATTGGGTGCACTTGTGGCGCTCATGTCTTCTCCGCGCATCTTTGCCGTGGCGCTTGTGTTGGCTGTTCTTGCTTTGGCTGCATTTCGATTTCCCGAGCTTGGGTTGGTGATTTTGTTTCAAATGGGCCGATGGCAAAGAGGGCCTCTTTCAGCTTTGCACGGAGCGCTGCTTGGTTTCATTGATGAGCCATTGGTCGTTTTTGCATTTCTCATGATTGTGCTGATTGTGCGGGGGCGCGACCTTCGTTGTGCAAGGCCACCGAAGGGATTTCTGTTGATCCTGCATGGCCAAGTCTTGGCCTTTCTTGTTACGTTCTGGTTTGGTCATTTCAGTGACTACGGTCTGGAGAAGTTGGTCCGTTTCTCGGTATACACGACTGCGCTTGCACTGTTGCCCTTCTGCATCTTGCACGAAGAGCGGGCTATGTCAAGAGCAATTGTATGGATTTGGGGAGTCGGGATGGCGATGGCTATTATGGGGGTTTCTTCTTCTGTTCATGTGCTGGGCCAAGAGAGAATCACCGCATTAGGGGCAGGACCGATTACCTTTGCTAGAATCATTGGTGCGGCAACTCTGGCTGCACTAGCTCTGGCGGCAAAGTCTAGGACTATCTCGCTGAGACTTGCGTATATGGGCACGGCTGCGTTCGGGCTGATTGCACAAGTAGCTTGTGGCTCTCGAGGCCCGCTTGTTGCGATGGTCATGGCAGTGCTTCTCTTCGAATTCCTGTTATGGCGGCGTAGACCCGGACGACTAATTCGCAGCGTGGTTGGTTCGCTGTTGTTGGCTGCTTTTATCCTCGGCCTTCTGTTCCTCTCCGTGCTGTTTCTGAACCCGCATGGACGTTGGACGAGTATAGAATCGCTTGAAGCAAGCTTTCGCCTTGTTCTATTTCGCAGGGCATGGCACTTGTTCCTCACTAAGCCGCTTCTGGGACATGGGCTCGGAAGCTATCCAGATCTGGCTGGGCTCATCAATGTTGAAGGAAACCTTCTTCGCTATCCATATCCACACAACATCTTTCTTGAAATCCTGTCCGAGGGAGGTCTACTAGCGTTTAGCACCGTTCTGTTATTCATATTGTGGGTGTGTGTTCGGGGAATCAAGTGGTATCTGCGTGGTGATGGGTATAGCAGCGTGCATTCTGCATTCTTGTGTGCATTGTTTGCCCATTATCTCTTATCAGCCCAAATGAGCGGTGATCTCTATGATTCACGTGGTATCTGGTTCGTTGGGGGAGTGATTGTAGCACAGTCGTTGCGTGTGCTGCGCTTGGGCACAAACATGGTCCAGAATCGCGCTGAGTACAATCCAGGATGTGTACTTGGTACTAGCAAAGCCGCGTAGCGTAGTATACTCAGAGCAATGTCGCACTGGCCGCAGATGGCGAACTGTGACTATGGCCGCTTTTCTGTCTGTCTCAGGCGCAAACCAGCCGCTTTTACGGGGCAAGACTGAATCTGCAGCACTCGCTCAACGTTACGCTTGGCCAAGTCGCTTTTGTGGACGCCGCTCGTTGAGCACATCCAGCACTGCGTTTCGAGAATAGTGGCCAATACTGCGTTGAAATACTAGCATCAACCCATATGCTGTGTGGAGCAACGAATGTCCGTTCAAAGGGCACGTAGGTTCTATGGACGCTACAGCAAGCGCATTTTTGACCTGGTTTTGACGATCCCGGTGCTCATGCTGCTTTCTCCGCTCTTAGTGGTGGTAGCGTTTTTGGGACGCGCCAAGCTGGGCTCGCCAGTGCTTTTTCGTCAGCAGCGTGCCGGGCTGCATGGGCAACCCTTCACGCTATTCAAGTTTCGCACCATGACCAATGTCCGGGATGCTAAGGGGGAACTCCTGCCCGACGCTGAGCGCTTGACGCGCCTGGGTCGCTTTTTGCGCCGTACCAGCCTGGACGAATTGCCGGCACTTGTCAACGTGCTAAAGGGGGAGATGAGCCTGGTAGGGCCACGGCCACTCTTGATGCGATACCTGGACCGCTACACCCCCGAACAAGCCCGTCGCCACGAAGTCAGACCGGGCATCACCGGTTGGGCGCAGGTCAACGGCCGCAATGTCTTGACCTGGGAGCAAAAGTTCGCCTTGGACGTGTGGTACGTTGAGCATCAGTCACTGTGGCTGGACCTGAGAATTATCGCTGTGACGCTGTGGAAGGTCCTGAAGCGCGAGGGGATCAATGCACCTGGGCAGGCAACAGCTGAAGAATTCCTGGGTGACTAGATCATGCGAGTTCTAATCATTGGGGCGGGTGGACACGCAAAAGTAGTGCATGATGTACTCGTCGAGAGCGGAGTTCATGTAGTCGGATTCCTTGATGATAACGGCGAACTCTGGGGACAGCAGTTGTTTGGGCTGCCCATCACTGGCCCCCTAAATGCCATAAGACAGACGAATCCAGACGGCGCCATTGTAGCTATAGGGGACAATGCTGCTCGCAAGAGAGTCTACACCTGGTTGAAGAAGCAGGGGGTTGCCATCGTGAATGCCATTCATCCGACAGCGGTTATTGCCGCCACAGTGAAAACCGGTGAGGGGGTGGCCGTTTTTGCCGACGTGGTCGTGAATGCGGACACAGTTCTTGGGAATAACATCATCGTCAATACGAGTTGCACTATAGATCACGATTGCGTCATAGGCGATCATGCTCATTTGGGCCCAGGAGTGCACCTGTGTGGCGGAGTGACAGTCGGAGAGAGTACGCTGCTTGGTGTAGGAGCAGTAGCCATACCGGACGTACGGATTGGCACACACGTCACGGTGGGTGCTGGCGCTGTAGTAGTCAATGATCTCCCTGATGGAGTAAGAGCCGCCGGGGTACCAGCGAAGGTACTCCCAAAACGAATGCGTACGGGATGAAGGGAACACACACTGTTCCAGACTGTAGGTGCGCGAAGAGGAGTCCAGAGCGTGCAGATACCCATGTCCGGACCCGATATTACTGACAAAGAAATTGACCTGATCAATCAGGTATTGCGCACGCGGTACCTGAGCATTGCGCCGATGATTACGCGCTTTGAGCAACAGATATCGCGTTACATCGGCACCCAGTATGCTGTTGGCGCGAGCAGTAGCACTGCTGGCCTACACCTGTGCATTTGGGCTGCGGGCATCGGCGAGGGGGGCTAGCTGTGGGTGCAGCCATTGCCAAGCCAACACTGTTCATCTATGGCGCCGGCGGGCACGCCAAGATAGTAATCGAAACGATCAAACGCCAAGGGCGGCATAACATCGTTGGGTTGCTGGACGACGACCCCAGGGAAAAGGGACGAGAGCTGCTCGGATGTCAGGTTCTTGGTGGACAAGAGATCCTTGACGAGTTGCAGACAGCAGGCGTGCATCGCTGTTTCGTTGCCATTGGAAACAACGAGGCTCGTCACCAGAAGAGTGAAGACTTGCTTAACATGGGGTTCGAACTAGTTAGTGTCATTGATCCAACAGCAATCATATTGAGCGGGGTCTCTATCGGCCCGGGGACTCTGGTATTGGGTTACTCCTACGTAGGCGTGGATGTCAGGCTGGGTCAGGCCTGTATCCTTAGCATGAACTGTTTGGTAGGGCATGATTCCAGCCTGGGCGACTATGTACACTTGACGCCAGGCGTGCGGTTTGGCGGTAACGTAAACATCGGCGAAGAGAGCTTTGTGGGATTGGGAGCAGTCGTGCTTCCTGGAGTCCATATTGGGCGGCGGGTCACCGTGGGGGCAGGCGCAGCCGTTACCCGTGACTTGCCGGATGGCGTGGTGGCGGCAGGAGTGCCAGCAGAAATCCTGCACCGTAATACAAGAAGGGAGTAGGCCAATGCGTGATGGGTCATCACCTATGCCGCTGGAGCGAACAGAGCCAATGAAAGTGGCAATGTCACGTCCGGACATCAGGGACGCGGAAATCGAGCTTGTCAATCAGGTATTGCGCACGCCGTACCTGAGCATTGGCCCTATGATTGAGCGCTTTGAGCAAGAGATGGCGCGTTACATCGGAACCAGGTATGCTGTGGGTGTGAACAGCGGCACTGCAGGCCTCCATCTGTGCGTCCTTGCTGCCGGCATCGGCGAAGGCGACGAGGTGATCACGACGCCTTTCAGTTTCATAGCTTCAGCCAACTGCATACTGTATGAACGTGCGCGCCCGGTCTTTGTGGACATTGAGCCACATTCGCTGAACATTGATCCAGCCCGCATTGAGGATGCGATCACGCCGCGCACTCGTGCAATCCTGCCCGTGGACGCCTTCGGCCAACCAGCGGACTATGATCCCATCTGTGAGATCGCTGAGCGCCACGGATTGATAGTTATCGAAGACGCTTGTGAAGCCCTGGGTGCTGAGTACGAGCAGCGCAAGGCAGGGACTTTGGGTGGCGTGGCCGTTTTTGCTTTCTATCCCAACAAGCAAATGACCACTGGCGAGGGCGGCATGATTGTCACTGACCGTGATGATTGGGATGCCCTCTTCCGCAGCCTGCGAAACCAGGGGCGAGATGTCTTTGACGCCTGGCTGAATCATACCCGACTAGGCTACAATTACCGCCTGGGCGAGATGAGCGCCGCCTTGGGCGTGGCGCAACTAGAACGTATTGAGGAACTCTTGACCAAGCGGGATCGTGTGGCCCAGATGTACAATGAGCGCCTGTCTGGCGTGGACGGCGTCACGGTGCCTTTCATTACACCGACGACTACGCGCATGAGCTGGTTCGTCTACGTAATCAGGTTGTCGCCAGAGACTGATCGCAACAAGGTGATGGAGGAATTGGCGAGACGGGGGATCCCGTCGCGCCCCTATTTCACACCCATTCATCTTCAGCCTTTCTACAGACAGGCGTTTGGCTACCGCGAAGGTGATTTTCCAACCACCGAGCGGGTGGCCCAATCTGCTCTTGCGTTGCCTTTCTACGGCAATCTGGACGAAGAGAAGGTTGATTACGTGTGCGAGAACCTGCACGACGTTATTGGACATTCGTGAGTTGCGGAGAGATAGATCTGTCACAGACTGGCTAGTCTCTGGTGCAAAATGCCTGTTACGTTCTTCCGCGCTTGCCGTTTGCGCCTCCAGGCGCAAAGACTAGAGGTGGCGTAAAGACAAAGGCACCACAGGGCCTACGCTCCCGGCGGATGACAATCTGCCGCCAGAACGCGGACTATCGTCCGCTCTGAGCAAACCTGACCTGTTTGTGGCCCAATCGCCAAGTCTTGGCCCCAGCGAGGTGTTTCGCACCAAGCACTAGCTCGGTTTGAACATCACTCAACGGGTGGAAAGGAGGCAGCGTTGCAGTGCTCAGTCTGTTAAAACGCTTCGTGATCAGGCATAGCGTGACCGTCTTGTTGGATCTGTTCGGCGTAGTCTTTGCTTTCTACATGGCATTGGCGTTGCGTTTCTCTGGGCGGACGCCGCTCAACTACTTTGTGCAGTTCAGACAGTATGTCTTGCTTATCGCTTTGGTCTATTGCCTGGTAAATGGGCTCTTGGGGCTGTATAGCCGAATCTGGCGTTATGCCAGCTCACAGGAGATCATGCCCATCATAGAGTCGGTAACCACGAGCACACTTCTCGTTGCCGCCGTTGATCTTCTGGGGTGGGTGCAACGTCCCCTTCCTCTCAGCGTTGTCCTGGCGGGCGGCCTTTTCACCCTTGGCGCCTTTGCTGCCAACAGGTATCGTTCGCGCTTGATCAGAGGTCTCTTGCGGCGCTGGAAATCCCAGACAGCATACAGCTCAGCCGGTGCGGCCACTCGCACTCTGATCGTCGGTGCAGGCGAGTGCGGGCAACTGCTGGCTTGGCGTCTACAGAACCAAGAGGAGGGCACCCGGTATGAAATCATTGGCTTCGTTGATGATGATCCCCACAAGCATGGAATGAGGGTACACGGCATCAAGGTTTTGGGAGGGCGGCAGGCCATTTCTGGAATCGTCCAACAGGAGGCGGTTGCGCTCATCGTCATTGCCATTCATACCATCTCTGGCGAGGATTTCCGCGCTATCCTGTCTATCTGCCAGAGCACATCGGCCAGGATCAAGACGCTGCCCAATATCTTTGAAAGCCTCGAGAGCCTGAGCGATGCTTCCTTACTGCGCGATATCACCATCGAGGACTTGGTTGGGCGCAAGCCAGTGTCCATAGACCGTCGGGCCTGCCGCCGCTTACTCCGGGACAAAGTGGTACTGGTCACCGGGGCCGGCGGGTCCATTGGCTCGGAATTGTGTCGCCAGATTGTGCAGCTCAAACCCCGCTTGCTGGTGATGCTGGATAACAACGAGACCGGCCTCTACGATCTGGACTCGGAGCTGCGGGCCAGTGTTGGTGTTCGGGGCTCGCGCACAGACGCCATGCTATCAAGACTGCGCTATGTCGTTGCCGACGTCACCCAACGACGCAGGATAGAAGGCATCTTTCGCCAGTATCGGCCGCAGATCATTTTGCACGCCGCTGCCTATAAACACGTACCGCTGATGGAAGAGCACCCCGCGGAGGCCATTCGCGTCAATATAGGTGGTACCCTCGTTCTCCTCGAACTTGGGGCTGCGTACGGCACTGAACACTTTGTCTTTGTTTCCACCGACAAGGCCGTGGAACCGGTTTCCGTCATGGGTGTCACCAAGTCTGTTGGGGAGATGCTGATTGCTAGCGTCGGCCCGGGCAGCGGCATGATTGCCACTGCAGTGCGTTTCGGCAATGTGCTTGGCAGCCGGGGCAGCGTGGTGCCCGTCTTCCAGAAGCAGATTGACGCGGGCGGGCCCGTCACAGTCACACACCTTGAGGCCACTCGCTTTTTCATGAGCATCGCTGAGGCGGCCAGCTTGATTCTCCAGGCAGCCAGCGTGGCCCGAGGCGGAGAAGTGTTGATACTGGACATGGGAGAGCAAGTCAGTATTGTTGACCTGGCGCACAAGATGATCCGTTTGCGTGGGTTGCGGGTCGGACAAGATATGGCCATCATCTACACAGGTATGCGCCCAGGGGAAAAGCTGCACGAAGTACTGGTGGCAAGTTTTGAAGAGAAGTATTCTACATCTCATCCAAAGATCTTTTGTGTTCGCAGCAAAAACGACGTGGACAGGACAATACTGTTGTCCGAGATTCATGACCTGTTGAGCTTGGCAGAGCAGGAGGCGCCACGCGCCGACCTGATAGAGAGGTTATTCGCAATAGCGAGAACACCGCATGTTTGAGCGGTTAAGAGCCTATCCCAAAACAGCGGGCTGGGCTCCTCGCGTAGCATCCCTGAAGCAAAGCGGAAGGGGCATGCCCAGCGATCTGCTCCAAAGTGCATGACTCTTCACAGTTCTCCCGCAGTTGCACTGCGGGGCCGTCTCTGCACGCCTTGGCACCACGGCCGTGGCATCACGAGGAGCCGCGGCAGTGCCTTTGTCTTTACGCCAGAGGCGCCGTCTACGCCTTGGCGCGTACCTCTGGTCTTTACGCCAGAGGCGCCGTCTACGCCTTGGCGCGTAGCGACAAGGTAAACGGGAGACAAGGTAAACGGAAGGCGTAAACGGCAACTGCCGCTGAACGTGATGGGCTCAACTGGACTTTGCAACAGCCCTGCATTCCGGGTCGTGCTTCGTAAACAACGCAGGTGAATGCTTCAGGGTCTAAGGAAGCACCGAGAAACTGATGAGGATACGGTGGCTGAAGCGACGGCAGGAGTGAGCGTTGATTGACTGGGTTGGGATCGCCAAGAACAGTCTGTGGATTATCGGGCTGGCGACCATTTTAGCTAGCCTTAACTGGGCGAGCTGGTTGGCCGCAAGCAGGGGAACTCGGCTGCGTGCGACCATTGCCACACCAAGCGTTCAAGCCTGGCTTAATCTGGGATTGACATTGTTCAGTGCCGGGCTTTTTTTCAGCGCACGCCCGGCGTTGGAGCGCGTTCTATGGGCTGTTTTTGTGCTCTGTTTCATTGCGCAGGTGCTGATGGCTCTGCGGACGCGGCGAGGCGTAGCCGTAACTGCCGTGCTTCGGCCCGCTGTGCATCCGCGGCGCAAAAGGGGTGTTTCATTTGCGCTTTTGAAGAAGGCAGCGGGTTGGGTTACAAGCATGGAACCCTGGCTTCTGTTGGCGGCAACGCCCTTTTTGATGTTTCCCAACCGCTTCACGCCAGCGCTTGTGGCTTTGCTTGCGCTGCCCTGGCTGGCGCGCAGGCTCACCCAAGGGCACTTCACCGCTCGCACGCCCATGGATTGGCCGATCCTGATCCTGCTGGTGATGCTTCCGGTCAGCCTGTGGGCCTCGGTGGATGTGCAGCGCAGCATGCCCAAGTTGTATGGAATCATCCTGGGCGTGGCCGTGTTCTACGGGATTGTGAACGGCGTACGTGGTGAGAGGGAGGCCTGGATCGTGGCTGCGGGACTGGCGCTGGCTGGGCTGGGGGTGTCGGCGCTGGCCCTGCTGGGCACCAACTGGGCCTCACCGCAGGTGCAGCAGTACCTGTCGCCTCTCGTTAGCAGAGCGCCCGCGTCGATGCATGGCCGCTTCAATCCCAATGAAGTGGGGGCGGCGTTGTGTTTGTTCATTCCCTTTGTAGCCAGTTTGCTGTTCCTGGGCTTCCCTAGGTCCCAGGGTACCGGAGCGGTACACTTGGTTATGGATGTATCGAGTTCGCGCACAGCAGTAGAGACGTTGCAGTGCAACGTCTCTACTGCTGGTGCGGCACTGCAACTGCCACAAGAACCCTCTGGCGCCGCAGATCACGTTACCATGCCAGGTGGGGCAAGACGCAGGGTGCTTTCGGCCCTGTTGGCATTGGCCCTGCTGGTCATGGTGGGCACTCTGATCCTGAGTCAGTCGCGCAGCGCCTTTGTGGGCATCATCGTGGCTCTGCTCGTGTTGGCCAGTTTCCGGCGGCGCTGGGTGTGGCTGGTTGTGACGGTGGCGCTGCTGGTTGGTGCCCTGGTGGCGCTGTGCCTGCGGCCAGAGCAAATCCAGAGTTTGATAGTGGCGCTATACAGCGACCGAAATGTCACCGCGCGGTTTGAAATCTGGCAGCGCGCTCTGTGGATGATTCAGGACTTTCCCTACACTGGGGTGGGGTTGAACACGTATTCCTTAGTGGCTAACGCCTTGTATCCGTTTTTCTCGATTGCGCCGGAAAGAGTATTACAGCTCACCCACGCCCACAATGCCTTTTTGCAGGTGGCAGTGGACTTGGGCATCCCGGGGCTGGTAGCCTACCTGAGTTTACTGCTGGGTTTTGGAGCTGCCTGGCGGACTGCCTACCGCCATTTTCCGGCAGGCCGGCTGCGAGCGCTGAGCGTGGGGCTGCTGTGCGGCATCGTAGGTTACCACGTCTATGGGCTCACGGACTGCATTACTCTTGGTGCAAAGCCCGGTGTGGCCATCTGGGCTATGCTGGGCTTGATGGCGGCGCTGGCCAATTTATCCTTAGGGACATCCTCCCGCAGGTCTTGTGCTGCAAAGAGGGATCAGACGAGACGGTCATTCTCCATCACAGGTGATCCTGCGGGAGGATATGTACAAGGGAGTGAACATGCTGCATAGAACGACACCCCGCCGTATCCTGACTCTCTACGTGGGCGATCTAGTAGCAACTATGCTGTCACTGTCTCTTGCCTGTACCCTTCGTCTTGTCTTGCCGTTCGGTCTTGAAGTGACTGTGGAAGGAGTTTCCCCAAGTCCGGTTGTCTATTTGATGGTCGTGCTTATCTGGTCTGTTGTCTTTTTTGCTCTCTCCGTCTACTCGCCCCAACGCACAGGGCGGTTGGCGGGTGAAATATGGGTTGTGGGCCTGGGCATCACCTTCTCCACCCTATGCCTGACTGGGGCGCTGTATATCTCTTTCCGGGGTCTCTCGCGCTTGTTGTTCTTCTACTTTTACGTCCTCGACCTGGTCACTGTAATTGCGCTGCGCCAGATAGGGCGCATGTTGTTGAAAGAGACTGCGCTCGGAGGCCATTTGGCGTACAACGTTCTGATCGTTGGTGCAGGCAAGCCGGGGCAGGAGATGGCGCAAGCGCTGATGTCACTTCCCTGGGCTGACCTGCACATGGTGGGTTATGTGGACAATAGCCCTAGCAAGCTGGGCACTGAGGAGATCGCAGGTCTCCCTGTTCTGGGGCCCATTGAAGAGATGGAACAGATTATCTCACAGCAGGACGTGCATGAAGTGATCTTCGCCAACCCTGGGGAGAATCGGCAGACGGTAGCCGATTTGTTGGCCAGCCTGGAAGAGAAGCCTATCAGCGTGAAGGTGGTGCCGGATCTCATTGACATGGCATTCTTTCGGGCTACTGTGACCGAGGTGAATAACATTCCCCTTATTGGGCTCAAGGGGCCTGTATTGGATGAATACCAGCGGTTGGCCAAGCGCTTCTTGGACTTGGCGGTTGGTAGCCTGAGCCTGGTTCTGTGCTCCCCTTTGCTGCTGGTCTGCGCAATTCTGATTCGTCTTGATTCAACAGGGCCCATCATTTTCAGAGGACAGCGGGTCGGGGAGAATGGGAAGCTGTTCTGGATGTACAAGTTACGGACCATGATCCCTGGCGCTCAAAAGGAGGAGCAGAAGCTGATCACATATACCAAGGACGGCAAAGCGCTCTTTCGAAAGTGCCTTGATGACCCTCGTGTGACACGGTTTGGTCGTTACTTGCGGCGGTGGAGCCTGGATGAATTGCCCCAGCTTTTCAACGTTGTCAAAGGAGAGATGAGCCTGGTAGGGCCACGCCCAGAGCTACCGGCCCTGATAAAGCTGTACGGCCCAGGTCAAATGAAGCGCTTGTGTGTGCCCCCTGGCCTCACCGGGTGGTGGCAGATCAGCGACCGTGCTGATCCAGAGAGGCACTCCAAGGGAGACTATGACCTGTATTACTTGCAGAATTATTCCCTTTGGTTGGATCTGAAGATTCTATGGAGGACCATACGAGTGGTGCTGAGAGGTCAGGGGGCTTATTGACGTGCTGGTGCGCTCACAGTATAATATCCGGAGCATGGCTTCAGCAGACACTTCGAGGAGGAGTTGGTGACCCCCAGCACAAAACTGACGTCCATTCACTGGTGGCGGGTGACCTTTCTAGCCCTGCTTATGCTAGGCCTAGCTGTTCTCTGGGTACTCCCTGCTGGGTCCGTTGTCTGGGCCACACCCAAGCAGAGCCCGCTGCGCCAGACTATCCCAACTGTAACCCCCACTCCCTTCCCTGATTGGATCTGGGTCGCTCAGGCTGGAGGCAACCCGGTGGATTACGCCCCCAGTGGCATGCCAGATTTCGATCAGAAGCAGAGTGACTGGCACGATCCCGCATGGCCTGTGGCCTGGACGCACTGCGGCCCACTTGCCGTCGCTGACGTTTTGTGGTGGTTGGACTCTGCCTCTGAACCTGGCAGCACTGCTCCACCTGAGGTCAGCGATGGGCATTCCTTGCTGACTTCCTTCGGAACCTGGGATGACCACGATGCCCAGAATGTCATTCCTCTGGTGAATGAGCTGGCCAGTTGCCTGGACACTAATGGCGTACGCACTGGCAGTGAACACCTCGGCACGGATGTGTCCGACCTAGCTTCTGCACTGCGCACCTACCTTGCTGACAAGGACCTCCAAGAGAGCTACGACGTCACTATGACTGCGCTGCCATCATTTGAGCAGTTGCTTACCTGGGTGCAAGGCGGGGACGTTGTAGTCCTCCTCCTGGGCTTCTGGGAGTGGCAAGGAGACAGGTGGGTCTACCTGGGCGGACACTACGTTGCGGTGGCTGGTGCAGAGCCGGTCAATCGTTTTGTGGCCATCAGCGACCCCTTCCGTGACGCTTTTGAGGCAGGACAGGTGACGATAGGGCGGTCACCTGTGCCACATCCATATCCTCACGAGGCGGATGTGCACAACGATGCGCAGTATGTCTCTCAGGATGCCTACCGCGTGCTGGAGACGGAAGGCCCCGGTGGCACGTGGGCCTTCGGTGACTATGTGCCGGCCTATGAGGATATGCAGAACTTTACGGGGCAGAATCTGGCGCTGGCGTTCGAGTCCTATGGAGACGACTACGGTGGTGGTTCGGATATTACAGCCAAGGTGGGCTATGCCGTAGTAGTATGCCGCAGGCGATACACGTTGTATCTTCCCATTATCTTGAAAGGAGCGCGATGAAGTCCGATTTCACAGCAGGCTACCCGCTGTCAGAGGGCCATCACCTGTGCAGAGATGAAGCCACGGCTGCCCGGCACACGCTGCTGTTGGCATTAGCTGTCTTTGTGCTGCTTGCTTGGGCCGTATTCTTTCTCGTGTCAGGCGGCCAGGCCGCTGCACCGGATTCTGGCTCTGAAGCAGCTATGGCGCCCCTTCAGCCGCTGACCATTACGCTGCAGGAGGGGCTGGACGGTTATCAAGGCACGTGGGATACCTGGCTCAAGGGAGACGCGCCGGATGAAAACCATGGCTCTGACGATGTCGTGAAATTGCGACGCGGAAACTACCACATCCTGATCAGGTTCGATCTCTCGCCCTTGGCAGAAGGAGCGGAAGTGCTTTCAGCGACGCTGGGTCTCTACGCCTATGATGGGGGGCGGCAGGTCACGGTTGAAGCGTACCAGGTGCTGCGTCCCTGGTTAGAGATGGAGGCGACCTGGCACAGGCCTCGGGTTGGGGAGACCTGGGATGGGCCCGGTTGCACTGGTGCTGGTATGGATCGCGCCGCAACACCTTGCAGCGTACAGACGTTGGACGGAACGCCGCGCTGGTGTGATCTCGATGTGACCGGCGCAGCGCGTGATTGGGTGACTGGCGCGGCGGACAACCATGGGCTTCTTTTGGCCGCTGCACCTGGTTCCTGGTTGGATACTTATTACTTTCGATCCGCGAGTTGGCGACAAAACAGCCAGCGTCCCAAACTGGTTATCACGTACACTCTGGAGGGGGGTGTACCTACGACTACGGCAACCTCCACTCCGACCCACAGTGCGACGCCTACCAATACCCCCACTTTGCTGCCCGGTGTGACGGAAACGCCTACAGTCTCCCCCACTCCCACTACCCTGAGTACATCCGTGCCCCTACGCACGCCTGTTCCGGATAGCATGTACCCCTATCCTGAGCAGCGTGTTGGCTTCGTCGCGTTCGGGATGTCCGGCATTGATGTTGCACGGCTGCACTCCAGGTTTTGCAAGCTGGAACGCCGTGGGCCGTATGCCTGGGAACGCGACCTGGGATTTGATTTTTGCACGGTTATTCTGGAGGATATCCAGACTTATGAGTTACCTGACCCGGAGACGTACTGGGCCTACGTCGCGCAATTGGTCGCCGACAACCCCGGACACTTGTGGTTCATCGGCAATGAACCGGAGAATCCTTGTCGGTTTGGCAGCCACTCCAGAGAATATGCCAAGAGGTATCACAAGCTGTATCACTTTATAAAGGAACACGATCCCACTGCGCAGGTGGGCATTGGCGGCGTGGTCCTGCCGTCCGAGATACGCAGGGACTGGCTGGACGCGGTCTTTCGTGCGTATAGGGAAGAGTATGGGGAAATGATGCCCGTAGACGTGTGGAACACCCACATCCTGCTGCTGTCGGAGGGCCCAGGTGAATGCGGTTGCCCGCCAGGCAACACTTGTGGTGATCTCTGTTTGAGTGGGGGCTACGTGCCACGCGAATTCTGGTGTAGAAGCGGTGGGTGGCGCTCACCAGAAGCCCAGGCCAACGCCGAGGAGTTCAAGCAACTGATTCGCGACTTTCGACAGTGGATGGACACACGCGAGGAAGCACGCGACAAGCCGCTGATTATCACAGAAATGGGAGTCTTGGCTCCAAGAACTCAGCAGGGTGGTGCGTTCCCTCACGAGAAGATCAATCAGTTCATGTACGAGACCTTTGACTTCATGATGAACGCCACGGACCCAGACGTAGGTTATGCAGCCGACGGCCATCGCCTGGTGCAGCGCTGGGCGTGGTACAGTCTGGTGGAGTATACCACATTCAACGGCTCCCTGTTCGACCGGCAAGGTGAGATCACTGACTTTGGCCTGAATTTTGCCAATTACACCGCGCGCTTCCTTCCTGCTTCGCCGATAACGATCTTCTTCCAAAAGGGCTGGACCGGGTACTCGGAGAACGGCGACACTACGCTGACGCCAGGAGAGGCAAGGCCGAACTCCTACAGGCTCTGGATCGCGCCCGATGGGAGTCAGAAGGCTTTGCTCAAGTTTGACGTGTCCGTTCTGCCCAGCAATGTGGAAGTCGTTTCTGCGACGCTGAGTCTGTTTCCTTGGTTTCATCAGGGTGTTGACGACATGATGGTCAACTGCTATGGTGTCAAGCGCTCCTGGGATGTGGACGCGGCGAACTGGATCAGCGCCACGCAGACGACACGTTGGGAGTTAGAAGGGTGCGCTGGCCCTGGCGACCGGGACATGACGCCTGCATCTAGCGTGACAGTTGTGGCTGACAAGACAACGTACATCTGGGACGTCACCGACCTGGCAAGGCAATGGGTGGCGGATTCCGGGACGAACCACGGCGTTCTATTGGAAGGAGAAGCCGCCCGATCTGGCTACTGGGCCTTCGTCAGTTCGGACCAAACGGAGGACCCACCGTATGCGCATCATAGAAAGCGTCCCAAGCTTGAACTCGTGGTTCGGCTGCTGGATGCCACGCCCACGCCGACGGGCAGCCCTACGGCAACGGCCACGCAGACGCCAAGTCCGACTAATACAGCTACTCCGACTACAGCGATTCATACGATCTACATGCCGGTCATACTCAAGGGGGTGTAAGCGTGTCGTTGTTGGTACTGAAGTCCTATCGCGGGATCTATGCGGTTCTGTGCGGGTTGCTGGTCACAGCCGCGCTTCTGTTATGGTCGAGCGCCTCGAGCACTGGGGCTGCGGTGCCCCAGCCTGCGCTTTTTGCCTCGCGACAGTATGCGACGTCTGGGGGGCGTTTTGGCGGGGGTGCGACGCTGACAGGTGATGTATCTGCGTTGGCCCAACCTACGCCGTTCACGTCGGAGTATTACGCGGCCCCCAACGAGCGCTTTGGCGTGGGGATGAGTCCTGGCATCACTGTCTCTGTCAACGGGACTGTGCGCCAGGTGATGATAACCGACTACGACATAAGCGAGTTGCACATTGGTTGGTACTCAGACTGGCTGACAACGCGCGAGCCGTTGTGCCCTGGTGGCATCAAGTATGCACAGGTGATTCTAGTCAGGGCAGGCCTATATCCCACAAACACGTTAGAGTTGACGGCAACTGTTGCCGCCAATCCGGGTTCCTTGTGGCTCATTGGCAATGAGCCAGAGGGGAAATACGGTCAGGGCAACCGCACCCCGGGCGAGTATGCTGACATCTATCATCACCTGCACACGCTAGTTAAAGGCATTGACCCTACGGCATGGATTGCCATCGGCGGCGTGATAGAACCTACTCCCTTGCGCTTGCAGTGGCTGGACATGGTGCTCAACGGGTATGAGAGTCGCTTTGGAGAGGCGATGCCCGTCGACGTCTGGAATATCCATGCGCAGATCTTGCAGGAGAAGGCAGGGAGCTGGGGCGCGGAAATCCCTGCTGGGCTGACAGCGACTGAGGGACGGTTGTACACTTTGCTGCACAACGCTGATCCGGACATCTTTCGGCAACTGGTCATCGAGTTTCGGCAGTGGATGAAGGACAAAGGCTTCGAGAACAAGCCGCTGATAATATCTGAGTATGGCGTGTTGATGCCTTCTGACTACCTGGCAGATGATATTCCCAGCGGCGAGCAGAAGGTGATTGAATTCATGTGCAGCACCTTTGATTTTGTGGTGCATGCCGCGGATCCGAACCTGGGCTACCCAGCGGATGACAACCGTCTGGTACAGCAGTGGTTGTGGTACAGCCTGAACAGCCAGCCGTATGATCCAGCCACGGGCCGGGGGTTCAACGGTGCTCTGTTCAGCCATTTGGATCCGACGCAGATGACCAAGTTTGGCGTTGCCTTCCGTGAGTACATGCATATCTTATTGGGATATCCCAGAGTCCTGCTGCCTGTGGTAATGAGAGGCGGCTCTCCCAGTTAGGGGCCTTTGAGGAGTGAGGTTTGTCACTCAGCAGGGACAGCTCCTTGTGCCATGTCGTTGGCGCAGCCCAAGGGCAGCATCCACGCAGCGAAGCGGACTGCATGCTACGCGAGGAGCCCAGCCTGCTGGGTTCCGATAGGTTCTAAGGGATAAGGCTTGTCAGTGGATACACAAAAAGCCGAAAGGGCAAGACGACGACGCAACCTCTTGCTGGCTATCCTGCTGCTGGTACTGCTCGTTGTGTTGGTCAAAGGCTGGCTGGTGGGGAGGCACGCGTACGCGCTTGGCAAGCACGCGATGCGATTGAGGACTCTGACCCATGATCTCGGAGCACTACTGCAGCCAGAAGAGGCAGCGCGGATCAAGGCCGATTTGGGGGGCATAGAGGAGGCGCTGCGGGGTCTGCGCACGCAACTGCGGCCAGTACTCAGGCCGGTCTGGCTTCCCTGGCGAGCAGTGCGAGAGAACCTGTTGGCCGCAGATGAGCTCTTGAGGGTGGGCGCAGAGCTTGCGCAAGCGGGCCAGGTGGCCAGTGACGGGCTGCGCTCCGTCGTGGGCGCTGTGGAAGCGGGCAGCACATCCACAGGGAGCCAGGAAGTGCCCGGTATGAGCGAGAAGATTTTTTGGGGCTTGGTGGCCGCGCGCCCGTACTTTGAGGAAACCGAGCAACAGGTCGGCCGCTCGTGCGAGGACGTCTCCGCTCTAGTGGCGAGTAATCTCTGGACGCCATTTTCCAGTATAGTAGCTGATCTCGAGCGCTATCTACGGCTGGGCCGTGCGGCCCTTGGGACGGCAGCCGTGGCCCCGACACTGCTCGGCGAGTCGGAGCCTATTCACTACATGATCCTGGCGCAGAACAATGACGAGTTGCGGGCCACAGGCGGATTCATCACCGGCATAGGCTTGGTGACCATGGACCGAGGGAAGATTAGCAATCTGACGTTCAAGGACAGCTATGCCTATGACGAGTTCACGGTAGACCACCCCTTCGCACCTGACCCCATGCAGCGTTACATGGGGATCATACTGTGGACAACCCGTGATGGCAACTGGTCGCCGGATTTTCCAACGGCGGTGCAGAACGTAGAAGACCTCTATCATCTTGAGAACTCGACCGAGATCAGCGGCGTTGTTGCCTTTGATATATCGGCTCTGCAGGCACTGGTGCAGGCAATCGGACCTCTGGAGTTGGAGGAGTATCAAGATTGCATAGATGGGAACAACGTCTTGCAAAAGATCCACGAATACTGGGCGCCAGAAGCAACGGAGGACATGACTTTGGAGGAACGCGAGGCGGCCGGTGCCAAATGGTTGCATCATCGCAAGGACTTTGTGGGGGTGTTGGCCCAGGCCATGATGGCCAAGTTGCTCGGACAAAGCCGTCCGGATCAACTGAGTG
The DNA here is from genome assembly GCA_964478075.1 of uncultured Anaerolineales bacterium. Lineage (GTDB taxonomy): Bacteria > Chloroflexota > Anaerolineae > UBA2200 > UBA2200 > DAOUEX01. Next base: position 13,428 of record CAYZGO010000003.1, on the reverse strand, counting down.
GTCTGCTGTGGGTCGTGAAACGAGCGATTGATGAAAAGCACATTCAATTGCACTTTCACGAATCTGCCGTGCAGGAGTTACTAGCTAGAGCCGGGATGGATGGGGCTCTGGACCACAGTGCGCAGGGAGATTATCTGCTGGCTCTTGACGTGAACATGGGGTACAATAAGGTTAACCCCAACGTCGAGAAGCACATCGAGTACGAGGTTGCCCTTGGCAATGGCACTGCTGCACTGGCTAACCTGACTATCACCTACGACAATCACAGCCCTGCACAGCCGAGCTGTGAACATTACTCGAAACACGCCCCAACGTATGAGCTGATGACGCAGGATTGCTACTGGAATTACCTGCGTATCTATGTGCCACTTGGCAGTGAGTTGCTCGCTGTCGAGGGCGTTACCGAAACTCAAACGTCGCCTGACGAAGAGGGGAAGACCGTCTTTGCCACTTTCTTCGTTGTGCCAGCGAACGAGAGTCGGACGATACGATTCATATATAGCATTCCCGACTCGGGGCTTGAAGGGTACAGCCTGCTTGTGCATAAGCAGGCGGGGACGGATGCCGTTCCCCTCAAAGTGCGAATAATCCTACCCCAAGGAGTTCGCGTGTTGTCAGCACAGCCCGAACCGCAAAGTAGACAGCAGGGTGTTGTGTCGTATGACTTGGACTTGCGGCGGGATCGCTCCCTGGTCTTGAAACTGCGTTAGGAGGAACGCGCACATGAAATCCCGCAAGTCGTATTTCCTGATGATCATTATCCTGCTCCTTTTGCTCTTCTCATCCTATGGTCAGAACTCCTGGGCCATGCCTGGTCTGAATTGGCTTCGTCAGACCGTGCCGACTCCGACGCCGAAGCCACCAACGGAGACTCCAGTTCCACCTACGAGGACTCCGCTTCCGCCGACTGCAACAGCCACACCCGTGCCACCGACGCCCACGAGCACGACTAAGGAGGTGACACCAACCCAAGTGGCCGCTACTGCGACGGCTGTTCCGCCTACGGACACGCCTGTGCCACTCACTGCGACACCTATTCCGCCCAAGGCGACGGCTGTTCCGCCCACAGCGACGCCTGTGCCACCGACGGCTATGGCTGTCACAGCGACCCCTACGCCGAGTTCTGGCGGTAGAGGCCTGAGCACAGGGATGCTCATCGTACTGGGCGTTGGGGCTGTTGCAACCTTGCTCGCGACTTATTTGCTGACCGTACACAAGAAGAGGAAGTAGCCTGAGGAGCGGAAGTTCAGTGTACGTGCAGGCGGTACAGTACGCCTTGCTGTCGAAAGATGTGGCGGGACATCAGTTCTGCGTCTACATCGGTCAGAAAAATGACACAGCTTTGCATATTGGCTTCTAGCAGCCTCTCAACCGACAGCCGGATGCCGGCGGAAGCTGGGGGCAAGTCTAGCCAGGGATAACTCTGGCGCAGACCATTTACGTACCAATTGTATCCCAGGAGATCTCTGTCGATCAAAGCGACTCTGGTTCGGCCAGTCACGACCTGGCCGAAATACCACAATGTGAAGGTGTGAGCATCGCTGACAGAAACGATCACTGATCCATCAGGCACCTGGGCGAACACCTGGGAGCCGTAGTCGTAAGCAGTGAAGTCGTTGCTGAGGTCTACAAGAGGCAGGTTGGCGCGCAGTGAACCGAGAGGCAGGGCGAGCAGAGCGGTGCATAGAAACACTGCCACCAGTCTTGACCACTTGCTCTGAACGCTGGTCAGGGCCCTGAGTGCGTATTGGGCTCCTTGGCCGATCCAGAGAGCACAAACAAAGTAGACCGGCAGCAGATAGACGTAAGAGTCTGTGGTGTTGTAGCCGATGGCGTAGACGCTGTAGATGACGAACGTCAGCAGGAGGATTGCGAATTGCTGGCGAGAGCGTTCTGCCTGCCTCCAGGCTCCGAGCAGGCCCAGTGCGGCACCCCCAATGCCAAACTGCTGTCTCAGCAAGCCTGCCCAGGCCATGATGCGCTCTCCCCAGTGCGCCAATGGCAGGGCCAATACGTAGTGGCGATAGATCCCTCCGCTGACTACCCAAAGAAAGCCGCGCAGGGTGCTGGGCTCGCCCCAATTTAGGAGCGGCTCGCTTCCAGCGCGAAGCGGGAGGTAGACGTAGGCTGACAAGCCCAGAAAGAACGCACCCAGCACGCGTGCCCATTGTGATGTCCTCAGTACGCGGCGTCTGAAAACCACCATGCAGTGGAAGACCACCAAGGGAGCGCTGAAGACCATGGTCAGGTGATTGCCCAGGCTGAGACCGTATGTCAGGGCAGTCAGTGTGAGGATGCGAGATATGCACGTGCGGCTGGCGGGGTTCTCAGGCCACTCTGATAGGTATCCCAGGAGTTTGAGCAGAAGGCACAGCGTCGCCGCAAAGAACAGGCAATTGAGTGCGTACACCTCTGTGATCAAGGCCTGTGACCAGAATATGCGCGAGGTGGCCAGCAGCAGCGCGGCGTACGCCGACGCCAGTATAGCATGAGGCTGCGAGCGCAGCAGTGTCACGGAGGCGCAGTGGAGTAGCATGACAGTCAGGGCAGCACAAAGTGCGGACAGCAGGTTCATGCGGTAGGCGATATCGCCAAATGGCAGTAAAGTGAACAGTTTGCCCAAGAGCATATAAGTGGGGTATCCTGTGGGATGGGGAATCCCCAAAGTGTAGGCTGCCGTGATGAGGTCTCCAGCGTCGTAGCCATCGTGCTGCCAGGTTATGGTGGGGGCCAGCGTGTGCCAGTAGAGGGCAAAGGAGAGGATGAACAGCACTAGCGGCACCACGATTCTCATGCGGCTAGGAAGGGCCTTCATTGTGGGTGAGTCCTCTCCGATGTTTTTGGTCCATCCACTGAACGGATTATAACCCATGACAGAGAAAAACCCAAGCGCGCGTCAATCCAACTGGCTGTGGACGCCTCGTCTTTGGCTGGGCACGGCTGTGAGTCTGTTGGCGTTGTGTCTGGCAGTCAAGGATGTGCAATGGCCGCGGGTTGTTGCAGCGCTGTGTAAGGCTGACGGCTTTTTCCTGTTGCTGGCCCTTGTTTCTTTCCTAGTTACCAACTGGGTCAAGGCTGTACGCTGGCGACTGCTCTTTTATCCCCGGCAGTCGCGTCTACCAATGCGAAAGTGTGTCTCCATTCTGTTCATTGGACAGTTGGTCAATAGCTTGCTGCCTGCACGGCTGGGCGAGTTGGCGCGTGCTTACCTCATTGGTGAGAGTGGCGGGATAAGCAAGGTGTTTGCGCTGGCAACGACGATAGTAGAAAAGGCTCTGGATAGCGTGATGCTGCTTTTGCTGATTGCCTTGCTTTCCCTGTTTACGCCTATGCAGTTGTGGTTGCGCCAATCGAGCCTTATCGTCAGTGGCGTTCTTGTCCTGCTGTTGCTGGCAACGGTCATCCTGGCGAGCCAGCGCAAGAGGATTGTGGGAGCTTTGCAATGCTTGATCGAGCGTCGTCCCGCACTGGCTTTCCTCCACGTCCTTGAACGTTTGGTTGAGGCCAGTGGGGAATTACATGCTTTACGGGACACAAGGGCACAAGTGCAGTTGTGGGGCTGGTCGGTTTTGATCTGGATCCTCGCAGTGTCCACAAACGCCTTGACATTTCGGGCTATTGACCTTGACGTTGGCCTACTTGCTCCTCCTCTTCTCTTGGCTGTACACATGGCAGGGTATATTGTGCCGACCTCCCCGATGCAGCTTGGGGTCCATCATTACTTGACGGTTCTTACGCTTGCACTATTCGGTGTGGAGCAGAATGTGGCCTTGAGCTGCGCTGTTCTCCTGCATCTTGTCGTCTATCTGCCCATGATTGTGGGGGGCGTTTTGGGGCTTTGGGTGGAGAACTATGATCTGGGGAAGCTGGTCATGGCTTCTAGAGGAGATGCAGGTGAGTGAGGAGTCCGTGTCTGTTTCTGTGGTAGTTCCTGCCTACAACGCTGCAGCGACGATAGGGGAGTGCATGGTCGCTTTGAACAATCAATCCTTACCGAGAGATTCTTACGAAGTGATTGTCGTGGACGATGGTTCTACGGATGAGACGTCGAGTATCGCTGCCAGTTACGGTGCCCGAGTGCTGAAGCAGGCCAACAGTGGCCCGGCTTTAGCTCGCAACAAGGGCATAGCTGAAGCACATGGCGATGTCATCCTGTTCACCGACTCTGACTGTGCGCCGGCGCCTGATTGGATCGAAGAGATGCTTACTCCTCTTGCTGACCCGCATATCGGGGGTGCCAAGGGCGTCTATGGCACTCGACAGAAGAATCTGACCGCGCGCTTTGTTCAGATTGAATATCAGGATCGCTACGATCACACTGCGCGCTGCAAATACGTGGATCTTGTAGATACGTATGCTGCAGGCTACCGGCGTGACGTTCTGCTTGCCAGCGGAGGCTTTGATACCAGATTCCGCTATCTCGAGGATCAAGAACTATCGTTTAGGCTGGCCAGCGCGGGCCACAAGATGATGTTCAATCCTCGTGCCATAGTGTACCATTACCATCCAGAGACCTGGCGCAGGTATGCACGGCGCAAGTATGTCATTGGCTATTGGAAAGCAGTAGTGTTGCGCCTGCATCCCGGCAAGGCCTGGCGCGACTCTCACACGCCCTGGAATCTGAAGCTGCAAATGCTCCTGGCCGCTCTCTCTGCTCCGCTGGCTCTACTGTCGCTGGGGACAAAGTTGTGTGTGTGGCTGCTCGGTATCACGTTGGGGGCATTTGTGGTCAGCGCTTTGCCCTTTGTAACGAAGGCCTGGCGTCGGGACCGTCCAGTGGCCTTCCTTTCCTTGCCAGCTCTCTATTTGCGGGCGTGGTCTCTAGGTCTGGGCCTGGTTGCAGGGTACGTGGATGCACTGCGTCATCGGAGACGCCTGGCACCCGTGTCCAAGGCGAAGTAGAGTGAAAACAGGAATCGGCCAGCACTGATGCCACTGGCCGGTTGCATCGGAGTGACTCCTCCTTGTTATGGGCTTCTCAGAGTCACTGCTGTATGATAACCCGTACCTCATGGGGCGGCGGAAAGTTGCCCGTGATGTCCACTACTGTTAAGCGCAGCTTGAAAACGCCGCTGGGGAACCTCGCAGTGTCCCAGGTGCCAAGCACACCATCAACGATTGGCGTCCTCTGCACTTCACCAATGCTGTGCCATTGCTGTGGATCCTCTCCCATGCCATATTCGATTTTGTAAAACTGGAATTCATCAATGTTTGCTGTTCCTCTGACGGTTACGGTCCCCGTAATGAGCTGGTTCATGGTTGGGAACGTGATGCAAATGCTGGGATTGGGACAGGGTGGCGGTGGAGCCATGGTTGGTGTCGGCGTCTCCGTTGGTGGTAGGTATGTAGGCCTGGGTCGTGTGGGGATGCGAGTTCTTGTCGCTGTAGGCGTGACCGGTGTGCCAGTCGGCACCAATAGGACTAGCTTTGTTGGAGTAGGCTCGCGCAGGGGCGGCAGAGGTTGAGATGGAAAGACGGCGAAGTTGAGCACAGTCAACAAGGCCAGCAGCACGAGAGTAATAATGAGTGCGATGCGCGCCCGACTCTCGCGTACGCTCGCCAGTTCCCTCTCCAGGGAGAAGATCGTTTCCGCCTTGCTTCTTTGTGCTTGCCTGATCCCGCGCAAGCTGAGTAGCAAAGCCAAGAGGCCTGCAGCATAGAGCCACAGGGAGTAGGCGTTGATGAAGGATAGTATCCTCATGTTCTATTTGGCACGTGGATGGGCTTCGTCGTACACTTCGCGCAGCCGCTCGTTGGTGATTTGTGTGTAGACCTGCGTGGTGGCGATATTGGCGTGCCCCAAGAGTTCCTGTACATTGCGCAAGTCCGCACCACCTCGCAACATGTGTGTGGCGAAGGAATGGCGCAGGGTATGTGGAGTGATTGCGGCTGAGAGGCCCGCCTCTTTGACGTAACCCTTGACGATGAGCCAAAGCCCCTGTCGCGTCAGGCGCTGGCCACGTTGATTCAAGAAAACCGCCTTCTGACCGGGATCGCGCAGGAGGCGGATGCGGCCCTGGTTGAGGTATGCCTCAACAGTATGCACGGCTCGTTCGTAGACTGGTATTATCCGCTCCTTACCGCCCTTACCGAAGCAACGCACACTTGCTGATGCCAGGTCCACATCGCCCAGGTTCAGTGCCACGAGTTCGCTGACTCTCATGCCAGTGGCGTAGAGCAACTCCAGTATGGCTCGATCTCGGAGAGCCCTGGGCGTATCCTTCTTGCTTGGTGCCTCGAGCAGTTTCTCGATGTCCTTCTGAGAAACGGCTCGCGGCAGGTACTTCCTCACTCGCGGAGAGTCCAACGTGGCCGTTGGATCGTCTTCGATGAATCCCTCAGCGACCAGGAAGTGGAAGAACGACTTGATTGCGGCCACCTTTCTTGCCACCGTGGTAGAAGCATATTCACGATCTGTCTTCAGATAGAGGATATGAGCTATCAGGTGATCTTTTCTGACTTCACTCCAGCTATCCACGCTGGGTTTCGCCAGGCTTTTCACGTAATGCAGGAATTGACCCAAGTCGTTCTTGTATGCGACTCTCGTATTCTCAGAATAGCCCTTTTCAACTTCGAGGCAGGTCAGAAAGTCTTCTATCTTCTTCTGCATGGCACGCTCCTTCATTGACACCGAATACCTGGCCTTGAGGCCCCATAACCCAGCGTTGCTATTCTACCACCGCTTTTCATAAGATGCAAATCCGCTACAACTCCTTTCAACCTCTCCGGAATGCGGCTCACCATAGCGGGCAGGGACTGCTCTCGCTCCAAAGTCCAGTTCATCTACAGAGAATAGCACAAGAAGCCATTACAGTCAAATGGCGGTGGCGAATAGACCGAGGAGCTTTCCGACAATTATCCACGGTGAGGGGGTAGGGCTTGAACCTCGCTGATCTGGGACGTAGCATGTGCCTTGAATGCAATGTGGCAATGCTGAGAAAGTATGGTATATTTATGCAAGCATTGCCTAGAGAGCTCGGAGGGATACACGCGGGGTGGACGAGAAGTAGTGATACAACGCGAGCGCGACCACCTTCGATGTCTGGGTTGGATGTGGAGAAGCTCTGCCAAGGGGATTGTACGTGTCTATTCCGAGTTTATCTAGCGCCACGATCCTTGTCATCGTTCTTAGCCTGGTATTCGATTTTCTTAATGGGGTTCACGGTGGCTCTAACGTAGTCGCCACCGTTATCTCCTCGCGTGCTATGGCACCGCGCCGGACGTTGCTCCTGACCACTGCTGCTCATTTGGTCGCTCCGTTTATGTTCGGTGTAGCTGTCGCCACAACTATAGGCCATGAGGTTGTTCGTGAGCAGGCAGTGACACTGCCAGTCATCCAGGCTGCCCTATTCGCTGCCATTTTCTGGAACGCCATGACTTTGCTGTTGGGTATCCCGTCCAGCTCCTCTCACGCTCTCATTGGTGGTTTCATTGGCGCCGTCACAGTCGAATCCGGCTGGCAAGCATTGCGAATAAGCGGCATGATGAAAGTTCTAGCTGCACTGTTGCTCTCGCCGTTGCTGGGTTTGGCCGCTGGCTACGTAGCAATGAAAGCGGTGCTGTTCCTGGCAAGAGGAGCGTCTCCGCGAATCAACTGGCTGTTCAAGCGTGGTCAATTGTTGACGATGCTGTGGCTGTCTCTCGGCCACGGCAGCAATGATGCCCAGAAGACGATGGGTGTCATCACCATGACACTGCTGGCTGATGGAGTTATTCCCGGCTTCTGCGTGCCGCTGTGGGTCATAGGCCTCAGTGCCGGTGCGATGGCTTTGGGCACGTCGTTTGGTGGCTGGCGGCTTATCCGTACCTTAGGTGCCAGGTTCTACAGGATCCGACCGCTGCATGGCTTTACGGGGCAGATTGCCTCGGCTTTGGTTATCATGGGTGCGGCCCTGCTCGGTGGACCAGTAAGTACTACACAGGTTGTCAGTTCGGCCATCGTGGGTGTGGGCTCGGCCGAGCGTGCGAGCAAAGTTCGATGGGGATTGGCAGGGCAAGTCATCAGGGCCTGGCTGCTGACTATTCCAGCAACCGCTGCTATGGCTGCGCTTGTGCACCTCGCGACTGATATTCTGACTCGATAGGAGTATGGCTATGGGTTGGCTTCGCGATTTCTTGCGGCCTAGACAAGACCGTTTTATTCCCTTGCTGATCCAGCAGGCTGAATTCACTGTGCAGGGTATGCAAGCTTTGGAAGCTTATATGCGCAAGCGCAGTGCCGAAAGTGCTGCTGTGGTGTCCAGACTGGAGAAGGAGGCGGACGAGACGCGTCGCATCCTGATAGACGAGTTGAACCGCACTTTTGTCACGCCCCTGGATCGTGAGGATATCCACGCTCTCTCGCGGGATATTGACGACATTCTGGATTATGCCGACACGACCGTTGATGAGATGGAGATCCTGCAGATCAAACCAGATGACTTCTTGCGGCGGATGGCATCGCTGCTGAGCGAAGCAGCGCAGGAGATCCTGATGGGGGTGCAGCGCTTGACGGATCACCCGAATGTAGCGAATGATCACGCAGTGCGGGCCAAGGCTCTGGAAAATCGGGTGGAACAGGTCTATCGGGAGGCTATCGCTGCCCTATTTGCGCACCCCAAAGACATCGAACACGTCGTAGATATGCTCAAGTTGCGGGAAATATACCGCCACCTGAGCAACGCCGCCGACCGCGGAGACGAGGCAGCAAACGTTCTCAGCGATATCGTGGTGAAGATGACATAATCGCGGCCTTAGGCAGGCGGCATCAATTGTCGTCTGGGTCTAGGTGCTTGCGGAGTTCCTTGATTTCACTACGCCTGCGTTTCCTGGCTAGGCGCTGTTCGGCGGCGTGCGGCGAGGGCGTGGTAGGTCGGCGCTGCCTGGGCACGTGTAGACCTTGCTGAAGCAGTCTGATGAAACGCTCAATCGCTTCCTGTCGATTGCGAAGCTGGCTGCGATGTGTATCGGCCACAAGGCGCAGGGTGCCTTCACTGTCAACCTGGCTAGCCCACCGTTTGAGCAAACGCTCCCGTTGCTCTTCGTTCAGGCTGGGTGAATGCTGTATGTCGAAGAAGAGTTCCACCCGCGTCTCACGGCGGTTGACCTTCTGACCTCCCGGACCTCCGCTGCGCGAGAACTGGAACTCGAGTTCTGACACTGGAACTGCCAGCTCGTGTGTGATGTTTACGTATTCTCTGCTTTTGTCTGCCACCGTGACGACGTCCCCTGTACAGGACTGACTCCCCAGCACATTATACAGCAAATGCAGTGTTGCAACATAGTACTCTGTCAGTGTTGAAGTAGTGGGTTCGTGGTGGCGACTTCGGTCCCTGTTCCCACTTGGTTAGCGATTGAAGTCGCTACTACAGCGCATCAATTCAAGCTTGAGAGAGCAATAGCCCCTGCTTCGCGGTATTGTAAGAAGAGCATGACATCCACGGAAGAATGATCTCGCCTTCGGCGAGATAGGCTGCAGCATCTTGCAGTAGAATGTGGCTCGACGCCTCCTGAGGTTTACAGGATTAACATAGCATCGCCAAAGCTACCTCGCCTTCGGCGAGATACGCTACAACGTCTTGCAGTAGAGTGTGGCTCGACGCCTCCTGAGGTTTACAGGATTAACATAGCATCGCCAAAGCTATAGAAGCGGTAGCGCTCGCGGATGGCTTCTTGATAGGTGCGTTCAATCAAATCCTTGCCGGCAAAGGCAGCCACGAGCATGAGCAGCGTTGAGCGCGGCAGGTGAAAGTTGGTTATCATCGCCTTCACAACGCCGAACTGGAAGCCCGGATAGATGAAGAGATCGGTGGGGCCGGCGAATGCTCTCAGTTTGGTATCCCCGGCCTGCAGGCGCAAGGCCGCGGTTTCTAGGACACGCACGCTCGTGGTGCCGACGGCGATTACACGACGTCCTTCGGCGCGCGCGCGGTTGATGGTTTCGCTCGTCTCTGGGGGCAACTCGCAGTATTCGCTATACATGCGATGCTCTTCGATGTTCGTTTCCTGCACTGGTCGAAATGTGTCTATGCTGATGTGCAGCGTGACGAAGGCCAATTCTACCCCCTGCTCCTTGAGACGGCGCATCAGTTCTGCTGTGAAGTGCAGCCCGGCAGTCGGTGCGGCCACTGAGCCCTTGACGCGCGCGTAAACGGTCTGGTAGCGTTCGGCACTGGCCAGAGGGGTATGGATGTAAGGAGGTAAGGGCACAATGCCTATGCGTTCGAGCAGTGGCTCAATAGGGACAGAGAAGATGACTATCCTGCCGCCCGCCTCTGTGACAGCCACCACTTCGGCGACGACTTCGGAGAGATGATTCGGGATGCCAGTTCCCATCTCCATGCTGCTGGCTGCGTGTATGGCGACCCTCGTTCCCGGCCTCACCCGGCGGCCTGGCTTGAGCAGAACTTCCCAGGTCTGGTCGTCACGTTTCTTGAGCAACAACATCTCCACTTTGCCGCCAGTGGGCAGCTTGTGCCCGAACAAGCGCGCTGGGATGACGCGGCTCTCATTAGCGACCAGTAGGTCGCCAGGGCGCAGGTATGCGCTGATGTCTCGGAAGTGACGGTGGTCGATGTGCCCGTTGGCGCCGTGTAGCACCAGGAGTCTGGATGCATCTCGTGGCTCCATGGGGGTCTGAGCGATCAACTTCGGAGGGAGGTCGTAGTCAAATTCGCTGCTTCTCAAGTGCTCCTCTCGTTCCTGGCTGCCAGCGAGATAGCGCCGACTATGCACAGCACGGCTACGGCGGAGATGAGGTTAAGGAGCAGGCTTGCAAATGCAGTGAGTGTGGAGGCCTTTGTCAGTGGCATGCCACGGCTATGCAAGCGTATGGTGAACAGAGTAGTAAGGGGCGAGACTGCCTGGACAGCCACGAGGAGAAAGAAGCCGAGGAAACCCAAGGCGCTGCTCACATTCTTGCGTTTTACTATCAGCATCAAGGTCAGAATGGTGCCCAGCAGGTATGCCAGGAACAGCGGAAGTCTGAGTAAGAAATCAAGGACCATTGAGCCCCCCTGTGTTGAGTTGAGTGGCTGCGAATTGCCTCAGTGTTCGTTCCTTCGTACGCGTACCTCGTCAGCGAAGCTGCGTCCAGGCTGAAGTCGCTGCGTGCCCAGCCATTCCGCAATCGTGGCCCCCAGATCAGCAAACGTGGCCCGCGTGCCCAAATCGACTCCGGCCCGTATTAATGCCCCGTAGACGAGCAACGGCACGTATTCCCTGGAGTGGTCTGTGCTAGGCGTGGTTGGGTCACAGCCGTGATCGGCCGTAAAGACGAGCACGTCGTCGCTGTGCAGTGCATTCACGAATTCGGGCACCCTCTCGTCCACGGCGCATAAGGCGGCAGCGTAGCCCTGCGGGTTGTTTCGATGTCCGTAGAGCATGTCAAAGTCAACCAAATTGGTAAAGATCAGGCCCGGCCCAGCCTGTTGCATGGCCTCCAACGTCTTGTCCACACCATCCATGTTGTCGTGCGTATGTACGGCGTGGCTGATGCCCTGTCTAGCGAAGATGTCTTCAATCTTGCCCACTGCCCACACGGTTTGCCCTGCCTGTAGCAAGTGGTCTAGCAGAGTGGGTTCTGGAGGTGGTGCCGAGAAATCACGTCGTCTGTCAGTGCGTTGCAAAGCGCCAGGCCTGCCAATAAAAGGGCGCGCGATGACCCGCCCCACGTTGTGTTCGCCCCTCAGCATCTCGCGTGCGATGCGGCAGATGCGGTACAGTTGATCGACAGGGATGATTTCCTCGTGGGCGGCCACTTGAAAGACGCTGTCTGCGCTGGTGTAGACGATGGGGAACCCGGTGCGCATGTGCTCCGCTCCGAGTTCTTCGATGATTACCGTGCCAGAGGCTGGGTAGTTGCCGAGGACCTTGCGCCCGATTCGCCGCTCGTAGTCGGCGATCAATTCCTGCGGGAAACCTTGCGGATAGGTCGGGAGCGGCTTTGGTGAAATGACGCCAGCGATTTCCCAGTGACCAATGGTCGTGTCCTTGCCGGCAGACAGTTCGGCCATGCGTCCATAGGCAGCGAGGGGAGTAGGTTCGGCCAGTACACCAGGGATAGAGCGTATGTTGCCCAGCCCCAGCTTTTGCAGGTTCGGCAAGTGGATGCCTCCTACTGCCCGTGCCGTATTTCCTAGTGTATCCGAACCTTCATCACCATACTGGTCTGCGTCCGGTAGTGCACCGACACCGACACTGTCCAGTATGGTCAGAATGACTCGTCTGATTCCGCTCATCGTATTCTATGATAGCACAAGCCTTGTTATTCTCCAAGTGCCAGGGGCTACTTTCGCGGCGAAGCCTCCCGTAGGTTCTGATGATATGGTGAACAACCTCCGAGAGGATCTCCTTGGCTACTCTTGAAGCAACACAGCGACGTTGGCCCGGGGTCTGTCCAGGCCCAGACTCTTAGCAGCAACGGAACATTTGGTGCGCAGGAGGCAGACGATGTGTGCGGGCAATTCGTGGACCAATTCCGAACAAGCGTAGTAGTTAGCCTGTCCTTTGCTGATCACTACATCCGACTGCTCAAGTTCAGCACGCACAGCCGCGGACATCTCGTCCAGTGGAAGCCCCAACGTGTCGGGGCCGGTGAGAATGATCGTGGCCAATTGATCCATGCCTACTGCGTGGGCATCTTCCCACACTGCATCGCTGGTGATGGGCCCACCTTTGACTGCCACAGTGACCTCGCATCCGTGGCGTTGTAATTCAGCAACCAGGAGTGTGTCCAGAGCAATTTCTCCGACGTTATCGGCCAGATAGAGCACTGGTGGGCCCTTTCTGGCCATTGTCAGCAGCGCAGTGGTATGATCTATGCACAGTCCCTCGGACACGACCGCTGCTAGTTGTGCAGTGATATCATCTGCTGCCAGGTCATAGCCGGTACCCACTGTGCGAAAGTCGAGGTGGTTGCCGGCAATGGCCCACAGAACGAGTGTGCGTATGCGCTCCCCATCATCGTTGACTTTGAGCAGGCGTTCGGCCAGCCGTTGGCGTATGGCCAACCCTGCCGCGTTGCAGCGCTCTCGCAACTCGCGGAAGGGCATCTGTAGACCCGTTCGTTGCTTAAGCAAGCGATGGACTCTGGTGATGTAAAAAGAGGGAATGTGCTGCTCGTCGAATTCGTTCCCCATCCAGACAATGGCTTCACGCAGGATGCCAAGTCGGATCGCCTCGTCCGAGACGGCCGTCTATAATGCACCCCGCAGGTCCTCAATAATGCAACTTACAATCTAATTGCGTTAACATGGCCCCAAGCTTACCTTATGCTGCCCGATTGGTCAAACGCTCACAGAGTACTGCCTGAATCGCTAAACTCAAGCAGCCGCTTTCACGCGGTGATCCGCCCGAAGAACTCTGGTAATTGATGGGCGGAGCAGTAGATTACCGTTTGGAGGGTGTTGAAAAACGGGGTCTACCAGGATAGTGCCCCCGGTTTCAGCG
>CAYZGO010000002.1:157519-170498 GCA_964478075.1 uncultured Anaerolineales bacterium | reverse complement strand
CTCCGACCTCAACTCCCACCAGGATGAAATTCTCCCCATAAGCCTTTTCAAACGTGCTTCGGGCCACGCCGCCGGACGAGTCCAGGGGGCCACCTTCTCCACTCCTTCTTTCTTAACCCTCTCGACAATGCCTCTTATCTGAAAGGCGCTCATCGAACCGCTGAAGCATTGTCGGCGGCACTGAATGGGCAGGCCACCGGCGCTTCAGCTGAGCTATCTGTTTTTCTAGCTCCTTGATCCGCCCGCTGTTCATCTCTCACCCCCCTACCTCCAGTTTCTCCGCCCCCAGCAGCCGCACGTAGCCCTGCAGAAATGGATGGGTCACAAAGCTGCCGAACCCGTGGTGGGCCAGCAGCCCCTTAAGATCCAGGGATAGAAATTCGCTAGCCAGCTCGCATTCAAAGTGCCGGAAGGCCCAGCGAAAGGGAAACCATTGGCGGTCCAGGTCGAACTCGTTGTAGTCCAGGATCCAGAAAATGCCGCCTGGCTTCAGGGCCCGATGGGCGTTGGCGATCACGCGCTCCTTATCCTCATCCTCAAAGCCATGCAGGGTGAAAGAGATGAACGCTTTGTCAAATTCCTTGTGAAAGGGGAGCGGTTCCTCAATGCGTCGGTTCAGAAAGCTTACGTGGGGGTAGGCTCGGCAGCGCTGCCGAGCCTGCCTGAGCATCTCTTGGCTGATGTCCACCCCGACGACTCGCCCGGTGGAGCCCAGAGCTTCTAACATCACGCAGATGTTGCGCCCAGCGCCCGATCCCAGGTCCAGGATTGCGTCCCCCTTGCGGATGCCCATCCGCTGTATGGCCTTCTCGATGAAGGCTTGATAGCGCCCCACCAGGAGCAGGTCCATCATCAGGTCATAGTGGCGTGCTCCCCACCCTCCAACCTCGATATGGCTCCGTTGCGACATCGTACTCCTTTCTCATCCAGCAATCATCACCCGGCGCTGGCTGAGAGCTTGGGCTTAGAAACGTGCTTAATGCATCGGCATGCAGGTAGGACAGACGGGCTCACTAGCGGAGCCTGAGGTCTGAATCCCGAAGGCTGAGAGGAGCTTCTTGACCTCCCGTCCGCCGCATTTAGGGCACTCTATTCCCAGCGCAGAGTTCATGGAGCGCACCAGTTTCTCGAACTTCTCCCCGCACTCCAGACACCGATATTCGTAGATAGGCATTTGTCTCACCTCCCTCCGTACAAATTCTCCAGTCGAGACTATAGGGGCGTTTCTATCTCCCTTCAAGACGTGCTTGGGAAAAAACGTCCACACCTTCTGCGAAGCCAGTTGCCATCCGCACGCATCGCGGCTCCAGATCGCCCAACACGTGCTCGCCCACGGTGAGCAACATCGCCTCCGCTCAGTGGTAGCCCTGCCGGACCAGGTCATCGGCTCGCGCAGCTACATCGTCCCAGGCAGATATATCGCTAACCACCGGGGTCCTTGCTTCCGCCGGCGTGCCACTTGTCAATGGCCTGCCGCAGCGTGTTGACCGTCAGATGGGCACAGTGAACCTTTGCCTCGGGCAGGCCGTCCAGTGCAGCGATCACATCCTCCGCCCTGATCTTGCCGGCCTCTCCCAGCGATAGCCCTCGCACTGTTTTGGTTAGCACACTTGCACAGGCTATCGCCGACTCGCGGCCGTCGGTCGTGAAAGTGGCCTCTTCGATCCTATCCCCGTCCAGCCGCAGAGAGATTTGCATTGTGTCGCCGCAACAGCCGTGGATGATCCCGTAGGCGTCTGGATCGGGCATACGGCCCATTTTGCTGGGGTTAGACGATTCTGCGCTGAGCTTGGCTGAATAGGACATCCGTCCTTGTTCGACTGTCCCTGTATGATCGCTCATCTGAACCTGCTCAAGCCAGACTACCGGCGTCCCCGGCGGCGGGCGCGCCGGCCGCCGTCCCACCCGCCATAGTTCGCGCGGTCGGGGAGCTCTGCCTCACGGGGTGGGAGCGTCGGGCCCGGTTGCCCCTGCTCTCGGTTGCCCCAAAACGCCACCACGCGGGGCACCACCTCACGCCCGACGAAGCCCAGCACGGCCCCCAGCCAGGGCCACACACTGGTCTTGGGCTGGGGGACTGGTGCAATCGGTCGAATCCGGATCGGAGACGGTGCAGGCGTGCGCACCAGCGCTGGTTTCTCAGCCCTGGCCGGTTCCTGCAGCGTCAGAAGCGCTCCGTTGGGACAGGCCGAGACACACGCTTCGCACTCCTGACATAGGCTCTGCTCCACCCGTGCGACGCCGTTCACCACGCTGATGGCCCCTGTTGCACACACATCCGTGCACAGGCCGCAGCCTGTACAACGTGCTTCGTCAACGAACACCACTGTTATCACCTTCTTTCACACTTGGGTAAAAGCCACGTGTGGAGCAGCCCTGCTAGGCTGCTGGCAGGCTCCAAACCCTGCCCCACGTGTGAACGTTCAAATTATCAGACGCTGATCTCGATCTTTCCCTTCTTGAAACCTTTGAGCGAAGAAAGCATTCCCAGAATCGTCTCCCTGACTATGCCAGAGATAAAGGGATTCATCGGCATTGGCTGTCCGTCTATTTTGACCTCCGTAGCCGGCTGCAGAGAGATGCAATCGTCCACGCTGCCGCTTCCGGCGACGATCTCGCAGGCCATATCGTAGCACCGTTCGTGTCCACAGCCGCCACAGTCAAGGTTGGGCAACTTGAAGGCTTTCTCCTCCACCAGGTCGGCGACCCGGGCCACCTCGTCCCGACCGAGGAGCGGTGTCCTGAGCCTGTCGAAGGAAGGGATGTCCATCCCCTCTGCCTGGTCGGGCGGCCCGACGGCGCAGATGGCCAGGCCGTCGAATAGGTCTCCGTCGTCTGGCTCTCCCCGCAGGCATACAATCTTGGGGAAAGTCTTCTCCGCCTTGAAGCCCTCGACGAGAACGATGTCCGCCTCCAGATAAGAGATGATGTTCTCCAGGCTCAGCGACTTTTTCCAGAAGACCCCCGACTCCTGCGACGAGATAAACCCCACCTGACCGACGGCTTCCGCCAGCACGGTGGTGTCCTTTCCTGGCAGGTCCAGGCGATGGGATGAGTGCTTGATCACGGCCACCTCGTGGCCCCTGGCAGTCAATTCACGGGCCAGGGCATGGGTCAGCGTCGTTTTGCCACTGTTCTTGTACCCGATAATGCCCACGACTTTGAGCATCCGTTCCCTCCTCAGATGTGGACGACCTCTTTCTCAGCCGCTGCGCTCGGTTCACTTACTCTCCAGAGGCGCGTGGGGTCCTCGATGCGCGCGATGAGGTTCTATCCCACGTCCACGACGATTACCCTTTACTGGAGGCCCCCCGTGGCGCAGCCAGCCCCACGCCCGATGCGGCATACGTTGTCTCCATCATGTCGCGGCCCGGACGCCGCACACGCCGGCTGACCCTGGGGACTGCCAGGGCCTTGCTCAACAGAATAGGATTGGAGTACGTGACGATCTACAACTACGCCATTTCAATCTGCCGCCAACCTGTCCAGACGCTCCATCACTTGGGCCAACTGCTGCTGTAGCATCTTGGCATCCTCCCTTAGCCGGCCTACCTCGTCCTGCTCGTACTCGCCTTCGGCTGAGGACTCCTGCCGGTCATGTCCAAGGCTCGTGCTGCACGGTTCGGCCCCTTGCAGCTCCCCGCCCAGATACTGCTCCAGCGCGTAGTGCACGGAGCCTGCGGCCCCGGTCGCCGCCTGGATGCCGTACTGCTGGAACAAGGCGATGGCCCGTCTGCCCATCCCGCCGGCGAGCATGACATCCGCCCCCTGATTTTGGATGAACGTGGGTACTGTCCCCGGTGCGTGCCGGCCGTAGTTGGGATTCGCCACCACGTTGACCTGCTTTACCTCTCGGCCATTGACATCCACCAAAACATAGTATGGACAACGCCCGAAGTGGGGGCTCACCACGCTGTCCAGCCCGTTGTTATCATCTGCCGAAACTGCAACGCGCATCGCTCACCTTCCTTTTTCCAGCCGGTCAAGCCGCTCTATTATCTCGGCCAACTGCTTGCGCAACGCACCGCCGATATCCTTTAGAGACGCGATCTCTTCTTCGCGGGAACCAGCAGTTGTAGCGCGGCCTTCCGTAGGCGACGGGGACATAGCCACGCCCCGGCCCATGCCGATCCCCATCCCGCGTCCCATGCCGCGTCCCATCCCGCGTCCCATGCCCATCCCCACTCCGGCCTGGACGTTGGCTCCGGCGACGGATTGAAGCCCTCCGCTCTTGTACGCCTCCACCGCCTCCCGCACTGTCCCACCCCCGAAAAGGTACATAGGCACACTGGCAGCCTGGAAGACGTTGAAGGCGTTGGGGCCCACGTTACCGGTTATCACCGCCTGCGCCCCACGCTCGATGACAAACTGGGCTGCCTGGATGCCCGCCCCGCCAGAGGCTCCTACCGCCGGGTTCTCCACGGCCTCAAATGCCATCGTCTCCGTATCCACGAAGACGTACGCAGGACAGCGCCCGAAGACCGGGCTGGCTGGCCCGTCCAGATTATTCCCATTGGATGTAACAACAACTCTCATGACTGTGAGCCCTCCTCAAGGATAAACTATCCTTGCCTGCTTCCACTAGGGAAGCGGTATAGTGGTTCGTCTAATACTACCACGCACTATGCGCATGAACTATGTCGAGGCAGGCGCCGAGTTGGCGCCTGCCTCGACATGGGCCAGTTACTCTTTTTCGAGCTCCGCCATGCGCTTGCTGATAGCGTCAAGCTGGCTCTGAAGCCACTCCGCTTGCTGCTTAAGCAAGTCGACTTCCTGCTCGGGAGTCGGCGGTGCATAGGCTTGCGGTACAGCCCAAGTTGGTGCATAACCAAAGGGTGCCCAACCTGGACGCCCTGTGGCATGGTACCGGTGGCGCCAACCCCAGCCTCCGCCCCGGCCACCACCAAAGCCCAGGCCAAAGCCACGCCCAGGCCCTGGATTCACGTAGCCAGGCGCATCATAGCCAGCACAGTAGCCGGCAGCCCGCCCTGTCATTGGCCCTAGACCCCCGGGACCAGTTCCATCTCCTCTTGGCATTCCGTTCACCTCCTGTTACTTTGATTTAACTCTTATCGGTAGATCTTGCTACCATCGCCTTCCGCGTCCGCCCCAGCCACGTCCGCGGCCCCAGAAGCGCCGCAGCCCCCAACGAGGCCACGCACCATAGCTTATCGACGTATAGGCAGGACGATATGGATATGCACCTCGCCCAAGCAGTGGGTTTGCATAACCAGGCCCACTGTACCCAGCGCAATAACCAGCCGCTCGTCCTGTCATAGGACCCAAGCCAGCAGGCCCAGTTCCATCTCCCCTTGGCATTCTGTTCACCTCCTTTCCTTCCTAACCTATATCACCAACGGCGCATGAAGAACCGCCTGCCATGCCCTCGTCCCGCGTTTCGGCCACGACCGCGCCCAAACCTCCTCCTCGGATACGCCCCGAGCGGCGGTAACGTGACGGGTGTGAATATGGCGGCTGGATGCGCCGGCCTCACCGGCACGCCAGCCAACCCAGCAAAGCCGACAGCCTCCCGACCTGACTCTGGATCAGGGAGTTGGACTATACAGTATCCCTCACCACGACCGGTCAACGCCCCTTCGCCTCGCGGGCCAGTGCCATCAAAACGTGGCATCCCATTCACCTCCTTTCAGAGACTCTGCCATCAAGATGTGCTTGGATACAGATCTCAAACCTGACGCACAAATCCCCTTGATTTGAACACGCCTATCCATCATTGCATCACCACCTCATCATCTCCCGAAAGCTGGTTCAACCTTTTCCTCTGGCACCCGCTCAATGATCTGTTCGACGATAGTCTCAAATGCTGTGGCTGGATAGTCCTCAATTGTGCCGGCATCGCAGTGGACAGCAAAGTCAGGCTCGAGCGGTATCCGACCCAGCAATGGCGCGCCAATCAGATGCGCTGTCTTCTCCGCCTGGCTGGGGCCAAAGATATCAATGCGGGTACCGCACTTGGGACAAACAGTATAGCTCATGTTCTCTACCACACCCAGCAAGGGGGCACCCATAAGTTCTACCATTCCGGCTGCTTTGCGCACGACCATTCCTGCCAGATCCTGAGGTGATGTAACTAGCAACACGCCGCTCAGCGGAATCGCTTGCATCACCGTCAAAGCAGCATCCGATGTACCGGGAGGCAAATCTACCACCAGATAATCCAGAGTACCCCAGAAAATCTCGCTCCAGAATTGCCGGATGGCCTTGCTGATGAGTGGGCCACGCCAGACCACAGCCTGGGTCTCGCTTGGCAACAGTAGATTGATGGACATTAGCTTGAGGCCTGTCTTAGTGTCGACTGGCATAATACCAATCGGTCCTCCTACAGGATGTTTATGTATACCAAACATCTTGGGGATGCTGGGGCCAGTGATGTCGGCATCCAACACGCCCACGCTATGGCCCTTGCGCCTTAGCGCCACAGCTAACATTCCTGCCACGGAGGACTTGCCCACACCGCCTTTGCCACTCATCACGGCCAGCACACGGGCGATATCATTCAGAATCTCAGCCTGGGCAGGGCCCTCGCCAGTATAGGACATGAAAGCAGCGCGTTCTCGCTGGCTCATTTGAGTCAGCCGCACGTCAACGCCCAAACTGCCGTTCAAGGTGCTCACGGCCTCCCGGACCCGGTTCACCAGATCATCCTTAATGGGGGTTTCTTGGAACGGTAACGCCAGCGTCACGCGGACCTGGTTACCGTTGACAGTAATGCCTGGGATCATCCCCAATTCAACCAGGTTGCGGCCTTTGATTTCAGGGTGGGTCACTTGCGCCAATGCTTGGCGGATTGTATCTTTTGAGATTCCCTCTACCATTAGTTCCTCCAAGAGTTATCTATGTAGCGTTAGCAGGCGTTTGCCTGGTATCTGCCGAAAGGTTGCGCCTTGGCTCACAGCGCGTAACACAGCTTCCACGTCCACCACATACGTTCCAGCCACAGCATCGACGCCGTAGTCGAAGAACAGCGGCGAAAGCGGTGTGCTGCCGCCCATCACAAGGACATAGGCATCGGGTCGGCAGAGAGCAATGAGTCCCTCGAAAGTGTGGTTGAGCAACGTGCTGCCGGTGATACCTACCACATCGGCTTGGGGGATTACCTCAGCCGCACGAGCAGCTGGAAGGTCATCACCCCGTGGACGCAACTCCAAGACCCACAGCGTTTCTGCTGCCTGACGGACGTGCGGAATAAAGGGGAAATGCCCAACAATCGCCACGCGCTTGCCTGCGCCTTGCTTGATGATGATATCCCCCGCATTCACCTCGACGCAGGCCGTGTCGTCTACATTCAACAAGGCATTGATTGTCGCCAGGCCAACACTCGCCTCGGCCATGCTGTCCGAACGGACGAGCTCAGCCAGTTCGAGTGCACCGTATTCTAGCAATCGGCCCGCCTCACGCACGGTAGGCTGTCCTCTACATTGGTGCTCTATCGCACTCAAGGCCGAGGCAAGGCCCCCGCGTACTCCCAAGTCCGTTGTCACCGCCACAGTTGTCCAATGCGCGCCGATGCGCACGTCATAGACTGGCACGTCGCGCTTCAAACTGCTGAGCAGAGCCTCAGTGATAGTCACCTGTACCCTCTCTCATGTGTTTCTCGTAAATCTTCAAGAAATGACCCAAGACTCCGTCAGTTGCGCGTAGATCGCTCACCCAGTTCGCCAGGCCGCGATCACCATCTGCTGTCAAAGAGTAGACCCGGCGCGCTGGCCCGGCTGTGACGTTGGATTGCCACTCCGATCGGACGAGCCCTGCTCTTTCCATGTCCCGCAACATCCGATAGACGAGGCTGGAATCCACGTTCTCCAACCCGAAGGGTATCAACTCCCGAGCCAGTTCATAGCCATGGCGCTTTCCCATGTGCAGCAGCATCAAGAGGCAGGGTTCCAAGAAGCGGCGAATGTGCCCACGGCGCCCTCTCGCTCCACCTGCACCACCTCGCCGACGCCGTCTCTGTGGCATTTATCTTTCTCCCTTACTTCCCCCCAACTATTTGACTTCTGTATATAGACAAGTTGTCCATACTAAACACAATTCTAGCACAGAAATGTCCGGTTGTCAAATTGCGAATATGCGCCAAGAATGGCTGTGGCCCTGGAAGGTGGCATACCTGGATGGAAAATGTGCGAGGATATTTCACGCAGAGGCAAACACCACACCCAGCACGGTCGCCTCTACTGTAGAAACGAACGCTACTCGAGCATCATTCACGTCAGCGGGGATC
Source organism: uncultured Anaerolineales bacterium (assembly GCA_964478075.1). Taxonomy (GTDB): domain Bacteria; phylum Chloroflexota; class Anaerolineae; order UBA2200; family UBA2200; genus DAOUEX01. The sequence continues at coordinate 162,256 of CAYZGO010000002.1, read as the reverse complement.
CAGCGATGAACATGTTGGCGCTGCGGGCTTGAACGTAGTGGCCGGTGTTAGTTCAGGATGACAACGAAAGGCAGCTAGCCCTCGTCATCCTGGGCATCAGCATTCTTGACCCAGGAGAATTTGCGCCGCAAGGCCTTCGAGTAGTAGCGTTCCAGCACGTCGTACTCAACGCGCTGTCCCCAGCGGTAAAAGACGCTCGGGTCCACGTACGATTTGAGGCTGGTGGTCAGGTTCCAGGCGCGTTTCTTGCCGGCCACGAAGGCCTTGGCTTTCACCTTACCCAGCGCGTGCTGAGCCCTTTTCAGCCTCTCCTGGCCAGTTGCCAACCTGCGCTCAGCGCGCGCGATCTTCTTTTGGTAGGAGACTCGCTTCCTCTCGCGCTGCGCTGGCGTACGGCACGAGGCTATCCTCTGACGGCCTTCCTTGCGCAGGGCAGGGAGTGCCTCTCTGTATTCTTTCACCTGCGCGCGGTAGCGCTGCACACGCTCCTCCGCTCGACTACGACGCTGGGCAAACCTCTCTCGTCTGGCCGGCCAGCTCGCTGCTGTCTTCTTGGTGTGATTGCAGAAGATGGCTGCCGCCAGGTTGGCAGTGTTGACTGCCTGCCACTTCTCGTACTCTGGATCATTGGCCTCCACTCCATAGGTGGCCAGGCTCTCCTCGGCTGCCTGGGTGGCATGGTGGGTCCTGAACACCTTGGCCGTCAGTCCCGGCAGCACTTCTGACAGATAGGCGTTGACATCACGGCTGCCAATGTCGGGGAAGAGCTGCGGCTCATAACGGCTAGGATGTCTCTTGCGGCTGTTCCTGGCCCGATTACTGCTTGCCCTGTCTCGGGACGACAGGACTGAGGCGTCCGGCCTTGCGGGGTTGGGCGGCCGGGCCGTGCCGATGAGTTCTGCCAGGTTGCGCTGCACGACCTGAGGGAGTTCCAGCTTCTTGTGCCAGCGCACCGAATCCTTGCCCAGGAAGCTGAACTTGGCCACGCCGCTGGGGTGTAGCTTGACGTGCTCAGGACGCAGCGTGGTCGCGCCCACAGTGTCCGCCTCGTCGGGGTTCTTTTCATCACCCACGCGCAAGCCCAGCATATCTATCAGATAGCACGCCGTGGCTACCATTCTCCGCCTGGGGTCGACATCCGTCAATCCACGTCTGATGTGGGCGCGGACCTCTTCCAGTCTGGCGTGCAGTTCCATGGCCTTGGCGAACTTGGCTGCCTCGCGTGCCTGCCTGGCGGAAGCCGTGTCACCAAGCCAGATGTACTTCATCCTGCCCGACAGCTTGTCCTTCCAGCGTGCCACCCACAAGCAGTCTGGCTGCCACACAATCTCCCTCCACTCGCCAGGCGGCCTGGGTGCATCCGGGCTTAGGTTCAGGGTGACGTCGCTTTGCCGAGCACCTTCTTTCCACCGGCCACGCAGCGGGTGTTTGCCGCGCCCCATAAAGATGCCGCTGGGTTCCACCATGTACGTGCCGAGTTCGGTGCACTCGCCATTGACGATGGCGTGGCCGTATCGCTCGCGCAGCGCTTCGCGTTTGGCCTTGCGTGTGGCGGCTTGCGCTTTACGTTCCTCTTTGCTCAGCCTGGCTTTAGCCTCACGCGCGGCCTCTATTACCTTGATAGCAGGCGCGAAACCCACCTCGTCAGCGGACAGCGGAGGCTCGACATCCAGCACAGCGCTGAAATCCCGCAGAAAGTTGCGCACAAAGACGCTGTCTTCGACGTAGGGCGTGCCCTGCTTCTTGGCCCAGGCCAGAGCCATCTCTTCCTGCGTAGGCGTGAGCCTGGCCGGCTCGCCGCGCACCTTGATCACCAGACCGCGTGGTTCAGGCGGAGGTGGTATCAGCACGCCGTTGTGGATGAGTTGTGTCAGCAGAATGTTTCCGTTTGGATGATCGCTTTCGAGTTTCATACGACTGGTTATTATAGCCACGAACGCGAACAGGGCCAAAACGCGGCAATTCACTAACTTTGCCGGCTTTCTTGCTTTGTGCTAAGATAATCCTGCATACAAGGGTCTCAGCCACACGGGCAGGAGATTCTTGACTTCGTTCAGAATGACAACGGAATGGACTTTCCAACCGCCCTGAGACCAAGAACTCCGGATGTTATTTGCAATTCAAAAGTGAACCATTTGCAGCTGAAAAGTGAACTGGTCATGGCAGATTTCTCCTGGACTCATAAGGAAGCAATACGTAACGCTTGGTGTGAATCGGTATCCAATGTTCAGCGGCAGTTGCGCAGTCCCCGGAGCGCAGCGGAGCGGGGTACTGCCGCGGGTTAGCGACGTCCAGTCGCGAGTGCAGTGCCGTGCTTTGCTTACCCGCAGTGCCTTTGTCTTTACGCCACCTCTGGTCTTTACGCCAGAGGCGCCGTCTACGCCTTGGCGCGTAGAGACAAGGTAAACGGAAGGCGTAAACGGCAACTGCTGGAGAAGGTAGGGAAAACAAGGCATTCGTGTCGACGATCGTAGCTCCTGTCCCTCAGAAGGGATCTAGAAGCTAACTTCCCGGACGCCCTAGAGCAGATCATGGACTTCCGCATCTGGTAGAATGACAAATGGTGCACTCTGTCACCTGCCCCTTGCAAGAATTCAGAGTTCACTTTTGAATTGCAATACAGTTCACTTTTCAACTGCTCCTAACAACCAAGAACTCCGGATTGACATTCGTGGTTATGTCTGATATACTAGTGAGCAGATGAAAACTCTGAGAAGCATTCTAGAACGAAAAAAGCAAAGACGGCAGGCGTTGGAACGGAACCTTCTTCACGTCGTTCAGCAATTGAAAGCCCTGGGCGCTCTCAAGCTGATCCTCTTTGGTTCTTTTGCCCGGGGTGACACAGGTCGCTGGAGCGACCTGGACATCATTGCGATTATGCCCCGTTCCCTGAGCAGCCACCAATGGACACGAAAGATCTACGCCGAGGTTGAAAGAGGGATCGCCTGTGACATCCTGGCCTACACTGAAACAGATTTGCAAGAAATGCTCTCAACAAGCAGTTTCCTGCGTCGCGCTTTGAAGGAAGGGAAGGTGCTCTATGAAGCGGGAAGCACGGCAAGAGGCGCAGCGTTGGCTGATCCACGCCAAGGATGAGTTCCAGGACGCAGACGAGCTGAGGCTCCGTGGCCGGTTCTACCTGGCCCTCTTCCACTTCCAGCAGGCGACGGAGAAGGCGCTCAAGGCTTTTCTCTATAGCGTCGCCAGCTCTGAGGAGGTTTTCTTTACCCACTCGATCTACGAACTGATGCAGTGGGCGAAGGAAGCTGCCCCCGAATTTGAACGTGTGCAGAAAGCGGTAAAGCTGGACCAGTACTATGTCGCTACACGGTACCCGAACACCTTGCCCGGAGGTGTGCCATCCCGCTTTTACACCGATCCCAACGAAGCGCGGGAGGCCATGGAACTGGCAAAGGCGGTGTTGGAGATGGTTGAGAGCATGCTGGGTGAGCGATAGGGACGAGCCTGACCATTGTCGTCATTTCGTGCTTGATTTCATTGTGCACACGCTCGCTGTATCAGCTTAGGGGGTGTCTATGCCACGAACTGTCACTAGGCTGCGTATCTTCGTCGCTTCACCCCCGATGTGACAGAAGCGCACATTTTCCCCTTCCACGGCAAGCGCGGGTGCGGTGATCGGCTTGCGGATTGGTTTTTAACAGCAACAGAAGGAGGCGAACGATGAATCAAAAAACAAAGCCGTCACCGGCCAGCCCCGGTGATGCGTCGCCTTGGAGCCTGCTGGGCCAGATCGTTGGCAAGATCAACGTTCCGGTCTTTCTCTTCGCCATCGCTATCATCATCGTGGTAGCCCTCCTGGGTAGAAATATCCCTACCGCCTTTCAGGTATTGATCTACCTGGTAGTTCTCTTGGCTCTGGGCATCTACGTTTTCCAGGTAGCCGCGCCAGTGGTCATGCAGTATCAGGAGAAGAAACGGCGCCAAGCCTCACTCCCGGCCCCTATCCTTCCCGAGAGAGCGAAAGGTCCCTCACCCCCGCCCGCTCCCGAAAGGAGGGCAGTTCCCGCCCATCTGGAGGACTACCTGGCTTGGCTGGCCCCTCGCTGCAATCGCCTGCATCTGGCCGTCATCGACCCTAGCTACACCAATGAACGAGGGGAGAGCCGCATCTGCCTGGACGACGTGTACACTGATCTGGATACCGAGACCCGGATTCCGGTGGAAGCCTCCGACAGATCCGGGCATCTCCGCAAAGTGACCGAACGTCCCGGCTTGCCGAGGGCGCCTGAGAAGCACGAGATGGAGATGCGCGTCGTCTCTGCCCTGGAAGTGGTCAGCCAGAGCGAGGGACGTTGCGTCGTCCTCACCGGTGACCCCGGCTCTGGCAAATCAACCTTCCTAAAACGCCTGGGCTACTGCTTATCGATGTCTCGCTTGGAGCCCCGCTACGAGAATGACTGGCTGAGCAAGCTCTCCCCCTGGGCCCTGGGTTTTAGGCTGCCAATCTTTGTCACCCTCCTCGACCTTGCCACCCGCGGCTTGCCATCCGACCCAAAAGCTGAGGTCAAAGCCAAACACCTGGAGGATTTCATCCGTGCCGAGCTGGCACAGCATGCTCTGGGTGGCTTTGCCGATGAGTTGTTCACCATGTTGTGGCAGGATGGCGGGGTGCTTCTCCTGGATGGGCTAGACGAGGTGCCCCAGCCCGGTCGCCGGCGGGTGCAAATCAAGCAGGCCGTGGAAGACTTCGCCACCCGTTTTCGCCGCTGCCGGGTC
>CAYZGO010000002.1:0-157509 GCA_964478075.1 uncultured Anaerolineales bacterium | reverse complement strand
GCCTACGACGACCCTCGTTTCCCCTGGCGGTTGGCCGGCTTCCAACGCCATCGGCTGGCCCCCTTCAACCGGACCCAGATCGAATACTTCATCGACCATTGGTGCAACACTGCAGCGCCCATCGAGGCGTGGGATACAGAGACCGCAAAGTCCAAAGCAGCTCTCTTCAAGGCAGCCGTGCAGCCGCCGGCCAGTGCCGCCGAACTGGCCCCCCGGCCTATCCTCCTGCAACTGATGGCCACTCTCTTCGCCCGGGGTGGTTCCTTGCCTGAAGACCGGGCCGAACTCTATCGCGATACCGTCCGCCTGCTCCTAGACTACTGGCAAAAGGCCAAGGTGATCTATCGGAATGGGGAGCCGGTCATCGAAGGAGGCCTGCTGGACACCCTGAAAGTAGACCGGGCTACCCTGGAGCAGGCTCTCTACCGGGTGGCCTACAACGCCCACAAGCACCAGGGAAAAAGCGCCGACCGCCGGGCCCAACAGGCCGCCGACATCCGCGAGCGGGATCTCAAAGCGGACCTGGAGGCTGTGCTGCATCGCGACCCTGCCCCCGCGGTGCAGTACGTCCAGCAGCGGGCCGGCTTGCTCGTCAGCAAGGGCGGCCACCTCTATGCTTTTTCGCATCGGTCCTTTCAAGAATACCTGGCTGCCTGCCACCTGGCCGGCCTGGGAAACTTCCCCGAACAGATGGCTCGCCACGTCCTGGACGACCTGGACTGGTGGCGAGAGGTCTTCCTCTTGGCAGCCGGCCAGAGCAGCCCCTTCCTGGCTGTGACTCTCATCACCGCCCTATGCCCCCAGGACTGCACCCCGGAACGGCTCAAGGCCCTCAGCGACAACTGGTGGCGTGTGGTGGCCCTGGCCGGAGAGGCCGCCGTGGAGACTGGCCTGCCTGCCCTGGCTGCCCAGGCCGAGCGTGAGAAGGGCTCCGCTTTCTACCCCACCACGCGCGACCGACTGGCCGGCTGGCTAGCCGGCCTGGTACAGGCCAGTACCCCCTCCTCCAGGGACCGCGCCGCCGCTGGCCGCGCCCTGGCCCATTTGGATGACCCCCGCCCCGGCGTGCGCCGGCGCACCGATGGCCTGCCCGACATTGTATGGTGTGAGGTCCCCGCTGGCCCCTTCACCATGGGCAACGACAAGAAGGACCCAGAGGCCTACGAGGACGAATTCCGCCAAGACGTGGAAAAGAGCATCACCCGGCCCTACTTCATCGGCCGCTATCCTGTGACCAATGCCCAGTTCACCGCTTTCGTCCAAGATGGTGGCTACACTGACCCCAAGTGGCTGGAGAAGTGCTGGACCCAGGCCGGCAGGCGATGGCTGAAGAAGAACAGGGTTACCGGCCCGGAACGGTACGGTAACCCGTTTGACCTGCCCAACCACCCAGTGCTGGGCGTAAGCTGGTACGAGGCGCTGGCCTTCTGCCGCTGGCTGAGCGAAAAGCTGCGCACCTCGAGTGGTGATTTGCAGCTCTGGCGGGATGGGCAGATCGAAACCATCAGACTGAAACCTGAACCCTTTGAAATCCGCTTGCCGACCGAGGCACAGTGGGAGAAAGCGGCGCGGGGAACGGATGGGCTCATCTATCCCTGGGGCAGCGATTTCGACCCGGCCAAGTGCAATGTGGCCGAGACTGGCATTGGCAGCACCAGCGCCGTGGGCATTCTCCCAGGTGGCGACAGCCCCTACGGCTGCGCCGACATGAGCGGCAACGTCTGGGAGTGGTGCAGCACAAAGTGGGTGGAGAGTTATAAGGACTACGACAAAGGGGCGGAGGATCGGGAGAAGCTTGAGGGGGATGATCCCCGTGTGGTGCGCGGCGGCTCGTGGGGCAGCCCTCGTAGGAGCGCCCGCTGCGCGTCCCGCGGCGGGTACTACCCGGGCTACCGTGCCGTCAGCTACGGGTTTCGGGTGGTGGGGGCGTCCGGCTCTCCTTAACTCTGACTTCTGATCCTCTGATCTCTGAGCCTCTGGAAATCTGTCCTCTGGGGGGTGTCGGAGGGGGGCAAACCCCCCTCCGACGCGCTGCGCGCGTCGGCGTAAATTTCATAGCCACGTCACTTGTGCTATCATAGGCTCTGTGCCCCTCGGGGCACGGGGCCGACCGAAACGTCCCCCGTGTGGTGCGCGGCGGCTCGTGGAACAACAATCGTACAAACGCCCGCTGCGCGTACCGCAACAGGAACAACCCGAACAACCCTAACGACAACAACGGGTTTCGGGTGGTGGGGGCGTCATGACTCTCGGAACTTCTCAGACTTCCGAAGTCTCGAAGACTTCGGAAGTCTACGCACTGCCAGAAATGCGGCGCGGCACTGAGGAGAAAGCTTCGCCGCCGAGGCCCAATGAGAGCCAGCGCGGTCGTGCCCTGGCCGCGCTCTCGGTCGTACAGAGCCGGACGAATAGCAACCGGCCCGCGCCCTGGGCCTGGTCCCTGGCGCGGGCCACCTCTTTGCGACCGTGGTGAGAACAAACCCTTGTACGCTCAACTCTATTCCTGGGACAACCTACTCCTGGCCTACCGCAAGGCGGCCACAGGTAAACGGGGACTGCCTCCCGCTGCAGCCTTTGAGTACCATCTGGAAGACAACCTAATTACGCTGCAACAGGAGCTAGCCAGCCAGAGCTACCGACCTGGCCCATATGCCAGCTTCTACATCCACGAACCGAAGCGCAGACTTATCTCTGCTGCCCCCTTTCGTGACCGGGTTGTTCACCACGCCCTGTGCAACGTCATCGAGCCACTTTTCGAGCGCAGCTTCATCGAAGATAGCTATGCCAACCGGGTGAGCAAGGGCACCCACCGCGCCCTGGACCGCTGCCAGCAGTTCGCCCGCCGTTACCCCTATGTGCTGCAGTGCGACGTCCGGCAGTTCTTCCCATCCATTGACCACACCATTCTGCGCAGCATGCTGGCCCGCAAAATCGCTGACCCCAGAGTAATGTGGCTGGTGGATCGTCTCCTGGCCAGCGGCGTCGGAGTCCTGGCCGAGGAATACAAGATGGTCTGGTTTCCCGGCGACGACCTGCTGGCCGCTAGCCGTCTCCGCGGCCTGCCTATCGGTAACCTGACCTCACAATTCTGGGCCAACTGCTACCTCAGCCCCTTCGATCACTTTGTCAAGCGCCAACTGCGCTGCCGGGCCTACCTGCGCTACGTGGACGATTTCCTGCTCTTCGGCGACGGCAGACGCCAGCTCTGGGAGTGGAAAGGTGCCATCATCAAGCGGCTATCGGGGCTGCGGCTGACCATTCACCGGGAGCGAGCACAGGTGCATTCGGTCGGCGAAGGCATTCCGTTCCTGGGTTTCGTGGTCTACCCCGATAGGCGCCGACTGAAACGGCGCAAAGGCGTGGCCTATGCGCGGCGGCTGCGCCAGATGGCCCGTCAATACGCCGACGGTGAAACCGGCCTGGATCAGATCACCGCGTCGGTGCAGGGCTGGGTCAATCACCTCCGCTACGGGAATACTGTCGGCCTGCGCAAGGCTGTATTGGGCAGCGCATTGCTCACGGCACCAAAGGGACGAAACCATGCAAGAAACGCCGCTCTTTACCCGAACCTTTGACTTTATCACCTGGCTGATGCCAGTCACCAACCACTTTCCACGCAGCCAGCGCTTCCTGGTCACCAAACGCCTGCTGGATGCCGCGCTGGACTTTCAGGAGGCGATTATCCAGGCCAACAACTGCCGGGGACGCGAACGCCTCTCCAAGTTGAAACAGGCTGATGAGATGTTGGATCGCGTGCGTCTCTACCTGCGCCTGGCCGCCCGTTGGCAATGGCTGCAGCCAGGGCAGTATCACCACGCCGCGGAGATGGTGGCCGAGATCGGCCGCCTGCTGGGCGGCTGGCAGAAAACGACACTACAACGGCAGGACACGGATGCACAGACAAAGGTCAGCGATGTCAATACGGGTTTGGCGCACGCATAGGAGGAGATGAACCACGGACAAGAAGGCCCAAGGAGCGCACGAAGACATTACTTATCGGATCAACGGCGCGCCCATGGCCGTGCATCGGCGGCTGGGACCAGGGCACAAAGAGAAAGTGTATCAATGGGCACTCGAGACAGAGTTCGAGAGAGTCAGCCTTTCCTTTGAAGCACAGAAGAACCTTGAGGTGTACGATGAGGGACGGCTGGCCGGCTACTACATCCCGGATTTCGTCGTCGAGGAGAAAGTGATTGTCGAGATCAAAGCCTTCGCTACATTACACCAAAGGTACCTAGGAGGTGATCACCTACCTCAATCACACCGGTCTGCCAGTTGGCTTGCTCATCAACTTCGGGGAGCGCAGCCTGCCACCGCGTCGTGTCTTGCCGTCGCCGCAAGCCACCGAGTTCCGGGTTAGCCACCAGTGGCTGTCTGTCCCGGACCGGCTCAAGCCTGACTCCGTGTAATCCGCGCCAATCATCGATGGCCTTTTGCCTGGCTGTCTGAAGTCTGTGCACAATCCATGCGTGCCAAATTTGTATCGTGCTCCTCCAGCGTCAGGCCTTCGTCTCTTGCACCTCGGCATTTCCGGCAACACTTACACAGCCTGGTTGGACCCAGGGCCAAGCGCGACCTATCCGTGTAATCCGCCGTTCGCCCCGCCTGACGGGGTGCGGAATCCGTGTCACGCTCCCTCATAACAGCGTCAGTATCTCCGCCTCCCCATCCGTCACGGCGATGCTGTGCTCAAAGTGAGCGCAGAGGCTGTGGTCCTTGGTGGCTACTGTCCACCAATCGCGTTTGACGTACACCTGCCGCTGGCCGGCCATGACCATCGGCTCCAAAGCGTAGGTCATGCCCGCACGCAGGGGGATACCGCTCCCGCGCTTGCCCCAGTTCGGTATCTGCGGGTCTTCGTGCATGTCGCGTCCCACGCCGTGCCCGGTGTACTCGCGCACCACGTTGTAGCCGTGGCGCTCGGCGTGTTCCTGGATAGCCGCTGACACATCTCCCAGGCGATTGCCCACGCGCGAAGCCTCGATGGCCTTGTAGAGCGCCTCGTTCGTAATACGCATCAAGCGTGCCGCCTCCTTGGAAAGCCGGCCAACTCCCACGGTCAAAGCGGCGTCGCCCACGAAGCCCTTGTAGATACAGCCACAATCCAGGCTCACGATGTCGCCTTCCTTCAGCACACGACGGCGGGGGATGCCATGCACCAGCTCGTCGTTGACGCTGGCGGTGATCGTGGCCGGGTAAGGCCGGTTGGCGTACTGGGGATTGGGGTAGTCCAGGAAAGCAGGGACGGCATTGTGCGAACGGATGACGTCCTCGGCGATGGCGTCCAGTTCGGCAGTGGTTACGCCAGGCTGCACTGCACGGCGCATGGCCTCCAGAGCCATGGCCGTGATGCGGCCCGCCTCACGCAATACGGCGATTTCCTCGCGTGTTTTGATGATAATAGCCATCGCTTCCAGCCTTTCGCGCGTTTTCCCAGAATAGTGGCTTGAATTGTGCCCGGCCTGGCGAGTATACTACCACTTTGGCACGGCGTCAATCGCCGCTGGTCACGCTCTTGCGTCTGGATGATGTTCCCAACCGCAGAGGCCACAGAGTTCGCTGAGGTTTTTGAGATCTTCTGCGTTCTCCCTCGCCTTGGCGCCGAGACAAGGAGGGAGCTCCGCGGTAGAAGGGGATGTCACGGACCAGAGGTAGGCTCGCGCTCCAGGAAACAAAGCAATCCAGCGACAATCCCGGCGGCCAGTCTGTCGGGCTGGTTGACCAGGATGTGGCGGTCGGCCAACATGAAACCCAACTCGATGATCGCGCCTGGCGTCTGGGGGTCAATCTTCACGAAGGCATGGTATTGGTGCATGCCTGGCGTGATGCTGAAATCGTGCCGTTGCAGCCCCGTGGCGCGCCCGTACTCTTGGTACAGGCACTTCACCAGGATATCCTCTATCTCCGGGATGGCACTAAACGAAACGCGGGCCACTTTGAACCCTGTCGCTTCAGCTATGTCGCAGGCATCTGTATGGATGGACAGGAAGGCATCAGCACGATAGCCTTGGAGTCTATCGTCGAACTCCTCGAGCAGGTCAGCCTCGTAGCCCCTGCTTCTGAGCGCAGTTACTACCCTTTCGGCGACAGCCAGGTTAATGTCCACTTCGCGCAGCCCGTCGGGGCAAACCGCCCCCGGATCATTCTGTGGCCCCGAGTGCCCGGCCAAGACGCCTACACGTTTACGTCTGAGTGTAGGTTTGGGTGTAGGCCCACCAGGCGTAAAAGTCGGCCCTGGAGTAGGGGAGTGAATAGGTAGTGCTGTCCGTGTGGCGTTGACGGGCGGCGTGCCCGTGGAAGGAAGCAATGGTTCCTTACGCCAGACAGCGAAGAGGATCAGCACGACAACAGCCGCAGCGGTGCCCAGCAGCACAAGCTGCAACCAGTACACAATGCGCCTGATGGTTCTCCTGCGCAAAGGCTTTTTCGTTTTGCTGCGGCGTGGCCTGTCCATTGGCCGTGTCTCCTCCGCTCCTAGCTGGGCTAATCTTATCCGCATTTGCCCTTTGCGTCAACAAGCTCGTTAGAGCAGACCCTGCCGGAGGCTCTGTTGTCGGCAACCTCCGGGAGGATCTCTGCTTATTCCCAGACCTTAGCTCCCCACACTCCTCAGCGGCGGCAGGTCCAGCATTGTGCGCAGGCCGGGAGCCGCAGCCAATACCTGGGGGATAGCGTTGACTATGATAGCGGCTGTGGCCACGTCTCCCTGCACCCCACGGATGATGGAGGAAACTGGCTCGGGGCCCTCCAGCTCCACAAAGTCGCCTGCATCCAGGGCCTCTAGCGCCATCTCTAGCTCAAGGGTGATGCGCTCTTGCCCCGCTACCCAGCCATGTGCGATTTGGTGCAGGCCCTGCACTCGACCCGCCGCCACCGTCCCCAGGGCACTGTCAAGTGAGTAAGGGGCGACCAGCGGCTCCAGTGTCTCCGTCACGCGCTCCAACTGCCAGCCCAACCCGGCCGCAATCATCGCTGCGGATTGCGGCAGCCCGACGTGCCCCAAACGCCCTTGCTCCTTCTTGGCCGCAAACTCTGCAGGGCTCAGACTAACGCCCACCTTCTGTTGAAGCTGCACGCGGCGCACGGAGAGGTCAACCACGCGCCGTACACGCACTGAGGTCACGGCAGGACATACGCCGGAAAGGATGACGGGTATGGCGTCCATCATGAACCCTGGGTTGATGCCCGTACCCAGGATGGCAATTCCGCTGCGCTTTGCGCTCTCATCTATCCTCCGAGCCTCGTCGGGATCGTGGAACCAGGGATAGGACAGTTCCTCGCAGGTTGAGATGACCGGCAGGCCCGCGTCGGTCAGGGCCAGCAATTGCTGCGAGACCGTGGGCAGATGTGATCCGGTGGCGTGCAGTACGACGTCTGGCCTTTGCGCTTTCAGCGGTTCAGATAGGTCTGGCTGTACTAGCACGCCCAGCGTCCGTTCGAGCTCTGCCACAGTACCCAGGTCCTTTCCCGCCTTGGCTGGGTCTATATCCACAGCGCCAACGGATACCAGGTTGTGCCTGGCGGCCACGAGCTGGGCAATACGCACGCCGATAGGGCCGAGGCCGTAGTGCAACACGCGAATGGCTTCAGACATTGGACTCCTCTCCGAGTGGTCGTGATGGTGGCTCATTCTGCTGCCGTCGCTGGCAACAGCACGATTATACCACATTTCTCGTACGGTGCAGGACCTACCAGTTAGAGCGGGTCTATCCCAGGAATTAGGCGGCTTCCAGGCTGGGTGCGATATGGTTGCCAGAGTAACGTAGTATAGGCCTTTGCCGCTCGTCCCGCCTGACGGGATGGCCGTCTGTGCACCAACACGCCCACAAGGGGCTAGTCTACGTCCTGTTGCCCAGGTATTAGGGTGCACCGGTGAGAGCTGATTCACTAGTGAGGACACGAAGCCTAAAGAACTCTGCGGTAAAATATGCAAGGTGGTTGTGGGGTCGTTTGAAAGACCGTGCGTTATGGCATATAATGTCTGCAGGGAAGCGTATGCAGAACGAAAGACCAACGGTAATCTGGCGCAGCCGCGCCCCAATGCGCATTGACCTGGCAGGGGGCTGGACTGATGTGCCGCCCTTCTCTGCAGAGGTCGGCGGGGCGGTAGTCAATGCTGCTATCAACCGCTACGCTTACGCCACCGTTCGCCCTCTGCATCGGCTGAAGGCCATTGCGCATGAGATGAAGGCTGCGCTGCTGGATGGAGACGTGGATGCTTTCAGCACACTGCTGCAAGAGAACTGGGAAAACCAGAAGCGCCTGGATCCTGCGGTGACCAATCCGGACATGAATGCTCTCTTCGACCTGGCACTGGCAAACGGTGCTGCAGGCGGCAAGGCAACGGGAGCTGGAGGGGGCGGTTGCGTGCTGTTCTGTGCCAGGCCCGACCAGGAACACGTGTTGCGGAGTGTGTTGTCGGCGCGAGGGGTTGAGTTACTGGATTTCAGCTTTGACTTTCGTGGCTTGCAGACCTCGCGGGCCCGGTGAAGAGCTCCGACGTGACGTACTGGATTGGGCAAGCGATCTACTGGAAGAACTGAGCACTGCTAGGGACTAGGACCGGGGAGGGCTTGAGAGGCTGTGCACAAGCCGCGTAGCATCATCCACCTGGATTTGGATGCCTTTTTCGCTTCCGTCGAGGAATTGCTCGACCCTTTCATCGCGGGACTGTCTATCCTCGTAGGCGGAGACCCGGTTGGCCGCGGGGTCGTTTCGTCGGCCTCGTACGCTGCTCGTGCTTACGGGGTGCACTCTGCGATGCCCATGTCGCAGGCGCTGCGCTTGTGCCCGCAAGCCGTGGTTCGCCACGGTCATCACAAGGAGTATGGCGCTTATTCAAAGCGCGTGATGGCCATCCTGGCAGAGTACACGCCGTCACTGGAGCCCATCTCCATAGATGAGGCCTTTCTGGATGTCAGTGGCTGTGAGCGGCTTTTCGGCCCGACTGATGAACTGGCTCATCGCATTCAGCAGCGCATCACGTCAGAGTTGAGCCTTCCTTCTTCCCTGGGCGTGGCCAGCAACAAATTGGTGGCCAAGGTCGCATCGGCGTTGTCCAAGCCCCGTGGCCTGCTCGTCGTACCGCCAGGCCATGAGGCCGCTTTTCTCGCACCGCTGCCGATCGAGCGCCTGTGGGGCGTAGGTGAGGTAACTGCTCGCCGGTTGCGTGCGCGTGGTGTGCAGACTATTGGCCAACTGGCAGTGTTGTCCGCACAGCAGATGAAGGCGCTGTTTGGTTCGGCTGCTGCAGAGATGCATCGCCGTGCGCTGGGCATAGACGACAGCCCGGTGGGCGTCAGGGGTCGCCGCAAGTCAGTCAGCCAGGAACGCACTTTTCCGCGTGATGTTGGTGACATCAATGTCCTGCGGCGCTCCTTGCTGGACATGAGCGAAACCGTGGCGACGCGGCTCAGGGAGGACGGAGAGTGCGCTCGCACTGTCACGTTAAAGATGCGCTACCCGGATTTCAAGACCATCACCCGCCAGGTCACTCTATCACAACCTACTGACCTGGCCGAAGTAATCCATGCTCAAGCGATGAAAATGCTGCGGCGAGAGTGGAGGAAGGGCGTCAAAGTGCGCTTGATCGGCGTGGGAGCAACGGGGCTCGCGCAGGCACGACAGCTCGGCCTTTTTGAAACCCGTGCTGAGCGGTTGAGCAGATTGAGTCGTGCAGTGGACCAAATCCGCCGCAAGTACGGAAAGGACGCCATACGTCGTGCTTCGCTGCTGAAGGCCGATGACGAGTAGAACCCCAAGTGTGAAAAGGCGACAACAGAGCGAATCAGCGGCTTTAGCATGAATCGCCGTCCACGAATGGAGGTCGCGAATACCCAAATGGCCTCACGCAGTATTCGTGAAAGGATTCGTGGCCGGCCTCTCATCCACCTATCTTGCGTTCGCTTCTGACCGATTCTGCACTGTTTGGCGCCAGTGATGATGGCCTCCTCATGCGTTCATGCCAGTTTCACACTTACAGTTAGAGTCGTAGTGCAAAGTGTGGTATAATGCGCCATCAAGGAGTGAGACATATGGCTGAGAGACCACTCATACTGCTTCTGGATGGCAACGCACTTGTGCATCGCGCTTATCACGCTATCCCCCCGCTGACCGGCCCGAGCGGCGAGCCCACGAATGCCACGTTTGGGTTCACGTCCACACTGCTCAAAGTCCTGGCTGACTGTAAGCCGCAGTATGCTACAGTGGCTTTCGACGTGGGGCGTACTTTTCGCCACGAGCAGTACCCCGAGTACAAAGCAACGCGACCCAGCACGCCAGATGACTTGCAGGCGCAGTTGGGCCGTGTACGCGATGTGGTAGCGGCTTTCAATTTGCCCAGCAAGCAACTCGAGGGCTATGAAGCTGACGATGTGCTGGCCGCCCTGTCCAAGAAGGCCGTGGAACAGGGCCTGGACGTGATCATTGTCACTGGGGACACCGACATCTTTCAGCTTGTTGGCCCGCACGTCAAGGTGCTGCTATCGGGGCGCAAGTTCACTGACACCAAACTATACAATGAGGCGGCGATTCGCGAGCGCTATGGTTTGGAGCCCAAGCAATTGGTGGACTTTAAGAGTTTGAAGGGGGACCCCTCGGACAATATCCCTGGCGTACCTGGCGTGGGCAAAGTGACGGCCGCTCGACTCCTACAGGAGTTTGGCAGCGTTGAGGATTTGTATCGGCACGTAGAAAAAGTGGCGCCCAAGCTGCGCAGTAAACTGGAAGCCAAGGAAGCGAATGTCCGTCGTGGCAAGGCACTGATCAAGCTCGTTGATGACCTGCCTATTGATCTTGACCTGGATAGCTGCCGGCTTGGCGCTTACGATCGGGACAAGGTTTTGGCGCTGTTCCGCGAGTTGGGCTTCTACAGCCTATTGCGAAGGTTGCCCAGGGCGGCGAAGCGCCCTACAGCACAGTTGTCCCTGTTTGCAGCGCAGAGGGGTGAAGAAGGTGAAAGGCCCGCCCTGGGCGAGTATCACCTGGTCAGCACCGAGGTAGCCCTCCGAGACCTGGTGGCCAGGATACGTGCAGCAGGACTGTGCTCTGTAGACGTAGAGACCACTTCCGTACGCCCGGTCGAGGCTGACCTGGTTGGCATCTCCCTGTCGTGCCGGGAGGGCGAGGGCTACTACATTCCTGTCGGCCATGTGCCGCACGCCGCATCCAAGCCCCAGCTATCCCTTGACGTCGTCCGTGAGCAACTCGGTCCCCTTCTCGCTGATGGAAACGTCGCCAAGTATGCGCACAATGCCAACTATGACCTGATTGTGCTCAATCAACATGGTATGCTCGTACGCGGCCTGAGGTTCGATACCATGATCGCTGCTTATCTGCTGCATCCCTTGGGCCGCAACCTCGGACTGAAGGGGCTTGCCTGGCAGGAGCTTGGGGTGGAAATGACGCCCATCGAGGAATTGATCGGCAAGGGCAGGGGTCAACTCACGATGGACCGAGTGGCTGTCGAGCGCGTATTCCCTTATGCCGCTGCTGACGCGGACATGACTTTTCGTCTGGTGCCACGCCTGGAGGCGCAACTTGAGGAAAAGCGACTGTCGAAGCTGTTCACCGAAGTGGAGATGCCTCTGGTCCCGGTGTTGATGGATATGGAGTGCACTGGTGTGGCGCTGGACGTAGAATTCCTCAAGCAGATGTCCCGTGAGCTATACCTGCGCTTGAACGAATTGGAACAGCAAGTGCAGCAGCAAGTTCGGTACCCATTGAATCTCAACTCCTCCCAACAACTGAGCCAGGCACTCTTCATCAAGCTTGGGCTGCCGACTGATGGCGTACCACGTGGGCGCTCAGGGCGCTATTCCACCGCAGCCGGGGTGTTAGAGAGCCTCAGGAGTGCGCATCCCGTGGTTGAGCTCATTCTGGAGCACCGGCAACTTTCCAAGCTCAAGTCCACCTACGTGGACGCGCTGCCGCTCATGGTCAACTCCCGTACTGGGCGTTTGCACACTTCGTGGAACCAAACCGGGACAGTGACTGGCCGTCTTTCGTCCAGCGAACCCAACCTGCAGAACATCCCAATTCGCACCGATATTGGGCGACGTGTGCGTCAGGCTTTCGTCGCGCGGACCGGATGCATGTTGCTTGGCGCTGACTACTCGCAGGTGGAATTGCGTATCCTGGCGCACCTCTCCGGCGATGAGAATCTGTTGGCCGCTTTCCGCCGTGGCGAAGACATTCACGCCAGCACCGCAGCCAGCATTCTCGGCGTGCCCCTCGATCAGGTTACACCTGACATGCGACGGCTGGCCAAGACGATAAACTTTGGGCTGATCTATGGCATGAGCGGATGGGGTCTGGCCGCGCGGACCGAGCTTTCTCAGGAGGAAGCTTCGCAGTTCATTTCCGACTACTTTGCGCAATATCCTCGCGTGCGCGAGTACCTGGCGCGCACCAAGCAGCAAGCGGCGGAACAAGGATACGTCGAGACCCTTCTGGGGCGAAGGCGGTATTTCCCTGAGCTGCAGTCAGGAAGCAAAGCCCGTGGCAATCTGAGGGCTGCTGCCCAGCGCATGGCCATCAATCACCCCATTCAGGGTACAGCAGCGGACATTATCAAGATTGCCATGATCCGTTTGCACGATGAACTGCAGAGTCGAGGCCTGAGCGGTGAGATGATCCTGCAGGTACACGACGAACTGGTGTTGGAAGTGCCAGATAATGAGGTAGACCGCGTGGCTAAACTCGTGAAGTCGGTCATGGAGGGTGCTTACAAATTGGACGCTCCATTGAAAGTGGACATCAAAACGGGACGGCACTGGGGAAAAATGGGGTGAACAATGCTCAGAGATGATTTGGCCAGACTGGTGCATAAAGCAATCAAGAAAGCACAGAAGAGCAAGGCTTTGCCCAGGTTCGACATACCACAGATCCCGATGCAGCGTCCTAAGCAGGAAGAGCACGGTGACTTTGCTACGCCGATATGCCTGCAATTGGCGAGTCTGGCACGCATGGCTCCCATGCGCATTGCCGAGATTATTGTGGGGCGACTGTCCAAGACTGACTATCTTGGCAGCGTCCAAGTGGCCAAGCCTGGCTATATCAATTTCTCGCTGTCAGGAGGCTGGCTGGCCCGCCAGGTGGACAGAATACTCCAAGCAGGTGAACGGTACGGTGACGTTGACATTGGCAGGCGGCGTAAGGTGCAGGTTGAGTTCGTTAGCGCCAACCCGACAGGGCCTCTTCACATCGGGAGCGGCCGCAACGCAGCTATTGGTGACGCTTTGGCCAATGTGCTCGCAGCAGCGGGATATGACGTGCAGCGCGAGTACTATGTCAATGATGCCGGCACACAGATGGGGCTGTTCGTGCAGACGCTCTACGCACGCTATGCTCAGGCACTGGGACGTGACGAGCCGCTGCCAGAAGCTGGCTATCAGGGCGCTTATATGGTTGAAATGGGCCAGCGTGCAGCGCGCGAGTATGGCACCAGGTTCCTGGACATGGAACGTGCGGTGGCCCTGAAAGCACTGAGCGGGATTGGCCTCAGTTACGCGATGGAGTCCATCCGCGATGATATGGCTCTGATGGGCGTCCATTTCGACCGCTGGTTCTCAGAGCGCGCGCTGTACGACGAGGAGATTTTTGCCCGCGTCATGACCGTGCTGCGCGAGGAGAACTATATCGTTGAGCGTGACGGGGCTGTGTGGTTCACTGCTACTGACCTGGGTGCTGATAAGGATGAAGTCATCATCCGTTCTGGCGGCGCGCCCGGCTACTTTGCTTCGGACATCGCCTATCACTATGACAAGTTCGTGCGTCGTGGCTTCGAATGGGTCATTGACATCTGGGGGGCGGACCATCAGGGCCACGTGCCGCGCATGCACGCCATGATGCGAGCTCTGGGACTTGACCCGCAACGTCTGACCCTTATTATCTATCAACTGATAACGCTAAAGCGCGGTGGCGAGGCAGTGCGGCTGTCCAGGCGTACTGGCGACATTGTGACTTTGCGTGAAGTGCTGGAAGAGGTTGGCACCGACGCCGTGCGCTTCTTTCTGCTATCGCCAAGCACTGAGAGCCAGATGGACTTTGACCTCGACCTGGCAAAAGAGCAATCGAACGAGAACCCAGTTTACTACATCCAGTATGCGCACGCGCGGATCAGCAGCATCTTGCGCCTGGCCGAGGAGCGCGGACTGAATACTAATGGGGGAGACGTGACCCTGTTGACGCATCCGCTGGAATTGGCTCTGATTCGTCACATGTTGATGCTGCCAGAGCTTGTCGAGTTGGTGGCCACGACCTTGTCACCGCACCATCTGACCCATTATGCTCAGGATTTGGCTAGCCAGTTTCACGTCTTCTACCGGGATTGTCGCGTGGTTTCTTCTGACCCGGCGGACCGCGAGTTGACTCTGGCACGGCTGAAGCTCGTTCACGCGGCCAGGATTGTATTGGCTCGAACGCTGCACCTGATGGGCATGACTGCCCCAGAGCGCATGTAGCGCCGCAGGGGCGTGAACTGTTTGACAAAGGTTACACGCGCAACTATAATAGCGTGCACGGGCGAATAGCTCAGTTGGGAGAGCGTCTGACTTACATTCAGAAGGTCACAGGTTCAAGTCCTGTTTCGCCCATAGTGGCAAGGCTTTGGTTGCGCTGACCGGACGTTCGTAAGCGAGGCTGCGCGGCTTGGGCCTTTGTTTAGTGTTCAGGTGAAATCGATGGTCCCGGACTATAGCGAAGCTGTGCCCGTCAACAGTGTGTCTGATGAATACGCGTACATATCTGCGCATCCTTGTCCAACCTGTGGTAGACGGTGGAAAGTGCGCATGCAATCACTTCTGCAGGGTGCTCAGGGCCTGCACTACGATAGGCTTGATGTCATCTGCAGTCAATGTGGCAACTGCAAAGCCTTTCTCTTTGACGTTAATTCCTTTTTCCCGAGGCAGCAGGACTGATGTTGTTTGGACCAGCAGGGGTTCCCGTCAGCACACAGAAACGCAGCAGCGTTGATGGCATTGCCAAGGTGCGCGCCCTGGGCCTGGACGCTATGGAATTGCAGTTCGTGCGGCGTGTGGCAATGGGCGAGGAATGTGCTCACCAAGTGCGTCGAGCTGCCAGGGAGAATGGCGTTCGCCTGAGTGCCCACGCACCATATTATATCAACTTCAATTCGAAGGATCCGGAGAAGGTGAAGGCCAGCCGCGAGCGTCTCCTCAAGGCCGTGCGGATCTCTGCGATCTGCGGGGCGCGAAATGTGGTCTTTCACCCTGCTTTCTACCACGATGATCCGCCGTCCATAGTCTACGAGCGCGCCGAGGCGCAGTTGAGATTGATCGCCGACCAGATACGTGACGAGGGCCTGGACATTTGCCTGCGTCCCGAAACGACTGGGAAACCAACCCAATTCGGTGACTTGGGTGAGACTTTGCAGCTAAGTGCTGAGATTGATGCCGTGAGCCCATGTATAGACTTTGCCCACCTGCACGCCCGGTCCGGAGGCGCCATTAACACTTATGCTGAGTTTGAAGCTGTTCTGGATCGTGTCAGGCAGCTCTTGGGCGAAGGTGCTCTGCAGGATATGCACATTCACTTACAGGGCATAGCATATACTGGGGCAGGCGAGCGCAAACATCTCAATCTTGCTGCATCAGATCTGCGCTATGAGGAACTGTTGCAGGTTCTGGTTGGTTGGGGCGTTCGTGGTACGATAATCTGCGAAAGTCCGAATCTGGAGGAGGACGCCCTGTTGCTGAAGCGCATCTATCATTTGCTGGGCGACAAGCAAGGCGAATCGCGTACTTGATCATTTCTTGCGTAGAACATCTCTGAATAGTGTTGGAGGACTAGTGCTTTTTCAACAAATGCGGACGCAGACTGCTGAGTATTGGCTCGAAGAGTTTGCCATACACAAGGAGGATGTGGAGTATCTCTACGAGTGGTTTGTAGAGGAAGGCGAACCTCGAACTATTGATGAACTCGGTTTGAAGGTAGTTGAGCGTCACTGCCTTGGGGAAGAAGACGCGCTATCGAAGAAGAGCGATAGAGGGCTGATCTATCAGCCGCAGGAGAAATATGAGGTGGGTCAACGACTTGTGTTCCCCGCCTTTGACTATGCCGTGGGTAAGGTATTGGCGGTTCGAGAGGGTAACAACCCGCGTTATGGCCCCTTCGGTGTGATTCAGGTCCAACTTGAGAATGGAGCTGCTCCACGAGAGTTTGCCGCAGAGTTTGCTCTAGATCACGCTCTCAACCGCAGTATGGCGTTACTCAAAGGCAGCGAGGGCTTCCTCTCGCCCGAACAACTGTACAAAGATCATGGCCCAAGCGTGCGTAAACGGTTGCAAGACGCTTTGCTGCAAAACGAGGATTTTGTGCACTTTGATAGGCACTGGTTCCTGCGCGAACTGCTGCTTGAGGTGAGTCCTTTCCACTTGAATATTGCCGAGGCGATGATTGACGAACGGCATCAGCCTTTGACCATCTCACAACTTCTCGAGGAAGTGGAATTGCCCTCCGAGACCAAGATCTCAGTCCGAGCATATGCACTGGGCTATGCACTAAGTCAGGACCCTCGCTTCGTGGAGATCAGTGTTTCCGACGCGCCGACCTGGTATCTAAACAGTTTGATTCCAACAAGCGTACACCACAAGCCAGCACGCCTGGTGCCCATGTACAGCGCGCGGGGTGGCGAATGGCTGAACCGAGAACTGCGCGACTTTGTCACGGAACTTGCGGATGAGGCCGACGAGTTGGAACAGCCACGGGTGGTTAAGCCTGGCAGTGTGGACAGCGTGCAGATCTTGCTGATCTATCCGCACCGCCGCGAGGGCACTTTGCCGCTCCCAACTTGGGCACTGGGCTTGCTCTTGGAGAAGCCCGCTGAGCCCCTCAGGGTCACCTTTCTTGACCAGCAGAACAAAGAGAAGATAGCGGGCTGGATGATGCCAGCCGAGGGCTATGCCTGGGGGTTGGGTGAATGGTATCAGCGCCACGGGGTGCCAATTGGTGGCGTGGTAGAGCTTCGCCAGGCGGATGACCCAGTCACTTTTCTGATTAGCCACGAAAAGCGCAGGCGCAAGGGTGACTGGATAAGAGAGGCGAAGGTATTCCGCGGTCGGTTGACTTTCAGCATACAGCGCAAGGCCTATGCCTGTCACTACGATAAGCACCTGCTGATTGATGAGGGGCCTGCGGACGAGCTCAATGGCTTGTGGATCAACGCTGGTCAAAAAACCCAGTCTCTCTTCGAGTATCTGACCGAGATTTTCCCCGAGTTAGCCAAGCTGAGCGGACAGGGCCTTGTGCATGCCAAGACCCTCTACTCCGCCGTGAACCTGACACGGCGTTGTGGCGCTGTGCCCATTTTCGCCGAGTTGACCCGTCGGGCCTGTTTCGACCCTGTGGGCGATGGCAATTGGATCTATGATGGATCCCTACGCGACATCACTTACAATACACCAGAGCAGATGAGCCGGCGTCCAAACTCACACCGCCAGAATTTGATTGTAGACCGCGTCTATCAATATGGAGTGAATAGAGAGGTCCATAGTCCGTGAGGGCATTTAGGCCGACCGTTGACACCAAGTTCCACATTGACTTCTCCTGGTGGGAGAAACGGAATAAAGATATCCGTATCTTTATGAGGGACCTTTTGTGTCCGGAGTGTCGCGAAGCTGTCGGCACGTTATCGGATGTGAAGATGGTGGATACGATTGATCCAGAGACAGCGGAGGTAACCAGGATAGATGCCATCTGGGAATCCATCCGTGCGTGCTGCAGTCTCAAACCGGGCTACCTCACATCAGATACTCCGCTTCTCGACAGTATCTTCCGTACCTTTCTGGCTAACCGCAACGAACCGCTTTCGGTCCTCGAGTTGTACGAGCGTCTGGACAAGAGGCCGCCGGAAACTCTCTTGCGTATGCTCACGAAGGGACGGACCTACCTGGGAATCAAGCCAGCCTAGTGTGACCAGGATAAGACTCGGGGGTGGCATCCATGCCACGCCCTTTTTCGTCTATTGCAGCACTCTGAACGTGTTCCTGGGTGATATAAGCTTCTACAAGGGAGACCCTGTGAGCAAACGCGATATTGCTCTGACGGACAAGCTAGCCTACTATCTATTGAAAAGTGTGAACAAGGCTATCCGTGATTATGAGATGATCGCGGACGGAGATCGTATCGCTGTGGCCGTCTCTGGTGGTAAGGATAGTCTCACGCTGCTGCATCTGCTGCGCCTCAGACAGCGCAGCGCCCTTGAAAAGTACGAGACCGTGGCCGTTCACGTGGTGATGCTCAAGTCCGACGGGATGTCATGCGCGGAGCTAGACGTGCGCAGCGCGCTTGAGGCCTATTTCGACTCACAAAGGCAGGCATGTACCTTTGAGACAGTTGACGTAGGTGAGCAGGCAGACTGCTTTCGCTGCTCATATCTGCGCCGCAAGGCGATGTTTGTGGCGGCGCAGCGTCTCGGCTGCAACAAGGTCGCGCTGGGCCATCACGCCGACGACGCAGCGCAGACAACTCTGCTTAACCTGATCTTTCATGGCAAGGTCGAGACGCTGAGCCCAAAGCGGCTGTTCTTCGACGGTCAGTTTGTGCTCATCCGTCCTATGATCTACGTGCCAGAGAAGGAGATAGCGCGTTTTGCGCGAGCGTCTGCATTCCCGCTGGAAGCGGCACGCTGCCCACGCAGCATGACTTCGCGCCGCATGTCGGTGAAGAACGCCATCCGTGCATTGGAGCAAGAGTATCCCAAGGTCAAGATCAACCTCTTCCGAGCAGGGCTTCGGGCTGAGGCCACCTCGGGCTTGAGGCCTCGAGGCCGAAGGCTTGAGACAGCACCAGCGCAAGACACGACAGGGTGAACTACAAGATGGCTGCTGAATCACGGCCAGAAAAAGGACTCGACAGGCATCCCCTCCAAGATACGGCTGAGAGACGCAGCAACACAGACAACGGAGAAGACCTTATGGACAACACAACGATCAACTGTACTTACTTTAGCAGGCCGGGCAAGGACAACACAGAGCGCACTCTGCAAATTGCCAAGGCTCGTGCCGAGGAGCTCGGCATCAAGTCCATTGTTGTGGCCACAACCAGGGGACAAACTGGCCTGCGCGCGACTGAAGTGTTTAGAGGCTATAACCTGGTGCTTGTGACGCACTCCACAGGCTTTAAGGAGCCCAATCAGCAGGAACTAACTGAAGAGAACCGCAAAGCTATCGAGGCCAATGGAGGGCGCATCCTTACTTGCCTACACGCCTTTGGAGGAGTGGGCCGCGCGGTGCGCAAGAAGCTCGGAACCTACGAACTTGAGGAAATTGTTGCCTACACTTTGCGTATCTTCGGCGAGGGCATGAAAGTGGTCTGTGAGATCGCACTGATGACCGCAGATGCTGGGTTAATTCGTGTTGGCGAGCCAGCTATCGCAATCGGCGGCACTGGACGTGGAGCAGATACTGCAGTCGTGCTCAAACCAGCCGATGTGCAGACCTTCTTTGACATGAGGATCATGGAGGTCTTGTGCAAACCTGGGTTCTACGAGGGAGCCAGCTAAGGGGGTTCACTGGAGTATGCCGAAGCCGGTGACTTGCTGGGTCATGCACGTGTCGCCGATGACAATGTCCGCCCGTCCGAGTCCGCGCAGTATGCTATCATCGTGTGTAGGCAAGATTAGTGCGCTGGGATCTCCCTTGGCCAGCGCGCCGCCTCATAGGGCTGCGCCATGCGGCATCCGGGGAGTGGGCATAGGATTGTGCCGCTGGCTTGGCGTAGCTTTGTCACACATGTACAGCAAGTCCGGCCAACAGTACGACTTCGTGGCGGAGGAAGACGAGCAGTCATCGGTGTCCACAACGGACAGCTTCATCCCCCGAGAGGAGCGAAAGGGAATGAGTCTATCACTTAGCCAGCCCACGTACTGTGTGCGACGAGTGGCAAAGGCGGCGTTCAGCCCGGTATCGAAGACGAGCAGGCCTCGCGGGTGTTCGCTAACGAAAGACAGCAGTGGCAGGATGCGCGTCGTGCTTCTGCCTCCTACATAGAGGCCTTTCTCTTCCATGGTAGGGCAATCGCATTCTATTTGGACCCAGCTATCCGCTGCACAAATCGCGGTACAAATGGGGATGGTCAAGATGTGGAGCAGTAGATGACGTTTCCCAGTATCAGCCCTCGAATCTTCCAATGTCGAGAAATGCTCTGTCAGCGTCGCTACGGGTGATTCAGGCATGGTTATCCTCCCACAGCTATCAGTTTGGATAACCTATTATACCCTATCCCGAGAATGCGATTGCCCTAGGCGAGATACGTGCCTCCAATCAGATCAAGGGGTAACGACCATACTTCCGTCCGAAATCATAGAGGGCAACAATGTTCTGCGGCGGGACATCCGTTTGTAAGTGATTAGCGGGGGCCAGGATGTAGCCACCCTTCGGAGCGAGGATGTCGATCCGCCTCTTGACCTCCGCTTCGACGTCTGAGATCGAGCCAGGCATTGCCTCCTTGATGTCTACCGCGCCCATAAATGATAGCTGCTCCCCGAACTGCGCCTTTATGGCAGGCATGTCGGTAGCGGGGAGGGGCTCAAGCGGGTGAAACAGATCAATCCCCAGCTCAATAAAGCTACCCAAGAGCTGCGTGATCGCTCCGTCACTGTGAAAAGCGACCACGATGTCTCTACGATATTGCTTGATCGGTCGGATGATCCTCTCCAGTGCCGGTTTGAGCATCCTGTCAAAGATGCCAGGTGAGAACATCAAGTTGTCCGTTCCTCCATAGTCGTCACCGGGGATTTCCATAATGTCGATGTCTTTGCCCACGGCATCCAGATAGATCTCAGTCAAGCGCACAAGAACGTCCGTGACCTTGTCGATCAACAGCTGAGCGAGTTCGGGCTCTAGCACCAAGTCCATCAGGAACTGCGCACGTCCACGCAATGCTGATGCCTGTTCGAAAGGACCATAAGAGTTCACGGCGCGAGCTGCAATGGCATAAGACCCATTTCTCTTTAGCATCGCCAGCCGCTCTTTCAGTTCAGGAATGGAAACATAGCGTTCTGGGTCGGGCCAGGGATATTCCTCTATGTCCTCAATTGTGGCATCGGCCAGAGGATGACCGACGGAGCTGACGTTGGGGCCAAGTCGCTTCCACTGGACTCCCCAGGCATCCACCATGGTGTCGGGCCTGGCACCGCCTAGATCGGTGAAACCCACCCAGACATAGCGGATGTCAGTACCCAGTCGATCCAGTATCCGATCGTCATAGTAATTCGAATTGCGGGTCTTGAAGCGGCGGAAGGGAGGAAGGGGGAGTCCCAGGTCCATGCACTGCAACATCTTGAAGTACGTTTGATCTTGCGGCGTGTAGTAGCTGCCCCACAGCGCCATCGGAACTCGATCTGCCTCTTGGTGTCGAAGTGCCATCACGACCCGTTCGCGTGACCTCATGGTTGCTGACACTTTGATCCCCTCTGTTGTTATATCAGACTACTCACAGGACTTGAGAGGCCAGACTAGATCAGGAGGCTGTCGGAGTTCGGCACATTATCCAGTCCGCAGTCCACATTTGTTAGCTCGATACTCGAATTTTCCCTCATTTGCAAGTTCAGATTAGGGCTATGTCCTTTGCACGTCTAATCTCAATACCTCACTAGCAGCAATGCTGTCAGTACATAGCACATCGATAACACCACTCCGCAGAGCTCCCAGAATAGCCTTTGCCTTCTCCAGGCCGCCCGCCACAGCCACCGCGTAGGGAATCCGCCGCAAGTCGTTAAAGGTAATCCCAATGACACAGTCATTAAACGCTACAGAACAGGCTTGCCCTTGACTATCGAAAACCCGGCCAACCATGTCACCGATCGCTGCCTGGGATCTGAGAATTGCACGCTGTGTTGCGCTGACCACAAGGCTGGAGCTTTGTGGATCCAACGAACCGATGCCGAACACTGCTACGTCTGCCTGCCGAGCTAGAGCAAGTGGTTGTCTTACCTGCTCTGTCTCCAACAGAGTCCTGGCTGCATTTGGGTCGTTGACAACCGATGGTGCAGGTACGTAGTAATACGTCCCGCCAAAAAGCTCAGCTAGCCGGCGGGCGAGTTCAGCCCCATCGATCCCTTTGGTTATAGAGCCTATGCTGCCAACAGCCTGTACCACCCTCATCCGGAGTGTGGGATTCGGTCGTATCGCATTGACCATGTCATACAGCGTCTTGCCCCAACTGATAGTTAGAATCGAATCAGGCTGCAGTATTTCTTGCAGATATCGAGCAGCCAGAACACTCACAGGCGCGAACCTCTGCTGCAACTCAGGCGAGGCAGTGAGCAAGACCCTGGCCTCTTTCAAGGAAAATCCACGCATCAATTCCTTCTCCAGATGATCAGCTCTTCGGAATAGGTGATGAAGGCGAATCTCGACAATCCCTGCGCGTCGCGCTTCCGCAAGGAGCCGAAAGACCTTAGACCGAGATAAATTCATGTGCTCAGCTATCTGAGCCTGTGTCAGCCCTTCCTCGTAATACAGTGTAGCCACCTTGGCTAGCAACTCCCACCGGTCGATGTCTCGCATTGAGATGTGGGACAGTGTCCTTTTATCATCCACTTTCGACATGCACTACACACCCCTCGCTTCCTCTTAACTTTATGGTCTATTCAATATTAGCGTGCCGCTGGAAGATTCCTTCCGAACAGCAGTCCATCTCTTTCATCAGACGGACAATGATGCAATCAAGGTAGATGAATAAGCTTTGTTCTGCAAGCGAACCTAGAGGCTGAATCGTGGACGAAATCCCTGGCGCGCCAACTACCTTTGCACTCTTCACTGGAATGATCAGCACTAGATCGGAGACTTCAGCAAGGGAAGATTCCCGCCGCGATGTAATGGCAGCCACTCGCGCTCCCGCACCCTTCGCGCTTCTGGCTGCTAACAGGGAGCCGAGGGTCTCCCCTGAACCTGAACCAACGATAAGCAAATCCCCTGTTCCGATACTTGGCGTTATGGTTTCGCCCACAACAAACGCCTCAAGACCCAGATGCATCAGACGCATGGCAAAGGATCGCATTACGAAGCCTGAGCGTCCTTGACCACTAACGAAGACCCGATCTGCTTTTAAGATGCTCTTAACGAGTAAGTCGGACTCATCGTTGTTGATGGTCTGAAAGACCGCTCGCAATTCCGTCAAGATGACGTCTCTGATGTCTGAAATTGTCATTCTCCGAACGTTTACCGACATTCCGGCGGCTTGAAAGAAGGGTTAACTTTCATCCTCTCTCTTAACAATTTCGCGACTCCTCTAGGATCCTTCGCCATAGTAATCCCAGTACCGACGATTATTGTCGTTGGCTTGTAGCACATCACTGCATCGATCGTATCGAGATTTACACCGCCAGCAACCACCAAAGGTAGAGTTGCAACCCTTGCGGCCACTTGAAGCCCTTGCAGAGGATTGTTGCCCAATTTGAGAGTGTCCCAAGCAGTGTGGATGCCAATGTAATCTACCCCAAGTAGTTCCACCTGCTGGACTCGTGCCGCAACATGAGGGATATTCAGCATGTCTACCAAAACCTTGGTGCCATATCGCTTGGCCTGCTCCACAGCTTTGCAAATCGTCACGTCTGCAGCATGTCCGAGGACTGTGACTACATCGGCGCCAGCGGTGAATGCCAATTTGGACATAGGTCCACCGCCATCAATGATCTTCAGGTCGGCAACGACTATCTTGTCCGGAAAGCTCTCCTTAAGCGTTGTTACGGCTCTAATCGCCTCGCCTACAATGAGCGGGGTTCCGGCTTCGATCCAGTCCACATACTCTTCGACCCTCTTGGCTAACTGAAGTGCTTCATCAATATCCCCGAAATCTAGCGCAAGTTGCAGGTTCACATCCATACGCGATCTCCAATTGTCGGACCTGGTCACCCTTACTCAACCAGACCCAGCGCGCGACCTAACGCTGTTTCGTGAAACATCACCCGGCGGCTGAAATAGAAATTCTTGCCCGTGACCCACAGGGCAACGCCCATGTCAAGCAAGCGGTAGGCACATTGAGGCCCCTCGAACCCCCGCTCATGGGTGTTAAGTTGGACGCACTTCTCTGCGCCACAGGCCCCACAATTGAACCCCGGGGATTTGGCATCCTTGATGCCAACCAACAGCAGCGCTTCCGAATCCCACACGTTGGCCGCATCGTGATCGAAGTTGGGTTTCCCTGTTCGCTGGCCAAACTCGACCATCTTCTTGGCCACAGCGTTGAGGTCATGACCTTCGATGACCTTGCTTACCACGAAATGCTTGCCGGCCGCTTTAGGAGCCGTTCGGGCCGAGATAGCCATCAAATCGGTCGCCACTTTCAGGCCACTTATCACGATTACTTTTCCTCCTCATTTGAACTATTTGATGATGCCGATCTTCTCTCGCTCCAGTGAAATGGCAACAGCTGCGATTAGCACCAAGCCTTTGATCACCTGCTGCATTTCAGAAGAGGCGCCGAGAATAATCAGGCCATTCCCCAGCATCGCAACAATAATAGCACCGAGGATACCACCGTACACCTTCCCCGTGCCTCCCGTCAAGGGCGTACCGCCTACCGCCGTTGCACAGATCACATCCAGCTCGAGCCCCATCGCCATCGTGGTTGTTGCAGCTCCACAGCGAAAAGCCAGCATCATCCCACCCAGGCTAGCCAGCAGGCCACAGAGGGTGAATACCTGTACTTTGATTCTAGGGACGGGCACCCCAGTAAGCACGGCGACTCGCTCGTCCCCGCCGATAGCCTGCGTATAGCGGCCCATTCGGGTGTACCTGTACACGATGGAGGAGATGATAAACGCAGTCAAGACCATGTAGTATATATTAGGAAATCTCCCCAACATCAGGGCGGCATCGTTACGTATCATGACCGCACTCCCACGAGCATAGATAATGGTCAGGGCACGAGCCACTATGAGCATACCCAGCGTGACGATAAAGGAAGGGATACGCAGATGAGTGGATACTAGACCATTGAAGAGGCCGGCCATAGCTCCAATCAGAAGCCCAACAAGCAAACCTGGGATCAAGCCAAACTGCCCTATGGTGACTGCGCTCAGCATCGCAGCCAGGGCGGCGACCGAGCCAACTGAGAGATCAATGGAGCCAGCAACTATGACAAAGGTCATCCCAAAAGCCATTACGGAGGTGACAGCAGATTGACTCAGGATGGTCACCAAATTCCACCGGCTCAGGAATCGCGTCGGCGCGACGATGATAAACGTAAGGGCTATGAGAGTAAAAGCTAAAAAGGGCACGTAGGCTCGTACCCACTTGCGCAGCCCTTGGAGATTCATCCTCTTGAAGCCTCCCGCATCTTCTGAGTGGGAGAAGCATAAGCAACGCCAAATCTATCTGATCCATTCATATCTACCTGACCTCATCGCTGAACTCATGATACATACAGCTTACTGGATGAAACTCCGCCGGGTTACGGTTGGATCGCGAGCACTGGTAACGAGGGGTCAGACCATGTGCTGGATCAGTTGCTCCTCAGTGGGATGATCAGCTCGATGAAATTCCTTATGGATCATTGCCTCTCGCATCACAAGGATCCGATCGCTCATCCCAATAAGCTCCGGTAATTCCTCTGAAAATAGGATCACGGCAACGCCTTCTTCTTTCAAACCCATCATAAGTCGGTGGATATCGGCCTTGGTCGCCACATCCACGCCACGCGTCGGATTGTTCATTATGAACACCCTCGCGTGGGTGCCCAGCCACTTGGCGAGCACCACCTTCTGGCGGTTGCCCCCGCTCAGGTTTATGCAGAAGCTTTCAGGACTAGGGGCTACAATGTTCAGTTCTTCCATGTAGCGGCTGGCTATCACCTTCTCTTCACGAATGTTGAGAAAACCCCTTTTAACAAGGCGATTAAGAATGGGCAAGGAGATGTTGTGCCGAATGGAGGCACACAGGATAAGCCCTTCTTTGTCCCGTTCTTTCGGTATGTAGCTGATGCCGTGGCGTAACGCATTCGCAGGCGACGGATGGAGTAGCTCTCCCTCATACCAGATCGTGCCACTATGCACTCGAAAATCGCCGAACAAGGCCCTAGCAAGTTCCTGCACACCTCCACCGACCAAACCGCCGATCCCCAGAATTTCCCCTTTATGGACCTCAAAGCTAACGCCTTCAAAAATTCCCCGGGCGGTCAGATTCTCTACCCGCAGCACCACGTCATCACTCATGCTGCCCTCTGAGTCCTGACGAAAATAGCCGATGCTTAGTTCTCTACCAACCATCAGTGTACAGACCTCGTTGATATCCGTTTCCGCCACAGGAACTGTCTTTACCAACTTTCCGTCTTTCATCACGGTCAGCGTGTCACAAAGGTGGAAGACTTCTTCCAGGCGATGTGTGACGTAGATGACGGCCGCTCCCTTTTTCTTAAATTGCCTAATGATGCTAAAGAGAAATTCAATCCCCTTTACGGATAGCGCAGCTGCGGCCTCGTCGATAATAAGTACGCTCGGGTCGCGGTACACAGCTTTTACCAACTCTACCAGCCGGCGTGACTCGAAATCTAGGAGGCTGGTTACCGTATCAGGTCGCATGTAGCGGAGGCCAAACTGGTTCAACACTTCTTGGCACATACGATCACGCGCGCCTAAAGACATGATGCCCCAGCGAGAGTAAGAATCCTCTTGGCCTAGCAAGATGTTGTCGGCAATCGTCAGTGTGGGAAGCAGCGCGGGCTCCTGTAAGACGATGCCCACGCCCTTCGCCTGCGCATCGACTACACTGGTGGGTATGTAGGGCTCGCCCTCTAGCCACATCCCTCCAGCGTCTTTTGCATAGATACCGCTTATGACGTGGATGAGGGTCGATTTCCCCGCTCCGTTTTCCCCCACCAATGCACGCACCTCTCCCGCTCCGATGGCAATTTCATCGCTGGGATCGAAGTCCACGGCTTTCACACCGGGAAACTTCTTCCGAATGCCAACCACTCTCAACAAAGGTTGTACCATCCACTTCCTCCATAATGCGGCCCTCGCATTGCGACTGCATGCGAGGGCCGCACTTCAGAGATCAGGGGGTCTGGTCTTACATATGGACCGCCTTACTTTACAAGAGCCGCGATGTCAAAGTGGGTCTCTACCTCTGGATTGTAGTAACGGGAAATGGCCTTGAAATCGAACTCGGGCGGAAACGGAATTAGACCCTCCGCAACGTCATCCACGTTCTCGGATGTCACGCCTATCAAGTCGATTTTCACTATTGTCTCCGTCGGCTCAACACCATGGAAGTAGTCGAAGAGCATGACCACCGCAAACCCGCCCTGCAACCAGTGGCCGCCCGTAGTGAAGAGATACGTACCATCCTTGACGGCCTGCATTGCATCCGGAATCATGTCCATACCGCCTACGAGGATCTGGTCCCCAAGGCCGCGCTCCTGCACTATTTTGACAACCCCCATAGCCGTCTCATCGCAAACGTTCCAAACCCCATTGAACCCAGGCCCAGGGAAGCGTGACAGGTAGTTTTCTGTACGAATCACACCCCATTCTCTGGTCTCCCCGACCGGCGCTCCCCAGTCCTCAGCCAAAATCTGTATGCCGAACTCCTGGGCACCCCTGCGCATGCCCGCGGCTCGGTCTTCAGTAACCGATGCACCGTGAAAAAGATTTATGCTGAACATCTTTGTGACACCGTGCTCGGCCAGCGCCTTGGCTATACCATAGCCGGCCTTCTCGTCGTTAGGGCCGATGAAGGCAAAGTAGCCGGGGTACTCGGGATCGCCAGGCTCGACCTCCGGCCAGCGGTCAATGCCGATGACTTTGATCCCCGCGCCCTCAGCCATCCTGAGTAAGGCCGGTCCGATCTCACCGGTCTGGGGCACGAGGAGCAGACCATCGATGCCCCTGGCGATCAAGGCCTCCAAATCGGCAAGTTCCTCGTCCTCGCGGTTATGGAAGTTCTCGACTATCAAATCTATGCCGAGGGCCCTGGCTGCCTCCTCCGCGAACCCAGAGCAATTGACCCAGAAGGGGTTCTCCACAGTGGGTATAAGGAACCCGAACTTTAGTGGCTTGGGTGTGGGCGTCGGAGGAACCGGTGTAGGTGTTGGAACTGTGGCCTTGGCTGTAGGCGTTGGCGCTGGGGCACAGGCCACCAGCAGAGATAGGATGATCACCCCAGCCACCAAGCTTGTGAACAATCGCCTATACCTAAACATCTTTTCACCTCCTGCATAATACTATACGAGTGTTTTACCTTTCCGCCAGAGAGCCTGTTAACACTCAAGAACAGGTACTGACGTGCTAACTGCGGCTTTTCTCTATCTATCACCTCCTTTGCCCTTAACATGATCTTCCCGTCCCTTGGGAATAATACAGACAAAGCCCAAAGTCTCCTCTCTTAAGTTCGAAATTTCGTGTGTTTCATTTGGGAAAATCAATATAGCATCTCCAGGTTTGACTCTCCTCTCCACCCCTCCACTTTTCACAATTCCCTCACCCCTTACCACAAATACCTCATGCTCCCAGGGATGTTTATCTTCTGAAGGTTCACTTTCTCTAGTAATTTCAAAGTACCTCATTTCGAAATTTGGAGCTCCTATTTCCCTGGTCAATAACCATCTGATCGATTTACTATGAGGGGTCTTCAATTCCTCTGCATCCTTAACGTTAATTATGTACATCAGTCCCTTTTCCTTCCAAGATTAACCATGATCTATAAGACGGGTCCATTTCAGTTCTGGGGCAAACCCTTCTGAGGGCGGCTGGCGAACCTTCGTACAAGTTCCAAGACGTCCGTTTTGAGCGCCGCTAGGGCCTCCAGCAAGGCCAAGTGTCTCCGAGAGACGTATCCCGCCCCCAAACTGAAATGCACCCCTATAAGACTGTCGAACCAGTCCGACCTTGTTACCTTGGGCCACAACATACAGCGGATATTAGCTGTTATGCAACACGACACAGCGAGCCTTTCAGCAGATTCCCGAATTCAATCCCATAACTTCCCTCAGCCATAAAGCGTCTCGGCAGCGTTTTCGTACTGCGATAACCTCTCCATCACCTCAGAGAACGAAGGCATCCTCTCCAAAACGACCCCCCCCGTTCGCTCGCATACTAGAGCCGCAGTAGCCGATGCGAACAAGCCAGCTTCTTTGGCATCCCCGTACTTGTGGTAGTGCACCAAGAAACCAGCACTGTAGACATCGCCAGCCCCCGTGGTATCAATAGCTCTAT
The DNA here is from genome assembly GCA_964478075.1 of uncultured Anaerolineales bacterium. Taxonomy (GTDB): domain Bacteria; phylum Chloroflexota; class Anaerolineae; order UBA2200; family UBA2200; genus DAOUEX01. Next base: position 128,333 of record CAYZGO010000002.1, on the reverse strand, counting down.
CGCTAAGAGGGGGGATCTTAAAGACATCGTCTGCCGTCGCCACCACTGCTCCCTGCTCACCCAGGGTTATGATGCCCAGCTGGGCGCCCCATTCCACCAGGAGGCGCGCATACTTCTCCGGGGCGAGATTGCCTCCCGCAAAGAGGGTCGTGCAGTCCTCCCGGCTGGCCTTGGCGATATGGGCGTATGGAAGCAGCTCTTGGAGGAAGCCTTCATATCCTCGGCCATAGTGCTTGACGTCATGATGAGCGCCCCCGTACCCGCCCAGCTCCACTGCCAACTTTGTCCTGGGACGGTAAAGCGCCCGCAGAACTGCCAGGGGCGGGTCCCACATCACCGCTCCGGCGTAGATGATATCCGCTTCTCGATACTCTTCAGGCACGTCCTGCAGGGATAGGGGCGAAGCCTTGGTAACAAATTCGAGGGTCTTGCGCCCATCGGCATGATAGATAAGTACGTTGTTCATGCCTGACGGCTCCACTATCAGTCCTCTGGTGTCGATTGCAGCCTGATATATGGGCTGAAGCAGATGCTTAGGCATGTCTTCACCTATCTTCGCCACAATGCCAACCGCTGCGCCCAGCCGAGCAGCAGCAACCGCAAAGTAGGATACAGGCCCCCCTAAGACTGGACCAAGCGTGCGACCATCGGCGAACCGAATGGTCTCGTTCAGTATGTGTCCCAAGACTACCAGATCAGGCTTCATTCCCCCTATCCCCCATAGGAATCAATTCTACGTTTACCTCTCGCGCTTTCCTTCCACGAACTCATCCAGCATTCGCTTGGCTTCTCTCTCACTCACCCTAACCGGTGGCAATTTGTTCAAGAAGGCCGAGGCGGAGACAAGCAGCCCACCTACTTTTCGATCCATAGCGAGCTTGCAGCAACGTATGGCCTCGACCATTACGCCACCGAAGTTGGGGCTGTCACACACCCGAAGCGTTGCCTCAATGGTGATGGGCCGCCCACCAAACCCCACCCCTTCCACGTAAGTATGGGCAACCTTTGTATCGCGTAGGAAGGGGACATAGCCTCCGTATGGTCCCCCATAACCGATGTTGTAAGGCACCACGCTTGTCATGCCTGCCCGCTTGGTTTTCTCTTTCGACGCACGTCTCTCGTTATTCCCCATATTGAAGAAATCAGCGTTTCCTCCCGTATTCAGCTGATAGATGTTGTCGATTCGAACCCCCTTGTCCATGTACAGTTGAAGAAGGTACCTCGATAGGGCTGTGCCTCCAACTTGGCTTTTGACATCGTCTCCTATCAGGGGCACATTGCAGCTCTCAGCCATTTTGGCGAACTTCTCGTCATTGGCGATCAGTGCAGGCATACCGTTGACGAAGCCAGCCCCTGCCCCTTCCATGGCACACTGCGCGAAGTACTTGGCTGCCTCCATAGCCCCGGTGGGCAGAAAGTTCACAACCACATCTACCTTGGCCTCCTGCAGGACAGCCGCAACGTCCACTGGTTTCCGATCCAACACCTTTACCATCTGAGCCAGGTGCTCATCCACGCCATCCATAACCGGAGGCATCATCACCTCGACACCAAGCCGAGGAACGTTAGCAAACCTCTCTACATTGTTAGGCTCTGCGAAGATCGCCTCGGAAAGGTCTTTGCCCACCTTACGCTCGTCGACTTCGAAGGCCGCAACTGGCACAATGTCGGTCACTTTGTAACCGCCGATCTCCACATGCATTAGGCCCTGTTGTTGCCTATCCGGATCCTCTCTGTACCACTCAATCCCTTGAAGCAGGGCACTTGCGCAGTTCCCTACACCTACAATAGCAACTCTGATCTCGCACATCTTAACTCCTTTCAGTTAGAAAAGCATTAGCAACACCCTGAGCACTTGCCCTACGGACTCAGGATAGAGCATACTCCTACCATAGCGACTGGGGGCGGCCCACAATTTGAGCTATGAACCTTCGGGAATTCCATCTCCTTTGACACCATTGTCCTTCGCCATCAGTCCCAGTTGAGGCTGCTCTCGCTCTGGGCTACTACCCCCAGTCGATCACTCGCTGCACAGCCTCCTCGATCTCGGCAGCTCCAGGGATGACGTACTCAGCCATGCCTGGGTTGTGCGCGATGATAGAGTCCTTGGCCCCCACGCGGACGATGGGCGCGTCGAGATATTCGAATGCGCCTTCGCCAATAGCAGCGGCTATCTCCGCCGTTGGGCCAGCTGTCCGGCAGTCTTCTGCCACAACAATTGCTTTGTGGGTCTTGCGCACCGACTGCACCATCGCATCCAGATCAAGGGGAGCCAGCGTACGCGGATCCAGCACCTCTATCGAGAGGCCCCGCTCGCGCAAGCCAGCTGCCACTTGGCTAGCTAGGTGCGCCATATAGCCAATGGCCACGACCGTCACGTCTTCCCCAGGACACAGCACGCGCGCGCGGCCGAGTGGAACGAGGTATTCCTGCGCCGGCACCTCTCCCTTCACATCGTAGAGCTTCTTCTGCTCAAGGAACACAACCGGATTGTCGTCGCGAATCGCCGTCTTGAGCAGCCCCTTCGCATCATAGGGTGTCGAGGGGAAGGCGACGCGCAGCCCAGGGACGTGCATGAACCAACTGGTCCAGGTCTGTGAATGTGCTGGGCCACTGCCTGTAGCGCCGCACGCAGCCCGAACGACCATAGGCACACGGTACTGGCCACCGGTCATATAGTGCTTCTTGGCAGCTACGTTGACCAACGGCTCCATAGCAAGCGTGATAAAGTCCTCGTACATCAGCTCAACTACTGGGCGCAGGCCAGTCATAGCTGCCCCTGCCGATGCTCCGACAATGGTCTGCTCACAGATGGGAGTGTCAAGCAGTCGGTCGCTGAAATCGCCCACCAAGCCTTTGGTGACCTGAAAGGCACCTCCGTACCCGTGGGGGCCATCACAGATGTTCTCACCGAGGATGAGGACACGCTCATCCCGCAACATCTCCTCGCGCAGTGCCTCGCAAATAGCTTCTCTGAAGGTGATCGTGCGAGTGGCCATCCCTAGTTCACCCCACTCGGACAATAGATGAGTTCCAGACAGGCTTCTGGCGGAGGTGCCGGGCTGCTCAGCGCGAATTCCTCAGCCTCATCCACGCACTCCCGGGCCGCACCCGCGATCTCTCCGACGAGCTTATCGTCCAAGATGCCTCTCTCGCCCAGCACGCTTTCGAACCGGACGATTGGATCGCGCTTCAGCCACGCGTCTATTTCTTCCTGAGGCCTGTAACGTCTCTTGTCGAAGCCAGAGTGACCCCGATGCCGGTAGGTTTTGCACTCAATCAGCGAGGGACCCTTGCCGGCCACCGCGCGCTGGCGCGCTTCACTTACCGTTTGGTAAACAGCCATAACATCGTTCCCGTCCACCACAACACCGGGCATATTGTAGGCACACGCACGGTCAGCCACATTCTCCACAGCCGATGCCTTGTCAAACCGCGTCGACATTGCGTACAGGTTGTTGTCGCAAACCCATACCACTGGAAGAAGCCACAACGCCGATAGGTTCATACTCTCATGAAAGGTGCCATGGTTCGAAGTACCATCACCAAAAAAGGCGAGGACCATACGCCCTGTGTTCAAACGCTTCTGCGCCAATGCCGCGCCTACAGCCACACTAAAGCCATCGCCAAGGACCTGGTGCACACCCAGGTTATTGGATGAAGCATCAGCTCTGGCGTATTGACCGGCGCGTCCCCCACAGCACCCCGTCGCCTTGCCCAACAACTCTGCCAAAAGGAGCTTGGAATCGAGCCCCTTTGTGAGATCCTGGGCATAGCCGCGGTGGCTCGAGACCATGTAATCCTCGTGGCTCACTGCCCGGCATGCGCCGACAAATGTGGCCTCCTCTCCTATACCGGAGAAAACGGAGCCTGGTACGAGCCCCCTGGCGTGGAGTTGCTCGACGCGCTTGTCGAACGTGCGCGCAAGCACCATGTCACGGTACATTTGCAACATCAATTTCTCGTCCAACTGCATTGCTACCTCTCTGTTGTAGCGCGGCCCTCTACCTTTGATGACAAGGGCACACTGGCTTCCTTTCCTGAGAGAACAAGCCAGGGGTTTTCGACGAGTTCTTTGAGCCGTGCCAGGAAGGCAGCGCTGGCGGCCCCGTCCACTATGCGATGATCGGCAACGAGCGTGACCGTCGCCACCGGAATAGACTTGAGCTCGCCGTTTTCCAACTTCAGGTGAGCCCGTTTGGCAGCCACGCCCAGGATGCCGCTCTGGGGTGGATTCAGCAACGGGACGGAGAGAGTGATGCCCATCATGGCCACATTGGTCAGCGTAAAGGTCCCGTCCTCCAACTCGTGCGGCAGCAGCCGATTGCTCTCCGCTCTCTTGCGCAGCCTGACGATCCCGGCGGCAATCTCCTCCAGTGAGAGTTGATTGGCGCGCCGCACGACTGGGACGACCAGCCCGCGCTCAGTCGCCACCGCCACACCCAGGTTGACCACGTGGTAGAGACGAATGCCATCAGGCATCCAACTGGCGTTGAGAGTGGGATGGCTTTCGAGTGCTCGAGAGACCAGTGCTGCAAGGATGTGAGTGTACGTCAGACGGAAGCCATGTGATGCTTCCCAAGTCGACAGGAGCTCACCTCGGAACCGTTCCAGGTTTGTCAGCTTGACATCACACGCCGCCGCGAACTGCGGAATGGCCGCACTCTTCGTCATTCGAGAAGCCATGGCACGCTGCAACGGAGTCGGCTGAAGCAGTACGAAGCCGACATCGGGCTCCGCTCCCACCTTCTTGGCCACCAGTGCTGCAGGCATCCCCCTCGCCCGCGCATAGGCCTGCACATCCGCCTCGCGTATTCGCTTCCGTCTGGCATGTTCCTGGACGGCCTTCAAGTCAACACCGAGTTCGCGAGCCAGGTACTTGGCCCTGGGTCCCGCAAGCACCGGCTCTGGCTCTTGAGCAGTGACAACGACCCTTGAGGAGGGACTGGATGGTTTCTCCTCTACCCGCACCGCCGGTTCCTGGGGCGGCGTTGGCTTTTCAACCTCAGGGATAACTTCGCCCGGGGCACCGATCCACGCCACAGGGGTGCCGATAGGAACAGTCGAACCAGCCGAGACTAGGATCTTGAGCAGTATCCCCGTCTCCTCGGCTGGCACCTCAACGGCGGCCTTGTCGGTTTCGACCACAAAGAGCGGTTGATTGACAACGACCGCATCGCCTTCAGAACAGAGCCATTCCAGCATGCGACCTTCTTGCATTTGGTCGGTCAGCTTGGGTACAATGACTTGAGAAGCCACAGAACACCCCTCGATTCTCAGAGGTAGGGCCCGCTGTGCTTGGCGCCCTACCAAGCCTGAGGACAATTGCTGGTCCGTGTTCACCAAGACATAACACGCTTTTGACCACAAGACCCCGCAACAGCTCAGCGGCCAGCTCACGGTCTGTATATTGTGGACTAGATGGACAAATGCCACAACATATTATAACACGTCTTTAGAGTGCAAAGATAGCAATGACGTAACGACGTACACATCAATCCCTTCTCGCTGGTGTTAACGAAATGTTACCGCAGGCGTGCCAGTCCACGCACTGCGAGGTTTGGCAAACTCGTGGGCTTTTTAACCTGGCCATATAATTGGGCAATCTCTCTTCAAAAGTCCCACTCAATAGCATCATCCGACACATTCGAGTTGAATGCTGCAAACTTGCATCCATAGCGTCTTTGGAACGGTGAGCAAATTTTCACTCGTTGAATTTTTCTCCAATATCATCATACCACAACATAGGTTTCTTGTCAAGTACCCGCATTCTTTCACGTAAAATGTTACCGAAGGTGTATGATTCCCTCAAATGATAATGTTACTGGGGGAAACATGCCTAACGAAGACAAAATGACCATTGACGAGGAGTACAAGTATCTCCGCATCATGCAGAAGAAGTACACGAAGGCCAAGCGCACGGAGCGCAGCCAATTGCTGGACAGAATGGAGGAAGTGACTGGGTTGCACCGCAAGAGTCTGATCCGACTCATGAATGGAAACATAGCCCGCAAGGCTCGACGCAAACAACGTAGCAAGACCTATGGCCCCGACGTTGACGATGCCTTGCGGGTGATCTCCGAGAGCTATGATTACATCTGTGCCGAACGGCTCACCCCGAATTTGGTTTCGATGGCCGAGCAGCTAGCTGCTCATGGCGAGCTGCAAGTATCACCATCCCTGCTGGAGCAACTGGACCGTATCAGCGTCTCTACCGTGAGGCGCAGACTGAAAAAGATTGAGCAGCTGGAACAGTGGCGCTTGCCTCGCAGGAAAGGCCCCAAGCCTGCCAACCGAGTGACCCGTGACATCCCGATGAAACGCATCCCCTGGGACGAACAGGAGCCTGGCCACTTTGAAGTTGACTTGGTGCATCATTCTGGCCACAGCGCAGCGGGAGACTATGTGCACACCGTGCAGATGATCGATGTCGCTACCAGCTGGAGCGAACGGGCTGCTGTCCTGGGACGTAGCCAACGAGTCATGGAAGATGCTTTCCGCCGCATCCTGGCCCGTCTCCTCTTCCCTGTCCTCGAAATCCACCCCGATAACGGCAGTGAGTTCTTCAACGATCATCTGCTACGCTTTTGGACGGACGTTATCAAGGGCGTTCAGCTCTCCCGCAGCCGCCCTTACCAGAAGAACGATAACCGCTTTGTTGAGCAGAAGAACTTTACTCTGGTCCGTGCCTACTTGGGCAATGAGCGGCTCGATTCCGTCGCCCAGACCATAGCCCTCAATCATCTCTACGACCCTGTCATGCGCTTGACTGAGAAGACGGTAACCTTTACCAGTGACCAAGCTCGCCGAGTGCAACGCCGTTATGGCCCAGCACAGACGCCCCTTCAGCGTCTCTGTGCTACTAACGCTATCTCCCAGGAGAAACGCCAGCAGCTTGAACAACTGCGAGACCAAACCAACCCTCGTCAGTTACGACAGGAGATCTACGACTTAATTGATCACCTCTTCTCCTTGCCGGGTGCTGAACCGGGGGTAACGGAGAACGTCCTCGAAACGTTGGCAATACCCATACAAGTCTAGAAAGGAGAAGGCAGCCTGGTAACATTTTCATTTGACAGAACCATCACCTCCCGGTAACATTATCTTTTGATTTGACACGGTACCCGTATGAGGGTGTCATTTAAAGTTGAAAACTGGACTGTTTAAACCTGAAAGATGGACAGTTTCCAGCTGAAAAGTGGACTGGTCATGGTATATTTCCTCCAAGACTACTAGGGGAGGAATAAATGGACCAGCTACACAAACCATTTACTGACGACCAGATCAAAGTTCTACTTCAAGCGTACTGCCAGGGAATGCTGCCAGGAGCTGAAGTTCAAGAGATATTGGGCATCAGTAAGAGTCGGTTCTTCGCCCTGCTCAGGCAATACCGGCAAGATGCGGAGACTTTCTCCGTTTCCTACGAAAGAGCTACACCAGCTAGATTGTCTGCTCCTGTGGAAGCAGAGATCGAACCGGCACTGCTGCAAGAGAAAGAGATGGTCGAAGACCGACGGTTGCCAATCTCCGGCTACAACTACTCTGCCCTGCGGGACCGCCTCACAAAGAAAGGGGGCAGTGTGTTCGTAAACAGAATCATCAATCCTGCCAAGCGTCCGGGCTGCTACAAGCTTCGCCGAAAAAGAAAGGTTCATGACCGCGAAAAGTTGACCGCCTCGATCGGCGCCCCGGTGCAACACGATGCCTCCACGCACCTATGGTCTCCTTTTGCCCAGGAGAAATGGGCTCTGATTACTACCATTGATGACTTCAGCCGCAAGCTGCTGTTCGCTGATTTCTTCCCCAAGGAGACCACCTGAGCCCATATCCAGGCCGCCCAGGCCATGATGCACACTTATGGCTTCCCTTTGTGCTACTACATCGACTCCTTGCGCGTGTTTCGCTTCGTCCAAGCAAGCGATAGCGCTTGGCGCAAGCATGTCCTCCAAACCGACGATGTTCACACCCAGTGGCGCTACGCTATACACTCACTGATGGCGTGTTCGATGTCTTCTTCTGCTATGAGAAAGTTGCACAGATTGACCCAAACGAGCATAATTGCTAAGATCTAATGTGTTACCCATGCATCCGGTCTATACACTTGCCAGGCGCGCGTGGATGGGCTACAATGCTGCCGCTTCTTTGTAATGAAGGACGCAGCGCACGTGATGCCTCGTGTATTGGAAATACGAGGAGAAAGGAAATCAATCCTTCATGACCAGATGGCAGAGAGATAAGATACTGACGAGTTTGCTTTGGGGAGGTGTGGCCGCAGTAGGCCAATACACGATGCTCTTTCTGGCGATCATCCGGCGTATCCATGTGCGTTTCGTGAATGATGCGCCTGTCTTCTACGTTGATTCCCGGGGGCCAATCCTTCTCACCAAGAATACCGCTTTGTCGAGCGTGTTGGTCATGACGGTGCTCTATTGCCTGCTCGTAACCTTGATTACATACTTCAGACCACAGCCAGATAGAAACGTGTGGATAGCCATTGGAGTGCTGGCTGTGGCGCTCTCGGCTGTCGTGGCGCTGGCCGAACCTCTCTGGGGTCTGATCGTTTTGGCGGATTTCGCAGCTCTATGTCCCGTGCTTGTCGTCGGACCGCGTGCAGGAAAAAGCCTGTGACTTGTTCCAACGCTGTGCGTCGAGCCCAAACGAGTCCATAACAGAATCGGGAAGAACGAGAAATCGGCTGCCCGAGGTTCCGGGCAGCCGATTCGTCCGTTGAAGGGTTAGGCTTCGATCATTCTCTTGATCGTGCGCAGTTAATACACAGAGTCGTCAGCGGGAGGATTCCCAGGCGTTCCGGATTTATGGGCGCGCCGCATCGTTCGCAGACTCCATAGCGTCCCTCTGCGAGATTTTGCAGAGCCTGCCGAATCGTCTCCACCCGGGCCTGGGTTTCCTGGCGCCGAGCCAAGGTCAATTCCCATTCGTAAATGGCTGGATCTCCCTTGCCTGGTCCGTATTCTGCCTTTTGTTGCAGCCGCTTATCCAATTGCTCAAGCTCTTTCAGTGCCTCTTGCAACCGGTGTTGCAGCTCCTTCTTTCTTGGGTCCCGCATGGCGAAATGCACTCTCTACCAATAGCATCCACTTTCGTGGAAAGGATCTACTGGGATTCCGTGCCTGGATGGCTGTGCCCATCATCCGGTGGGCTATCCCACAGACTGTCTTCGTCCTCTGGCGGGGGCCCCTTGGGCAAAGCCTCGTCAGGAGGCTCAACCGGTGCTTCCTCCGTGGGCAATGCTTCGTCACGCGGCTCCTCTGCCACAGGCTCAACCGCTGCTTCCTCTGCGGGCAACGCTTCGTCACGCGGCTCCTCTGCCACAGGCTCAACCGCTGCTTCCTCTGCGGGCAATGCCTCGTCACGCGGCTCCTCTGCCATAGGCTCAACCGGTGTCTCCTCCGTGGGCAACGCTTCGTCACGCGGCTCCTCTGCCACAGGCTCAACCGGTGCTTCCTCTGCGGGCAATGCTTCGTCACGCGGTTCCTCTGCCATAGGCTCAACCGGTGCTTCCTCCGTGGGCAACGCTTCGTCAGGCGGTTCCTCTGCCACAACCTCAGCCGGTGCTTCCTCCGCGGTCAACGGCGCCACCTGGGGTTCCTCCACCAAGGCCTCTTGAACAGGGGGCTCCGGTTCCCCGGCGGCTTCCACTTGCTCCTCAGGTTCGACTGTTATCTTTCTTTGCTCCTCCCATTCAGCCCAGTCCTCTTCGGAAACGCGCTTCAGGCTCAAACCCATCCGCCGCCGTCTACTGTCTATCTTCACGATACGCAGTGGTACAGCCTTGTCCCCAGTAACCACTTCGCTCGGGTGTTTGGGCGGGACTTCTGCCAATTCTGAGATATGGATCAGGCCTTCAATGTCGTCGTCAAGCGCGGCGAATGCACCAAAGTCAGTGATCTTGGTAATCACACCAGTCACCAGTTGCCCGACCTCGTACTTCTCCTCTACTGCTTCCCAGGGGTCCGCTTCAATCAGCCTGAGACTCAGACCGATGCGTTTGCGCTCTCTGTCAACGTGCAAGACGTAAACTTCTACCTCGTCGCCTACCTTTATCAATTCACTGGGATGCCGTGTGCGTCGCCACGATAACTCGGATATGTGCACCAAGCCATCAGTGCCTCCGATGTCAACGAAGACTCCGAAATCGCACACGTTGCTCACGACACCATGCACGTGGTCTCCTTCTTGCAGTTCATTCAGCAGCTTTTCCCGTTGTTGGAGGCGCCATGCACGTCGTGCCAGCCGCTCGGAGAAGATCAGGCGGCGGCGGCGGCGGTCAACTTCGATCACTTTCAAAGGCAGGCTCTTTCCTACTATATCAGCCAGTCGTGCCTGCAGAGTTGCCGGATCAAGACGCCGTGACATGCCTGTGAGATGCGAAGCGGGGACAAAGCCTCGGATCTTGCCATAGGGCACGATCAAGCCCCCCCGATTGTAGCCCTTGACTTTTCCTTCCCAGACCTCACCAGTTTCGTGGAGTCGTTGGGCATCGAGCCAGTCCTGCTCTTGCCGGGCACGATGCCAAGAGACGACAATGTTGCCTTCTCTATCCTCTGGCCTGATGACATAGACAGGGATCTCGTCCCCGAGCGAGAGCGCTGCCACGATGTCAGAGCCCACGCGCTGCAAGTCGTCGGCCGAGACATGGCCTTCGCGCTTGAGACCCAGATCCACGATTATGTGGTCTTCTTCGATACCTATGATTTGTCCCTGGCGTATCTCTCCCCTCTTAGGCCGCCGGTAGGTGTAGTCGTCAGTAAACACCTTACCCATGCCTGTTCGCTCTGCTCGGGCTTCGTCGCCCTGCGCTTTTTCTGGCGTGTCCTCCCGTGTTGGATGCACCTCGTGGTCAGTTGCCTCATCGGCCACGGATGATGACGGCTCCTTCGTGATAATCCCCGCCGCAGACTCGGTGGCGGTCGGTGCTTGTGGCTTCGCAACAGGCAGTTCCTCTTCTGTCAGCAACTCGCTTGTCTGAAGCTCAGTGGTCGAAGAAGGTGTTTGCTGCCCTGTGGTCGGCGCAATCAGCGACTCGTCCCTGTCTGCCTCGCGAGGTCTATCCCCGGAAGTAGGCTCTTGATCTTCCGAGGTTGGCTCAACCTGCGAATCAGAGGCAGACTCGCCTTCCTCTGATGGCACAGTTCCAACATGAGTCAGGTTCTCGCTCATAGATCATCCTCCATGATACCTTATTTGCACAAATCAAAAAGCACTCGGTGTGTCCAGCCTCGCCAAGTAGAGTCGGCAACCGAGTGCCAAAAAATCTGGGGAAGATTTGCAACGATAACGAAAGCTCGGATCTACACAGGCTCAGAGAAAACAGCTCGTCTCTACTCTGCAAACGATGCTACGCACCGCTGAAGTTATCCTTTCCTCAGCAACGCTCTGAACAATGTGCCCAGTTCCTAGTCCGGCCCCGGCGCAGCCGAACAGCCTAGAATCTTGCAGATTAGGACAGTTTGCTATTAAGATGCCTATATTGTACACAATCTGCTGACAGTTGTCAATCAGCCAATGTGCGGTGATTGTTCCGAATCTGGTGATGGTGAAGAGAGACAGAGCTCCCGCGGATTTGACAATCGTGGTGAGTTCTGGTAAAATATCTCTGTATGACCTATATCGATACGACATAGCCGGTAACGCTATGTTGTGCGGGGAATCAGCCATGTCCGGGAGCGCTATCAATCTCCGCTACTTCAGTCTGGGTTTGCTGACTCAGCAGCCGATGTCTGGCTATGATGTTAAGCGGTTCCTAAAGAGCCTGAGCTGGTTGATCGGCGGTCCCAGTTCTGGTAGTGTCTACCCTGCTTTGCGGGCCTTGCTGCAGGACGATCTGGTAACCATGGATGTCGAACTGCGACAGGATAGGCCGCCCAGGAAGATCTATACCATTACAGACGCGGGTAGGCACGAGCTAGAGCAGTGGATCGATCGACCTGTTGGCCCTGGTACTTCGATGAAGGCCTTCATGATGCGCCTGATGCTGGCCAGCAACTTCTCGCGTGCTAGACTGACGGCTCATCTGCAGCAGAGACGGTCGCAGGTTGCCGGTCATCAGCTTGCACTGGAGCAGATTGGGGCGGCGTTGGATGAAAGCGCGGATTTGGGACAACGCCTGGCACTTGACTACGCATTGTCTGTGGCCCGTGCAGAGTTGGGCTGGTTGGATGGTGCACTAGATCAGGTTTCTCAGGAGCTATCGCCTGTGGAGGTGGAGTAGAGCGCCTTCTACTGAGCGGGCCATTCGCGGCAGCCGCCCAGGGAGTCGCTCGGAAACTCTCGCGGTTCGCGATAATCTGGATCCAGCCTTGCTGCAGACCTGGTTTCCTGCCGAGACTCGGAGTGAGTAGCGGTTAGCCAGGTCTGTTTCATTCAGGCGAGCAAGGATTCACCGGCCACGGCCACGATTCTCAGGCAGTGAGTTGACGACGAGAGGCGATGACTAGAGAGTGACAAGCGTGGTACTGGGCGAGGGGAATCGCTTGGTAGTCTACTGAAACGATTTCAAGAAGAAGTCACGCGCTCGCGTGACCTGAGCCAGGTGAAGAAGAAACGCTGCTTTGTTTCAAAGAGCGAGAAACGCTACAGACGACTGCGCAAGGCGCAGATAGATGTAGTGTCCGATTTGCTCAGTCAAGCGCATGACTTGCTCGGATCAAAAGGTGGTCATCCGGCGGCGCCTGCAATGGTGGTTTCCGCAGCACTTGAAGAGTTCCTGAGGACCTGGGTAAAGTGTGAAGGGCACAAGACAGGACGGAAGCCTGGAATCGAAGCATACGCCGAGACGCTGCGTGAGCAAGAGTTCATTACCAAACAGGACGCGAAGGACATCGCTTGCTGGACTCGCCTAAGAGATCACGCCGCTCATGGTCAGTGGGACGAACTATCTGACAAGGCAAGAGTGAATCTCATGCTGGAAAGGGTGAACTTATTCATGCGCAAGTACACGCCTTCCGCTGAGGTTCTGTTTGGGAGCTTGCGCCCAGGCGCGACCTGGTGTGACCTGCGACTGCTGCCTGGGCACTAGGTAAAGTGCTCACCAGTGCAGGATGAAGAAAATGGAGTTCCTAGACAAAGAGCAGAAACTACACAGTTGGCTCATTGTGTCCAGGACGCAAGCAGCTCAGGCCGCTTGGGCCTGGGGAGCTCGCCACAAGTCTGAGAAGGAGGCGACAACATGGCAAAGGCACCAGCAAATGTAAAGCTCAAGACCCCTACGGTCAAGCTGAAGAACTGGAGCAAGGAGTCCCGGTTATGGAAAGCCTTGAATAGGAAGGCAGGCGGTAACCCGCGCCTTTTCTCCTTGACCATCAAAGCAGGATATGTCATTGGCGTGATTCATGACATTTGCGAGAGCGTCAGTCATCTGCTGGAGCCTCCGAAAGCTCAGCGAACCACTTATATCCCGGCGTATCATGTCTTTTCGTCTGGGGTGGAGATACTTGGACGCTGCATCAGAGGTAATTCCGATCTGTGGGGTAGCGTCGCCGACCTCCAGACGGGCTTCAGGTGGCTGGCGAATTCAGACCAGATCGGGTTGCACGACGACACGGTTGTCATCAAAACTAGCAGCCGTGAATATACTGTCGATATGCTGACGGCCTTGGGACACTATGCGGCTCACGGCGGAATAAAGACGAAGAAAGAATCTGGAGGCACGCATCAGTTTGGTGAGATCGACCTCGAGATTCTGCAGGAGATGCCCCAGCTCGTGGCTGAAGGCTTGCAGCGATACTGGGATGAACTACAGAGCAGTGAACTGCTGTGTAACAAATTAGCAGAGGCAAGCATCATTGCACTGAAGAATTGGCCAGTATTGGAGAGTTGGTTGCTGCTTAATCGGGCTCACAACGGGGCGCTTCCGCCGATCTCGGATGCTTTTGGCAAGTTTGACTGGAGTGTTTGAGACTGACACCGAGTTTCCATCCGGGGGTGTCTCAGCATAGCTGCTGCGTCTGACTGTGGCATGCAGAGAGGTTTCCGTAACAGGGCTGCGCGGGCTCGCATTGTCACCCAGCTCGGGAAGGCCCCTCGATGTTTCCAAGAGCGAGAAACACCACAAGGTTCTTCCTGAGGCCATGCGAACGCAGCGCAAATGGTAACGACAGCAGTGCCAGATGTTTCGCGGAGCGTGATGGATCAATAGTGCACAGATTGGAAGGAAGAATTGTCAGCGCTGATCAAGAGTGACTATGACTTATGTAGGTTGCCGAATAGTGGGCAAGACGCGCTGACGACTGTAGAGGAAGGTGAAAGATGGGAGGTGACAACTAGGGCATGGTAAGAGTAGCACTGCGAGAGGGAGAATCCTTCGATAATATGTTGAAGCGCTTTCGCAAGAGAGTGACGAGGTCGCGGATCCTAACCGAGGTCAAGAAGAAGAGGTACTTCGTTTCGAAGAGCGATAAGCGCCACAAAGCCCTTCGCAAAGCCATCGTCCGTGAGCGCAAACGACAACGAAAGGCGCAGCGCCGGTTTCGCAGAGCATGATCGATAGACCATATACAAATGTGCAACAGGAAAGACTGGCAGCACTGGCCGAGAATGACTATCGTTACACCACTCCTCTACGTGGAGCGGTTCATCAAGGTGTCATTCTGTCGATCAGCGAGAGCGAGGTGGTCGTTCAGCTGACAGAGACCAAACGGGATGAAATTGTCCCCTCCGAGCATTTGGAGAGTCTGAACAATGCGTACCGCGCCCGTGCCAGTTTGCATCTTGAAGGAATCAGGTCGTGATGGGGAGATTGTCGTCTCGATAAGAAAGGGCTTGGAGCACAGCGACTGGCTGCATGCAAGGACTCTATTGAAGAGTGGGGATGTTTTTCAAGCTAAAATGACTGATTTCAATCGCGGCGGTGTCATTGTCTCGTTCGGCCGTCTGCGCGGCTTTGTACCGAACTCGCATCTAACGTGCCTGCGGTCGCGCAAACCTGAGGCGAAGTCCAAGCCGGTCGGCCAGAGTCTCTCGCTGGTGGTGCTTGAGGTAGATCAACGACGGCGGCATCTGGTGTTGTCGGAGAGGGCTGCAAATTACCCTAATCGCCAACAACTGCTTGGGGAACTGAGCGAGGGCGAAGTGCGAACTGGGATTGTACGGAGCCTGGTCGATTTTGGTGCTTTCGTGGATTTGGATGGTGTGGATGGCCTGATCCACATTTCAGAGCTGGATTGGAGGTACGTGGACAAAGCCTGCGATGTCCTGAGCGTAGGCGATGAGGTGCAGGTGCTTGTTCTAAGAGTCGATCGGGAGCAGGAGCGCATCGCGCTAAGTCGGAAGCGGTTGTTACCCAATCCCTGGGAACGCGTAACGAAGAACCTGATGGAGGGCGACGTAGTAAAGGGAACTGTGACAGGCGTGGTATCATTTGGCGCCTTCGTTGATATTGGCGAAGGGTCGAGGGCTTGGTCCATGTCTCGGAGATGCCTGGTGGCAAAGCTACCTGGGTAGATCTAGAGGTGGGGTCTTCGATTCTGGTACGCGTCCTCGGAATCGACGAACAGAAGCACAGAATCGCACTTCGGATGGTGGACGAGATTGAAGCTTGGTCGAGGTAAAGCAAGTAAGGCCACAGAATCGCAGGTCGTACTGCAAAGCCAGTTTACTAGGTCAACACAGCCCAGGCCTTGCGGGTCAGTTACAGGAGGATATGTCACAGTTATGCCCAAGATGAAAACACATAAAGCGACTGCAAAGCGCTTCAAGATCACTGGCAAGGGAAAGCTGCGGCGACTGAAACAGCGACGCAGCCACCTGCGCAGGAGGAAATCAAAGCGGGTTCTTCGCTCTCTGGACAAAGAACTACCGGTGGCCAAGTCGGATCGCAGCCGCGTGCGGAGGCTTCTGGGCTTGCGCCAGCAGAAGAAATGAGACATTACTTGGGAGACGCACAAGCTGATGCGGGCCCGTCGGAAAGATACAGGTAGGATAGCGAAATGAGTCATGTCAGGTTGAAACCGAAAGAGAAGCCGCTGGATCCAGCCCAGCAATTGATTGACAAAGCGGAAGAGCAGGGCTACCTCACCGTGGACGATGTGATCGAGCTCTTTCCAGAGGCACAGAAGAACCTCCCGCAGTTGGAAGATCTCATGATGTACCTTTACGACCAGGGCATCGAGATCATCACACCTGACGGACAGAAGGATCAGCCAGCACCCCCGAAAGCGAAGGAACCAGAGAAGCAAGAAGTGCACAAGGCCTTTGACCTCAGCGGCATCAACAGCCATGACTCTATCAGCCTGTACTTGAAGCAGATGGCCAGCGTCCCCTTGCTGAAGCGTGAGGAAGAGGTCCGCCTGGCCAAGCAAATAGAGCGCGGCAAGATTGCGCAGCGACGACTCCAAAAGGGCGGGCAGAAACCCTACCTCCGCCAAAGGTACCTGCGCCAGGTTGAAATGGCAAACAACGCGCGAGCGCATCTGATCAAAGCCAATACCCGTTTGGTCGTCAGCATCGCCAAGCGCTACATGGGCCAAGGGGTGCCCTTCCTGGACCTGATCCAAGAAGGTAACTTGGGCTTGATGAAAGCAGTCGGAAAGTTCGACTACCGGCGCGGGTGCAAGTTCAGCACCTACGCCACGTGGTGGATTCGCCAGAGCGTCACCCGCGCATTGGCTGAGCAAGGCCGTGTCATTCGCTTGCCCTCTCATGTTGGAGACCGCATTCGCAAGGTGTACCGCACTGCGCGGTACTTGGAGCAGACGAGCGGGCACAGGCCAACGCCGAAGGAAATTGCCGGTCCAATGCATCTCACCCCTGCCCGAGTGCGCCGGCTGCTCAAGGTCTCGCGTCGGCCGCTTTCCTTGGAGAAGCCCGTCGGCAAGGAAAAGGACAGTGAATTGGGCCAGTTCATTGGGGACGACGACAGCCCTACGCCTCCTGATATGGCCACGGAGAGCCTGCTAGCTGAAAAGATGGAGGAAATCCTGGCTACACTGAGGCCGCGTCAAGCACGCATCCTCCGCCTGCGCTTTGGGCTGCAAGACGGCCGCGCCTACACGCTGAAAGAAGTGGGGGCGAAATTCGGCTTGACCCGCGAGCGCATCCGGCAGATCGAACGTGAGGCGCTCGCCCGCCTGCGGCATCCCAGCCGCAGCCGCCAGTTGCGCGAATACATGGAGTGAGCGGATACAGGGTACCCACAGCGGCACCAGCAGTCGAGGAACATCTCACATCCTTTCCATTCTGCGAGTACCTCGTATTCCCAGCACCCCGTCGGCTTCAAAGGCTGACCAGGACTCTCGTACTGCGTTTAGGAGACCCGTCGCTTGGCGCACCGGATGAGGGGGGGGGAAGCGTATTATTGCCTTGGAAGACGCCATTTGAGCAGCCGTGCATCGCAGTCACGCGCGGAGTCCTGCTGTCCGTTCGGCAGAGCGAAGTCCCGCTATCTGTTTGCCAGGACTGAAAGCGCATTGTTATGCGTTCCATCGCAGCCATTCGGTTCGTGCCCGGACTACGAATCTACGGGCGAAGCCCGCACCCAGCTTCCTTCATTCTTTGTAACGGTCTCCTGGCACAGTACGGGGTTCCGCAGCAGATTCGTGCAGTAATAGACCACAACACACATGAACATCCATCTGGGGAAATGCAACACATGGTGGGGTTGGAGCCTGAATTGAATGAGTGAGCCCGTCCGGGCTTTGGCTAACCCCAAGGGTAAGACTAATTGACTCAGCGCCTGCTATTCATAGGGCCCTGTGAAGTCCTTTCCCTGCGCAAGTCCACAGTGGTGCGCAGCTTGACGTAGAAAGGTAAACGAGGTATTGTTAGCGAAGGGAACCCAGGGGAATATGCCCACGAAAGCTGATTTGGTGAAGCAGAAGCTCGGGCAGCTTAGAGAGTATGTATCTCCCACTAACACCCTGCGTTAGCAAAGAGGCTCCCGACGTGATTCAGTGAGCAGGAATCTGGAGAGCGAGGAACGTCTTGCTGTCTCGCACTCGCGAGTGCTCTCCGCCCACGCGGAGCATGATCTCCACGTGGCCTCGATACGACCTAACGATGATCAGAGCTTCACGGGCTCAGATTGATGCAGCTAGTCTAGCAGCAGCAACGTTACCGCTGCGCTGGTTTTGTGGCGAGGCGCATTCTGTGAGTCGACTGGCTTGCATAGAACCCGTTGGGTGATTTCAGATCAGGCGCCATTCGGACGAGGAAGATACTCTCCGTGATCAAGCGCCCTGTTGTTCCGACTGGGCTAACGTCAACGGAAGGAGTGCGAACATGTTCAAGAACATACTTGTCCCGCTGGACGGCTCGCTGCTTGCTGAGTGTGTGCTGCCGCATGTGGTCGCCATGGCCCAGCCCCTTGAGGCCAAGGTGACACTGTTAAACTTATGCCAGCCCAGACATGCCAATGAAGCAGCTCAGCCAGTCAATGCACTGAACTGGCGCTTTCGGACGGCCGAAGCAGATGCATACCTGGAGGGAATCTCTGGCCGACTGGGAGCGGCGGGATTAGATGTAGACTCGAGCCGCTTGGAAGGGAAGCCCGCGGAACAGATTCTGGCCTTTGCACGTGCGAATGGCGTCGACCTCATCGTGTTGAGCAGCCACGGCCGAAGTGGCCTGACCGGCTGGAACGTCAGCAGTACGGTACAGAAGATCATTGCACGTGCGCGCGTTTCCTTGATGATCGTGCGCGCGTACCACCCCGTGACGAGCGAGTTGACCCATCTCACCTATTCGCGAGTGCTGTGCCCTTTGGACTGCTCACAGCGAGCAGAGCATGCCGTGCCACTGATCACCATGCTGGCGCGGTCCCATGGCGCGCAGTTGATCCTGGCGCACGTGGTACGCAAGCCGGAAATGGCACGCCGCCGTCCGCTCACGGACGAAGAACTTGGCGTAATCGATAGAGTGGTCGCGTTGAACCGCGCAGAGGCGGAGCGATGCCTGGAGGAACTCCGGTCATCCTTGGCTGCCCAACAAGTCGATGTCCAGAACTGGCTTGTGGTCAGCGACAACCCCGCCAAGAGCTTACATGAACTGGTCAAGGAGGAGAACATAGACCTGGTGGCGATGAGCGCCCACGGTTACTCTGGAAGCACCACCTGGCCGTACGGGAGCCTTGCTCTCAACTTTGTTGTCTACGGCACAACCGCTCTGCTTGTAGCCCAAGACCTCTCTCCAGATCAGATCGAGCCCAGTGAGGCTGAGATCATCGCCAAGGAATTCACAGGACACTAGACGGTGCAGAACCAGCCATCCACGTCCAACGAACCCACCAACGCTGAACCCAGCGGCGGAAGCGCCCCCCTCGGTGAGATCGAGGAACTAGCAACTGCCACCGCCAGCCGACATCATGTCGGCGTTGGTGGAGGACAGAGGTTCTCCCTTCGACGCTATCTGACGGATCACGAGAAGGCGTTGCGGGAGGCGCACCAGCGATTCGCCTCTGACCGGCAATTGTCGCTATCTGCCGCTGGCGAATGGTTCCTGGACAACTTCCATGTCGTCCAGGAAGCACTGCGCCAGGTCCGTGAGGACATGCCGGCGCACTTCTACCAGGAGTTGCCCACCGTAGAGACTGCTTCGGGCAAGCGCTGCCCACGGATTCGTGCCGTTGCACGTGAGATCGTCCGCTGGAGCAATAACTACCTCATTTTCGATCACGTGCGTCACTTCCTCCGCACTTATCAGGCCAGTGCTAGCCTCACTATGGGCGAACTGTGGGCGCTGCCCAGCATGTTGCGTTTGGCCATCCTGGAGAACCTGACTTCTGCAGCCGCGGAGATCACCGGGTTGCAGTCCCCTGGCCGAAGCAGGTCAGCCGCAGACGAGGCGACCACGGGCGAAGCAGGCACTGAGGACCGGAGAATTGCTAACTGCATCCTGAGCCTGCGCGGGTTGGCAGCACACGATTGGAGTGACTTCTTTGAAAGCGTAAGCCAAGTAGAGCGAGTTCTGCGAGAGGACCCGGCCGATGTCTACAGCAAGATGGACTTTCAGACGCGCGACTGCTACCGGAAGGTGATTGAAGAGCTAGCCAAGGTGACGGATCAAGATGAGAGAGAAGTGGCGAAAGCCGCAATACAGGCAGCCAAGCAAGGAGTAGCCAATTCAGTGCACACTAGTCACGTTGGCTTCTACCTTGTGGCCGAGGGTCGTGCTCAGCTTGAAGGCTGCTTGGGCTACCATCCCACCCTGCCAGAGCGTATCCAACGGTGGATATTGAACCATCCTACCTTTGTATACCTTGGCAGCATCGCCTCACTCACGGCCATCGTCTTGGGTATCCTTCTTGGGTACGCCCGCTACGCTGGTGGCACACTCCGACAGCTACTGGGAGTGGGATTCATCGGCCTGGTACCTGCAACAGCGGTGGGCATCCATGCAGTGAACTGGACCGTCACTCACACGGTTGCGCCGCGCAGACTGCCAACAATGGGCTATGAAGAGAGCATCCCGCCCGAAAGCCGCACCATCATCGTCATGCCCACCATGCTGACCGACGCCCAAGAGGTCCAGGCGCTGCTACGGCAACTGGAGCGGCACCATTTGAGCAACCCCGATCCCAATCTGTTCTTCGCTCTCCTCACAGATTTCGCCGATGCAGCTCGAAAACACATGCCCAATGACGATGATCTCATCGAGCAGGCTATTAAGGGCATCCGTACCCTCAACGGCAAGTACGGCCTCAAGTCTGGCGGCCCGTTCTACCTTTTCCATCGCGAACGTCAGTGGAGTGCAGAGGAAGGATACTGGATGGGCTGGGAGCGCAAGCGAGGCAAGCTGGCTGACTTCAATAGACTGCTCTTAGGAGATCGCACGGAGATCCACTTCACGGTGCAACAAGGTGACCTGGACCGCCTCCAGGGGATCCAGTACGCCATTACCGTTGACCGCGATACCATCATGCCCCGGGACAGCGCTCGCCAGTTGGTGGCAACGATGGCCCATCCGCTGAACCGCGCGCGGTTCGATCCCCATACCGGTGAGGTGGTCGCCGGGTACACGGTGTTGCAGCCCCGCCTTGAAGTCTGGCCTCCCTCGGCGAATCGATCGCTCTTCACCCAGATCTTCGCTGGGGATACCGTAGTAGATCTCTACACGCGCGCCTGGTCCGATGCCTACCAGGACCTGTTTGGGGAAGGCATCTACGCGGGCAAGGGCATCTACGACATCGCTGCATTCGAACGCAGCCTTGCCGGACGGGTGCCGACAGAGGCCCTGCTCAGCCATGACTTGTTCGAGGGCGTTCACGGTCGGGCGGGGCTGTGCACACCGGTGACCTTCTACGAGGATTTTCCTCCCCACTACGTACCCTATGCTTCCCGCCAGCATCGTTGGATTCGGGGCGACTGGCAGCTGCTACCTTGGCTGCTGCCGCGCGTGCCCGGCACAGGCAAAGAGAGAATACCCAACGGTCTCTCCATCATCGACCGCTGGAAGATACTGGACAACCTGCGCCGCAGCTTGCTCACTCCTTCATTGCTGGCCCTGCTGCTTGCCGGCTGGGTGTGGCTGCCGGGGTCGGCGCTTGTCTGGACGATTGCGGCATTGCTCATCTACGGCATCCCTTTCCTCAGCGACGTGCTAAGTGATTTGCTCAAGGGAGGATGGGAGTTCCTGCGGGAAGCAGCGATGGAGCGGCTTTGGGCCAAGGCCGGCCGATGGCTGTTGGGCCTGGCGTTCCTCACCTACGAGACGTTGGTTGTCATGGATGCAATCGGCAGCACCTTGGTCCGCCTGTTTATCACCGGGCGGCATTTGCTGCAGTGGACTACTGCTGCGCACACCATCCGTCTCTTCAAGAGGGAACGAAAGCTGGCATTGGCGTGGGTGCGCATGGGCAGTGCGGCAGTGCTCGCTCTGGGCTTCGCCGCGCTGCTCCTGTGGCGGAGGCCTGAGGCGCTGCCCATCGCTGCGCCGTTCCTCCTGGCCTGGCTGGCTTCACCACAGATTGCCCACTGGATCAGCAGGCCCGTGGTGCAAGAACCGGTGCAGCTCTCAGCCGAGCAACGACAGCAGTTGCGGTCCCTGGCGCGCCGCACATGGCTGTACTTCGAACACTTCGTGGGCCCGGATGACCATTGGCTGCCGCCGGATCACTATCAGGAGGACCCTGGGGGGCAGCACGCCCGTCGCACCTCGCCAACCAACATCGGTATGCAACTCCTCTCCACACTGGCTGCTTATGATATGGGCTACATCGGGCCTGCTGACCTGGCCTATCGGCTGCGGTTCACCTTCGACAACCTAGCGCAGATGGAGCGCTATCGGGGGCACTTCTTCAACTGGTATGACACGCGCGACCTGCGTGCACTGTCACCGCGCTACGTCTCCACTGTGGACAGCGGGAACCTGGCCGCGTGTCTGCTGGCGCTCAAGCGGGGCTGCCTGGACGTCCTAGAGCAACCCATCCCGCGGCGGCAGGCTCTTCACGGGCTGATCGATCAGCTGAACCTGCTGTCTGAGACCCTCGAGACCTCCCAGAGCCCGCAATCGGGGGTGGAATCTGCATGGCTGGAGCAGTTTCTTGATCAGATGCGCGAACAGCTGCTGGCGGTGGAAGGCAACCCGCTTGAATGGCGTTCTCTGCTGGCCGAACTGATCCGGTCGGACTGGCCGGAGTTCGAGCGTCGTCTGCGACAATTCCTCAAAGGCCGGGCAGAGGACTTGGACGTGAAGACCGTACGCGATCTGCGGACCTGGTCGGAGCTGACCCGTCGCCACCTGCACAATACCCTGCGTGACATCGACGGTCTGCTGCCGTGGCTGGAGCGGATGGGCGAGTCGCCGAAGCTGTTCACCCATAAGGACGAGGAAACACCCATCGGAATCGCCTGGAGGGCGCTTGTGGAGACATATGCGACAGAAGCTGGTGTCGCAACCGTGCCACAGATCTGCCAAGACGTACGCCAGCGCCTGGACGAAGTGCAAGGCCTTCTTCGCGAGCAGCCTGAGAATGCGGAAGTGCAAGAGGCGCTCGCCTGGTGCTCCGATCTGTTGAAAGAGATAGATTCCGCTGAGGAACGTGCCCGCGATATCGCCCACATCCTCGATGGTTTGGCAGCAGAGTCCGAAGAATACTTCCAGGCCATGGACTTTGAGTTCCTGTTCGACGACCGCCGTGAAGTGTTCCACATTGGTTACAACATCTCGGCAGCGCGGATGGACAAGAACTACTATGACCTGCTTGCCTCTGAGGCGCGTTTGGCCAGCCTCGTGGCCATTGCGAAAGGTGACGTCCCGAAGAGCCATTGGTTGCACCTGAGCCGTTCCTTCACCCTCGTCAACGGCACACGGGCGCTCCTGTCCTGGAGCGGAACGATGTTCGAGTACCTGATGCCACCGCTCCTCATGCACAGCTACCGTGGGACACTCTTGCAGCAAACCAACGCCGCTGTCATTGATCGGCAAATCGCCTACGGACATGAGCGAACCGTCCCTTGGGGCATCTCCGAGTCGGGTTACTATCGCTTCGACGCGGCGATGAACTACCAGTACCAGGCATTTGGCGTCCCTGGATTGGGCTTGAAGCGTGGTCTGGGTGAAGAGCTGGTAATCGCACCGTACGCCTCCCTACTCGCGTTGTCCCTACGACCGAAGGCTGTGATGGACAACCTGGCAGCCCTAATCGAGCAGGATATGCTGGGACGCTACGGCTTGTACGAGGCGATCGACTACACGGCATCGCACGTCCCGCCGGGACAGCAAAGAGCCATCGTCCGGTCCTACATGGCACACCATCAGGGCATGATCCTCCTGTCTATCGTGAACTACCTGCAAGGCCAGGGCATGGTACGGCGCTTCCACGCCGATCAGCGCATCCAGGCCACTGACCTGATCTTGCACGAGCAGATGCCAGCACAAGCCCCGGTTGAGTACCCCCATCCCGACGAGACGCAGGCCGCTCGCCCGGCGATGCCGCTGCCGACGGACTCGCCCTATCGCACTTCGATGCGCCTTCCCGTACCCGAGGTCTTCCTGCTCTCTAACGGGGGGGACACCACTCTGATCACTAGCGCTGGGGCTGGATGCACTCAGTGGAAGAAGCTGGCCCTGACACGCTGGCGCTCCGATACTAGCCTGGACAACTGGGGAAGCTGGATCTACGTTCAAGACCGAAGATCAGGCGCGTTGTGGTCAGCGGGCTACCAGCCCACTGGCGCTGCGCCGGAATGGGAAGAGGTCCTGTTCCACGCCTACAAAGTCGAGTTTCGCCGCAAGGACCAAGGTATCTCTTTGCGCATGGAGGTCACTGTGTCGCCTGATGACGACGTCGAGATCCGGCGCATTACCTTGACCAACGACAGCAGTCGACGGCGCAGGCTTTGGCTGAGCAGCTATGCGGAGGTGGCACTCATTCCGCAGGAGGCCGACCTTCACCACCAGGCCTTTGGCAAGCTCTTTGTGGTAAGCGAATATGTGCCAGAGTTGAACACACTTCTGTTTCGCCGTCGTGCGCGTTCTGCGGACGAGGAGCCCGTGTATCTGGGTCACCTGCTGGTCACGAGGGGTCGTCGCAAAGTGACCGGTGCCTATGAGACCGATCGGGCCCGCTTCCTCGGGCGTGGCCAGACGCCTCGCTCCCCGGCGGCGCTCAAGGAGGGCAAAGAGTTATCCGGCACGACCGGAGCGACGCTCGATCCGATTATGTGCATAGGTCAAAGCATTGACATCATGCCTCACACAACGGCTCAAGTGGCCTACGTCACCCTTGCCGCCACTTCGCGCGAGGATGCGCTGACCACGGCGCGTCGCTATCAGTCATGGCTCTCGGTGAGACGTGCCTTTGGACGAGCGCGTGATACTCACCGGGAGGAGTTGCGTGCATTGGACCTCAGCACAGCGGAGCTGGAGAGCATCCAGACGCTCCTTTCGATACTCCTGTATCCCCACGCAGCGTTGCGCGCCGATCCCGGGGTCCTGGTGGCCAATAGGCGGGGCCAACCTGGCCTGTGGCCCTACGCGATCTCAGGGGACTACCCGATCCTCATGGTGTGCATCGAGAGCCGTGATGAGGCTGAGCTACTGGATGAGGTGCTCCGCGCCCACTCATACTGGCGCAGGCGTCAGCTGAAGGTCGACTTGGTCATTCTCAACGAACGGGAGACTGGATACGCCGACGAGTTGCAAGGCTATGTGCACCGCTTGATTAGCCACACAGGTGGAGAGGCATGGTTAAACAGGCGCGGCGGCATCTTCGTGTTGCGTCTCGACCAGTTGAGTGAGGAAAGCCGCGTGCTGCTGCAGACGGCAGCGCGGGCCATCCTGCGCGGCGACGCGGGCTCTCTGGCTGATCAGGTGGCCAGGTTGGCAGAAGCCCCGGCGAGATTGCCGCGTTTTATTCCGACTCCGTCCAGCGAGAAGGTGGACGTGGTTGCCGAGCCTACACCAGCTCTGAAGAGGCCTGCGGGTCTGCTTTTCGACAACGGGTTGGGCGGATTCAGTGCAGACGGGCGTGAGTACGTGATCTACCTGGAGCGCGATCAGTGGACACCGGCTCCCTGGATCAACGTGATCGCCAATCCCGACTTTGGGTTCCTGGTCTCGGAATCTGGATCGGGGTATACCTGGGCCGAGAACAGCGGGGAGAACCGGCTCACGCCGTGGCGCAATGACCCGGTCAGCGACACACCGGGTGAGGCGCTCTACCTGCGGGATGAAGAGAGTGGTGAAGTCTGGTCGCCTACGCCGCTACCGGCACGTGAATCTGCTGCTTATTTGGTGCGCCATGGCGCTGGCTACTCTGTGTTCCACCACCACAGCCATGGACTGAAACAACGATTGCGACTTTTCACTGCCCCAGATGCTCCGGTCAAACTCATTCACTTGCGGCTGGAGAATTCGTGGAACCGCAATCGCCGCATCACTGCCACATACTACGCCGAGTGGGTGCTGGGCACGAACCGAGATTCAACACAGCAATATATCGTGCCGGAGTGTGACACGAATCACAACGTTCTGCTGGCCCGCAACACGTACAGCGAAGAGTTCCGTGAGCGCGTGGCTTTCCTTGCCGCAAATCAGCAACTCCACGGTCTGACTTGCGACCGAACCGAGTTCCTCGGACGTGAGGGAAGCATGGGCCGGCCCGCAGCACTTGCTCGCCTCGGGCTGTCCGCCAGGGTGGAGGCTGGCCTCGATCCTTGTGCTGCGCTACAGATCCACGTTGACCTCGCTCCCGCTGAGAGCAAAGACGTATTCTTCCTGCTAGGTCAGGGGGCGAATCGAGACGAAGCGCTGAAGTTGGTCGAGCACTACCAGGACCCGACCCAGATAGAAGCGGCCTGGAATGCTGTCAACAGTTTCTGGGGTCGCCTCCTTGGCACGGTCAAAGTCAAGACACCAGACGGCGCTATGAATCTGTTGCTGAACCGCTGGCTGCTTTACCAGGCACTCTCGTGCCGCGTTTGGGCACGGTCTGCGCTTTACCAGTCGAGCGGTGCATTCGGATTCCGCGACCAGTTACAGGATGTGATGGCTCTTACGCACGCCGCACCTGAGATTACCCGCGAACACATCCTGCGGGCGGCAGGGCATCAGTTCGAGGCTGGAGACGTGCTGCACTGGTGGCACCCGCCTTCTGGCCGCGGTGTGCGCACGCGCTACTCGGATGACCTACTGTGGCTTCCCTTCGTCACAGCCCACTATGTAGCTCAGACCGGTGATCACTCGATTGTTAGGGAGAAGGTTCCGTTCCGTATGGGGGCCCCCCTGAATTCAGGAGAAGTAGAACGCTATGGTCGCTACGAGATGACGAACAAGGCCTACGACCTCTACGAGCATTGCTGCCGTGCCCTGGAGAAAGGATGCACACAAGGGACACACGGCTTACCGCTAATGGGTAGCGGAGACTGGAACGACAGCATGAACCGCGTCGGCGTCAACGGGCGTGGCGAGAGTATCTGGTTAGGCTGGTTCGTGTGTGCAGTGCTTAAGCGCTTTGCTCCAATCTGTGAACTGATGGCAGACAAGGACCGAGCGGCTCGATATCGAGAGATGGCCCGACAGCTTAGCGAATCGCTCGAGGCTCACGGTTGGGACGGCAGTTGGTACCGCCGGGCATACTATGACGATGGTACGCCCTTGGGATCATCCAAGAACCTCGAATGCCAGATCGCGTCGATCGCCCAGTCATGGGCCGTCCTCTCTCAGACAGCAGATCCCCACCGCGCAGTCAGGGCGATGGAGTCACTGTGGGATCGCCTGGTGCACCAGGAAGACCGCCTTATGCTCCTGTTCTCCCCGCCCTTCGACAAGACAGACCGCGATGCGGGCTACATCAAGGGCTACCCGCCGGGCATCCGTGAGAACGGTGGCCAGTATACCCACGCTGCTCTGTGGGCAGTGTGGGCTTTTGTGATGCTGGGCCAGGGAGATCGCGCCGAGGCCCTGTTCCGCTTGCTCAATCCGATCCGCCAGAGCGCGACACCGGAAGACGTTGCTCGATACAAGGTAGAGCCCTACATAGTCGCCGCGGACGTCTACAGCAGCCCCAAGTATACCGGGCGCGGCGGCTGGACCTGGTATACAGGATCGGCAGGATGGATGTACCGCGTGGGAATCGAAGCCATTCTTGGCCTGCGACGGGTGGGGGATGCTCTACGCATCGAACCCTGCATTCCCAAAGACTGGTCAGGCTACAGCATCGAGTACCAGCACCGCGGGACCCTGTACCGCATCTCTGTGGCAAATCCCCAGGGCGTCAACCAGGGTGTGAAACAGGTCACGCTGGACGGAGAACGCTTGCCTAGCGGGGAAATCCCGCTGCTCCAAGACGGCAAGCGACACGAGATCCAGGTTCAGATGGGGTGACCGAGCAAAACGTTGCCGCAACTGCAGCGCCACACCAGGCAAGCTGGTGTCCAAAGTCGCTGTGACATTATCTTGTTGTCTGACCAAGGACTCTCGCTGCGCAAGACCACCGAACCAGTGCGTTCTAACAGTCGAATGGCGATGCGCCATATCCAGCGCTGCGAAGCCGAAGGGCTGCAGGGGCTGTTGCCCCGCCTAAGGCCGCGCTGGCTATCATTGCTACCGGAGTGGGAGGAGTTCCCCACTTCATCAAAGATGCCGAAAACGGAGTATTGGTTGACTATGGAGAACCGGCTCAGATTGCCGAGACCGTGGAAAGGCTTCTAGCGGATAACGAGTTAAGAAGCAGAATAGTCCAGAATGGAATACAGAGCGCAGAATCGCTTAGATGGAGCAAGATAGTTCCGCGAATACTGCAGGTCTACCAGAGGGCGAAAGCATGAGAGCAAAGATAAAGAGCCTTGTCCGGGAAAGCTGTGGTTTACCCAAGCGCATCTATCGCTTTCCGAGCGATAGATGCTACAGCCACGAGAGTCTACAGTACCCTGGTTGTAGAGTCACGGGGGCCTTCAAGGGCTTATTTGGGCCAAAGCAACCGCGTTTGCTTACGGGAGCACGGCCAGCTACAACTCGCCTTTGACCTCTCGTTCCAGTCTCTCAAAGAACTGCACCATGTACTTGTGACGGCCTACTGCTATAGCTCGTGCCGTTGCGGTGAAAAGCGAGTCCTCAAGCTGCGACAGCTTGAAAATAAACTCGTGCACCGGCGTGTGCTCAGCATCGGTCATATCTCCTCGCGCTTGTTCTACGCCGCGCTGGGCATAAGTGTGTGGAACTTGAGCCCACAGTTTCTGCGCGCAACGCCCGGCAATGGCATAAGCGCGTGCCACACCAATTGCGCCTATAGCGTCCAGCTTGTCAGCATCGTAGAGAATCCGCGCTTCCAACGTCTGCGGCACAGCCGAATTGCGGAAGCGATGAGTGGCGATGGCGTGGACTACGGCTTCCACTTTGTCCCTGGCATGCCCGGCCAGAATCTCGCGTGCCCGCTCCGCACCGGCCTCAGCATGGCAGGGTCCACCCTGATCCTCTGCGACACGTGCCACGTCGTGCAGCAGGACCGCAGCACGGACTACTTCCATGTCAGCCCCTTCTGCCTCACCAATGCGCTCAGCCAGCCTCAGGACTCTCAGTACGTGCTCAAAGTTGTGAGCTGCATCTTCGTCAGAGTAGTAAGATTGGGCTTCTTCGATCGTTATCATCACAGTCCCCTTTGATGGCGAGACAGGGCATAAGCTGCTGCACCCACTATGACACATTCACCCATAGCCAGCAGAGCCAGCATCCACGTAGCATCTATCCAGAATTGCACCGGGAACAACTGGATCAAGGTATCGGAGCAGGCAAACAGCCAGGAGTCCCCTTCAAAGAAAAGACGATGAAAGGCTGTGAAGAACAGATCAAAGTTGGTGTAGGCCAGGACGCCAATGGTAATCAGCAAGACGAGCAGGGCCAGACAACCCTGATATACCGCCAGCAGCGCGCCGCGCCGCTCCTGCGTGCCGCGCCAGGAAAAGGCGATTGCCAGGAAGCACAGCAAGGCGCATATCCTGTGCGCCCAGAAAGCTGCACGCAGCACAAACTTGACGTCCACCAGGTGTTTGATCTCACGCGCATTGTAGACGGCTAGCCCTTCAGATTGCAGACCCATTAGATAGTCTGCCTGCTTATTGGAACGCAGGTAATACAACGTGGCTTCAGCCAAGGATAACCGCTCGGCAGCGTCGTATGAGCCTGCGGGTGGAAAACGCGGCTTACCATATTCATAACGGATGAAAGCAGCTGTAGTCAATAGATACAAGTTGGACAGGAGCAGTAACAAAGGGATGCACAGTAAGAGCACGATTCTGACGCCCCTCAGAGTTGTGGAGTTCTTGCTCATGGAAGCGCCTCACGAACCGGCTGCCCCAGAAGGTAGCGGGCTCCGATGGCATGCACAATCTGCTCCACTGGGGCATGATCGTCACTTAATGTCTCCCTGTTCGGTGTGACGAACTCCCGTACGCGGCCTGTCGCGCGGGAGGCCACGTCGTTCAAGACAGGGTCAGTCAAGTTGGCAAGTCTGGCTGTGATGGTGGGCAACGCACTCGGCTGCCGCGAGGCGATTACGATGCTATTGAGGTCACTCAGCGTGTCCATAACGTATACACGCGGATAGACCGCTTTCAGGGTGCTGGCGATGGCGTCTACGAGCGTGTAATCGGTCTCTGTACGCGCCACGTTGATCGCGACGACGCCGTCTGGAGTCAGGTGGTCATGGACCTGGCGAAAGAACTCAACTGTGGTTAGTTGAAAAGGAATGTATGGAGGACGATAGGCGTCAATAATGATGACGTCGTAGAGTTGTGTGCTATGCGCGAGGTAATAGCGGCCATCCTCGACCACTATGCGCAGGTTGGGCATATTCAGGCCAAAGAAGCGCCGTCCCACATCAACGATTGCGGGGTCAATCTCTATTCCATCTATGGGGAGTGCTCCAAACACTGCACTGTATTGGCGTGCAGTGGTGCCTCCAGCGAGGCCAATCAGGCACAGGCTGCCCACAGGAGGCGAGAACTGCCGGCTCCTGAAGAAAGGGACGAGCAGAAAGTAGTCGTACACGTACCCGCTCAACACCTGCTGTGAACGGTAAGCCGACTGAATGCCCTCCCCCTCATTCAATTTGAGAGTGATCTCATCTCCATTTCTGATGACCTGGATATAGTTATATGAAGAATCAGTCTCATAGATCATGCCCTCAGTGGGCTTGATCGCCCCCAAGGGCAGGATTTGGAGTGCCAGGATGAAGGCCAACAGCAAAACATAGAGGAGCGCTCTGCGCCCAGCAGTCTGGAGCAAGCCAACGACGGCGATGGTCAATACGGCAAGTGAGATGGCAACGATTGTGCGTCGTGTGCCAAAATTGGGGATGAGCAGGAAAACCGGCGCAAAAGTCCCGACCAGGCTGCCGACAGTGGACAAGGCGTAAATACGGCCCGTCACGTTCCCGCTGGATGCCGTGTCTTTTACACTGAGGCGGACGGCGAACGGGAAGACGCAGCCCAGCAAGATAACAGGCACCGCGAACAGAGCCAGCACGCTCAATAAAGAACCGAGAACTGATCCGGCCTGATAACTGGCGAAGCCAACGACAGAGTAACGCAAGATAGGATGAGCGAGATAAGGCATCAGCCCAGTGGCGAAACCGGCCCAGGCTGTCAGTCGGTACAGCAGGCTCGCCTGCGGATAGCGATCAGCGAGGCGTCCACCAAGAACGTACCCCGTGGCAAGGTAGGCCAGCAGCAAGCCAATCAAGAGGCCCCAAACGGGCAGCGAGTTGCCAAAGTAAGGAGCCAGCAGACGGGAAGCGCACATCTCAATGCCCATCGTTGCCGCGCCCCCCACGAAGACCAGCAGGTATAGAACAAACCGTCTGCTACGCACCACACATCTTTCCTTGGTATTTACAGGGTACTGCGTCAAGCGCTAAGCTCAAGCACCCGTCTTCGTATCGTTCATCCCGCTCGACGGGACGATAATCCGACCAGCGAGGTTTAGCAATCCCGTCAAGCGCCGTTCGTCGCCTCAGTCCTGTCGTCCTGAGACAGGGCGAGCGACGCCGCCGAAGGGCCCCGCAGGGGGGCGACCTCTCGTCTTCCACGTCTTTGTCAGACGTGACAAAGGTGTCGAGAGACAAAGGAGGCACCCTGACGGGGAAGATGCTACGCGAGGACGAACGGTTGATGCACGAAGCAGTAGATAACGCAGCCGCAAATCAACATATGCCCCCTTCCCAGTATCTCTCTCCGTAGCCGCGATCAGCGCCAGCTGTCAGCGCGTATGATTTGATCCGCGTTGCCACAAACGACTCGCCGCCAAATAAGACGCCGAACTGTGAGCGGTAAAGGCGAATCGCGGCGATCTTGGCCTCCAGTTCCTCGCCGCTCAGTATCTGGACAGTGGGCAAGGGGGGAGAAGCCCACTGTTGAAGGGCCAAGATGAGCTTCTGACCGTCCTCTGCGTAAGGATAGTCCTCGTAGAACTGCACTTGGAATCCACCACTGCGCAACTTGAGCGCTGCCTGGAATACGAGTTGGTGATCTACGTGATGGCCGACAGCCAGGGGTGCGTAGATGAGCGTCACATCTGCTGGCAAGAATGTGGCCAACCGCATTGCCAACTCGTTAATCAAGTTGTGCTCTTCGCTCCGCACTTCACTAAACAAAGCTGCTTCGCTGGCATAGAAGAATTCGCTGCTGTCTCGATGGCGACGATAGATGCAATCCAGATAACTCCAATGCTGGTACTCGGCTCCCAAGTAAATCATGGCTGCTGCATCTTCACAACGTCGTCGCTCAACTGAGTCCATCGGCTGTCCCCAGCGGTGATGCTGCTCTACTGCAAATGGGGAGAGTGCATGATAGTCAGGCACACCAGCACAACAGGTGATGACCAATGGCCTGATACCGTGCCGCACCTGCTGGCGGATGAGGCCGCCACAGGAGAGAGCCGCATCGTCCAGATGCGGGGATAAGTAGACCGGCCTCATTTGGGGGTTGCGCATGTTCGAGTCTCAACCACAGGCATTGGACGCTTACCAGTATATCACCCTTCGCGGGAAAAGGCAAGGCAATCGGGTGTCTGTTTGCATAAACTCTTGCTTTTCTGTTTGCCGTCTTGTATAATTTCGACAGGGACAATGCTCGACGAAGGGGATGAGGTATTGCATCTACAACACATCTCTAACAACGTCTACTATCTGCCTGGAGCAAGCAACGTCGGTCTAATTGTCGGCGCAGGCCAGCGAGCGCTCCTGATTGATACGGGCGTTGGGCAGCGTTCTGGCCGACGGCTCCTGCAAATTCTGGAGGAACGAGGTCTTAGCCTGGCAGCCATCTTTAATACGCACTGCCACGGCGATCACGTAGGCGGTAATGCCTATCTCGTCAAGCACACCGGTGCCAAAGTGTACGCTCCTCTATATGACTCGATAGTGTTACAGTATCCAGTGTGGGGTGCGCTGTGCACGTTTGGCGGTGCCGATCCCATCGCCAAGTTGCGCCTTCCCCGCTTCGCCCCTCAGCCCTGTGCCGTTGATGCGATAGTGACTGAGGGCGAGATCGAGATCGCCGGAGTGACGATGCAGGTCGTACCTTTGCCTGGCCACACTGGCACCCACACTGGCTACATCGTGAGCGATGTTTTCTTCATTGGAGACATCCTGGCCGGAGAAGCAGAACTGGCCAATTCAGCCATTTCCTACGCCTACAGTGTTACCAAGCGGATGGAGAGCCTGGAGAAGCTTCGACACTACTCCTGCGCTTACTACGTCTTGGGGCATGGCGGGATCGAACGCGACATCTCTGCTCTTATTGAGCGTAACATTGATCGAGCGAAGAGAACTTTGGATTTTATCAAGGGATACCTCGCGGAGAATAGTGCCGACGTCGGCGAAATACTAAAGGCTGTCTGCAGGCACTATGGAATCGAAATACGCAACATCAAACAATTCTACTTCTGGTATCCTACGATCCATTCGTTCCTGAGCCATCTGAGCAACAGTGGTGCGATCACGTACCAAATCAAGGACAACCGACTTCTGTGGTGCACTGTAAAGGGAGGTGAGGGATGCTAGTCGTCAATGGAACCTTGTTGACATTTGGAGCGAATAATCGGATTATACGCGACGGTGCAATGCGCATTCAAGACGGCCTGATTTCCGACGTCTCCACTACCTCTGACTTGCGGGTCAGGTATCCAGGTGAAGAGGAACTCAATGCTGGCGGCAAGTTAGTTATGCCCGGCTTAATCTGCGCGCACACACATTTCTATGGTCTGTTTGCCAGGGGCATGAGTCTCCGGCAAGAAGCACCGGCGAACTTTGTACAAATACTGGAGCGTCTTTGGTGGCGACTGGACAAGGCTCTCGGCTTCGATGACATCCGGTACAGTGCTTTGGTCTGCTTGATTGACGCCATCCGCAATGGGACGACTACACTCTTTGACCACCATGCGTCGCCATGTGCTATCAAGAATTCGCTCGACGTAATCGCGGAGGCAGTAACTCAAGCCGGAGTGAGGTGTTGTCTTTGCTACGAGGTCTCGGATCGCGATGGACCGGAAGTGACACAGGCTGGCCTGGATGAGAACGCACGTTTCATCGCCCAGGTGATGGACAAGGAAGGGTTGCTTGCAGCCACGTTTGGACTTCATGCCTCGCTGACTCTATCCGACGAGACGCTAGCCCGTGCCGTAGATATGGCCCGCAGCCTCGACGTCGGCTTCCACATCCACATCGCAGAAGATATGGCTGATGTGCGGGATTCGTTGAAGAAGTACGGCCTGCGTGTGGTGGAGCGATTGGCTAAGCGTAACATCTTGGGCCCCAGAACCATCGCTGCGCACTGTGTGCACGTAGATGCTCACGAGATTGACATGCTGCGGAAAACTGGGACGCGAGTGGTGCACAACCCACGCTCCAACATGAACAACGCAGTTGGTGCGGCCGATGTGCCCAAGATGTTGGATAATTCCATTGAGGTAGGCCTGGGCAACGATGGTTTCTCCAACAACATGTTCAGGGAGATGAAAACCACCTATCTCTTGCACAAGCTGTGCCAAGAAGACCCACGCGTTCTAGGTGCTGACCAGGTGTTGACGATGGCAGTGCGGAACAATGCGCAAACGGCCAGATTGTTCTTCCCTCGGCCATTAGGGGAACTCACGCCGGGAGCTTATGCCGACGTGGTGTTCCTGGACTACATTCCGCCGACTCCGCTGACGGTGGCCAATCTGCCCTGGCACATCATATTCGGTATGGATGGCTCTCACGTGAGCACGACGATTGTGGCCGGGAAGGTCCTAATGCACAACCGCGAGTTGAAGACGCTTGATGAAGAGGAAATCTGCGCCAAGGCAAGGGAGCTGGCCGCCAAGGTTTGGATGCGACTATAGAGCCATCGTAGAGGCGATAGCAAAGATCGGATGTGAAGCAATGGATTATCACGGTGAACAGCAAGACCTAGTGGAACAACCCAAGACGAGACACAGTCGCCCAGGTGGGCCAATCATTGTTGGCACCTGTTTTGCTGTGCTGGCGATCGTGCTGACGCTTGTGGGCCTGTGGCGGGAGGACAACCTGTCGCTGCGGAATATTGTGCTAGGGATTGTACTTTGTGGAGGAACCTGGGGACTCGTTAGTTGGGCAATTGCCAGTGCAGTCGTGCAGGTTGATGAGGACGTGGCTTCCAGGAGGGACAAGAGTAGCTGATCTAAAGGTGGAGGTTTGTCGTATGGCGTTTCGCAATCCTGTGCTGCCTGCGGCTGGGCCGCCTGTGCGAAACGGGGAAGTGATGGTCGCTTGTGCCAGGGGGGAGCTGGTGGCCTGGTGTCCCAAACGGTTCCTGTTCACGCTGCGGAGGTCGCTATAGCAAACATGGCAGAGGTTCGTGGTGGCTTTCCGAACACCGAGTTGTGGTCCGAGTTGCCCCCAGAGCAGCGGATGCCAAGGAGACGGGGTTGCCTGGGCAGGGAAGTGATAGCGGCTGCTCAGGCCGTGCAGGAGGCAGGTGCCGACGGGCTGTTGCTCATCAAGGCCTTGTCCGCATATTCCCATCTGGATAGGAGAAAATATGTCTGGCACAATGCGAGTCCAACCTTTTGACGTTCTGCTCAAGTGGGTTCTGAAAGAGTTTGAGGAAACTCAGTCCATCTTTGGGATTCCTCGCTCTCTGTTCTATACACCTAAGAAAGATAGCCCTTACGCCATCAAGGACATGTTTGGACATTACCTGGCTACTCCTATCGGGCCGGCGGCGGGACCGCACACTCAACTGACCCAGAACATCATCTGCGCCTGGCTCTCTGGTGGCCGCTTTATCGAACTCAAGACCGTTCAGATTCTGGATGAGCTAGAAATCCCTCGTCCGTGCATTGACATGGAGGATGAGGGCTACAATGTCGAGTGGTCGCAGGAACTCAAACTGGATCAGTCCGCCAACGAGTACATCAAAGCGTGGGTATTGATCCACATCCTGCACCGGCTGCTCGGCTTTGAAGGTGAGGCCCCCCTCGGAACCATCTTCAATATGAGCGTTGGCTATAACTTGGACGGGATACAGAGCTTACCGATGACCCGTTTCATGGATCAGATGGTTGACGCATCTGAGGAGATCGCTGAAATCCGGGCGACCCTGCGGGCGCAGTTCCCCCGGTTTGCTGACATCGAGATTCCGCCTCGACTTACGAATAGCGTTACCCTTTCTACCATGCACGGCTGCCCACCGGACGAAATCGAACGGATTGTCCGCTACCTGCTAGAGGAAAGAGGGCTGCACACCACAGTTAAACTGAATCCTACCCTGCTAGGCAAAGAAATGGTGTTGCGCATTCTCCATGATGATCTTGGTTTCCGCGAGATTCAGATCCCCGACGCTGTGTTTGATCATGATTTGCAATACGACCGGGCAGTGCAATTGATCAAGACGCTCAAGCAGGTGGCTGCCAAGCTCAACTTGACCTCTGGGGTCAAGTTGAGCAACACACTGGCGATGGCGAATCACAAAGGGAATCTAGCTGGCGACGAAATGTACATGTCGGGACGCGCCCTCTATCCCATCACCATCAACCTGTTCCACAGACTGGCCCAGGAGCTCAAAGGCGACTTGAATGTCTCGTACTCGGCGGGGGCAGACGCGCTCAACGTGACCACCATCCTGGCGGCCGGCGCCTGTCCGGTCACAGCCGCCACTGATCTGCTTAAGCCGGGCGGCTACTCCAGGATCCTTCAGTACCTGGAGAACCTGGAACAAGCCATGCGTGACCGGGGCGTGACCACCCTGGAGGAACTTGCCCGAGACAAACTGGCTAACTTGGAAAGGGCGGCGGGCGAAGCACTACATGATCCGCGCTACAAGAAGAGTTATCATCCTTATGGACCGGCCAAAGTTGAATCTGGGCTTGAGCTATTTGACTGCGTCACCGCTCCTTGCATGGAACAGTGCGCGATATGTCAGGATGTGCCTGAATACGCCTGGCTGATTGCCCAGGGAGAATTCGACCGGGCGCTGGAGGTCATACTTGCCCGCAATCCCCTGCCGGCCGTGACCGGCTACCTTTGCACGCACCTTTGCCAAGCCCGCTGTACGCGGAACAACTATGACGAGCCGGTAGCCATCCGGACACTCAAGCGGGTCGCCTCTGAAAAGGGGCGCGTCACGATACCGGCAAAAGAAAAGAACGACCGCAAAGTAGCTGTCATCGGCAGTGGGCCCTCTGGGTTGGCGGCGGCTTATTTCCTTGCCTTGAACAACGTTCAGGTGACCATTTACGAGGCCAAAGCCAAACCGGGCGGCATGTTGATGATTGCCCCCGCTTTTCGGCTACCCCCGGACATTGTCCAGAAGGACATTACTCGGATCATGGGGATGGGCGTCAAGATCAAACTCTCCCATCCTATCACCACGCCGCCAGAGCAATTGTTGAGACAAGGCTTTAGTGCCGTTTACATCGCTTGTGGTTTTCCAAAGGACGCCCGACTGAACATTGAAGGGGTAGAGGCCCCAGGTGTATTTGCAGCCCTCGATGTGCTGGAACGCACAGCGCGAGGGGAGAGGTTGGACCTGGGCTCCAAGGTGCTGGTGATTGGTGGCGGGAATACGGCGATCGATGCTGCCCGGACGGCCCAACGGATCACGGGCAAACCCGCGACGGTCGTGTACCGGCGAACAGAACACGAGATGCCGGCCACAGACGAAGAGAAAGAGGCGCTTCTTGCGGAAGGCAACACCCTAGTAGAACTCGCTTCTCCCACCAGGGTCATCTTGAAGAGTGGACGGGTAGCTGAGTTAGAGTGTGTGCAGAACAGGTTAGGCGAACCCGGCGCGGACGGACGAAGAGAGCCAATCTGCATTGAGGGCAGCGAGTTTGAGATTGAGGCAAATTCCATCATCCTGGCTATCGGCCAGAAGCCAGACATCGCTTTCCTCAACGCAAGCGCCGTCTCTCTGCGTGAGAATGGGGCCATCGCGGTTGATCCCAAAACCGGACAGCCGGGCACAAGCAGCGTGTACGCGGGCGGTGACGCAGTCCGAGGACCAGCCACTGTGATTCAAGCCTGCTCCGATGGCCGGCGAGCGGCCAGAGCCATTTGTGCGCAATTGGGGATCAACTTTGAGCAATTGCCATCCCGTCCAGCAATACTCTCCGAAGGAGAGATCTTGCAGGTGAAGCGCGTTCGAGCCACAAAAGAGGCGCAGCACAAGCCGGAGCTGCTCCCGGTTGCCCGACGCAGTGGCTTTGACTTGGTTGAGCAAACACTGACAGAGGATGCGGCGCGCAGCGAGGCAGCCCGATGCTTGCAGTGCTCTACTTTCTGCGACAAGTGTGTGGAAGTCTGCCCCAACCGTTCCAACTATACCTACTTTGTCTCGCCGGTGAATGTGATGTTGCCTCAACTCTCCTGCCAAAATGGCAGACTGGCGGTGACCGCAGAAAAGGTATTTCAGGTTGAACAGGTCCGGCAGATCATCCATGTGGATGATTTCTGCAACGAGTGCGGCAACTGCGCGACCTTCTGCGTCCATAAAGGGAAACCCTACCGCGAAAAGCCCAGGCTCTTTCTTAGCGAAAGCGATTTCAAGTCGGAAGATGACAACGCCTTCTACATCGAGAAAGACAAAAAGGGGTGGACCATGAGGAGGCGCGAAGGCGGGAAGGAATGTCGGCTTTCTGCGGCAAGCGGCGCCGATGAGATGGCGTTCCAGAACGATTGGTTGAGCCTGATTCTCTCGCCTTCTGATTTCCGGGTCAAGACGATGGAGTTGAAACGAGACTTTCAAGGAGAGTTTTCCCTGGTCGCGCCGGCCGAAATGTATGTGATCCTCAAAGGGGTTACCACCTCCCTGCCTTTCTTACCTTTCGGTCATAGATAGGAACGATTAGACGCCATATCACACGGTACTGCGCCAATCGTTAAACTCACTGTCTAATACTATGATTCGGTGAGATACGTTGAGCAATCTGTGCAGGAAGCAGTAGAAGCATCTCTGCGCACTTGGCTCCGCGCTGAGGTTTGTTGGGTGCTTTGAGCGTCTCTTTGTCATAGGCCAATAAGCAGGAGCCAGAGATGCACTTATGGGAAGCATTGCAGGCTCGCAAGGGCGAGGTTATTTCTTTTGTTGGCGCCGGGGGCAAGACCACGGCCATGTACTGCCTGGGCCGCGAGTTGGTCAGCCAAGGTTGGCGTGTCATTACCACTAGCACGACTATGATACGTCCACCTTCCCCTGATCAGACTGAAGCCTTGATTGTTGCAAGCAACCCGCTGCAATTGCTGCGTCTGACAACCGAGGCCTTGCGTCATAAGAGCCTGGTAACGCTTGCTTCTCAGCGACTCGAAGCTGAGAATAAACTGAAAGGCATTGAGCCTGGCCTGACTGCAGCGCTTGCGCACCTGGCCGATGCGGTCATCATCGAAGCTGATGGGGCTAGGGGTCTGTCCCTAAAGGCACCAGCCGCACACGAACCAGTTGTCCCTTTGGAGACAACTCTGTTCGTTCCTGTGGTAGGGATAGATGCAGTTGGTCGCAGGCTCACAGGGGAAGTAGTTCATCGTCCCCGGTTAGTCGCCAAGCTAACCGGATTGACATGTGGAGAGACTATCAGCGCCTCAGCGCTTGCCAGCCTGCTCGTTCATCAGCAGGGAGCACTCAAGGGTGCCCCCGCCTGTGCGCGTGTAACGCCGCTTATCAACAAAGTGCACGATGAATCGGCGCTTGCGACTGCCCGCCAGGTCGCTGATCAGATTAAAGGCAACTCGTTGCTAGATAGGGTGCTCATTGGCGCTGTCGTGACCGATGACCCGATTATTGAATGCTGGCGGCGTGTCTCGGCCATTGTCCTGGCGGCAGGTGCATCAAAGCGCTTCGGCCTCCCCAAACAGCTCTTGCCCATCGCTGGAACGACCATGATCGAGCACGTGCTCAACGTCGTGATGGCTACCAGTGTGAACGAGGTAGTAGTTGTCCTGGGACACTCCGCCGCGCAGATCGCTGAGCGTATTCCCTCAGACTGCCGAACAGCGCTCAACGAAGCCTGGGAGGCAGGCATCAGCTCATCTATACAGGTGGGACTCGAGGCTATTGCTCGCACAGCAGAGGCGGCACTTTTGGTTCTGGCGGATCAGCCCTATCTCACCAGCGGAGCGCTGGAACGCATTCTGCAAGCGTATTATGGCAGCACCAAACCAATTGTTGCACCCATGTACGACGGACAGCGCGGCACGCCCGTCTTGTTCGACCGTCGCCTCTTTTCGGAGCTGAGAACTCTGCGCGGTGACGTGGGCGGACGTGAGGTAATAGCGCGCTTTGCGAAGGAGATGACGGCAGTCGAAATGAGATCTGCGGAGATGTTTCTAGACATTGACACGCCTGCTGAGTATGAGGAGTTTCTGGCACGAGCGGGGTGAACATGTGCACAGCGTATCTTGAAGAGGCTGAGGTAAGGACATGGTAATGCCTGCAGAACTGACGCAATTGCGTAGCCTGATCATTGACATGGATGGCGTTCTCTATCGTGGGAATACTCCCATCCAGGGTGCACGCGAGTTTCTCGTTTTCTTGCGGCAGATGGGCATGCCTTTTATCTTGTTGACGAACAACTCCACACGAACGGCGAAGCAGTACGTGGCCAAGCTAGCACGCATGGGCATAGAAGCGGCAGAAGAGGACATCTTGACCGCAGCAGAAGCGGCGGCCATATACCTGGCCCGGGTAGCTCCGCCTGGCACCAAAGTCTATGCGATTGGCGAAGATGGGGTACGGGTGGAGCTAGAGAAACAGGGCTTCGTGCTCAGTGACAATCCGGACGTTGCATACGTAGTGGCGGGTCTCGACCGTCACTTCACTTATGCAAAGATGGCGACAGCAACCCTCGCCATCAGGGCCGGAGCCAGGTTCATTGGTACCAACCCGGACAAGACCTTCCCCAGTGAGGTTGGCCTGATGCCAGGGGCAGGGGCAGTCCTGGCGGCGATAGAGGCTGCCACTGATACTGCTCCGCTGATCATTGGGAAGCCGCAGCCCGCTATTTTCGAACTCGCGCTCGAAAAGCTAAGGGCAGAACCGGAGACGACGGCTGTGATCGGTGATCGTCTAGACACAGACATTCTGGGTGGACGCCAGCTTGGGATGTTGACGATCCTGGTGTTGAGTGGCGTTACGGAAGCTCGGCAGTTAGCGAACTCGTCGCTCGCACCAGATTTGATTTATGATGACATCGCTGCCCTTTATAGTGCCTGGCGCGCTGCGGCGATACTCCAACGCCAGTCGTAAGGCAGGCCATGCAGGACCAGCGGCTACTTGCAGGGAAGTGCAGTATGACTGAGAAGATCCTGTTGACTGATCTGTCTTATGAACAACTGCTGTCCTGGGTCACTGGCCAGCGCGAACCTTCTTTTCGTGCCAAGCAGCTTTTTGAGTGGATTTATCGTTCGTTGGTGTTTGACTTTGCTGCCATGACCAATCTGCCGCATAGCTTCCGCCGAGAGCTATCTGATCTGGCCACAGTCCAGTCACTGCTGCCGCTCGAGAATGTGATTTCTGCGGATGGTTTGACCACCAAGACACTGCTGCGCTTGCGTGATGGCGAGACCATCGAGAGTGTGCTGATGCACTACGAGGGACGTCAAACCGTGTGTGTCTCTGCTCAGGTTGGCTGTGCTATTGGCTGCCCGTTTTGCGCTACCGGGCAGAGCGGGTTCAAACGCAACCTAAGCAGCGGCGAGATCGTGGAGCAGGTGCTCTATTTCGCCCGGCAACTGCGAGAGCAGGGCACAGTTGTTACTAGTGTGGTGCTCATGGGCATGGGAGAACCACTGGCCAACTACGATGCGACCTGGCGTGCCATACGAGTCTTGCACGATCAACGTGGCTTTGGGCTGGGCGCACGACGCTTCACCATTTCCACCGTTGGATTGGTGCCGGGCATCAAGCGGCTGACACAAGAGGAGCTCACTGTGGGCCTGGCCATCTCTCTACACGCAGCCGACAATACCTTGCGTGACCGCTTGGTGCCTGTAAACAGACGTTATCCCATCGCAGAGCTGATGTCAGCCTGTCGGGAGTATGTGCATCGCACAGGCCGACGTGTTACTTTCGAGTATGCATTGATTGAGGGCGTAAACGACAACAGCGAACAGGCCAGGAAGCTGGGGCATTTGCTGCGTGGCCTGCTCTGTCACGTCAATCTCATTCCACTTAACCCTACTGCGGAATGCGACTATCGGCCATCGAACCGCAAGCGGATTCTAGCTTTTCGACGCGAACTCAACCGCATGGGAATCGCAAACACTGTACGGCTAGCGCGGGGCATTGACATCCAAGCCGGGTGCGGCCAACTGCGTTCGCGCCACAGAGACGAAGAGATGGCGAAGACGTGCTAAGGGTCTTGCTTTTTTGGCAAATACAGAGTATTATTGTCTTGTGAAGAGTGAGTTCCAGGTGAAGATAGCAGCATCCATTTTGTCAGCAGACTTGACCCGGCTGGGAGAGCAAGTAAGAGAGGCTGAGGCAGGGGGAGCTGACTGTATCCATGTTGACGTGATGGATGGCCGATTTGTGCCTAATATCACTTTCGGTCCTCTCGTTGTCAGCGCTGTGCGCCACGTGACTGCTTTGCCATTGCCCGTACACCTGATGATAGTGGAGCCAGAACGTTACATCCCAGAGTTCGCAGCAGCAGGAGCTGACTTGATCTTGGTGCACCAGGAAACCTGCCCGCATCTGCATCGCACAATACAACAGATCAAGAGCCTGGGCGTAAAAGCGGGTGTAGTGATCAACCCGGCCACGCCAGCCACACATCTCGAAGAGGTTCTGGAGTATGTTGACTCTGTTCTGGTGATGACCGTGAACCCAGGGTTCGGCGGTCAGGAGTTCATTGAGGGCATGCTCAGAAAAATCCGCCAAGTGAGACGCCTGCTTGATGAACGCGGGCTGGTAGCAGATCTGGAAGTGGACGGAGGCATTGACACGCGGACAGCCCCTCTTGTCGTAGCGGCAGGCGCCACTGTGCTTGTGGCTGGGCAGGCTGTGTTTGGCACGGATGAGGGGGTTGCGGAAGCGATCTCCAGAATACGTGAGAGCCTCGGGTACTTGCCGAGGGTGTTCGAGACAACAGAAAAGCCAGCACCCTAGACAGGCGCTGGCTTGCGGAGGCGACAGCAGATCTATTTAACCTTGTGCAGTGTGCGCAGGCAGCGTGTACATATATTGAGACGCCTGGTAGTTTGGCCCTCTCGAATCGTAACCCGCTGTATATTAGGCAACCAACTGCGCTTTGTGCGTTTCTTGGAGTGGCTCACATTGTGGCCAAATTGTGGCCCTTTTCCGCAGATATCACATCTTACTGGCATCCAGAACTACCTCTTTCCAACATGGATAAGAATCTGAAAAAGTCGAACTATGATACCACAAGAAGCCAATTTGTGCAAGTTTGCTAGCCAAGGAGAGGGCTGATGACTGAGGAACGCAGATTGGGCAGAATTGAGGTTTCGCCTGCGGCCATTGCTGGTTTAGCGGCCGCAGCAGTGCTCGAATGCTATGGTGTAGTGGGCATGTCACGTCGCACACTGCGTGACGGCTTGGCTGAGCTATTGCAACGTGAGAACTATCGCCGCGGCGTCCAAGCAAGAGTTGAGAGCCAACGGATAATCATTGACCTGTATGTGGTACTGGAATATGGTGTCCGCATCAGCGAAGTAGCTCACAATATCATGGAGAATGTCAAGTTTCGCGTAGAGAAGGCACTGGGCGTTCCTATAGAGGAAGTAAACGTTCACGTACAGGGCTTAAGGATGAGCGCTACGTAGTGATTCATTATTGAGTACCGCTGAACGAAGGGAGGTAAGGTTTCTTGACCGGGCAGCATGCTGCATCCGGGGGAGACGCGCTTTCAACTCCGCCCGGAAGTACGGATGACAGGAGGCGCACTCCCTGTGATGGCCAAGAGTGGAGACGAATCATTGAAAGCAGCACGGCTTGGCTAGAAGCACATATTGACTTTATTAATTCACTCAATATTTATCCAGTGCCCGATGGTGACACCGGTACGAATATGTATTTGACCATGCAGGCAGCCTTGCGTGAGATATCTACCGCCTCAGGCAGTTCCGTTTCGGCCGTGACACATGCTTTGGCACACGGTGCTTTGATGGGAGCGCGCGGCAACTCTGG
Organism: uncultured Anaerolineales bacterium; assembly: GCA_964478075.1. Taxonomy (GTDB): domain Bacteria; phylum Chloroflexota; class Anaerolineae; order UBA2200; family UBA2200; genus DAOUEX01. Next base: position 84,282 of record CAYZGO010000002.1, on the reverse strand, counting down.
CGTGATTCTCTCCCAGTTGTGGCGCGGAGTGGCCAAGCACCTAGATGGCAAGGAGTACCTTGCTGCTTCTGACTTTGCACTTGCCTTACGCGAAGGTGCAGCTACTGCATATAAGGGGGTCATGCGCCCAGTCGAGGGGACCATTCTGACAGTAGCTCGTGAGGCTGCTGAGGCAGCTGTGCATGCTGCAGCAGAACGTGATGACATCATATACCTTTTCGAACGGGTGGTAACGGAGGCTGGAAACTCTCTAGCACGGACACCCGATTTGTTGCCTGTGCTTAAGGAAGCCGGTGTCGTTGATGCCGGTGGTCAAGGGTTGTATATGATACTCGAAGGAATCCTACGCTACTTGCGCGGGGAGCAGGTACCCTCAGTGTCCGTGGCGAGGGTGGGAGCCAGACTAGAGCACATCCCCGAAGATGAATACGGCTACGATATCCAGTTCCTCATTAGCGGGCAGGACTTGCCAATTGACGAGATTCGTGAAACGATCGCGGGCATGGGCGATTGTGTCTTGGTGGTCGGAGATAAGGACACCATCAAAGTCCACGTGCATTCTGAAGAGCCGGGACAAATCATAAGCTATGCTACGACTAAGGGGGCTCTGCGCGATGTGGTTGTGGAGAATATGCAGGAACAATACCAACAGTTCCTGGCAGAGCGAGAGCAGAGGCAAGTTGCTGCTATGCAGCCGTTGAGTGATATTGCCATCGTAGTAGTGGTTAATGGTTCAGGCCTTCGCCGCGTTTTTGAAAGTCTAGGCGCCAATGCTATTGTGCCAGGTGGACAGACCATGAACCCCAGTACAGAAGAACTACTGGGGGCCATATCTGACTTGCCAACTGATAAGGTGATCGTTTTGCCGAATAACATTAACGTCATCCTGGCTGCTCAACAAGCACAGCACTTGTCAGGCAAACAAGTGGTTATCGTTCCGACGAAGACAATACCACAAGGCATCAGTGCCCTTCTGGCTTTCAATTATCAGAGCGACTTGAAAACCAACGTTGACTTGATGGAACGGGCAGCTTCACAGATTCAAACGGCAGAGATCACCAGCGCTGTCCGATCGGTGCAAATCGAGGGCTTGAAAGTCCAGAAGGGACAGTTCATCGGACTGCTCAATGGTGAGCTTGTCGAGGCAGGAGACGAGCTACAACAGGTAACACAGGCGGTGTTGAAACTGATGGACATCGGACGGCACGAGATCATAACCGTATACTGGGGCGAAGCCGTCATCCAAGAGCACGCCGAAGACCTGGTCTCCTGGATAGCTACACACTATCCGGACAAAGAAGTTGAGTTAGTTGAAGGTAAGCAGCCTCACTATCACTATATTATTTCGGCAGAATGATGAGATCTGTTAAGGAGACAGGGAATGATCAGGATAGTGACTGACGGTTCGTCAGATATATCACCGCATCTTGCTGCTGAGTTAGGTATAACTGTTATTCCTACCAGGATCAGTTTGGGGACGAGGGTCTACTATGACGGGATTGACCTTGATCGAGCTGGCTTTTATCGCCAGTTGACGAGGAGTGGTACTCTACCCACCACTGAGCCACCGCTGCTAGAGCAATTCCAGCGGGCCTATGGCCAATTGCTCAAAGGCGCTGATCAGATCCTGTCCATTCACATCTCCTCAAAACTGAACAAGACTGCACAGGTTGCTCAGGAGGCAGCAAAAGCATTTCTGGGGCGAAAGAGAATCACGGTAATTGACTCGCGTCTGATCTCCTGGGGACTTGAAATCCTGGTTACCACGGCTGCGGAAGCGGCCCAAAGAGGGTTGTCTGTTGAGGCGATTGTGCGGCTGATTCGTGGAATGATTCCTCACATTTACATGGTCTTTTTCGTAGAGAACCTGGACTATCTGAAACATCGCATACGCCTGAGCGGGGGCCACAGCTTCACCGACAGCCTTCTAGGTGTCAGACCACTTCTGATAATGGAGGATGGCGAGATCGCGTCCATGGAGAAGATTCGGACCCGTGGCAAGGCAGCAGATCGCCTTTTCGAGTTCGTAGCCGAATTTGCCCGCTTTGAACGGGCTATGGTTCTGCAGGGCCGCCTGTCGCATAAGGCGCAGTTGCTGTTCGAACGCCTCATCGAGGTCTTTCCTGAGAAGAGACTGGGTATTGAACCCTATGGACCGGCGCTTGCTACTTACTTGGGTCCTGATGCTTCAGGCGTAGTGGTCTATGAGGGGTTCTAACGTGTCCCAGGTTCGCGTTGTCATTGATAGCGCTCCTGGTATTCCGGCACCTCTCATGGAGGAAGTGGGTGTCGTGGTTGTACCACGCTATGTGCAGTTTGAGCAGGGAACTTACCTTGATGGTGATGATCTCAGTGGGAGTAGTTCTATGCTCGTCTGGCTTCCAATAGTGTGCCCCCCTACTACCTCTCAGCCGCCACTGGGAACGTTCGCTGAGGTCTATCAGCGTCTGACGGAGCAAACAAAGTATAAGCAGCGTTGTTGAGGATGCAGTAGTGAGTTCTAATTTCGCCAAGCTGGTCAGAATACTGGTTGCGGAACGCGAAGATGATTGCCGGGACCGCATTGTGATCGGTGGTCTGGACAGATTCCTGACTGTTTGGCTTCGCGAAGCTGAAGCTGGGCCAGCGTGCCACCAAGATCTAGTGGCTGAGGTCGCAGCTCGCCTCCAAGGGTATGCTCAGAGGCCCGTTTCTGAGCGCGTCATTGCTATTCAGGAAACCCTGAAGGCTTTGGAAGCTGCTAAGCAGGTGCCGGTCACAGAGAAGGCGCAAAAGCCGAGCAAAGGCAAGACAATGCAGAAAAAGCGCAAGCGACCAGAGCGCCCAGCGTTGAATCTAAAGTCTCCAGCGACTGCCGTGCGCGGTGTGAGTTCTGCTCAGGCCCGGAAGTTGCAGCGCCTTGGCGTACATACAGTCGAGGATCTGCTTTACCTTTTTCCGCGCCGCTACGATGACTTCAGTCGGCTGAAAACGATCAGCCAACTCCAGTATGGTGAGGACGTAACCATCATCGGTGTTGTGCAGGAGGCGAGGAATCAACAAACTCGCAGAGGTATTACTCTCACCAAGGCTGTTATCTCTGATGGCACCGGCACCATTGAAGCGGCCTGGTTCAATCAGCGCTATCTGCTGCGACATTTGCCACATGGGCTTCGGATTGCGCTCAGCGGTCGAGTTGACCAGTATCTTGGCCGCCTTACTCTCCAATCGCCTCAATGGGAGCCTTGGGCAGGTGAACTCACACACACTGGCCGGCTGGTGCCAGTCTATCCTTTGACCGAGGGCTTGAGCGCGCGGCGCTTGCGCACCCTGATCAAGTCTACTATCGAGTACTGGACTCCGCGTCTGGTAGACTGTTTGCCTTCATCACTGCGTCAGAACTACAACTTGCTGGAGTTGGCTACAGCCATCCAGCAGATTCACTTTCCTGACGACTTGGACTCTCTCACGCGTGCACGCTATCGGCTGTGTTTTGAGGAATTCCTCCTCATTCAGTTGGGAGTTCTGAAACAGCGCCTCTCTTGGCAGCAACAGCCTGGCAGACCAATGGCCGTTGATCAAACGGTACTCAGCGCTTTTATCAATGCTTTGCCGTTCACGCTGACATCAGCGCAACAGCGCGTCTTACGGGAGATCACCGATGACTTGCAGCGCTCCCGCCCCATGAGCCGTCTTCTACAGGGAGATGTGGGCTCTGGAAAGACCATTGTAGCTCTTGCTGCCATGCTTGTGGCCGTGGCCAACGGCATGCAGGCGGTGATGATGGCTCCGACGGAGATTCTGGCCGAGCAGCATCACCAAACGCTCACGACGGTACTACAGGAGGCTGCGGACAAGGCGCACGATCGTGATACAATGGCTGCACGCCTAGCATCCCAAACGCAAATGGGGTTGCTGCTTGGCAGTCTGAGCCAGGTCGAGAAGGAAAAGCGACGCCGCCAAATTGCAGCAGGAGAGATGGATATCATTGTCGGCACTCACGCGCTGATCCAGGAGGGGGTCACCTTCAAAGACCTCGGGCTTGCAATCATTGATGAACAGCATCGTTTCGGGGTGTCCCAGCGCGCAGCCTTGCGCCAGAAGGGATACAATCCGCACGTACTGGTCATGAGTGCAACTCCAATACCACGGACCCTGGCACTGACGATATATGGCGATCTGGATATATCCATCATTGATGAACTGCCTCCCCATCGACAGAAAATCATCACCAAGTGGCTCGCACCGCTGGAGCTAGAACGTGCGTATGCGTTCCTGCGTGGGCAGGTTGAAAAAGGGCGGCAGGCTTTCATCATTTGCCCATTGATTGAAGAATCGGAGAAGATCGACGCAAAGGCTGCTGTGAGTGAGTACACACGCCTTCAAGATGACGTATTCCCCGACTTGCGTTTGGGACTCTTGCACGGGCGGATGAAAAACGCCGACAAAGAAGAGGTCATGGGGCGCTTCCGGAGGGGAGACTATGACATCCTGGTCGCGACGCCAGTAGTAGAGGTGGGAATTGACGTGCCCAATGCTACGGTGATGTTGGTTGAGGGGGCCGATCGTTTTGGCTTGGCTCAATTACATCAATTCCGAGGGCGCGTAGGACGCAGCGAATACCAATCATACTGCCTATTGTTGGCCGAGTCTCCCTCTTTTGAAGGACAACAGCGTCTGAAGATCATCGAAACAACGGATGATGGCTTTCTGTTGGCTGAAGAGGACCTCAAAATGCGGGGGCCAGGGGAGTTCTTCGGAACACGCCAAAGCGGGCTGCCGGACCTGAAGGTGGCAAACCTTGGAGACATCCATGTTCTAGAGCAGGCGCGTAGAGCAGCACTGGACTTGTTTCGGGAAGACCCTGCAATGTCACAACCCGAACATCAGTTGCTGGCTCAAAAAGTGCGCGAGTTCTGGGGAGCAGAAACGGACTTGAGTTGAAAAGGAGGGGGTTTGACAATGTCAATTGCTATCTACCCAGGCACCTTTGATCCCATCACTAATGGCCACGTTGACATAGCTATCCGCGCAGCATCTCTGTTCGACCATCTAACCGTAGGTGTCTATGACCGTCCCCTCAAGAACCTGTTGTTCTCAACCTCAGAACGGGTAGCAATGATTCGGGAAGCCCTAAAGGAGTTGTCCAACGTCACAGTGAAAAGTTACAGCGGGCTAACGGTGAATTTTGCCGAAAGTGTGGAGGCTAGCGTGATCGTGCGGGGTCTCAGAGTGCTGTCCGACTTCGAGTTGGAGTTTCAGATGGCTCTGACGAATCGCAAGTTGGCTCCTGGTATTGATACGGTTTGTTTAATCACCGCACAGGAGTACGCCTTCCTCAGTTCTAGTATCACCAAGGAAATCGCTATGGTTGAGGGATGTGTAGATGGGATGGTTCCACCACACGTGGTTGTAGCTTTGAGGGAAAAGCTCCATCGTCTGGGAGCAGATGCAGGAGGCAAGGTACAGATTGTGTCATTGCGGGATTAAGTGACACGCATTTAGCGATGTGGCCCGCATCTCCAGTGAAAGGTGGTGATCACCATAGATATCCTGGAACTAGTAGACCGTCTTGAAGCGCTTCTCAATGGGGGATGGCGCGTTCCTTTCACGGTCAAAACAGTTGTTGACGAGAGTGGTTTTTTCGACATCATTGACCAATTGCGTGTTTCGATCCCTCAAGAGATGCAGCAGGCAAAAGAACTCTTGCAAAATAGGGAGAGGATATCAGCCGCAGCGGCAGAAGATGCACAGCATATTGTAGAAGAGGCGCGGGGGAAGGCAGCGCGCCTCTTGGATGAGCACGAAATTGTTGCCGCAGCGCGGTCAGAGGCCCAGAGCATCAAAGCTCAGGCGCAGCTAGAGGCAGAAGGGGTCCGCAAGGGCGCTGATGACTATGCTATGAGCATCCTCAGCGAACTGGAGACACGCCTGGCGTCTTTGCTTAGGACTGCTTCCAACGGTCTTGCGTCGCTGAAGAGAAGGCGCGAGAAGATGGTTTCCGACAATCTAGAGGAGGGTCCCTAGGGTCCCCCTGCACGCGCGGCTCGATGTTTGACACAATACCTTCAGTGTCTTATAATGCCACCTGTAACGAGCGCCTGGACGCGGCTCGTTCGGGCTGGGTGTAGTAGCTGTGAGATTCAATGTAGCAGACTTGTTAAAATCTGTTGCTGGTGCCAGCAGACAGTACGATCTGAACGAAGATATTGCTGGCATTGATAAAGACCTTGACATTGTCAAGCCATTGGTCGGGAAGGTCAGGTTCACCCGTACCAGCAACGGTATCCTCGTGACAGGGCACGTGCACACCGGGGTTCTCATACCTTGTCGGCGGTGTTTGACGCCGGTTACCACGCCAATCGAACTGGATTTGGAGGAAGAGTTCCGTCCTTCGATAGACATAGCTACTGGGACAGTTAGGTCTGTGAAAGAGGATGAGGATGAGGCCACCAGGACTGACTGGCATCATATACTGGACCTTACGGAGGTAATCCGGCAAGATTTGCTGTTGGCCATACCTATGTCACCATTGTGTCGTCCTGACTGCCAGGGCTTGTGCCCGAATTGTGGGGCGAATCTCAACGAAGGTCCGTGCGGCTGTCAGCGTGAGGAGGGTGATCCCAGGCTGGCAGTTTTGCGTGATTTGCTGTGATTTATCTGGAAAGGAGTACTTGAGTGGGGGCACTACCAAAGAGAAAAATATCCAAGGGTCGTCGTGGCCGTCGTCGCAGCCACCTGGCTTTGAAGACCCAAAAACTGATACCTTGTCCACAGTGTCATGAATTGTGCCTTCCGCACCATGTATGCCCATCTTGTGGCACTTACAAGGGCGTCCAAGTTATCGAAGTCAAAACAAAGAAGAAGGAATAGCGAGTCTGTTCCCATAACAAAGGCCGTGTGCGGCAGCAAAGTGTCCAACACGGCCTTATTCGCTTACGGCGGGAGACAACCCAAGTAGGAACTCGATGGGGAAGAAGCTGGATAAACTAGAATGATCAGAACACACCTCTGTGACCTACTAGGCATTGACCATCCGATTGTACAAGGAGGGATGGCTTGGGTTGCGACCCCAGAGTTGGTTGTTGCCGTCTGCGAGGCCGGAGCTTTGGGCATCCTGGGTGCGGGGAATGCCCCACCCGATCTGGTTGAAACTCAGGTGCGTCAGATCAAAGCGTTGACCACCAAGCCATTTGGGGTAAACGTGCCGATGTTTTCCTCCTTTGTCCAGGATGTGATAAACATCTGTGTGCGCGAGGAAGTGCCTGTGGTCACCACAGGGGCAGGCAATCCCAGCCCTTATATACCTGTGTTAAAGCAGGCAGGGGTATTTGTGATGCCCGTGATTGCATCCGTGGCACTTGCTAGGCGGCTGGAGCGCGCTGGTGCCGATGCGGTGATCGCCGAGGGGCACGATTCGGGAGGCCATATCGGCGATGTAGGTACGCTCCCTCTGATTCCTCAAGTCGTAGATGCTGTCAAGATCCCTGTCGTCGCGGCGGGGGGCTTCGCCGATGGGCGTGGGTTGGTGGCAGCCCTTGCGCTGGGGGCAGTTGGCATACAGATGGGTACGCGCTTCATTTGCACAGAGGAATGTACAGTTCATCAGAACTACAAGAACATGATTGTCAGGGCCAGGGACCGTGCAACGATTACGACTGGCCACAGCCTGGGCCACCCCGTACGCGCCTTGCGTAATCCGATGACACGCAAATTCGAGGACATGGAGAAGGTAAACCTCACTGAGGATGAACTGATCACATTCGGAACGGGCAAGCTGCGTCTGGCTGCGGTGGAGGGGGACGTGGTTGAAGGGTCTTTTCTGGCGGGGCAAAGCTGTGGCCTCGTCCAGGACATTGTGCCAGCAGCTGAGTTGATCCGGCGTATCATCTCGGAAGCCGAGGCGCTCTTGCATCGTTTGCCTAACTATATCACTGAGTAGTGAGGTATTGAGAGAACCAGCAAATGGTGGCCTTGCCCTGGTCTTCCCTGGACAGGGCTCACAATATGTGGGCATGGGTCGAGATCTATACGACAAATGCCCGGCAGCACGACGCGTCTTTGAGGAGGCCGATGCGATTCTTGGCTTCTCCTTATCCAAGCTGTGTTTTGAAGGACCTGAGGCCGAACTTACTGACACGGTCAATGCCCAGCCAGCGATTCTGGCCATGAGTGCAGCTTGTCTTGCTGCTTTGAAGGAGAAAGTTGGTAACAAGCTGGCCCCTGCTTTCGTCGCGGGCCATAGCCTGGGCGAGTACACGGCTCTGCTAGCGGCCGGGGTGTTTAACTTTCGCACAGCATTGCATCTGGTTCGCGAGCGTGGGAACGTTATGAAAAAGGCAGGGCAGGAACAGCCAGGAGCCATGGCTGCTGTACTGGGTTTGAAAGCTGCGTCGCTGCAGGCTATCTGTGATAAAGTAGGCGACGTCTGGCTGGCTAACGACAATTCTCCTGGGCAGGTTGTTCTATCAGGGAGAAAACCTGCATTGGAACAAGCTATGCAATTGGCTAGAGAGAGAGGAGCCAGAAGGACTATCCTCCTGGCGGTGAGCATTGCTGGCCACTCTCCTCTGATGACTCTGGCCGCAGAGTCCTTCGCGAAGACCGTGAAGAGGCTACCTTTGGCCACAGCTTCGGTACCCATTGTTGCTAACACTACTGCCTCACCCGTGGTCGAGCCTTCGGACATCTGTCTGGAGCTAGTACGGCAACTCACATCGCCAGTGCGTTGGGTGGAATCTGTGCGCTACATGATCGCTGAAGGGATCCAGTTCTTTGTAGAGCTCGGTCCCAAAAACGTTTTGAGCCGCCTGATAAACCGGATTGATCGCCGTGTGCAGGCTTTGAATGTAGGAAGTGTAGCAGATATTGAGACGTTGAGGGTGTAGAAATGAGGGCACTGCAGGGCAAAGTCGCCATTGTCACTGGCGCATCCAGGGGTCTCGGTCGGGCTATTGCCATTAAACTAGCCAGTCTGGGCGCCAAAGTCGTGGTCAACTACCGAAGCAACACATCAGCGGCCGAGGAAGTGCTCAGCCTGATCCGGGAGGTGGGGGGGGAAGCGATTCCTGTCCAGGCGGACGTCAGCATCTTTGACGACGCGCAGAGGCTGGTCAAGAGTACATTGGAGCACTTTGGACGGTTGGACATACTGGTCAATAATGCTGGTACCACTCGCGACGGACTCTTGGTGCGCATGTCCGAAGAAGATTGGGACATCGTCATTGACACAAATCTGAAAGGCGCTTTCAATTGCACCAAGGCTGCACAGCGGCGGATGTTGAAGCAGCGCTATGGTCGTATCGTCAACATCACCTCAGTGGCCGGCCTGGCTGGCAATGCTGGACAGACGAATTACGTTGCCGCTAAGGCTGGCTTGATTGGTTTCACCAAGGCCCTGGCTAAGGAAGTGGGATCGCGCAATATCACTGTCAATGCGGTTGCTCCCGGATACATCCCCACCGACTTGAGCGCTAGCCTGCCCCCCGACTTGATCGCCAAAGGCCTGGACATGACGCCGCTAGGTCACCCAGGCACTCCCGAAGACATCGCCAATGCAGTTGCCTTTCTCGTTTCGGATGACGCCAGCTACATTACGGGGCAGGTATTGTCCGTGGATGGTGGCCTGGCGATGCAGTGATGTCAAAGCATTCAGACTGCTGATGAATCTGCCTATGGACCGATCGTATGCAGTGGAGAAGGAGAAAGTGCAGCTATGGGACGCAAACTGGGGACCGTGATAATCTCCCCCGCAGTCTTGTCAATGATTGCCCGTCTGACGACGCTCTCTGTACCAGGCGTAGCCCGTATGAGCCCCTTGGGCGTGCATCGTCTCCTTGGAGTACGCGGCGGCGGTGGTGTGAAAGTGCAGGTCATTGACGAAGCGGTGGTTCTGGATGTCTATATCATTGCCACAGCCGACGTCAACATGCTGCAGTTAAGTCGCGAGATACAGTCCAAGGTGACTCGGGCTATCCACGATATTGTGGGCATGGCGGTGCGAGAGGTCAACGTGCACATTCTTGACGTACTGGATGTGGAGCCGGCCCAGGCCTAGGATGCAAGTGATAAGGCAGGGGTAGTGAGGACCAGGCGCCGAGCCCGAGTTGTGGCTCTGGAGACCCTATTCGAAGTGGATACTGCGAATCACCCTGCCGAGTTGGTCTTGACTCAGCGGCTGGAGGGGAAACCCTTGCCCACCGAGGGTGAGGCTTTTGCCCGGCAACTAGTGAAAGGCGTGTTAGAGCATCGCCAGAACCTGGACACTATCATAGAGGATCTTGCCCCTGACTGGCCTCTGGAGCAAATGGCCATTATTGACCGCAACATATTGCGCATTGCCATTTACGAGATAACTGTGGATGGACACACTCCTGTCAAGGTAGCGATCAATGAAGCGGTAGAGTTAGCCAAGCTTTTTGGGAGTGACAGTTCCCGCCGCTTTATCAACGGTGTGCTGGGCACGTTGGTGTCACGCCGGGGCCTTGCGCCAGCGAGACGGGGCAAGGTGTCGAAATAGTGCGTAGCATCTCCCAGGGACATAATCTGGCGCAGCAGAGGAGGACAGCTTGAATTTCTTGGGAATAGGTCCAGGAGAACTACTCCTGATCCTTCTTCTTGCCTTGATCATCTTCGGCCCACGACGTTTGCCTGAGATTGCCAAAGCTGTTGGCAAGAGCATTCGTGAATTCCGCCAGGCATCCCAGGAGTTCACTACGCAGGTCACGGACGAGTTACGGGCAGCACCTGACGAATTGCAAGCAATCTCGGAGGATCTCAAAGGCGAGAGAGAGGATGGGGCCGCAGAATCTGGCCCCTGAGTGGAAAAACTCAAAGGGTGACGTTCTGTGGGTGACGAAAGACGGATGCCCCTCATTGAACACCTCGAGGAATTGCGTGAACGGCTTATCAAGTGCCTGATCGCGTTGGCCATCACGACTGCTCTATCCTTCGCGTTCACGTCCTGGATCATACGTGTCCTTATCGCGCCAGCGGGCATCAAGCCGGTTTTCCTGCGTCCCACTGAGATGTTCGTCACCTACTTCAAGGTGGCACTGCTGGCTGGAGTGGCTTTGGCCATGCCCGTCATCGTATACCAAACTGTGCAATTCGTGTTGCCAGGTCTGAAAGGCGGCGAGCGCACCTATCTACGCACCATCGTCCCTGGTGCCACGCTCTCTTTCGTCCTTGGAGTGATGTTCACCTATTTCGTGCTGCTTCCTTTTTCACTACGCTATCTGCTGACCTTTGGTGGTGATCTGGTAGAGGCCAAATGGGCCATTGGCGAGTACATATCTTTTGTGACAACTCTTCTCTTTTGGACTGGCGTGGTTTTCGAGACCCCCTTGGTGATTTTCTTCCTGGCACGCCTGCGCGTTGTCACACCGCAGTTTCTGTCCAAGAATCGCAAGTTCGCTGTTCTCATTATTGCCGTTATCGCTGCCGTTATTACTCCCACCCCTGATCCCTTCAACATGGGGTTGGTGATGCTCCCCTTGCTGCTCATGTATGAAATCGGAATCTTGCTCGCTAGACTGGCCTACCGGCTAAAGTGACTATCTCTCATCCAAAGTCACCTGTGCCTGCGCGTTCTGACAACAGGCAAGGCACCGGGTGCCTGCCTGCACCTGTGCAGTAAGTTGGCTTGTGCAGGCACAGGTGAGCACCTGCGCAGTCAGAGGAGCCTTTGCAATGCCCCACATCAAGAACTACGATCAGATGCTAAAGGTGGCCGCTGCTGTGGGGCCCATTCCAGTGGCCATCGCTGCCGCGCACGAATACCAAGTGCTGGCAGCAGCTATCGAGGCCCAGGCACGTGGTATCATTAGCGCTATACTGATTGGAGACGCCAAGGGCATCAGCCGAATCGCGCATAAGCATGGCCTTGATCTCAGTGCCCTGCGCATTGTTGATGAGCCCGACAGCGTGATGGCCGCCGAGAAGGCTATGCGCATCGTTGCGCAAGGCCAAGCCAAGGTGGCCGTCAAGGGCCAAATGTCGACGAGCGCATTCCTTCATGCCGCGCTGAGGCGTGAGGCAGGCCTGCGCACCAAACGTCTCGTCACTCACGTGGGCGTTTTCGAGGTGCCGGGGTTCGATCGTTTGCTGTTCATAACGGATGGTGGCGTCGTTCTCTATCCCACGAAACTACAGAAGGTAGAAATCGTGAGCAATGGCATAGCCGTGGCCCAAAGGCTGGGCATCCAACAGCCCAAGGTGGCCCTCCTGGCTGCTGCTGACGAGATCTCACCTGCATTACCGGTGACAGTCGAGATTGCAGAAATAGTGGCCATGAAGGAACGATGGTTGGCTGAAGGCGCGCTCGTGGACGGACCCTTCCTGCTGGATACGGCCGTATCGCCCGAGATTGCCCGGCAGCGCGGGCGGGGTGGTGCAGTGGCTGGACGTGCTGACGTGCTCGTAGCGCCGGATGTGGAGTCTGGGAACATTATGGCCAAGGGTATTACTTACTTTGCGGGTGGGCGTATGGCCGGCCTGGTGGTGGGTGGCAAAGCGCCACTGGTGGTGGGTTCGCGTGCCGATCCGCCCGAGACACGCTTGGTATGCATTGCCGCAGGAGCCCTGGTTGCTGCGAGGCTTGGGGGCTCGTCGAGGAAGCCCGGGTGAGATCTCAGACACGTTCCTAAGAGGAGATGCTTCAATGGAGAAGACTCGTGTATTGATCATGGGCGCAGCGGGGCGCGACTTTCACAATTTCAACGTCTACTTTCGGGATAACCCTGCTTATGAGGTCGTGGCCTACACTGCCACGCAGATTCCTCATATTGAGGGGCGCACGTATCCCCCAGAGTTGGCTGGCAAGCTCTACCCCGCTGGCATTCCCATTCATCCTGAGAATGAGCTCGACACGCTCATCCACGAGTTGAACGTGGATCAAGTGATCTTTGCTTACAGTGATGTGCCGCACGAGTACGTGATGCACAAGGCGTCACAGGTTCTGGCTGCCGGTGCCGATTTCAGGTTGATGGGTGCTAAGGAGACCATGCTCGAGGCTAAAGTGCCGGTTGTCTCAGTGTGTGCCGTGCGCACTGGGAGCGGAAAGAGCCAGACGACTCGGCGTGTCTCGGATGTCCTGCGCCAGATGGGCAAGAGCTTGGTCGTGATACGGCATCCCATGCCCTACGGCGATTTGGTCAGGCAGGCTTGCCAACGTTTTGCCAGCTACGATGACCTTGACAAGCACGAATGCACCATCGAAGAACGCGAGGAGTACGAACCACACCTGGATCGGGGTACCATCGTCTATGCTGGCGTGGACTATGAACGAATCCTGCATCAGGCTGAGGAAGAGGCCGAGATCATATTGTGGGATGGTGGCAACAACGACCTGCCATTCTACAAGCCTGACCTGCACATTGTTGTCACTGACCCTCACCGAGCCGGGCATGAACTGAAGTATCATCCTGGTGAAGCCAATCTGAGAATGGCAGACGTGGTCGTAATCAACAAGATAGACACAGCGGAACCGGACAGTGTGGCGATGGTCCGGCGCAACATCGCTGCTGTCAATCCCAGGGCGACGGTCGTGGATGCGGCCTCGCCCATATTCGTTGATGACCCGCAGGCGATCAGAGGATGCAAGGTGCTGGTCATTGAGGATGGTCCCACCTTGACCCATGGAGAGATGGCCTACGGAGCGGGCATTGTGGCCGCGCGGCGCTTTGGCGCAGCAGAGATCGTAGATCCACGTCCCTATGCGGTAGGCTCAATCGCTGAGACTTTCCAGAAGTATCCGAACACGGGCCCCCTTCTTCCGGCCATGGGCTATGGTGCCAGGCAAATCCAGGAACTCGAGAAGACGATCAACGCCACACCGTGTGATCTGGTCATAGTCGCCACTCCAATTGACCTGCAGCGAGTGGTGAAGATCAATCGTCCATCGCAGCGCGTGCGCTACGAGTTGCAGGAGATTGGCCGGCCTACGCTTCAAGACGTGCTCGGCAAAGCGTTTGCATGGGAGATACCGAGATAAAAGCCTGACCACTGTATTTACAAACAGCAGGAGTTTGGATGCAATCAAGCCACGAAAAAGAGAGGAGAGGCCTATCTGCAGATAAGACAACGTTGTTTTATCCACCATCAATACTGAGAAGGAGGGAACGTTCCCATGCGCAAGGTTTGTATCGTCTCTGGCGGTATCACCAAGTTTGTCAAGGCGAATCTAGATACTCAGGAAGCCATGTGTAAGGATGCGCTGGACTATGCGCTGAATGACCTAGATGGCCGCCTCGACCTCAAAGACATTGACAGCACCGTCTGTACCTACTTTTCTGATCACTTTGAAGGTCAACTCCTTTTCGACTCCCTGACCCACGACTATCTCGCTATGTGCCCCAAGCCCTCCATGCGCATTGAGGGAGGCGGTGCTACTGGAGGGCTGGGCATCAGGGCAGGCTACATGAGCGTGGCTTGTGGACTGTCAGACGTCTGCTTGGTTTACGGCTTCGAGAAAATGTCGGAGGTAAACACTGCCAAAGGTAATGAATTCATTGCTCTCGCTTCCGACACCGATTTTGACTATCCTGTAGGTGGATTCTACTCTGGTTACTACGCCACTATGGCCATGCGTCACATGCACGAGTTCGGAACAACGGCTGAGCAGCTCGCCATGATTGCTATCAAGAACTATGACAATGCCTTCAATAACCGTTGGGCGCAGAAACATCAGCGATGGACTGTTGAGGGTGTATTGAATGCGCGTATGATCTCGACACCCCTCACGCTGCCGATGGTTTGCGTGATGAGCGATGGTGCCGCTTGTGTCATACTCTGCACTGAGGAATGGGCGAAGAAGCTGAAGCCTGATCGCAAGTACGTGGTTATTACTGGATTGGGCTGCGGAACGGACACTATGCGACTGGGCGATCGACCTCATGGCGATGTCATTCCTCTGCCTGGCGAGAGTCCAGACAAGTACGCTCACCTGAAGGGGCGCTGGCCGGGAACACACAGCTTCCGTGGTGCGAGAGAAGCTGCAAGACAGGCGTATATAATGGCAGGCATTACTGAGCCGTTGAAGCAGATTGACTTCGCCGAAGTTCACGACGCTTATGCCTCTTCCGAGTTGCAAACCTATGAAGATCTTGGGTTCTGCATGTACGGCGAGGGTGGCAAGTGGGCTGAGGCGGGTGGTCCCTACATCGACGGGCAGGTACCTGTCAATCCATCAGGGGGCTTGACTGCTTGTGGGCACCCGGTAGGCGCTACAGGCCTCATGCAAGGCGTTTTCGCCCTTTGGCAGTTGCAAGGTGCAATGGCCAAGCATTGCAGTGATGTCGAGATGGGCTGCGACGGCAGCAAGATTCAGCTTCGGAATGCCAGATGTGGTTTGATCCACAGTCATGCTGGCACAGGCACCTATATCACAGTGCACATCCTTGAGACACCAGAGGAGGAGGCGAAATGACTCAGGTCTACAATGTCAAACCACTACAAATTGGACGGCATTACGAAATTGACTACATTCACAGCTATGGCGAGGTCAGTGATTTCTTCATCGGGCTGAAGCAGCGCAAGATATTGGCCACGCGCTGCCCCCGTTGCGGCGCTACATGGCTACCGCCTAGGCGCGACTGCGGAAAATGCGGCGGTAAGACAGAGTGGTTCGAGGCACCGCAAGAGGGCAAAGTACACACCTTTTCCGTGCTGCATTTTGCGGCAGAAGCCTTCCTGGCCGAAGTTCCGTTTGTTCTGGCCTACATTGAGTTGCCAGGGATCGATACCCGCTTCCTGACGCGTATCAAAGACTGTAAGCCCGAGGATGTGCACATTGGCATGCCGGTGCGCGCACGCTTTCGCCGCTTGGTAGACTGGACGCCAAACGATGTTTGGTTCGTGCCAGTGTAGCCACTGACAACTGGAGTCAAGCGGACTCGACACTATCGGTCCGCTTGACTTCGGCTAGTTAACCCGGAGGCAAATCATGGAAATTCTCAAGGAAGGCCAAGGCGAACTTGTCGGTTGGCACGATCCAGACGAACACCGTGCCTGGGTTCGTGACAACAAGTCGCGGGATTTGAAGGACAAGCGCACGACCATCCCCGAAGCCGTGGCCAAATACGTCCCTGACGGTGCCTTTATCGCCTTTGGGGGTTTCGGTCATATCCGCGTCTCCATGGCTGGTGTCTACGAGATCATCCGCCAGCACAAGAAACATTTGATCATGGCTGGCAAGACAGCAGTACACGACGCTGACATCCTGATAGGCGCTGGCTGTGTGGATCGCATAGAGGTCGCCTACGCTTTCGGTCACGAACTGCGTGGCCTATCACCGGCATCACGCCGCGCGGTGGAGACGGGGCAATGCAAGGTGGTAGCTGAGTTGAGCAATGCCGTTTATCAGTGGCGTTTTCTCGCCGCCATGATGGGTCTACCCTTCATTCCCACGCGCAATATGCTGGGCACGGACACGTTCAAGTACAGTTCCGCCAAAGTGGTCAAGGATCCATTCAGTGGCAAGCCCATTTGCCTGGTGCCGGCCTGCTATCCCGATGTGGTCTTTATGCATGTGCCACGCTGCGATATGTACGGCAATGCGCAGATTGATGGCACCTTAATCGAGGACTTTGAGCTGGCGCGTGCAGCGAGGCGTTTGGTCCTGACCACTGAGGAAATCATCCCCGAATCTGAGATCCGCAGGCAACCGTGGCGGACAGCAATCCCGTTTTTCCTGGTGGACGCTGTCGTTGAAGTGCCCTATGGCTCCCATCCCTGCCAGATGCCTTTGCTCTACTTCTTTGACGAAGAGCATATTGGCGAATGGTTGCGCATGTCCAAGTCGCCGCAAGGGGCCAAAGAGTACTTTGATGAGTATGTATACGGGGTCAAGGACTTTACCGAGTATCTGGAGCTGGTCGGGGGCCTGCGAAAGCTGGACTACTTGAAGAGGGTAGAGCAGTTGCGTGCCCCAATGACTGCGCCCTGGTTGAAGAAGAGGGGGTAGACCAATGAAAGCAGACTATACGCCTACAGAACTACTGGCCACTGTCGCCTGCAAGCTGCTCGAAGATGGCAAGTCCGTGTTCGTGGGCACAGGCCTGCCCATGATTGCCGCTATGCTTGCTCAACGTACGCACGCTCCGAATCTGCTTATCGTCTTTGAGGCTGGTGGGATAGGGCCAAGGGTGCCTGTTCTGCCTATCTCTGTGGGTGACTCGCGGACATTCTACCAGGCCGCAGCCGCTTCCAGCATGCACGATGTGATGTCTCTCTCACAGGCAGGTTATATTGACTACGGCTTCCTGGGCGCTGCGATGATTGATATGTATGGCAACATCAACACGACAGTAATCGGTGAGCATGACCATCCCAAGGCTCGTCTGCCTGGCAGCGGTGGTGCCAATGACGTTGGTTCATTCAGTTGGCGCACGATCATCGTCATGCGCCAGGACAAAAGGCGATTTGTGCAGAAGGTGAACTTTATCACCACGCCTGGCTACCTGACCGGGCCAGGTGCGCGGGAGAAAGCCGGGCTTTCAGCAGGAACAGGGCCATATCGGGTCATTACGCAGCTTGGCCTGTATGGCTTTGATGACGCCACTAAGAGGCTCAAGCTCCTGGCTGTGCACCCAGGCGTGACCGTAGAGCAGATTCAGGAGAACAGCGGGTTTGAGATATTGATCCCGGATCACGTCGAGACCACAAAGCCGCCAACGGCAAAAGAACGCCGTCTTCTTCATGAGATAGATCCCGCAGGTATGGCGATAGGGAAGTAGAAGTATTAGAGCCGGCCTAGTGCTCTGTCGATGTTGTTTTGGTAGCATATCATTCTGAGGAGCGCCATGGCGCATTCGCGCTACTCATTATTCAAGAAACGGTCACCTGTCATTGCGAGGAGGGTAGCGACGACACCTGCATCCCGTTCGGGCCGCGAGTCCGGCCCGCCGGGACGAGACGGTCTGCGACGCAGGTGCAGATGAGTAATCTCCACCTGTCGGTGAGAGGGAGATTGCTTCGCTGCGCTCGCCCTGGGTCTTCCCCTGGGTCTTTGGCCCCAGGGACAAAGGTGGCCCAGGACCAAAGGCAATGACACCGCCCAAGTCTGTTTCTTAGTAGGAGCGGAGCGACGGAGAATCTTCCGCTGGGCTACAAGGCCTAGATTCCCTTCGGCCCAGCTCAGGGCGGGCTTCGCTCCGCAGGCTTCGCTCAGAATGACACCCCTAAATTCACGCTTGACGCAGCACTAGATCTAACCGTGGGTAGCGGTTTGCTCTGGGGAGCCTTGCTGAATCTGGTTCACCCTTCAACAGCCTGGAGTGTTGCCAGCTGCTACCTGCCCACACAAGGAGGACAGCCCAATGGACTTTGAACTCACTGAAGAGCAGCAGATGATACGCAAGATGGTGCGTGATTTCGCCGAGAAGGAAATCCGCCCCATCGCCAGAGAAATGGATGCCTTGGGAGAGTTTCCGTGGGAAGTTATCCGCAAGATGGGCAGCCTGGGACTGATGGGCCTGCCTATTCCTGAGGAATACGGAGGCTCGGGCGCGGACACGACAACCTATGCTATTGCAGTAGAAGAAATCTCCCGCGTTTGTGGATCTGTTGGCATAACGTTGGCCGCTCATACCTCTCTTGGTCTTGACCTGATCTATCGCTTCGGCAATGAGGAACAGAAGCGCAAATACCTGCCTCCTCTCGCCTCAGGCAAGGGCTTAGCTGCGTTCGGGCTCACCGAACCAGAGGCTGGTTCCGATGCTGGTGCCGTCAAGACAACCGCGGTGCTTGATGGTGATCAGTGGGTCATCAACGGACAGAAAACCTTTATCACATCTGGTTCTATCGCTGATGTGGTCATCATCGCCGCTGTGACGGATAAATCGGCCGGTACACGCGGCATCAGCAATTTCATGGTGGAGAAAGGCACGCCCGGCTTTCGCCCCGGTCGCGACGAGGACAAGATGGGGCTCAGGGGCTCGGTAACCTCGCAGCTTTTCTTCGAGGACTGCCGCGTTCCGAAGGAGAATTTGCTAGGCCAGATGGGCGAAGGGTTCAAGCAGTTCCTGATCACGTTGGATGACGGGCGAATCAGCATTGGCGCCATGGCCGTTGGCCTGGCACAGGGCGCCTTTGAGGCAGCAGTAAAGTACTCCAAGGAACGGGTGCAGTTCGGTCAGCCCATTGCCAGCTTTCAGGCCATTCAGTGGATGATCGCGGACGTGGCCACCGAGATTGAGGCGGCACGGCTTCTGGTATATCGCGCTGCCTGGCTGAAGGACCAAGGTGTGCGTTTCACCAAAGAAGCTGCTATGGCCAAGTTGTATGCATCGGAAGCGGCTGAACGTGCCTGTTACAAGGCTATTCAGATTCACGGTGGATATGGCTACGTAAAGGAATACGACGTCGAGCGCATTTACCGCGACAATCGTCTGACGGCTATTGGCGAAGGGACGAGTGAGATCCAACGCCTGGTGATTGCACGTCAGGTGCTGAAGGAATTGTAGTACGCATAGCAGACTGTTCGGCTGCTGCCAACATCAACCTCTGCCGCGAAAAAGTTTTGACCCTCGCGTGGAGTTGTGTTATACTAAAGTTGTACTGAGCGACTCAATGCCACCGCCATTGCGGGATGAGGTAGCCTACGCGATAATTGGGCGCGGAGGTGGGTTATGAACCTACAAGAGATCCTTGCTGACATTCACGCACTTGAAGAGGACATGCTGGCTTTCGAACGTAAATACGGCATCCGTTCGGAAACCTTCTATGCCGCATACGTCAGCGGCGAAGAACCGGAGAATGACGATTGGGTACTGGACTTTGGGGAGTGGGCAAGTGTCTATCGGACGTGGCTGGCTCGCCAAGCTGAGTACCGCAACGAAGTGCAGCGCATGCAACCGGACGCGCCAAGCCTGGCAGGATTGATCCGTGTGGCCACACGAACAACCCGCTGCGCACGCTAGAGGATTATGAACTGTTCTTGTACACGCTCATAGAACAGTTCCCGTCAGTACGCCGTTCCACAATCACGCTTGTTCGACTGGGTGCATCACTCGCACGGGTTGCAGGCGAATTGCATTTTGATCGAGGAATCCACCTAGTCGTTCGTGAGCGAGTTCTGTACCATCGTCTGCCTGCGGTCATAGACGAGTACGGTTACGAAGTCTGGCAAGGCGAAACCAAGTGGTACTGGTACGATGCACAACCGCATCCAGACGACCCCAATCTACAAAGCACGCGTCCTCGCCACAAGCACGTTCAGCCCGACATCAAACACAACCGCATTCCTGCGCCCGAGATGAGTTTCACTCACGCCAATCTGCCCGTGTTGATTCGAGAGATTGAAAAGCTGATACAGCGAACCGCCGCCTGACGACCATTGACGAAGGAACCAGCGAAATCCAGCGCCTGGTGATTGCACGCCAGGTGCTGGTCAAGTTGTAGTTCATGATGCAGGCCCCAAAGGTTTCCTATGAGCCTTTGCGGGTGTATATCTCATCTTGTGTTCACACGCGAGGAGCCCGGTAAGAAGGGTGCCGGGCAAATCCCAAAGCGGCGCGGTGTCCAGCCTGGGTCTGCACCTGATAGCGGCTACCCATCTGCTGTCCGGGCGGAGGCGCAGTGCGCGCAGCAGATGAGCGCGGAGATGGGCTACTACCGGGGCCAGGTGGACGCAGCGGAGGTGCTACAGGTGGTCACCGGACTGGAATTGGACAAACGGACATGAGGCCGGACGGCCGATGGGGCATCCGTTTGTCCGGTTTGTCGCCTCAGTCCCCGTTCGGGCCGCCAGCCCCCTCCGTTCGGCCAGCAGGGACGAAGGTCCTGACGGGAGGGCGAGACGGCCTGTCGTACTGAGAGAGGGAAGCCAATCCGTTGACAGGGCTCTCTGCCCGATTACCGCCGACCGGATCAAGCCGTCAGACGGCCACATGGACAGCGTGCACTTGACTCTAGAAGCCCGGCCGAAAAGTGCTGCTTGATGCTTGGGCTATACCATACATTGTGGCTAAATAGGCATGACCCACAACATATAGTATCCCATACTCGGCATCGTGGAGTTTTCGGCCAGACCTCTAGGGGCCCAAGAAAGACGTAATCGCCGTGGAGAAGGGTGCGATGGAGATCATGACCCATAGGCAAATGGACCAACCTCGCCTGGAATTGCGCGGATTGACCTACAAGCTGCGCCCGTCTCGAAACGCGATTCTGGTGCCACCTGACGTGGCATGGGATGGCATCGATCGCATCATTCAGGGGTTGTGTTGGTACTGGGGAGGTCCGCTTTCGCTCATCATCCCCTGCAACGGATCGGAGATAGAGCCGCTGTTTTGGGAACACCTGCGCTCCTACGACCCTGATTACCTGTACAGCCCGCTCGCTGTAGATGTATTCGATGCCGATTTGCTGGACAGGCTGCGCATGAGACTCTGCCCATTTGAAGCTTTCGACAGAATCATACTGCGTTGTGACTACGAATGGCTCCGCCTTCACTCGTCCATAGAGCTACCGGTCCTCTTCACCGACATGCCAGACATTGATGAGCCGCTCATTATCTGGTCCCTCCAGGGTCTCCCAGCCTACCTTGCAGTGTGCTTTCACGACGACACGGGGCACCTGTCTCAGGATCGAATTCAGCAGCTTCAACATCCAACTGATGTTCGATGGCAGCTAGGCGCTGATCAGGACCTCGTGAAGGTCCCAGTAGAAAAACGGCAGGTTGATGGCGAGTCCGTCTTCTCTCTGCTCAGCTCCATTCGACGACGATCGCATGTCACTCCGAGGGGAATGGCCACATGGGCGCTGGCGCACATAGCTTATGACAACGCAGGAATGCCACTTGTTGGCGGAAGGCCGCTTGAAGCGCCGGCGGTCGTGATCATCGGCGACACAGTCCGTGACTACTGCTTGGCTCACAATCTTCGCAGCCTAACACAAGAAGCCTACTGGCTGCCCGGACTTCCCCAAGACGCGACAGACGGGGAAGAAGCAGTTCTGGAGGCCATTCTCGATGACCTCGTGGACCGGCTACTGCACCCGACGTCTCAGTACAAGTGTGAACGGATCCTGGTATACTCCGCTTCCAAGCCGAATGAGCAACTGCAGGCTTCACGCGACGAGATAGCCAGCAGGATTGCCAGGCGGCAGATACGTGTGTTCCGGGGCGACCCAGATATCGGCAAGCAGGATGCGAGCCCGTCATCTGAGCACACGCCCGTCGATGTCGCCGAGAACAGCAGTGAGCTTCTGACGTACCACTTGGAGTACATCGAGGCAAACAACTTCGGAAGGAGTCTCTCTCAGTTCTACGGCGGAAGAGCAGTGTCGGAGCTCAACACGCCTCTTCCCAAGAACTTTGATAAGCATTGCTTTTCGTATCGATACAACTGGATCGTAGAAGTGGAAATCGAAGGATATCGCCTACCCCGGCGCTTCGATTTGGTCGAAGGGCACCTGCCCGAACACCCGCGTTCGCTGGCTAGACTCGCCGACAGAGGTATCGCCTATTCGGTAATGCCAATCTTCATACCTGGGGGGTACGATCTGTCATCTCTGGCAGCAAGGCCGGAACTCAGGCTGCTCCATGGCCAAGACATCTTCCGACGCGTATTTGACAAAGCCGGCTTGTTGGTCGGCCTGTCGGACAAGGGGAAGTATTTCACGCAGGCTCTGGATAGGTTTGGGTCGGTCATAGAGCTGAGCCACTTCTTGCTTCGGAGCGAGCACCAGAGGCTGCTTGCCCAATACCGGGATACAACGACCAGACCGGGAAAGGCTACAACCGATCAGGGAATCATTCTTAACGATCGCAGATACTTGAACCTTGAGGCTATGATCACGGCTCTGGGCATCGTGGAAGACGAGCGACATACCGAGGCCACCTATGCGCTGCTGGGCGACGTGCTAGAGGAGTGGATAGGGCGGAGTCTGCTACGGCGGGGCCTGGCGTTGAAATGCCGACACTGCGATTATTCCGATTGGTATCCTGTGGACAGCCTTTCCGAGCAATTTACCTGCCGGCGCTGCGGCACCACTGAAAAATGGAACGTAGAGCATCTCCATCGCCTGGAAGGGCACCCTCCGGAGCCTCCGTGGTTCTACCAGCTAGATGAGGCTTTCTTCCAGTTCGTCCATCACAATGGTTTCGTGACAGCCGTAACGCTTGCGAGGTTGGACGAGGAATCCAGCAGCGGTCTGATCTATCTACCAGAGGTGAGGTATTGGCCGCAGGGCCGAAAAGCGAGGAGACACACGCCGGAGCTGGATTTTGTCGCCATTGCCGCAGGCAAGCTTGTGCTAGGCGAGTGCAAGACCTCAGTCCAAGACATCTCCGGCGATACGCGTAAGCAACTGAAGCGGGACGCGCGGCTGGCAAAGCAGCTGTCCGCAGACGGTTTTGTGCTTGGCACCGTCGAGCCGTTCTCCGAGCGCTGTCTCGCCAAGGTCCGCCGTGTTTTCGCAGAGCAGGTCGACATGGCTGAGTTCAAACTGGAGACGATGAGTGAAGAAGCACTGCACTGGCTCCTTTGAGCTGCGCAGACCCGCGGGCGGCGTGCCTCTTGCCGTATTTGACGTGCTGCCTGCAAGAAGCGCGAGCACTGCTGGCAGAGATGCACGCCTGGTTCACGAAGCGATTTGATTCGCCCCATTTGAAGGACGCCAACGCGCTGCTACACGAACTCTCATGAGTTTCGACATCTCGTGCAAAAGAAGCTCAGCCACAGGCCTGTAGCTCAGCTTCTTGTGATCATACGGTCGGTGAGGTCTCGCCAACGGGCCTCCCAGTTAGGGTGCTATAGGTATGCCCAGGGCGCTCAGGATAGCTACCATCAGGGGCGCGATAAAGATGCCAGGCAGTAGATTGGCCACGCGTATGCGCTTGATGTCCAGCAGAACCAGCCCGATGCCCATGATGATAACGCCGCCAGTGGCTGTCATCTCGGTAATCATGGCCTGGCTCATAGCCACCTGCGCCACGCTGGCCAAAGCTGTCAGCAGTCCCTGATACACAAGAACGGTCAAGGCGGAAAGCATCACCCCTACACCAAGCGAAGAAGCGAGCGCAAGCGCAGCAAATCCATCCAACAGGGACTTGATAGCCAACAAACTGTAGTCTCCAACCAGCCCGTCGCGAATCGAGCCCAGGATGGTCATCGGACCCACGCAGAAGATCAGGCTGGCAGTGACAAAGCCCTGCGCAAGCGTGTCCGCAGTCCCGATGCCCATTCGCTGCTGCAATGCATCTCCAACAGCCTGCAGGCGCTCCTCAATGCGCCACCACTCGCCCAGAATGCCACCCAGCAGGACACTGCCCATCACGATGAGGATGTTCGCTGTGTCCAGCGCCATTCGCAATCCTACCACCAATGTGACCAGTCCAAGGCCGTGGAGCACTGTCTGGCGCATTTTGTCCGGCAGGCGCTGTCCCAATACGGTACCCAGAGCACCCCCTGCGAGAACGGTCGCAACGTTGAGGATAGTACCAGTCAAAGTGCTTCTCACCCCCTTCTGGCAGCACCCGGATGCAGATTGCTAGTCTTCATCCACCATTATATCGTGAGCGCAGCGTTGTTGCAAGGCGCTTAGGACCAACATGGACATGTTTTGGTGCACGTGTGAAGGTGACCTATAATCAACCCACAGCACAACGGAGAACGAAGCCACTTGAAGGAAATCTGGCAAGAACCGCCAGTGGTTGAGGATGAACCGGTCACCCCGCCCTCTGACAAGGCGGGCAGAAGGCCGCGACTATGGCGTGAGGTGCTCGAGACGCTATTGTGCGCCCTCGTGGCTTTCGCCGTCGTTCGAACGCTCGTGCAGAACTTTCGCATCGAAGGGTGCAGCATGGAGCCCAACCTCCACGAGCAGCAATTCTTGCTGATCAATAAGATGGCCTGTCGCCTGGGCCAGGTGCAGCGCGGGGCCATCGTCGTCTTTCATTACCCCCACAATCCGAAGCGGGACTTGATCAAACGCGTGGTTGGTTTGCCTGGTGATCATCTGGAGATTGTGAGCGGCCAAGTGCTGATTGATGGGCATGTGCTCGATGAGCCGTATATCCTTGAGAGGGCGCACTACTCGCATCCAGCCACGGTCATCGAGCCAGGTCACGTCTTTGTTTTGGGAGACAACCGCAATAACTCGAGTGATTCGCACACCTGGGGCAGCCTGCCCATGCAGAACATCATTGGCAAGGCCGTGCTGTGCTATTGGCCGCCGCGCTATTGGGGATTTGTCCGCCATGGGCAACCTGCGGACAATCCAGTGCCTACTCACTGAGGAGCGTTGTTATGCATGAATATGGGGCTGATGGTTCAGCCAATAGGCAATTGTGTGTTTTACCAGGTGCCCCGTTTGGAGTACAACAACCTTGATTCTTGATCAGCTATGAACCTTCTGCTTCAGCAAGGTTACGCAACCTGGCCGTTCATAGGGGAGTAGAAATGCAGGAAATTTTGATTGTCTCTGATCCGGCAGTGATGATGGGCAAACCTGTCATCGCTGGTACGCGGATTACTGTCGAGCTCATCTTGGAGAAGCTCGCTGCAGGGGAAACCGTTGAACAAGTTCTTGATGCCCATCCTCGGCTGACCCGGGTGGGAATTCAGGCAGCACTGGCGTTTGCCGCCGAGGCTTTGCGGGCGGCTGTCGTCTATCCGGTCGCGGAGAGAGCCGCGTGAACTTGGTCGCAGACAAGGGCGCAAGGGGCCATTCGCATTCGCCGACGGGACGTGCGAGAAGGTGGCCACGTCGCTTGCTAAGCGGCCCTCTGTGTTTGCAAACGTTGGAGGTGTTTGACAGTGATACGCTTTGTCGTGAGCGATTATGTAGAGCAGGTAGGCGCGAATGTCATTGGCGCCGAGGTGGCGAGGGTGGTGCGGGCGGATGTACTCGACGAACTTCCGCAGCTCACGCAGGTAGGTCTTGATCGTTCTGCGGCTGTACCCTTCGACTTTCATGCGGTCTTCGACAGTTTGAACCCGACCCTTAGCCATGATCCTTCTCTCCCTATGGCAGGATTTAGTTGACACTCCGCCGTTATTGTTTTATACTGTAGTGGGAGCTAGTGGAAAAGAAGGGTAGTGTCTATGGGCAGATGATACAATAGATCTCGTATTTGGCAAATCTGCCCGATTTATACGAAGTTGAACTTCGTATACTAAACGTTAAGTGAAATTGCCCTCCGCCCGCCCGAAAAAGGCAACATCTAGAAAGAATCATGAGCAACATAACGAGATGTAAATATGGATAAGAAAACTAGCGCCAAAATAGCCACTGTGGTCCTGTTCGTTCATGGTTTCACTGAGATGGCTGGCACTGTGATGCTGCTTGCTTTGCCTAGTGAGTTCCTTGCCGCCTATGGTTTCCAAGAAGGACAAGGAAAAATGATTTTTATGGCACTTCTTTCTGCTATTTGTGGCCTATCCAGGTTAGTTGCAGGCTAGGCAACTTGGTCGATGTAAAAATGGGGAATTGTTTTTGGCATGGTATTGAGCATAGGAACAATGATTGGGGCGCCATCAATATATCCGTTTGGCGTTATGGATTTGCTCTTAGCAACCATAGTTTTGGTATCTTGCTCTATATGTGGTTTGGCGGTGAAAAGTTATAAGAAACTGATTTGGGGTCGGCTTCGGGCAACTCTGCGGAACCCTTCGGTTTCCTTGCCTCATCTTCGACTCGGTCACTTAACAGCGGCTAAAAGGCTTCGCTTTGCTTCGCCCAAATTGCCTTGCAGGCAACTTCTTTTAGCCGCAAGACGTTAGACGCCATTGTCAGGAAGTGCAAGGAGGAGAAATGACGCGACAATTCAAAATCATCGTTGAGAAACACCCCGACGGGTACGTTGCATATCCACTTGGCCTACGGGGGGTTGTAGTCGGAGAGGGCGATACTTACGAAGAGGCGCTTGCTGATGTCAAGTCAGCAATCCAGTTCCACATCGAAACATTCGGCTTCGATGCCGTGCTCGATGGTGAAGTGCCTGTGCTTGAGGTATTCGTAGCTGAAGCAAGAGTAGATGTCTGATGCCCGAATTCCCTGTAGATGCTCCCAGTGCCAAAGTCATTAAGGCCTTTGAATTCTTGGGCTCTCAGATGGTCCGTAAAGGCGCGCACATTGCTATGGTGCGAGAAAACCCTGATGGAACACGAACGCCTCTGACAATGCCCAATCATGGTCGCATCAAGGCCTCTACCTTGCGGACTATTTGTACCCAATCGGGGATTTCACGCCGAGACTTCTTGGAGGCCTACGAACGAGCATAACCTGACAACGGCGTCTAACACGCGCTTTGCGGCTACGCCCAAATCCCCGCCTTCTTTGCCGGCGAAGGAGCGCGGTAAGCGAAAGGTAATTTAGCAGGGAGATGACCCGCAAAGCAAACGACGGCGGGAACTTCACAAAGCGCGATCGCGTTAGGCAAAATTTCGGTATAAATGTTCAAGATAAAAAGGAGGTCAGAATGAATATCTATGTAGGTAATTTGTCGCGCGAGGTCACTGAAGAGGATTTGCGACAGGCTTTTGAAACCTTCGGGCAGGTCACATCCGTCAAAATCATCACGGACAAACTCAGCGGTGTATCGAGAGGATTCGGATTCGTAGAGATGCCTGCTAAAGCTGAAGCCCAGGCTGCGATCACCGGCCTGAACGACAAGGAGTTGAAAGGAGGAACGCTTACCGTTAATGAGGCTCGCCCTCGCTCCGAAGGCCGTCGAGATAGGGAACGGCGCTCCTAGTGAATGGGCCTCAGACATAATAGATTCATAATAGAACTTCGCCTAACACGAGGTTTGCGGCTACGCCTCAATTCACCGCCTTTGTTGTATATTGAAGGAAGGCGGCAAACTCCGCAAACCTCGGAAACGTCAGGCACAATGCCCAGGAACACGGGTAAATTCCCCAACCAGCATTAACCGCTAGTACTCCTTCTCGTGGGCCAGATACATGACGGCAAGCGCGGCTACGCGCCCTGCATCGCGCAGCTTGTCCGGCTCGATGTTCTCGATCGTATCCTCTGGCGTGTGCGCAGTGGTGCTGCTGCCATCCCAGGTGATAGAGATGTAGGGGATTTTGGGATCTGGCCGGGCGTATAGAGAGTTAAAAACCCCGTGAATGCCAGTACCAAGAGTGCTGGCATTGACTTTACAACGGTTTGCTGCGTCTTGCAGCACCTCAGTCAGGCGACCACTGGTGCTGCGGTCCAGGAGCAGCGTGTCGTTCGTCCCGGCGCCCACGCCGACCAGGTCAATGACAGCCGAGATGCGGTAGTGCTCCAGGAATCCTGGCCGTTCCCGCAGCATCTTCCAAAAGTCCGGTTCGGCACCTAGCTCTGCTCCTGCCCAGGCTACGTACATGATAGTGCGGCTGGGCCGGAAGTCGGCCTCCTTCAACAGACGTGCCGTTTCCAACATGACGGCTACGCCGCTGGCGTTCTTGTTCGCACCAGGATAAGACGTGCCCTCTGGAGCGCGCCCCAGGCCGTCATAGTGTGCCAGCAGCAGCACCAGCTCGTTGTCCAGAATCGTGTCGTGGCCAGGGACGAAGGCCTGAACGTAAGGGAGTGCGGCGGTCTTGATGTCGCTGACGTCCATAAAGAGCTCGGCGTCTACCCCTGTGTGCAGCAAGAAGCCATCATCTTTTTGGAGCCTGCCTTGCCGCTCGCGCACTTCTTCCAGACTGTAGCCCCCCTGGCGGAGAATAGCGTCTGCGACTGCTGGGGAGATGAACAGATACCCCGTCCTCTGCCCTAGCCAACTATATCGAATGCCGACGGCCAGCTCGCGGTGGGTCAGGTAGTCAGCATTGTCGGCTACGATCAGAACGGCACGGAGGCGCAATGCTCCCAGTGGCCGTGGAAGACTATGGGTGGTGACCAGTAGTACCTTGTCCAGCAAATCTGCAGGGTCGGCATCCATGTTCTGCGGCCACCCTTCTGAACTCATGCTCATCCCCAAACAGACCACTTCAGCCTGTAGGCTCTCGATATCATTCACTGAATCTGGTATCTCCGCGTAGTCACGTCGGTAGACCAAGGGCATCAAGGCATGACCACTTCTATCGCGTAGTTGAAGGACGGGCACGCTGGCCAGCTTGCGGTAGTCCAGACAAACGGAAACGAAGTAGCTCAGTGCGCCATCAACCTCCGGCCCTGCTGGCTGCAGATCAAGGGCGGCAAACTGCTGTGCAATGTACTCCGCGGCTCGCTCCAGTTCGGGGCTGTCGGGGCCACGGCCTCCCATCTCGGGTGAAGCCAGGTAGCGCACGTCGGCCATGGCTCTCTCGCTGTTGAACTGATCGGCTATGGGAGCGAATTGCACCCAACCTCCGGTGCCCTCTACTGCCACGAGGAGCAGAGCCCCAATGCCCAGTGCGGCCCCAATTGTGTAGCGGTTGATGATGCGGTGCATGGTGAGCGTCAGGCGCTCGGTCAGACGGCGCAGCCCCTCACCAAACAAGTTGAAACCCACGATGGCGATGGTAAAGGCCAGCGCCGGGTAGAACGTCATCCAGGGGTAGCTGCGGAAGCTGCGCCACGTGTTGGAGAGCATCACGCCCCATTCAGGCACGTCAAAGTAGGTGGCAACGCTATCCGTTACGGTGGCCACAGTCCGACCTCCGCCGATGAAGACGCCAATGAATCCCAATTCCCCCAGGATCATCAGTACCCCACCCATCTCCAGGCAGGCCAGGACAACGAGTGAAGGCACCAGGTTGGGCAGCACGTGGCGCGTGAGCAGTTGCACATCGCCCAGCCCAGTGGCCAGCGCTCCCTCTATGTAGTCCTGTTCGCGGATATGCATTACCTGGCCGCGCACGAACTGAGCGGCTTCGCCCCACCCGACAAGGCACAGTGCCAGCGCGAATACCCATAGTCCCTGGTGGATGCCAAAGGCATGGATGAGGACCAAGGCCAGCAGCAGAGCTGGGAACGCTGCGATGACCTGCGTGAGTCCCGTCAGAGCGCGGTCGAGCAGGCTGTCGGGGAACCAGCCGGACAAGGCACCGAAGACAGTTCCCAGCAGGATGCGGGCGAGTACGGCGAAGAAGGCCAGCGAGAGTGTACGCCGTGCGCCGTACAGCAGGAGACTCAGAATGTCACGGCCTTGCTGGTCTGTGCCCAGCAGAAACTTCGCTGAAGGCGCAAATGGGGCAGTCTTGAGCTCTCCATTTTCCCAGTAACTCGGAGTGGGACTGTTCGGACTGTATGGTGCCACCTGCTGCCCGAAAGCGACCGCACCCAGCAAGGCCAGCAAGATGATCGCTCCCAGGACAAATGGCAGGCTGCCGGCCGTGCTTTGCACCCAGGCACGCCGGCGTTCCCGTGTGATCTTGGCATCCCGGCGTCGTTGCTCTTCCGGAGACACATAGCCAGAGCCGGTGGGAGCGGGTAGTGGCGGCAGCCGTTTTTCTTGTTTGCGCAGCCGGGGGATGAGGGAGTGGAAAGTGTCTGGGAGCTCGCGCAGCCCTGCCCAGCTCCTGCTGACCATATCCACCCAGCTCCGTCTTACTCTAAGGCTTGTCTTTTCCTTTCGCAAACGTGGATCAATCCAGCGGTAAAAGTGGTCCAAGGTCACGTGGACTATAACGAAGAAGACGCCCAGGATGAGAGTCAGGCTGGCAGCCAGCTTGGTCTCGTTTCTCCAGGTTGTGGTCAGTAACAGCGCCCCCATGCCAGGCCACTGGAAGATGGTCTCAACGACGGGCAAACTGGACAGCGAGAAACCGAGAGAAGTACCCAGAGCGGCGAGTATGGGCACACCAGCGTTGCGCAGCGCATGCCGTGAAAGCACAGCTCGAGTGGTTAGTCCCTTGGCACGTGCAGTCCGTATATAGTCCGCATCCAGAACCTCAGCCAAAGCTACAAAGCTCACCCTTGCCACTTGAGCAATAGGCCGAGCTGCCAGAACGAGAGCAGGAAGCACAATGTGCCGGTCCCACCCAAAGCCCCCTACGGGCACTAAGGCAATGCCCGTCCGCCGGTAGAACTGAATCTCCAGAATCTGCAGCAGTAAAGCCAAGAAAAAGCTGGGGGCGGAGATGCCCACAATGGCTGCCACGAGAAGGATGAGCGAGGACTTGTGGTGGCGGATCAGGGCGGCGACAAGGCCCAGTGGTACACCAAACAGGCCACCAAGGAGCATAGAGAGCAGCAGGAGCACCAGGCTCTTGCTGAAGGTGCGACCCACAGCGTCAGCGACTGACTTGAACTGAGGTGCGCCCCAATAATAGTAGCTGTACTGAGGTTCGTACGTGCCCAAGTCTCCGCGCAGCAGGTTGCTGAGGTAGTCTGTGGATTCGCTCAAGGAATGCGAGATTGCTCGCCCCAGGTCAATACTTCCGCCAGCCCGGCCAACCTGGGCCATCCTCAGGCCGAAGAAGGTCAGGAGTACGATGACCAGGGCCACAACAGCGGTGTATAATGCCGGCTTTAGGACGAAATCAAGCAGTGGCCCTAGAGGGCGCAGCAGCGGCGAAATCTCGGTCTCATAGAGATCCGAAAAGAGGTCATTGGCGCTGATTTCCTCTCGTGCTAGTGGAGTTGGTTCAGGCGTGCTGGCAGGCAGGCGTACCGAGCGCCCCGCGTAGCTGGCCAACCGTGGCTCAGACGTTCCGAGCAGCACGGCGACGCGCTCCTCCCTGCAAACGTCACGCAGCCGCTCCAAGAAACGTGCTGCCCCGCCCGGGGACAGTCCAGCAGTTGGCTCATCAGCCAATATGATTGCTGGGCGATTCACCAGCGCCCGCGCCAGTGACACAAGCTGCCCCTCCATTGGCGTGAGGTCGACGGGCTTTTTGGAGAGCAGACTGCTCAGTCCCAACCTGTCCACCAGGGTGCGTGCGCGTTCCTCTGCCTGGTCATGTGAGATGCCAACGTAGCGTTGAGGGAAGGCTACGTTCTCTAGCACACTGAGTTCGGGCAGCAGCTTTGGTTCGCCAAAGAGGAGGCCCACTTTGCGCGCGCGCAGCCGTGCGCGTTGTGTGCGGCGCAGATCCCCCATGGCTTTGCCACTGATACGCAACACGCCGCCTGTGGGCTCGGCCAGTCCAGCCAGTATGCCCAACAAGAGTCTGATGTCGGTAGAATGATCGCCAAGCACTGCCACGAACTGGCCCGGTTCCACCACTATATCTGGGCTGCGCCAGAAACGTATCTCTCCGCCCGCTGTCCGGCGGCTCTTGGTCAGTGCGAAGGCTTGGAGTGTAGGCGTCTCTACTGCCATGCCACGTTCCTCAGATAGCGGCTCAGCGGCCAAGAATGACTGGCACGACGCCGAACTTGATTCGTACTGTCATGCCCCAGCGCAAATCGGACTCCTGGCCGTCCAGGGCAATGAGGGCCTTGTAGAAGACTGCGCCGCTGGCGCTGATCGTAGGTTCTGCTGCTACGGAGACCAGGCGCCCGCGCAGGCCGCGATTGTTCAGAGCAGGCACCAGCAAATCCACCGTCTGGTTCAACGTGACGTTGGCTGTAGTCCACTCGTCAAGGTCCGTGGTTTCTGCCTGCAATTGGCCTAGATCCGCCAAGGTCAAGACAGTGCCTCCCGGACTGAGCATCTCGCCCGGTTCCGCGTCAACTGATGTGACTGTGCCGTCAAACGGGGCACGTAGTACGGCTTGTTCCAATGCGAGTTGCGCTCGTGCCAGGTTGGCTTTTGCTCTGGCCACACTGGCCTGTGCTGCCTGCATTTCACTCGGCTGCGCACCCGCATGCAGAGCTTCTAGTTGAGCTTTCGCAGAGGCCACCTGGCTTTCAGCTTGTTTCAACGCAGCTTTGTCCGGGCCAGCTATCGCCAACTCGTAGACAGCTCTGGCCCGCTGATAGTCAATCGTTGCCGACTCTAACTGGCTGGACTCTGGCCGTGCGCCGATATTGGGCAGGCTGCTTACAGCGTCATAGGCCGCCTGAGCGCGTTGCAGGGCTCTTTCTGCTTTCTTCAGGTCGGCCTCGGCGATGGCTATTTCCTCTGCACTTGGGCCAGCCTCTAGCTTCTCGTAGGCGGCAACTGCCGCCTCATAGCTGGCTTCTACGGCTGCAATCTCAGCCGCAGAGCCGCCCTCTTGCAACCGTGCCAGGCTGGCCTCTTGGGCCTGGAGTTCGCTTTGCGCCAACTGGATATCAAGTTCCAACCCTTGCTTTTCTAACCTGGCCACGACTTGCCCGGCGGACACAGAGTCACCCGCTGCAATAGCCAGTTGTTCAAGCTGCCCGCTCGTTGGAAAGCTCAGTTTTGCCCAGCGCACCGGTACGACGATGCCCACGGCTGCGATCTCCTGCCCCTCATGGCTTGTGAACTCACCTAGAGCGGCAGGGCCTGGTTCTTTTGCAGGTCGAGTGAACAATCTCTGCCCGACAAAGGCCACAGCCAGCACGACGATGGCCAGTACGACGATAATAATCAGTGCCTTTCTCATGATTCGGAACCTCCATGTATGGCTTTGACCGGTGTAGGCGATGAGGCGTACAGCGTCCAGGCTGCATCCTGGCGAACTGCCCGGCTGGCCGGAGCAACAGCCGCAATCATGGCCGCCAGCACAATGAACAAGAACGTGCCCGCGCCCAAGCGGGGTGTGAACAGCAGCTTTGTTGAGCCGGACGGCCCCATTCCGTTGAGCACTGCCGATGCTGCCCAACCCCAAAGCACACCAGGCAGTCCACCTGCAATGCCCAGAACGACAGCGCTTTGCAGATAGTCACCGATAAGCATCCCTTCGTCAGCACCAAGGGCTTTTAGCAAGCCAACGCGGCGCTCGTCCCTGGCCGTCTTGTCAGTCATCGTGCCAGTTACGGCTAATGCACCTGCGGCGAGCAGCAGAAGGCCACACAGGGCCAGAGCACTGGCATAGATGCTCCTGGCGTGACGGACGCTTTGCTGCGCGTCGCCGGGCGTCAGTGTCCAGGCAGCAGGATAGCTGCATGCTATCTCAGCCAGTCTGTCCTCGATGGTGAACACTCTGCCAACGTGCAGGCGTTTGCTCATCTCTTGCAGGAAGATACTCTTCTCTTCCTGGTTCCTGGCTGGTGGTATGAGCAGCGTCATTTCCCCTGAGGCAAACGGTTCATGCAGCACGCGACGCAATGCCTCGAGCGAGATGTCCACACGCCGGTTCAAGCTATTGTGCGGGTCGTAGCGCAGGCGTTCGCGGATGCCCACCACAGTCAAGGCCACACCGCGTACATCGATCATATCGCCTACTTGCAGGTTCTGTTCCTGTGCCAGCTCATAGCCGACCACAGCCTCGTTCAAGTTACCAGGGCCCAAGGCACGACCACGCCAATAGCCTACCCGATAGGGCACTGACAGTGTTCCCTCGCCGCCCGCGAAGCGCATACCGTAGAACACTCCCGATGGCGTCCAGGGGCCCAGCCACCTTTCCTCGTCCTCGTTGACAGGCCCACCATAGGCTTCGATTACGTAGCCACGGATGCCGGGCAGCCGGTACACGGCGTGCAGAAGCTCTGCATCCGCCTGAACGCCGATGATGCTCACCCAATCCGTGGCACCGCGCTGTGCCTCGCTCAGTGAGAGGTTCAACGACTCGCTCAGGGTGCCAATCGTCACCAGCCCAGTTCCGCACAAAGCCAACGCCAGCGCGGTGGCGGCCCAGCGCACGCGCCATGACGAGCGCACAGCGAGGCGCGTGGCGAGCAGGCCCATGCCCACAGCCGTAGCCAGTACGGCTGCACCCAACCTCGGAGTTACCTGTAATGGTGTTAGCCCCAGAGTGTGTCTTGCATAGCTGTTGACCAGGAGAGTTGTCACCCACCCCGCTCCAAGCCCCCCGGCTGCCGACAGCAGCGCCAGGGGTACTGGTGACGTCTTCGGCTCCCGCGCGAGGTCCATCAAAAGCGGCAGGCCCAGCAGCAACGCCAGGGCAACTGTGCCGCCCAGGGCAAGGGCCAGCACAGCACGTTCGCGTCTGGCGTGAGCCAGCTCCCAGACCGGCGACAGGACTTTCATATCTGGCATCGTGTGCCAGACATGGCCTGCCACGGCTGCAGCATCTCGTTGGGCCGTAGGCAGCACTATGAAGTGCTGCGGACTGCGAGAAGACGCGGGTGTCAAGGCCCCTGCGGCCACTGCAGATACCTGTGCAAAGTTGCCAGACAAGCGTCGGCTTGGGCCCCAGATACCGACAATGTTGAAGGGACGGTGGCAGATAGTCACGATGTCGCCAACTCCCAGGCGCAGGACCTGAGCCAGCTCGTAGCCCAGGAGTGCTTCGTCCAGGCTATGCGGGGCTGGCAAGCGGCCGCGGTACAGCTTCAACGTGGGGTCTGGCGGCAGGAACGCCAGATTGGGCACATCCGTCTGGTTGGCATAGAACCAGACATTGACCCAGCCCGTGTCCTCAATCTCATCACTTGCCAGGTCTCCCCGGAACACGGCGACGGCGTCGCGCACGCCATCCACACGGCGCAGTTGCCACAGAGCGCTCGTAGTGTCAACGAGGTTTTGTGGTCTTATAGTGATATAGGCTCCGGCTGCGTTGGGCCAGCGGGCCTCGGCCCAGGCTCCTGCCAGAGTCATGGCGAGGATGCTGAGCACCGTGCCCGCGACGGCCAGTTGCATACGCACATGGCGGAGCGATTGCCCTAGTCTATCGTTTTGCATGGACACGCTAGATTATACCCCAATACGGGATGAAAGGTTCAATCGCTGTCAGTTTGACCGAGTGCCCTGTTTAGCGTAAAATAGCGTCGCTTGCCCCCATCGTCTAGTGGACTAGGACACAGCCCTTTCAAGGCTGCGACGGGGATTCGAATTCCCCTGGGGGCACTTTCCATATGGTCGAGCGGTTACAACGGCTGACCTGGCCCAATGTGTGAGAGCTCCACCCGCAGTGGCGGAGCTTTTCTCGATTTCTACCTGAAGCCTCGGGCTGTGCGGTTTCGGGGATTGCCAATTCGCTTTGTGGCAGATGCTGCGATAGAGAGAAAGCAACGCCGTGGGAACGCAGACACCGCACATCTCCGGCTTTTTGTCAGCAATTGACGATTATGCTATAATCCGCACAACTTTGGTTTCAGAAAACCTATGGAGGTCGCATGGCTCAAAAGAGTAGCTGGTCATCTCGGCTAGTGCCAACTGGCTGGAGGCGGCCCCTCTTGAGCGTTCTATTAGTGGTTTTTGTGGCCGGAGGCATCTACTCTGGCCATCTCTTCTACACGACTGTCAAGAACTTCGTGGCGCATGCTCAGTTGAGTATGCCAGCGCTGACGAATTTAGAGCAAGGTCGTGCAGGTAATGGGAGCCTGCCCGACGTCGCACAGGAGCGAGTGAATATCCTGGTGCTTGGGGTTGACAAGCGTGCTCGCGAACAAGGTCCCAGCCGCACAGACACGATGATTGTGCTGACGATAGACCCCCAGGGCAAGACGGCGGGAATGCTTTCCATACCCCGTGACCTTTGGGTTTCCGTCCCTGGCTATTCAGAGCGCCGCATCAACGAAGCGCATTTCGTCGGCGAACTCGACGACTACCCTGGGGGTGGACCAGCCCTGGCCAAGAAAACCGTTCAATATACCTTGGCCATCCCTATACACTACTACGTTCGCGTCAACTTTGAGGGATTTGAAAAGCTCGTTGATGCCATTGGCGGCATAACTATTGATGTGAGAGAAGCCATCTATGATGAGGAATACCCGGATGGCAACTATGGGTACGTAACCGTTGACATCCCGGCGGGCGTGCAACACATGGATGGAAAGACGTCTCTGCAATATGCCCGCGTGCGTCACGGCGGCAGCGATTTTGCGCGCGCCGCACGGCAGCAGGAGGTGATTAAGGCTATCCGGGATAAGGTGCTCAGCTTGGGCATTCCCCTGACCAGGATCCCAGAGATACTCAGAATCGTTGAAGGCTCTGTTCAAACAGATTTGAATTTGAACGAGATGTACGCTCTAGCCAAGGTGGCACGGGAGATCCCTGCTCAGAACATAAGAAGTGCTGTGATTGATGCATCCATGACCACTCCTCAACTGACTCCGAATGGCGCGGATGTGCTCATCCCAGACCGTGCCCGCATCCGTGAGGTGGTGAACGAGCTATTTGGAGGCCCTACGCCCACGACTGCCAGCGGTCTTTCCGAGAAAGAACTCGTTGCGCAAGAAGCAGCGAGAATCGAAGTGCAAAACGGCACCCTTACCCCCGGTCTGGCGAAACGCACTGCCGAGCACCTGAAAGGCCTGGGCTATTTCGTGGTTTCTTTCAGCAACGCCGATCGCACGGATTATGCCCTGAGCGTCATCATGGACTACTCAGGGAAGTCAAACACCGTGAACTTGCTGGCGAAGCGCTTTGATATAGCGCCCCAGAACATCCGTCGGTGTACCGACATACAAAGCGAGGTGGACGTGCGGCTGGTGCTGGGGCAGGACTATGCATCCTCTGCGCTGTAGGGGCAAGATCTTGAGGCGGGGAACTCTCTCGTGAGAGAGCTCCCCGCTTTTTACTGCTTCGTACATCAACCGCTCGTCCTCGCGTAGCATCTTCCCCGTCAGGGTGTCTCCTTTGTCTCTCGACACCTTTGTCACGTCTGACAAAGACGTGGAAGACGAGAGGTCGCCCCCCTGCGGGGCCCTTCGGCGGCGTCGCTCGCCTCAGTCTCTGTCGTTCCCCGTTTACGCCTTCCGTTTACGCCTCTGGCGTAAAGACAAAGGTGAGACAGAGGCGACGAACGGCGCCCTGACGGGATTGCTAAACCTCACTGGTCAGATTGCTGTCCCGTCGAGCGGGATGAACGATATAAAAACGCGTGCTTGAGTTCAGCGCTTGACGCAGTACCCTGTGGTTACGGGGCATAGCGGAAGGGATGACGCGCTGCTTGCCTTTCGTACAAGAGCTCTTCTAGTGTAGGCCGTCCCTCGATCGCTTTGCGAATGGCGGCGCGCATCGCTTTGTAGTTGTTCATCTCGATGCGGGTGCGATTGGCTGCAGCGGGGTGGACAAACACGTTGGCAATCATGACCAGATCCTCCAGTGCATCTGCGGGCAGAAAGCCGTCAGCGACACTGGCCTCAATGGCCTTGACCACTCCCCCGCTGGCGCAAACGTAGATGTGCTCTGCCTGTTTCTCGCTGCGCACGGTGATGGTTGGTACGAGCAGCGTGCGGGGACGTTCACTTACTATACGCACCTCGTGGCCTGGATGGGGCACGGCCAGTGCTTGCTCGATTGCTTTGCCAACCGGCCCACCACGTTCTCCCAGCAACAGGTCTACGTGCGCCAGTTCGGAGAACGGTGGCCCGGCAAAGCCTTCGCCAACCTTCAAGGCAAAGCCACTGATGCGCCGTGGTGTCTGGGGTGTAGCTGGAACCTGGGTGTGCACGGTCTTGCTGCTGAGCTCGTACTGCACTCCCTGTGGTGGGATCTTGCCCAGGGCCTCCAACTGTGCGCGCAGTTCTTCTCGATCCTCGCGGCGAAAAGCGCCGCCAGGCATTACAGGCAGACGCGCATTGCCGACATCGAGACCCATCATGCACAATCCTTCTTTGACGGCCTGAACAGAGCCCCGCCGTACGACGATACGCACCAGTTTCTGGATTCTAGCCTGCAGGTTCTGTGCCTTGGCCAGATCACCGCTGCGCACGGCGGCGTAAATCTCCTGCCAGATGTCTGGAATGAGGTTGGCACTGGCCAGGATAGCACCATCCGCCCCTGCCGCTAAAGCAGCCATGACGATTTCGTCGTGCCCGCAGAAGATGGAGACGTGTCCTTTGATCTTCTCAAAGAGGGCCATGAGGAACGGCATGTCGCCACTGGAATCCTTGATGCCGACTACGTTGTCCAGGTACGCCATCCCCTCTGCCGTCCACCACTTGAAGTGTGTACCCGCGCACTGGGGAATGTTGTAGAGGATGATGGGCAAGCCCACTTTGTTGACTGCTTCATAGTGCTCATACACCTCGTTGTAGGTCGGCTTGAGATAGTAAGGAGCGAGGACAAGGGCAGCGTGTGCCCCGGCGTCTTTGGCATATTGAGTCAGAGCTACCGTCTCCCGTGTGCTTGCACAGCCTGTGCCCGCAACCACCGGCACGTGGCCTGCAGCTTCATCGAGAGCAATGTCAATAGCTTTGTGCTTCTCTTCCTCAGTCAGATAGACGAACTCCCCCGTAGTTCCCACAGGCACGATGCCGTTCACGTCGGGCAGGACGTGGCGAATCAGTGAGCGGTATGCCGCCTCATCAATGGCCGCGCCGTCTGAAAAGGGCGTCACCAATGCTGGGAATATCCCCTTGAACCATTCTGGTTTCTTGCCCATGTCTCACTCTCCAGTGTATGCATTCTGCAATGCCTCGCCCATAGCGCGGCAGGCATTGCAGTAGAGTCTGTGGCGGTTCAGCGCTTGTGGATGGATGGTGACCTGCACCATCATGACTTCGTCCTTGAACGCTGGCTGTGGGATGAGACCCGAGGCAAGGCCGTCTACGATGGCCTTACCCACAGCAGCTTGCGTTGGCCCGTAGATCATGTTGGCCTGTCGCAGGTTCTTGAGCTTAACAGTAGGTATAATGAGCGTGGCGGGCCGCACAGTAAGGTTTGGTTCCAGAATGGCCGTCAAGGCCTCGTGACCATGGCGCGGGTACGTGAGCTGCAGTGCGTAGGACTCGCCGACAGGGCCATCCTTGGGGCCTGCCACCAGGTCAAGTTGCACCTTTTCTGCACCATCGCCAGCTACCGCCGTGCCCAGCCGGACGCTATTCGACTGCAGGACCTCAACAGGCAGGCCCAGGGAGGCAAACCTCTCGACCAGGGGCTCTTCCCGGACAGGGAGTTTCACAACTGGCTTGGCTATCTTGCCCAGTTTCTCCAACTCCAGGCGTATCTCTGCTCTCACTTCGTTGATCAGCACGCCGCCCTGCCCGCGGAGGGGCCTGCGTGGCTTGCCAACCTTGACGCCCATCATGTTCAGCGCTGCTTTGACCGCCACCCCGCCGCCGTGTCGGCAGAATATGCGCGCCAGCTTCTGCACGCTGGATTGCAGTGCGCGAGCAGTATCCATGTCGCCTGTCTGTACGGCGGAATAGACCCCCTGCCATATTTCGGGGAAGACCTGGGCGCTGGCCAAGATCATGCCGCTGCAGCCGCCAGCCAGAGCTGGCAGAACCACCTCGTCGTGCCCAATGAGCACATCGAGCCGCCCATCCGTCATCTCCAATACTTCCATCGTATACGTGAGATTGCCGGAGGAGTCCTTCAGCGCGACGATGTTGGGAATGTCAGCCAGATCTTCCACGACGGTGCGAGGCAGGTAGGCATCAACCACCTGGGGGATGTTGTACAGTATGATGGGGATGTCAACCGCGCTTGCCACCTCGTAAAAGTGCTGGTAGATACCTTTGTCAGACGGGTGCAAAAAGTACGGTGTGACGACCAGACAGCCGCTGGCTCCTGCTTCCTGGGCTGCGCGTGCCAACTGCACGGCTTGCCTCGTCGAGGGAGCGCACGCGCCGGCGACCACTGGTACGCGGCCAGCCACTTCGTCTATCACAATTTCGATGACTTGTCTCTGCTCATCCGCTGTGAGGTAGATGAATTCGCCCGTCGTGCCGCAGGGAACCAGGCCATCTACGTGAGGCAAGACGTACTGCACCAATCCACGGAGGCCAGGTTCATCTATCGCCTCGTCAGCAGTGAAGGGCGTCACCAGCGCTGGCAGCACACCGCGCGCTTGGAAAGCAAGGTTTTTCACCGTGTTCTCTCCTTTGAGAAACTTTATGTTGACTCAGGGCCTGGGGATAGCTAGGTCCGCTGGACCAATTCCTGAGAGCTTGGCCTCAGGAAAATTCTCCTGTATTACCTCGTGGATGATTTGGGCGTATTTAACCTTCACGCGGGCCCAATCGGCGAGCATCTGGGTGCTTATCCAGGGCTTGTACAGGGCTGCCGGTCCCGCTGCGCATGCCGGCCCAGGCTCGATCTTGAAGTAACACGGGGCGCAGGTGCGCGCCATGTCCGCGCCTTCGTAGATACGAATGTAGCCACCGAAGGACTCAGTGAGGATGATGTGCAAGTCCAAGGGGATATCAATGGCCTGGCGGATGGAGGCAAACTGGGGCAGAGAGAGATCGGCCACAGGGTTGATTGACGCCGCCCCCAGGGATTCTAGAACCTTGCAGCCAGCGGCGTTGGCGTGGCCGGCATAGATGGAGACCTTGAAGACCACGTCCTCTGGGATGTCGCCGTTCTTCTTCATCTCATTCAGCAGCCACAATAGCCCCTCATCAATGACCAGGAAGCCACGGAAGCCGATGTCAATGGCGCGCATAATATCGGCGATGACCTGGCGTAGTTGGTCAGAGCCACGATGGCGCAGGCCGGATAGGCCGCCCTCGGGGGTGACGAGCTGTCGCCCCACGTCCCAGGAGGAACGAGGGCCCGGGGTGAGGATGACCTCTATCTTGGCATCGGCCGCCATCTGCGCAAAGTCCTTAAGCTCCGCCTTGTCCAAGAGGGTGGCTCCCATGACCACTGAGATGGCGCGGTGCACGGGGATCTTGCGTTTCTCAGACTCGTCAATGACGGCTTCCATGACCTCAGGTCTTTCCACGCCGGAGATCTCTACGCGGTACCAGGCTCCATCGGGAAAGCGTTTGCTGCTCGTCGGTAGATCGTACGCATCACGTCCAGGAATACCAACCTTTTCCATAGCTGCAGATACTCGATCCAGTTCCATTGTTTGTCCCTCCTTTGGAATATGCTAAGCACCATCCGCATTGATAGTTCCTTGTCGCTGCCTTATACCATTACTATGGCGGGACATCGTCCCGCCACGCTACTTCTTGACTTTGGCCCAGTCAGCCAGGAAGCGTTCCACCCCAATGTCGGTCAACGGATGCTTGAGTGCCTTCATCAGCACGGCGTAGGGTACGGTGGCGATGTCTGCACCAGCCAGTGCAGCCTGCGTGATGTGCAGGGGATGCCGAATGCTGGCAGCAATGACCTGGGCTTCGATGCCATAATTCTCAAAGATCTCGACCATATCCGCTAGCACCTGCATCCCATCGTGGCCAATGTCATCGAGCCTGCCGATAAAGGGCGAAACAAAGCTGGCGCCAGCAGTGGCGGCGAAGAGTGCCTGATTCGCCGAGAAGACAAGTGTAGCATTGATGCGAATGCCCCATGAGGCAGCCAGGTCGCGTGCCAGATCAATGTCAGTGTCGCACTTGCCAAACCAGGGACACCCTTGGCACAGCCGATCCAGGTCTACTTCCTCCTGGCTGACCATCTTCATGGCTTCTAACCCGGCAGCAATGGTGGGGATCTTTACCACAACGTGCGGTGACCAGGTTGCGATCTCCTTTGCCTCGGCCAGCATTCCTTCAGAATCGGTGCTCACGACTTCGGCACTGATGCGATTCTGTACCAGGTAGCAGATTTCGCGCGTGACTTCTTTGTAGTCTCCGCGTCCCGCCCGCATCATCAAGCTGGGATTGGTGGTCACGCCGCTGATAAGCCCCATTTTGACCACTT
Source organism: uncultured Anaerolineales bacterium (assembly GCA_964478075.1). Classification (GTDB taxonomy): domain Bacteria; phylum Chloroflexota; class Anaerolineae; order UBA2200; family UBA2200; genus DAOUEX01. The sequence goes on along the minus strand of CAYZGO010000002.1, from coordinate 41,867 downwards.
CGCGGATTTCGTCAAGTTTGGCTGTGTCAAGAAATATGTCCATGTTCAATCTCCTCCTTGTTCGTTTTCTGCTGAACAGTGTGATTTCTTCAGGTCAGGAGCCGGCGGCGAACTCGATCGCTGCCTTGACAAAGGCACTGAACAGAGGATGTGGTTTGCCTGGCCTGGACTTGAATTCTGGATGAAACTGGCATCCCACCATCCAGGGGTGGTCGTGCAATTCTGTGATCTCCACCAAGCGGCCATCTGGCGAGAGGCCGCTGAATACCATCCCTGCGCTGGCCAATAAATCCCGATATTGGTTGTTCAACTCGAAACGGTGGCGGTGGCGTTCGTGGACGAGTCGCTGCTGTCCGTACGCGGCGGCGGCCCTGGTACCAGGCACCATCTGGCAGGGATAGACGCCGAGGCGCATGGTGCCGCCTACGTCTGAAATGGCCCGCTGCTCTGGCAGCAGGTCAATGACCGGGTACTCGGTGGAGATATCGAACTCCGTGCTGTTGGGTTCATCGCTGCCCAGGGTATGGCGTGCCAGTTCGATGACCATGACCTGCATGCCCAGACATAATCCAAGGTAGGGCTTTTTGTGCTCGCGGGCATAGCGCGCTGCCACAATCTTGCCCTCGATGCCTCGATAGCCGAAGCCGCCAGGTACCACGACGCCCGCTACGCTGTCCAGGCGATCCAGCTCTCCGCCCTTTTCGAGCTCCTCTGAACTGATCCACTCGATCTGCAAGTTGCGTTCGTGCATGAGCGCAGCATGGAGCAGAGCTTCACGAACGCTGATGTAGGCGTCCAGAAGGGTAATGTACTTGCCAACCACACCGATGCATATTTCTGGTTTGGGTCGCTCGATCTCTGCAACCAGTTGTCGCCAAGATACCAAGTCTGGCTTCCCTTGCCGCAGTGACAAGCGTTCGCTGATGAATTGACCGAGGCCTGCCTCTTCAAGGATCAGAGGTACTTTGTAGATGTTGTCGGCCGTGACCAGGGGGATTACTGCTCGCTTTTCAACATCGCAAAAGAGGACGATTTTGTCCTTCAGCGCCTCGTTGATGGGGTAATCAGAGCGGCAGACGATAACGTCCGGCTGGATGCCAACACTGCGCAATTGGATCACAGAGTGCTGCGTGGGCTTGCTCTTCAATTCGCCAGTTGTGCTGATGTAGGGCACGTAAGTGACGTGCACGTACAGCACATTCTCCCGCCCTACGTCCTTTCGCATCTGGCGGATGGCTTCCAAGAAGGGCAGGCCCTCAATGTCACCGACCGTGCCTCCCACCTCGACGATAACCACCTCGGCCTTGCTTTCCGCGGCGACGCGCCCAATACAATGCTTGATCTCGTTGGTGATGTGCGGGATGACTTGGATAGTCCCTCCCAAAAAATCGCCACGGCGCTCCTTGGCGATCACCTCCGAATACACCTGCCCTGTGGTCACATTGCTCGCTGCGGTCAGGTTTTCGTCTATAAAACGCTCATAGTGGCCAAGGTCGAGGTCGGTCTCGCTGCCGTCTTCCAGGACAAACACTTCACCATGTTGGTAGGGGCTAAGTGTGCCTGGATCCACGTTGATGTAGGGGTCTAGCTTCTGGATGGATACGGACACACCCCGGCTCTTGAGCAGACGACCGAGGGAAGCAGCCGTAACGCCTTTGCCTACAGAACTGACCACACCACCAGTGACAAAGATGTACTTAGTCACGGTCGAGTGCCTTGTGGGTCATGGCTTGTGTTGTTGCTCTAAGCCACCTGCGTGCGGCCCATCTACCGCGCATCCTGCTTGGAACCTCCTACCCGCAATTTCGAGCAGTGTGCAACTTGTCCATAGTCTCCTTGCCGGCCAGGAATGCCTGTTGGTTCAGATCTAGAAACCTGGATGGCACGCGCCCTCGAATGGCCTCCAGCCAAGCTTCCGGCGGTACGTCTGCGAGGAAGTGCGACAGGGCGCCCAGGATCACTATGTTATTCACCCGTGCGTTGCCAAGCTCCTCTGCCAGGGTGGTGCCAGGCACCAGGTAGTAGTTTGGTGTTACAGCACCTAGAATGGCCCTAATGCGTTCGTCATCGGGGTACTCATCACTGCCAGAACTCACTGATAGAGGGGGGATGGTATAGTCGTTGACCAGCACAATTCCCCCCGGACGCAGCATCTCGATGTGCCGCAAAGCCTCCAGTTTCTCAAAGGCCAGAAAGAAGTCAGCTTCACCACGTCCGACAAGGGGAGAGTAGACCTTGTCGCCCCAGCGCACGTGACTGGTTACGCTTCCTCCGCGCTGAGCCATGCCGTGCACTTCGGATTTCTTCACGTCGTGGCCCGTGTGCAGGCCGACAGCGGCCAACACATCACTGGCGAGAATGGTACCCTGTCCTCCTACCCCGGCAAGCAGAAAATCAACTTTGAGCATTGTCTATGCTCCCCCTTCTTCCTCAGCAAGCTGCGCGCGGAACAGAATTGCCTGGCGTGCGCATACCTGGGCACAGATCTCGCACCCTATGCACAACAGCGGATCAATACGTGCTTTGGGCTTGCCAGTCTTAGCGTCCAGCACATCGCTCTTGACTATTGCCGGGCAGCCCACGCGGAAGCAAAGGCCGCATCCATTGCAGCGCTCTTCGTCCACGCGCAGTGGCAGCCAGGTCTTTCTCGCCTCAGGCATAAGCGCACACTCACGGCGGGCAATGATCACCGCAGGCTCATCTGCAGCAAGGCAATCTCCGAGCGCAGCTTCCACTTCCTTCAGATTGTAGGGGTCCACGGTATGCACCCGTTGAATGCCCATTGCTCGGGCCAGGGCCTCAAATTCCACCTGCACTGTCTCTGAGCCTTGCAAAGTGCGGCCAGTGCCAGGATTCTCCTGACGCCCGGTCATGGCTGTGGTACGGTTGTCGAGGATGATGGTGATCGTATTACTCCGGTTGTATGCCACGTTGAGCAATGCCGGTATGCCTGTGTGGAAAAACGTGGAGTCACCGATAACTGCCACGTTGCGCTCAGCGATGCCTGCTTTGGCCACGCCATGGGCTACGCCGATGCTCCCTCCCATACAGCCACACGTATGCAGAGCCCCCAGGGGTGGCAAGAAGGCCAGTGTGTAACAACCAATGTCACCGTTGACTACCAGTTTGAGCTTGTTCGTTACGTAGAACACGCCGCGATGTGGGCAGCCTGGGCAAAGGATAGGTGGACGCGGCGGCAGCAGCCCCTTATCGGGTTGGGCCACTGGAACGCGCGCGGAAGAGGGCAGCAGCCCGGCCTCAATAGCACACTCCCGCACGATCTGCTGATCAAGTTCTCCACAAATGGGGAAGATGCTCTTTCCTTCTACCGGGATGCCTAGCAAACGAATCTCTTCCTCAATGAACGGATCCAGCTCTTCGATAACGATCAATCGCTTTACCTGGGAGGCGAACTGGCGCAGCAACCGTGCAGGCACAGGATAGGTCATGCCCAGTTTCAAGATTGAGGCCTCGGGAAAGACTTGGCGTGCATACTGGTAGGCCACGCCATCGGACACGATGCCCAGCGACCTGTCCTTGAGTTCCATGCGGTTGTAAGGGAACGTCTCCGCGTATTCGGCCAGCTTGCCTATTCGCTCCTCGACAATTGGATGGCGGCGGCGAGCATTGCCGGGCACCATGACGTACTTGGCGGTGTCAATGCGGTACGATGGCTTCTCGGCCTGCGACTGCGGGGGACGTGTGCCTTTCAGGTCAACAATGCTGTAGGAATGGGAAGTGCGCGTAGTCAGCCGCAGCAGCACCGGTGTATCGAACTGCTCGCTGATGTCCAAGGCAGTACCCACCAGGTCGCGCGCTTCCTGGCTGTCGGAAGGTTCCAGGCACGGCACGCGGGCAAACTTGGCGTAGCGGCGATTGTCTTGTTCGTTCTGAGAACTGTGCATAAAGGGGTCATCAGCGTTGACGATGACCAGGCCGGCTTCCATGCCGGTCATGGACGCATAGAAGTAACTGTCAGCAGCAACGTTCAAACCGACGTGTTTCATGACCGCCATGGCACGGCTGCCAGCATAGGCAGCGCCCACAGCCACGTCGAGTGCTACTTTCTCGTTAGGGGTCCACTCGGCGTAGATGTCAGGCATGGGGGCAAAAGTCTCCAGGATTTCGGTACTCGGCGTGCCTGGGTAGGCAGCGGCGACACGCACCCCGCTCTCCCATGCACCCCAGGCCACGGCTTCATTGCCGGACAAGAGCCTTTTCACAGTTCTACCTCCACAGCTTGCACCTGCACAGTCACAGGTAGTATGGGTCGCTCCCAGGCAGGCCGCCTTGCTCTAAGGCCTGCAAGGCGCTCATCGCAACGAGGCGTTCACCAGCCGGTGTCAGATGCACGCCGTCCTTGGTCAGTAGTGATGCCGGTTCCGTCTGCGTATGACATGTGAAGATGGCGTGCAGATCCACCAAGCAACTTCCGCGCTTTGCCATGACGTCCCTGACAACGCGATTATACTCATCATAAGTCGCCACTTGTCGCTTGTATTGAATCGGTCCCAATTCGGAGTTGAATGCTTCAGTCACTGGAGTAGTAGTCATCAAGAACAGCGCGGCACAGCCGTTCTTTTGGATGCGGGCGGCCAGGCGTTCCTGAGCAATCTCAAACCCTTGGCGCGACACGCGAGGCTGTGGCTCGCACTCTGTTCTTACTTCTACTGCCCGCTCGTGCCATCCCAGCCTGCGCAGCAGACGTCGAGTGCGTGCACGCAAGGTCAGCCACAGGTGGCTGCGGCGAAGTAGCGCGGCCACTCGTCCTCGCAGGCTGGGGTCTCCGCACATCATCCGCTCACGTATGGGGTCCAGGGGCCAGTAGCCCAGCTTGCCATCGTTCAGCCCAAAGGCGATGAGGACAATGTGAGGCTTGCACCAGAGGACGTCGCGCTCCAGGCGGGCCAGCCCCTGCACAGAAGTGTGCCCGCGGATGCCAGCGTTGATCACCGCCACGTCAAGGTTGACGTGCCTCTGCCTCAGCAGATCTGCCAGCACGGCCGGATAAGCCTGTGCCGAGGGCAAATCCTCGCCAAAAGTGATGGAATCCCCGAAGCAGACGATGCGGCATTTGTCCTTGACGTCGTCCCAGGTCAGTGACCGAGTCTCCGCACGCAGCTCTGTGGGCAGAACCTTTCTCATCCTGTGCCGGTGATACACACGGAGAAAAAGTTCTGCGGCGAGGAGCAATAGAAGCACAAAGACAGTAGCCATACATTTGGCAATTATACTAGCCCTTGTTCCTTTTGGCAAAGGCACTCGCCGGATGCACGACAGGCAGTCATTGCAGGGTAGGAGAGGCGTGTTGGCGAAGGGTGCTGACAGATGATGAGACTACACCCTCAGCTTAGGGTCCAGGGAGTCCCGCAACCCATCGCCCAGCAGGTTGAAGCCCAGGACGGTCAGCATGATAGCAACACCGGGGAAAACCACAATGTGAGGCGCGGTAAACATGGAGTAGCGCCCTTGTCCCAGCATGGCTCCCCATTCTGGTTTAGGCGGCTGCGCACCGAGGCCCAGAAAACTGAGACCTGCTGCGTCGAGAATGGCGGTGCCAATGCCCAGGGTGCCCTGAACGATAAGCGGGGTCAGGCAATTCGGAAGGACGTTACGAACGAGCATGCGCGTCGGGGGTACTCCGACGGCACGGGCTGCCAGGATATAGTCCTGTTCCTTGACCGTCAGCACCGAAGCGCGCACGATGCGGGCGTACGCGGGAATGGAGACAATGCCGATGGCATAGAGCATGTTGATCAACCCCGGCCCCAGGATGGTGACGATGGCGATGGCCAACAGCAGCGCGGGGAAGGCGAGCATGACATCCATCAGACGCATAACGATGCTGTCTACCCACCCACCCAGGAAACTGGCGATAGCGCCAACAATGGCACCGATCACAATAGCAAATCCAACGGAGAGTACACCAACTTGCAGGGAGAATCGAGCGCCAAAAATGATGCGACTCAAAATGTCCCGCCCCAGATCGTCTCGGCCGAACCAATGCTCCTGCGAGGGGGGTCTGCGGCGCATAATGAGCTCCTGCTTGAGGGGATGATAGGGTGCAATCAGCGGGGCAAAGACAGCGGTGAGTAAGAAAACGCCCATGATGACCATACCCGTAATCGCCAGCTTGTTTCTGAACAAGCGACGCATGGCATCGAGGAACAGACTGCTCTGGGGGCTGCCTTCCTTGCTAAAGATGGACCTTAGATTGCGAGTGACTGAGTTCATGGATGTGCCTCGAATAGGGTAGTCGTCATGACCGCTTGCAGGCCTTGAATCGCAAGGCCAATTCACTCGTAATGGATACGTGGATCAAGATAGGCATAAGATATGTCCACCAACAGGTTTACGACAACGAATATCAGTGCGATGACCAGTACGCCTCCTTGAACGGTCGGGTAGTCGCGGTACAGGATGCGATCCACGACGAGCCGGCCCAGGCCAGGCCAGGAGAAGATGGTCTCCGTCAGAATGGCGCCGCCCAGCAGCAAACCGAGCTGGAGGCCGATGACAGTGATGATAGGCAAGAAAGCGTTCTTGAGCGCATGCCGCAGCAACACCGACCGTTCTCTTAGCCCCTTGGCCCGTGCCGTGCGGATGTAATCCTCCCCCAGCACCTCCAGCATGCTGGAACGAGTCATACGGGCGATGATTGCCATGGGGATGCTGCCGAGAGCGACAGAGGGCAGAACCAGATGGCTCAACACGTCTAGCAAGGCTCTACCGTTCCCGGTGAGGATAGCGCGCAGAACGTAGAATCCAGAGAAGAACTCGTCCGCCGTTATGATCCTGGTGCTGGATGGCCCCGTCGGTCCTGTGGGGAGCCCCCACGCCTGAGCGATGGTCTGCATGTCCACGCCGATGGTCAGCCGTGATGAAGGGGGCAGCAGTTTCAAGCGGAAACCAAAGATGTAAGCCAGCACCAAACCCAGCCAGAAGATGGGCATGGATACCCCAAGCAGCGAGCCGAACATTGTAGCCAGGTCGAACGTGGAGTTGTGCCGGTATGCGGCGAAGATGCCTGCAGGCAGACCCACCAGGCAGGCAACAAACATCGCGCCTAGCGTGAGCTCTATTGTGGCAGGGAGCCGGTGGCCAATTTCCTGCAGAACGGGCCGGTTGGTCTTAATGGAGCGCCCCAGGTCCAGGCGCAGCACGCTTTCGATGTAGCGTAGGTACTGTATGTGTATGGGCTCGTTTAGCCCCAGTCGTTCTCTGATTTCCGCAACGGCTTCCCGCGTGGCATGTTCTCCCAGCATGATCTGCGCTGGATCGCCGGGGATCAGACGCAGCATGGCGAAAGTGACGATGGAGATGCCTATCAGGACGGGGATCAGCAGCAACAGGCGGCGAATAATGTAGCGGGTCAAGTTCGGGCCTCCGGAACGGTTTTGGTCTCGATTGCAGGCATAGCTGTCACCCTACTGCGACCGTCACGCGTGGTGATTCACTCAGAGAGAGATTGCCCCCTTGTCCCGGTAGCGCACGTGACACAGAAAGAAATGACGGGGCTAACCCAGGTAGCGCATTGGGTCTCCGCTATACAAAGGCCTTCAGTGCAGGGGATGCTCCCCCTGCACTGAAGGTAGAGAACAGTGCACAGAGCGCAGCCGCTAGTCCCTGGTCTGGCCCTTGAACCCTCCGAAGAACCAGGAGAAGTAATCAAAGGTCTTGGTGTGGCCAGCGCGGTACGGGTGGTCCTTGTCCCAGATGCGGTCAAAGTTGAACAAGACAGCATCGGCGTTAAAGTCGGTCCCATCGTGGAACTTGATGCCCTTGCGCAGCTTGAACGTCCACTCCAGGCCGTCCTCGGAGATTTCGTAACTCTCCGCCAGGGCCGGGTAGGACTTGGTGTCCTCCGCCCCGAACTGGAACAGGCTGTCGTACACCTGGACGCCTACGTAGAAGGACTCGCCGTCCGTCTCGTCTACCACGTCCAGGCCGACCGAGTCGCCGCTGCGAGCGATGATCAGCGTGTCCTTGTCGAACGAAGGATACATAAACTCGTCGAACAAGGGGTGAGCAAAGTAGCCGGTCAGGCCAGGCTTGGAGGCGTATATCTCCGAAGCGTGCACAATCGGCACGCCAGGCACAACACCATGGATCAAGGCGCAGGCCTCATAGTAGCGACGCTCACGCTCGACGGCATCAGGCTCTGCCTTGGCCTGCAGCAGGCGGTCATACAGCACCTGGTCGGGGATCTCGTCCGAGTCCCACTGCATGCTGCCGGGGCCGAAGAAGGTGAAGAGATAGTTGTCGGGGTCGGGGAAGTCCGGCATCCAACCCAGCATGCACATGGCATGCTCACCGAGGTCCACCTTGTCCAGATAGGTGCCCCAGTCGTAGGTGACGATCGTAGCGTCGATGCCCACCGCCGCCAGGTCTGCCTGAATGGCCTCTCCGACTTTGGTCGGGTCGGGGTAGTAGCCGCGCGAAACAGGCATGACCCACAGGTTCGTCGCGAATCCGTCTGGGTAGCCCGCGTCCCTCAGCAACTCTATGGCGCGCGCTGGGTTGTAGGGATAGTCCTCAAAGTCATCGTTGTAACCCCACAGGCTGGGCGGGATAAAGTTCTTGGCCGCCATGCCGGTGCCGGGATACAGCGCCGCCACAATGGCGTGCTTGTTTATGGCATGGGCGACAGCCTGTCGCACAGTCACGTCCCGGAAGACCTCCACCCCGGCGGCATTCGTCCAGGCCTGGTTCATCGTTACGTAGCCGATGTTCACCGGCGGCACCTTGTAGACAGCAACGTTGGGATCTGCCTCAGCGGTGGGGATGTCGTCAATGACCATGTTGTACATAAAGTCTACAGCACCGGCCTGAAGCTCCAGCAATCGGGCGGTAGGCTCCACGATCACCCGGTAAATGAGTGTATCGATCTTGGGCGCCTCGCCCCAGTAGTCGGGGTTGGCCTTCAGGACAATCTTGTCTTCGGGGACCCACTCGTCAAAGATGTAGGCCCCTGTGCCGACCGGGTGATACATGTAGTCGTCGCCCCACTTCTTTATCGCATCGGGGCTGCTTATGGAGAGCATGGGGCTAGCCAACTGGGACAACAGTGGCGCGGGGTAGTCGTAGAACGACAACTTGACCGTGTAGTCATCTATCTTGGTCAGCGCCTTAAGGATGCCCTTGGGGGTGGCGCCAGCGGGGATGGTGTCGGCAATGACTTCCTCTGCCACAGCCACGGCGGGGCCAGCCGCCGCACCGGTGGGAACGTCCAGCTTCCAGCCAACGCGGATCAGGTCTGGATTCTCAATGAAAGCATAGCTGGAATCCACCGCGTTCTTCGCGTTGGTGGCCTCCACGATTTCCAGATAGCGGCTCCCGTCGCCCAGTAAGCTGGCGGCGATCTTGAACAGCGTGTCTCCAGACACGGCTATATAGTCCTCGGCGAGCGCCACGGGTACAACGCTGAGCACAATGGCGAGGACCATCAGTAGCGCTAAAACGATTCTACGGACCTTCATTTCTCCTTCCTCCCTTTCAACTGAAATTGGTCACACTCGACATCTCGCATGGCCTAAGCCATGGCGCCGTCCCAAACGGACTCCTCAATAGCCGCCTCCTTTCTCGTCTGTGCAACGACCCAATTCCTCTTTTGTGGCATGATAGCAGGGTCGCTCTGAGCCGGAAACTGCACATCACTATCTAGGACAAGTTTAACCGATAAATGCAAAAAAGTCAAAGACGCGTTGTTCGCACGAGTCCAGCCCAGTTGTTGGGCGTTCGACGGCAGGTGGACCACTGGACGGGCAAGCAGTCCCTCCGTCTCATGCAAGACTGCCTGAATTCTCGGGTACCCTTGCTTATTCGCGTTTTCCCGATACCAAGAGCCGGCCGATGGTTCGTGCCAGAGTACGCACACCTCCGATTGCGGGGTTGGCGACCTTTTCCCCAGCGACTATGAACAGCGCGCCGCCCAGGAACGTGGCCGCAAGCAGAATCGCGCCGATGATGACTAGTGATGCACGGCTGGTCTCCGAAGCCGGACCGCTGGAAGTGGCGGGCAGGGTTCCCTGTTGCAGTGCCGCACGCCACCCCGCCTCCACCTCGTAGATGCTCTCCCCGTAAGCTGTGGCGAAGCGATCTTCGATTTCATCCCGCTGGCTGTACTTATCAAGCTCAAACAACCTGCTTAGCTTTTGCGGTCCGTCTACTGCCAGCAGGTATTTCACGAATGAGCCTGCTGCGATGTAGGCCGGGTAGCTCTTGTACGACCGAAAGTCCCAGTTGGTCAAGAGGCGTTCCAGGGGGACCAGACGCTCCTGCTCGAGCAGGAGGCTGGTCCTCGCATGCACATCCCTCTCTCCTGGGGTCCAGTCCCATCCGAAAGCAGTGGCCAATCCCTCATCGAACAGGGCTGGGGGCTCGCCCATCGTCTCGTGCGCGACGACGTGCATGACCTCGTGTGGATCGTAGCCGTGCACGGAATGCAGCTCGTGTCCGTGCTCGCCCTCCACAGCGAGAACGACACCAGTGCTCCGGGAACCAGTCGTCTCGTGCAGATCCAGTTGAGACGGGTGCTTATAGTACTGAATCACGGATGGAAAGCTGACATGCAGTGCACGGCACGCCGCATCAAGGTGATCTTCTGCAAGTTCCATGGCCCACCACGGAATGTGGTCGCCGGAACGGACGTAATAGCAGAAGTGACTGGTCTCAGCGAACAACACCCAGTTGTCCACACTGCCGACGCCAGGCGGTGCCAACCTCGGTCCGGGTCGCAAGTACCGTGCCACCCGGTCGGAAACGGACGCCACACCTCCTACGTAGAGGCAAGCTAGAGCAAAGAGCAGGATCACAAGGGCGACTGCCAGAAGGAGTCTTTTCACCATTCCGAGGCCTTGTACTGCGCCAGCGTTTTGTTCAGACTCAGCATCTATGTTATAATATCGAAATGATGGACTTGTGGTTCATTATACCATCAACACAGCACATATCCAAGGAGAACAGAGTAATGACAGTGACCTCTAGGACCTCGGCAGCGCTTCTACTCAGTTTGGCGATAGCAATGCTCCTGATTGGCTGCGCACCCGAAGCGCCGCCAGATACGCCGACATTGAAGCCAGCAAAAACCGCTATCTCTGCGACGGCAGGGCCCTCTCTCACTCCGTGCCCGACCCGCACTCCCCGTCCCTTACCCACACCAACGTCGGCGCCCTCCAACAAACCGAATACTGCGTACGTTCCCGGTGGCGAATTCATCCTGGGAAGCGATACCGGCAACGAAGACGAGACACCGCAACAGGGGATATCCATAGACGCTTTCAACATTGACATCTACCCAGTGACCAATGCCCAGTACAAAGAGTTCGTTGACGCCACGGGTCACGAGCCACCTCGGCACTGGAAAGACGGCACTTATCCGGAAGAAACCGCCGATCATCCTGTGATCTGGGTTACCTGGTACGACGCTCGAGACTATGCTGAGTGGGCCGGAAAGCGTTTGCCCACCGAGTTCGAGTGGGAAAAGGCTGCACGCGGCACCGATGGCCGAACGTATCCCTGGGGTGAGCAGTTCGATTCGATCAAGTGCAACAGCACTGAAAGTGGTTTGAAGGGCACGAGCGCCGTGGGCAGCTATCCAGAGGGCCTGAGTCCCTGCGGCGCGTTCGACATGGCCGGCAATGTGTGGGAATGGACCGCTGACTGGTACCAGGCCTATCGTGGCACTCTCTATGAGCTGAGCCGATACGGCGAGCAGTACAAAGTGCTTCGCGGCGGCTCCTGGTTTGATGGCAAGGATTTGATGCGCACCACCACACGCAAGAGCTTTGATCCCAAGCAGGGGTTCAGCACGATAGGATTCCGCTGCGCAGAGTAAGTGAGGGAGAACCTGTCCTCACACGTGAAAGGGACGCCCGTGGAAAGAGGCCACGGGCGTCCCTCTTTTTGTAGAGCCGTTGCGAACACCGCGCAGTGTCATCCTGGGATCTACTTGCCAACTAGCGCGAACGAAAGTCCCCCTGTTCTCACCCGGTATTGTTCCCCATCCGTCGTGACTTCGACCGTTCCCACCTCATCGGTGCGCTGAACCTGCACCCCAGCGCACTCCAATTGCGCCAGCGTCTCTTCTGTCGGATGGCCGAAGCGGTTGCCCGCACCGACGGAGATGACCGCCAGATCAGGATTGGTCACCGCCAATAAATCTTCATCCACCGCTTCATCGCTGCCGTGATGCGGCACTTTCAGCACGGTGCAGCTCAGTGGCCACCCTGCATCCCACAACTCCAGCAGGCCATCGGCCTCGAGGTCGGCGGTGAACAGAAATGACGCGCTCTGCCAGGTCAGGCGCGCGACGAGACAAGTCTCGTCTACGTCGTTATGGTCGGCGACTTCAAGTAGTAGTACATCCATAGTTGGCCCATCGCCAAAGTCCACTCGTAGCGGATGCTGAATAATCAGGAGTGGGACGCCCTTGTCGCGCACTTGTTGCTGCCACTGCTCGTACACGGACGAGTAGTGAGAAACATCGCTCATGAGCACCTGTCTGACGTGGTATCTATCCAACACTGACAGCAGGCCGCGCAGGTGGTCATCGTGAGGGTGTGACAGCATGATCATGTCTATGCGGCGGTCCCAGAACGGAACTCGTCGTCCCAAAGCTGCGAGTAACGTGGCCGGGCTGGGGCCGCCGTCTATCAGCAGGCGGTGGCCTGCTGGCGTTTGTATCAGGATGGCATCACCCTGACCGACGTCCAGAAACGCCACGTGCAGCCGACCATCTGGCAGGCTAGCCACCGCTGTCCACACCAAGATCAGACCGATGACCAGGGCGGCGAGCAAGGTCTTGCGCACTGTTCGCGTCCGCAGCCACCTCCAGATGGCCCGTGGCGAGATGAGCGCGCGCGTTGAGTCCAGAGTGAACAAGGCGAGGAGGCCATAGTAGACCAAAGGCACGGCAGGGTTGATAGTGCCCTCTGCCCCGGAAGCACTGACCCAGTTAGCTGTTATCTCCACTATCCTGATGGTATAAGTCAGGAATACCCAGGCAACCCAACCAAGCAGCCGCCCCAGGTGAATAAAGACCAGGCCGACCATGGCTGCCGTACTGCCCAGGTACATGATCGCTGGCTGTACCGGCAGGATGAGCAGGTTCGAGAGCAAGGTGAGCGGCGAGAATTGGTGGAAAAGGTACACCATCAGCGGCAAGACCGTTATCTGGGCTGCCAGTGTAGTCAGCAGGCTGTCGTTCAGCAGCCCCACTGCTTGCTTGGCAGCTTGTGTCGAGACAATCTTGCAGAGCGCGCCCTCGGCCCACTTCTGCAGCCTGTCGGAATACAGGATCAGACCCAGGCTGGAGGCAAACGAAAGCTGAAAGCCAGAGTTCCATAAGGTGAAAGGCTGCCACGCGGTCATCAGCCATGCGGCGGCGAAAAGGCTGGTCAGCGCATCACCCCTGCGACCAACGATCAACGCCAGTGCTGACAGGCCACCCATTATCGCCGCGCGCACCACGGGTGGTTCTGCGCCCACGAGAACCGTATACAGTGCGATGGCACCCACGGCCACGACGAGGGCCACGTACCGCCGCAGCAGGCGCGAGAAGACTCTGACCAGTGATGCGGAGATGATAGTGATGTTAAAGCCCGAAATGGCGATAATGTGCACTGTGCCCGTGGCGCGAAACTTGTCCATGAGCGACGACGCGATGCCCTCATCGCTGCCCAGCAGAATGCCGGTCAATAGTGCGGCTTCTGGCTCGGGTAAGATGGCCGTTATGACACCATGAGTGCGTCGCTTGAGGCTGTACAGGAACGCCAACAGGGGGCGCCCCTTGTCTCGTCCGAGGAGTGTAATCCGTGGATAGCGCAGCAGCGAGTGGATGGCCTGCCGGGCCAGATAAGTGCGGTACGAGAAGCTTTCAAAGTCGGGCGGGGTCTCAAGTGTGCCACTAACCTCTAACTCATCACCGTAGCGGTACGTCTCGTAGCTGGGCACCTGCACCAGCACACGGCCATGCATGGGCATCCAGGCATCATCTTCTTTCAGCTCGTGCACGGAGACTTGCAGATTGGACCAGCGGTCGCGCGGTACAGGGTCGTTCGTCACCAGGCCGCGAAAGGTGATTCTGGCGCAGTCGTTGTAGGCTGCCAGGGGGCCAGGTACGAGAGTAGGGCGCTCCAGGTCGTAACGCCACAATCCCAGGAGCAGGGCCAGGAGGCACATGCTGCCCAACCGCACCGTCCCGCCCTGACGGGACTGACTACGGGCGCGCCCCCGAAAGGCACAGGCCATGGCCACGCAGCCCACCGCTGCCACGCCAAGAACCCAGGCCGGCAGGTGAAACAAAGAGCCCAGATAGATGCCCAGCAGCCAGGCACAGGCTAGGTAGATAAGTGTCATGGGCCTCACGCTACTTTGCTACGATACTGTGAAGATGCAGGCCAACTACTACTTTCCTATTCTATCAGGGCCTGCTGACTTTGACAAACCGCAATTCCACCAGCGGGCTGGTGACGAGGGCTGGTCAGCGCATCGCTCTTGCGACCGACCATCAAGGCCAGCGCTGACAGGCCACCCATTATTACCGCGCGCAGTACGGGTGGTTCTGCGCCTACGAGAACCGTGTACAGCGCGATGACACCCACAGCCACGACGAGGGCCACGTACCGCCGCAGGAGGCGCGAGAAGACTCTGACCAGCGATGCGGAGATAATCGTGATGTTGGACCCCGTTGCTCAAACTGCCATACAAGCTGCCCTTCAATATGGCGCCTTCTGACGGATGAGGCATGACGAGTGGATTGATACTCTTTGGCTGGGCGCACGAACTCAAGGCGAGCCTGCCAAGACTGGGCGTACGTAGCGGGCCTGCAACTCCCGCGGCACCAACTGAGATGAAGTTCGCTGGGGAGGTCAGCGTACCGGTGGTGGGGCGCAAGGTACGACAATGTCGCCCAGGAGCCGAACCTAATGCCAGGACTTCACGCCGTGGAGGCTATCCCCGCAGTACGTGATACACGACGAGAAAAACAACCACCATGAGAAGACCGAGGATGGCCCAGACGACCCAGGACAAGAGTCTGCTGCGGAAAGACATATGCTGTGATAGTTGGTCCATGGTCATCTCCAGCTCTCGTAGACCCGCCTGTAGCCTGGCGACGACGGCCGCTATCTCGTGCACGGCCTGTGCTTGCTCTTCCACTTGTCTCTGAACTGAGTCTAGCGTTGTGAACGTCGCGCTGGCAACGAACGGATTGATCTTGGATACCAAGCTGTGTTCCCAATACACCAGGCTAGAGCCTGCCACACCTGATCCTGGGCTGAAAAGGCGTCCGAGTCGTCTGGCTGTGTTGAGAAGCCCAGGTCTGGCTCTCGGCCGACTTGATACTAACCTCAGAGTGTCGGGGTAGAATAGCCAGAGGCGAAGACGCTCTATAGGTACCAAGTCCCGCCACACGCTCCGTTGCTCAAGGTCGTGACTCACATCCGGAGACCCCACGTATATGCTTGTCTTGAAATCCGCAGCTTGAGAAGAC
This sequence comes from uncultured Anaerolineales bacterium, assembly GCA_964478075.1. GTDB lineage: Bacteria > Chloroflexota > Anaerolineae > UBA2200 > UBA2200 > DAOUEX01. Next base: position 26,374 of record CAYZGO010000002.1, on the reverse strand, counting down.
TCCTTTCCGTTCGCAAGACGGACCGCAAACTCAGGATGCCAATCATCGGAAGACTTGGGAGCATACGGCACGCATACCACCGAGTACTTCTCGCACAGCTCTAGTTCCAAGTTCCGCGTCTCTGAGGCATCATCAGAAACAGCAGCAGCAAGGTCAACACTGCCGAGTAGGTACAGGAATAGCTCACCGCCGCTTTGTGACGAATTACCAACAGTCCCCTGGATGAGAGCCTCCACCCATCCGCTTTGCGTCCAGTACACAGCAATCTCCAGTGACTTGAGCAAGCAGGTCCCTCCGGATCTGGGGCTAACGATGGCCAGAATCCTCATGATAGATTACCCTCCTTACCACCAGCGAGGCCTTAGTGCGCCTGGGTCACGTGCTCGCAGGAATTGTTCAGTGATTCTGAGCTTCTCGCCGAGCCGTGGGTCGGCTCCGATCGCAGCTCTCAATACTTCTTCAGTGATGTGTAGAAAGACTTGGTCCCCAGCTTGCTCCAGGCCCACTCTGTAACTCATGTGAGCGAGTATCATTGCCAGGCGGCCATTGCCGTCGCAAAGACTGACAAGAATCTCCATGTCTCTCTCTGGAATTGCCCAACCAGGACGGCCCTGGGGACACCGTTGGACCATCTCCTTGACCTGAGCCTCAGAGAGTTTCCCTACCTCAACACACTCCCAGTATGCAAGCACTCCGGTGGCTATGTCCGAGATAGCAGGAACCCCAGCGTTTCCATTGTTGCGGTGCAGCTGCAGGGGTGGCTCACTGCCAGTTGCCAGATACAGTGTGTAGCCGCGCATCTCGTTGAACAGCATACCAATCCTGCCCAGGGTCCCAATGTCGAGCTTGTCCGCGTCGTCCAGCATGATGAGCACACCTTCGATTCCAGCGGCCCTCTTCAGTTTTCGATACTGGTAGTTAAAGGCTTCCCGCTCTTTCTGGATTATCTCCGGCACTCTCGGCCCTCGATCCTGGACTTCGAAGCCCCCTATCGGGGTTGTGAACCCTTTGAACAGCCTCTTCGCGTTCCACCAGTGCCGCCTGAGTGGGTACAGTCCGTAACGGCTAATTGCCACCTGTTTCACTGAATCGAGCATGTAATCGACCACGCGGTATCCGCTCACGCCTGCGTCCACAACGTTTATTGGTACTGGCAGGACATTGAGTTGGCTGCAACGCACCTCATTCAGATAGTCCAGAATGCACGTCTTCCCACAACCGCGTTGACCCACGAATCGAATACCATGAAAGCGGCCGTGTAGAAGAGCCTGCAGCGACGTCTCAATGGCAGCAGAGACGTGCGGGCGGTCCACAAAGTAGTCGACATTCTTGAAGGGGAGACCTTTGGCGGGATACGGAAACGGGTTCGACAACTGCGCCTCTGGCTCTGGCATTGTCTTCCACTCTCCCTTCTCACGAAAGTCCTGGCCAGGTTGCGATGAGCGTCCCAGAACCGACAGTCAGGTGGTACCTATACAATAGAGGCTCAGAGATAACCGGGTGCAGCACGGTGCATCCGGCGGCGCGGTCATGGCCTTCGAGTTTGGCAGAAGTCGCATGGTTTCTTTCCTTGACGAATCAATTATACTCCCAACGCTCGAAACACCAAAGCCGTGCCAACCATGCGTGTGGGCAGGGCTTGGCACATGCTTCGCTTGCGGTGGCACTCACCTACCGACGCCGCGCCCTGGCCACCCATCAACACGCTGTGTACAACAACGAGTTCCATTCAGGCTGCCCGTTGCCTCCCTACGAATGGATCCGTGCCAAGTGTGCACGCTTCTTGCGGGTCTGATTATACGCAGAGACCACGAGAGCACCAAGACTGCAGCGCCCTGGACCGTTTGCATGCACTGGCTTCTTAAAGCCCGAAATGGCGATAATGTGCACTGTGCCCGTGGCGCGAAACTTGTCCATGAGCGACGACGCGATGCCCTCATCGCTGCCCAGCAGAATGCCGGTCAATAGTGCGGCTTCTGGCTCGGGTAAGATGGCCGTTATGACACCATGAGTGCGTCGCTTGAGGCTGTACAGGAACGCCAACAGGGGGCGCCCCTTGTCTCGTCCGAGGAGTGTAATCCGTGGATAGCGCAGCAGCGAGTGGATGGCCTGCCGGGCCAGATAAGTGCGGTACGAGAAGCTTTCAAAGTCGGGCGGGGTCTCAAGTGTGCCACTAACCTCTAACTCATCACCGTAGCGGTACGTCTCGTAGCTGGGCACCTGCACCAGCACACGGCCATGCATGGGCATCCAGGCATCATCTTCTTTCAGCTCGTGCACGGAGACTTGCAGATTGGACCAGCGGTCGCGCGGTACAGGGTCGTTCGTCACCAGGCCGCGAAAGGTGATTCTGGCGCAGTCGTTGTAGGCTGCCAGGGGGCCAGGTACGAGAGTAGGGCGCTCCAGGTCGTAACGCCACAATCCCAGGAGCAGGGCCAGGAGGCACATGCTGCCCAACCGCACCGTCCCGCCCTGACGGGACTGACTACGGGCGCGCCCCCGAAAGGCACAGGCCATGGCCACGCAGCCCACCGCTGCCACGCCAAGAACCCAGGCCGGCAGGTGAAACAAAGAGCCCAGATAGATGCCCAGCAGCCAGGCACAGGCTAGGTAGATAAGTGTCATGGGCCTCACGCTACTTTGCTACGATACTGTGAAGATGCAGGCCAACTACTGGCTTCTTATTCTATCAGGCCCTGCTCCCTTTGGCAAACAGTGCTTCACGAGGGTGTTGAAAAACTGCCTACGTTGTCATTGCGAGCGCAGCGAAGCAATCCCCCTCTCACCGACAGGCGCAGATTGCTTCGTCGCTACGCTCCTCGCAATGACAGCACCCGCCTTTGTTTCTTAGTAGCGACACTTGCATCTGCGCTGCAAGTGCAGATGAGCCAAGAATCTCAGTCGTAGGGAAGCCAGATTCCCTTCGCCCCGGCTCAAGGCGGGCTTCATTGCGTTCAGAATGACACCCTTGTGACTTTTTCAACGCTGTCGCTTCACCAACGAGCTGCGCTGCCAGCCTGGAACCGGGCAGACCGTCGAATCAATTCGCCGTCTGAAGCTGATAGGACCTATAAGGGCCTTGATCTAGCGCCTGAGATGCAGTGCTTGCGGGCAGTTTTCATCTTCAGCGAGGGATTTCAATCCTTGGCGTGCCCGTTGCCCAGTTTCGGTTCAAATTCACATTTGCCCCCAAGTGAACCGTCATCCTGGGGCATGGCTTTGCCTTGTAGTGAAACTGTGCTAGAATCTCGCGAGGGACGGGAGCTGACCACGAGGAGCACATTTCGCACCGGGGACTAGTTCGGGAGTTAGACGCAATGCTGCTTCCCGTTCGAAGGGAACAACTGTAGATGGAACAGAGGATGACCGATCAAGAACTACTGCGCCAGGCACGTGACCTGCGTGCTGAAGCGCATAGGCTCCTGTACGACGAAGGCTTGTTTCATCTGATTAGCTCTGTCGGTCCAGCGTGCGTCATTGGGAGCTTTGCCCTGTATCTGATGACTTGGCCAGATATAGACGTGAGTGTTCAACTGCCTCACGAAACGGACATCTCAACCTTCTTTAACCTGGCACAGGAGATTGCCAACCAGTTTCAAGCTGCCAAGATGACGTTTTCCAACCAGTTTATTCGACCCGATGTGCCTTTTGACTACGGACTTTACTGGGGCATGCGATTGCTTTACGCAGGCCGGACGTGGAAGGTCGATCTCTGGCGATACGGCAAGGATGTGTACCAAGCTAATCTGCAGGCCTTCAATGAGCTTCAGAGTCAACTCCAGAATGCGGACCGAATGGCCATCTTGCGAATCAAAAACGAGGCCTGCCGACGTCCGCAGTATCGGTCCGAGATCTCCAGCGTAGAGATCTACAAAGCAGTTGCTGAGCGTCAGATCCAGACTGTGGAAGAATTCGATGAGTGGCGACTCATGCGGGCCGGACAAGCGGAGGCGGCGAATCCCGACAGCGCCACAACGCTGGGCCGGACACGCTCTAAGAAGGGGGTGAGTGAATGACTCGCTCTGAATTCAAGCATAGGCTGCCTGGGTACATCGCCACGGGGCTGGTGATACTGACAACCACGTTTTGGACGTTCTGGGGCGTGGCAGAGATGTACTATGAGGGTGGGGGGCTGCCATTTCCCGAACCAATGCGCTATCTGACACTTGGCGCTGTCTGCCTGGCCCTCACGCTGGTTGCGCTGACGTGGCCCCGCTTCGGGGGCTGGGTGCTCATCCTCATCGGTGGGGCGTTCACTGCCTGGTGGTGGATGGTGGCTGCCGCACGTGGCTGGTTGTCCCTGGGATGGATTGTGAGCACGTTCCCTGCCACCGGCTTGCTGATCCTCACGGGCGTGCTGTTCCTCCTGGAAGGCCGCTACCGACAGCGGCTGCGCGCCGAAGGATGGACGCCGCCGAAGAAGTGGGTGCGCCGCAAACTTGCGCTACGTCCTGGCCATCGGCTTTCCGCTGCTGGTGGCTATTGCCGTCTCAGCCTACTTTGCCCCTATGCTCCTGACCCGCGTGGACGACGGCGACCGGGGCGCACGCCTGATTGAAGGCACTGGCGTGACCCTCATCTGGGCTCCAAAGGGGCCGGGATGGAACTGGAAGCAGCCCTGGGGCGGGTATCCTTCCTGGGACCACATCGCCCTCTATGGTGTGCCCCCCGTGGGCTTTGAGGACAAGCTGGGCTACGCGGACAGGCACGCCACAATGAAAGACATGGAGACGACCGGCCTCTGTCGGTACCTAAGCGAGGATGGCTTGACGCTGATGGATGAGCCGCAGGACATCTGGCGCATGCCCACCACCGACGAGATCGTTCGCTCCCTCGTCCAACACGGCGAGAATGCCGGCTGCACCTGGGACGGCGAGGCCGGGAATGCCGACTGCAGCGGGCGGCCCAACAAGGACACCCCACTGTGGGCCCCGGATGAGGAGCCTATCTACTACTGGTCCGCTGACGAATACGACGAACACGAGGCCTACTACGTTAGCTACAACGGCTCGATGATTGCTCACCAACCAAAGTCCTGGGGCAATCCGCGCCACGGCTATCGCTGCGTGCGTGAGCCATAGAGGGCGCACTAGGATCGCGGTGGGAGACGACGCTCCAAGGCCAACGCTGCACAGCCTGACACTGCGTTGCTACGGGCGAGGTTCGGCTTTGCGGCTCAACCGAGTTACAGAGTACTGCGTGAATTGCTAAACTCAAATGGTGCTTTGGACACGATGATTCAGCGACATGCGTTTAGCAGTCCGTGCACGAAGCAGTAGAATCTCGCAGCAGTACTCCATAGAACCCAAAGACCAACAGGAGGTGCACCCATGCAGAAAGTCGGAGTCATTGGTAGCGGTACGATGGGCAGTGGTATCGCCTACGTTACCGCGTTAGCTGGCTTGCCCACTGGCCTGTTCGATGTTGTCGCGGAGCAACTGACCAAGGCAGAAGCGTATCATCGCAAGCTGCTGAGCAGGGCGGTAGACAAGGGCAGGTTGACTCAGGCCGACGCCGACGCAACCGCGGCTCGCATCGTCTATACTGGGGACATGGGCCAGGCGTTGGCCAGTGCCGACCTGGTGATCGAGGCCGCGCCGGAGAACATCGAGTTAAAGAAAAAGCTCTTCCGCCAAATTGAGGAGCACGTGAGTGATGAGGCCATCCTGGGCAGCAACACCAGTTCGCTGCCCATCACCGAAATCGCCACGGCGGTGCAGAAGCGAGATCGAGTGATCGGCATCCACTTCTTCAATCCTGCGCCGGTGATGAAGCTCATTGAAATCATCCAGGCGATGGAGACCAGTGAGGCCACGGTACAAGCAGTGGTCGAGTTCGCCCGGCAGGTAGGCAAAGAGCCGGTGGTAGTGAAAGACTTTCCCGGCTTTGTGACCACGCGTGTGGGCCTCATGCTCATATCCGAGGCGATCTTTGCTTTGCAAGAGGGGGTCGCCGACCGGGATGCGCTGGACAAGGCAATGAAGCTGGGCTACAACCTGCCAATGGGGCCGCTGGCGCTGGCCGATCTGATCGGTTTGGACGTGGTTCTGCACGTCCTGGACGCGTTGTACGCCAACTACAAAGACGCCCGTTACCGCGCACCTATCCTGCTGCGCAAGATGGTGCAGGCTGGACATCTGGGGCGTAAGACAGGGAAGGGCTTCTACGAGTATACGTAGGTCCAGAGTAGTTCTGGAGGAAGAACCAATGTCCTACACGGATATCCTCTACGACAAAAGTGGCGGCGTAGCATCCATTACCCTCAACCGGCCCAAGGTACTCAATGCCTTCCGCACCCCGATGCTGCTGGAGATGACCGAGGCCCTGGAGAAAGCCAGTGCTGACCGGTCAGTGGGGGTCATCGTCATCACCGGGGCAGGAGAGCGGGCTTTTTGCGTGGGCGGCGACATCGCCGAGATGCGCAACCTGACAGCGGAGACGGGGCGCATTTTTCTGCGTCGCTTCGCCGACGTGTTGTGGCGCATCCGGCAGGCGCCGGTGCCGGTCATCGCGGCGGTGCGGGGCTTTTGCCTCGGCGGCGGCAATGAAATCAACGTGGCTTGTGACCTGACGCTGGCCGCCGAGAGTGCCGTCTTTGGACAGGTGGGGCCCACCGTCGGCAGCGCGCCCATCTTCGGCGCCTCGCAGTTCCTGCCTGGCATCGTGGGCGAGAAACGGGCACGGGAGATTATCTTCCTCTGCCAGCGTTATTCGGCGACCAAGGCGGAGCGATTCGGCTGGTGCAACAAGGTGGTGCCAGATGAGCACTTTCAGGCCGAGCTCGAGTCCTGGACTGGCCGGATTCTGGAGCTCAGCCCGCAGGCCTTGCGGGTATCCAAGTTGTCGCTCAACTATGCCAGCGATTGGCAATACGGTTCGTTCAACGCTGCTGTCGAGATGCTGACCGCGATGTACGGCAGCGAAGAGTTCCGCGAGGGGATGACCGCCTTCGTGGAGAAGCGCAAGCCGGACTTTCAGCGGTTCCGACGCTAGTGCACACCAGCACCAACTTGGGACCGGCGCCCCAAAGTGTGGACATGGCTCTGCTTTGTGGTGCGACTGAGCTGGGATTTCGCAAGAGACAACTTTGACCAACACGGAGTTGATGTAGCTATGGGTAGACCTGTGTGGATTGTGAAACTGCTCAAGAAGACTTTCCCGCAACGTTTTCTGGTCGCCAAGCTGACCAAGTGGCCAATCATTGGACGAATCCTTGATCACTGGCTCTTCGAGGGCGACGACCTCATCTACCTGCCCCAGAACCGGGTGATTGAGATCAACAAGTCGCTCGAGCAACCAGGCAGCATGGTTCTGCCATCTCAGGTAGTGGACGACTTCATCAAGAAAGCGAATTACCACTGGATCATGAACCGCTGTATCTGTCGTGATGCGGAGAAGTGCGAGAACTACCCAATTGATTTGGGCTGTCTCTTCCTTGGGGAAGCAGTGTTGGGCATCAATCCACAGCTTGGACGGCTGGTAACGAAAGAAGAGGCGTTGGAGCACGTACGACGCTGCCGCGAGGCTGGCCTGGTTCATTTGATTGGCCGCAACAAACTGGATACAGTCTGGCTGGGCGTCCGGCCGGGGACCAAGCTTCTTACGATCTGCAACTGCTGTCCCTGCTGCTGTCTTTGGCGGGTACTGCCCCACGTTGCTCCCGGGATTGGCGCCAAGATCACGAGGATGCCGGGCGTTACGGTCACCGTCAATGATCGCTGTGTCGGCTGCGGAATCTGTACTCAGGACGTATGCTTTGTGGATGCCATCCGTCTGGTCAACGGTCGTGCTGTCATGAGTGACGCCTGCAGGGGCTGTGGCCGTTGTGTGAGCGTCTGTCCCGAGGGGGCCATTGAGATCTCGATTGACAATGACCGGTTCGTGGAAGAACTGATCAAGCGGATATCCTCGCTGGTAGATGTTTCGTGATGGATACAGTCTGCGAGGCTCGGGTGGGGTGAATAAGGAGAAGGGCATCCCCCATCAAGAGGGCCAATTCGGCCGCCGTCTCTGGCAAAGGCCAGCCTGTCACCGGGTCAATGCCTATCGTCTCGAAACATCCCTGGGCCATCGGCTCCATGCCAAAAGGCACACTGGCCTGGCCTAGTTGATCGTTATCTGCGACCCCTGCGCTGTCTTGTACACGTCTATGCGCACAGGGAAGGAGTCTTTCAGTTCCTCGATGTGCGTGATGACGATGATGCGTGCAAAGTCATCCTTGATGGAGTTGATGGCCTCCACCAGCCTCTGCCGTCCCTGTGTATCTTGCGTGCCGAAACCTTCGTCAATGATCAGCGTCTGCAACTGTGCGCCCGCCCGTCGCGCCAGGAGCTTGCTCAAGGCGATGCGGATGGCAAAGTTGATGCGAAATGCCTCGCCGCCAGAGTACATCTCGTAGCTGCGCGGTCCATTCTCGTCGGAGATCTTGATGTCCAGAGTCTCGATAGTGCTGCCTTTCTTGGTGTCGCGCTGGGTCTCGAAATGCACGCTCATGCGGCCTTCGGTCATGCGGCCCAGGAGCGCGTTGGCTTCATCCTCTATCTCTGGGACAGCGCTCTCGATAATCAGCGCCTGCAAGCCTTTTTTCCCAAAGGCCAGTTGCAGTTCCTCGTACACGCTGCGCTCTTCGGCCAGCTCTTTCAGTTGTCTGGCTCTCTTCTTCCGCTCTCCAGCCAGGTAACGGCAATGGTCCAGCTTCTGCTGTGCCGCGCCTACCATCTGGCGCGCACGTCCCTCTCTGCTGCGCAGTTCATCTGTCTCCTGCTGCCTGGCCTCCAACTCCTTGGCCAGTGCTTCGAGTCCGGCCAAGGCGGCCGACAGTTCTTCGTGGTGCTGCCTGTCTGTTTTCAGTGATGCGGCCCACTGTTTGCGAGCCTCTGTGAGTTGTCGTTGATTCTCGCGCGAATCAGTGATTGCCTGCTGTGCCCTGTCCAACTCTGCCTTTTCAGCTTCAAGGTTGGCAAGCCTCGCCACGGCCTGGCGTACTTCCTCGTGGGCAGCCCTGTCGTAGCCCAGGTCTGTGATGCGTGCCTCAATCTTGGCCAGTTGCGTTTGCTCCTCCGCCGCAAAGTCGCCGCGCTGTAACTGCCGTTCCAGAGAAGCGAGCACTTGCCGCTTCTCTTTCAGCTTGCTGGCCGCTTCTTGTGCTTCGTGTACAGCATTGCTCAGCGTCGCTTCACGCCCCTGCAGTGCTGGCAGACGTCTCAACTTGCGTTCCGCGCGTTCCACTTCGGACTCTGTGGACCTGATCTGTGAGGCAGTCTTTTTCAGGCTCGCCTTGTTCTCACGGTAGAGCTTGCCCTTCTCGACGCCGGTTTCCTCGAACTCTGTGAGCAGGCGCAGGCGGTCATCTTCGACCAGATCCTGCCTGCAAAGGGGGCACGTGGCTGTCGGCTCCTGCAGTAGCTTGGCCTTCTCTTTGAGGGAGGCCATCTCTATCTTCAGCTGCTCGTTGAGCGTGTCCAGTGCCGCTCTCTCGTTGGAGAGTTCTTTGATGCGCTGTTTGCCTGCCTCGGCTTCAGCCTGTAGATCTGTTAGCCGCTCTAGTTCCTGGGAAACGTCGGCGTGTTCAGCCTCCAGTTTTGAAAGCCGCTCTGCCAGCTTTCCCAGATCAGCAACCCTTTCCCCGACTAGGTGCTTTTCAAGTTCTAGCCCCTTTTTCGCCTCGGCAACCAGCTTCTCGAGGCGAGCCTTCTCTTCGTTCAAAGGGAGAAGTTGTGAGAGTTTGGCACTGTAGTCGGCCTCTCGCTCGCGCGCCTGCAGCAGACGCGCATAGCCTGTTTCGATTTGTTCACGGCGTTCCAGGATGGACTCGCAGTCGGCGATACGTTTGTGTTGAACCTCTATTCGCTCGTCGAGTTCACGTAGTTGGGTCTCGGCAGCGCTGATGCGCTTGCTCACATCGGCCAGTTGGGCTCTTTGAGCCTCGAGTGTCTTCATCTTGCCGCGCAATTCTTGCAAGGCCACTTCCGCTGCTTTGGCCTGGCTGCTGAGTTGATCCAGTTCCGCCTGGGCCGCCTTGAGCTCGCGCTTGTACTCTGGGCGGTGTTCCAGTTCGCGCTGGATTTCTTGGATACGAGCCTCGACCTCACGCTCGGCCTGCTCCTTCTCCTTAACCTGGGCCTTGGCGCGCTGCTCATATTCATCGTAGATGGACAAGCCGAGGATATCCGCCAGGATGCGCTTGCGTTCTGTAGGTGGCTTGACGGTGAATTCATCGGCCCGCCCTTGCAGTAAAAAGGCCGAGTTGATAAAGGTATTGTAGTCCATGCGCAGGATACCGTTGATCCTGGCCTGAGTTTCCCGCTGCGTGCTGGCCGTGAAGGAGCGAGACCTCCCATTGTCCCTAATCTGGAGCTCTAAGGCGCTTCTGCTCCGGCGGCCTAACTCGCGTTTGCGAATCACACGATAGTGCACATCGCCTAACAGGAACTCGAACTCTACCTCCATCTCCTTTTCACCGAGGGTGACGAGTTCATCGTCATAGCGCGCCCGTGCTTTACCCCACAGTGCCCAGGTAATGGCGTCCAGGAGAGCCGACTTGCCGTGGCCATTATCGCCGGTCAGGCACGCCAGGTGGATGCCTGCAAAGTCCAACGACGTCGGCTCGCGGTAACACATAAAGTTTCGTAACTGCAGTTTCACCGGAATCATAGCTTACCCACCACGCTTTCAAGAACTACTCATTTTCAACGGCCTGTCAGGGGAGGGCAATGGCTGGTCGCAATCTGCTCACCAACGGAGCGCCCCGGGCGGTGCGGAGAAAAGCGCCGACTTGGCGAGTCCCTCCGAAATCATACCACAGATGGCGACCTGTGCCAAGAGCCAAGGATTGAACTCCTTTGCTAGAGATGAAAAGTGCGCTCACCTGTGCCTGCGCCACAGGTGCAGGCAGACACAGCATTTCAGGCGCTAGATCAAGACCCTGCGGGGTCCTCTCAGCCTTCGGGCTGAGGCCCCCGAGGCCGAAGGCTTGAGATGGCGAATTTGTTCGGCGGTCATGCCCGAATCTTTTCTTGCCCCAAAAGACAGGTTTACAGCGCTGTGGTGATGCTCGATATTTGGCGTGAAGGGTACTGTGCTGTATACTTTTACTGCTTCCTGCACGACTCACCCAAACAGTACTTGGTGGTTTAGAGGTGGCACAGATAGAGCAGCTCGAGAATCTGATCCAGAAACTTGAACAGTACTCGCCAGATGCTGACCTTGACCTTGTGCAGCATGCTTATGAGGTGGCGGCGCGAGCGCATGCGGGCCAAACACGCGCGTCTGGCGAAGCGTACGTGTGCCATTCAATTGCGGTAGCGGACATCGTGGCAGATCTGCGTATGGATGCACCGACACTTGCGGCTGCCCTGCTTCACGACGTACCCGAAGATACCTCTGTGACACTGGAAGACTTGCAAGCGCAGTTTGGCGACGAGGTGGCAAAGCTCGTGGACGGCGTGACCAAGCTGGAGCGGGTCAGGCGTTTGAGCCGTAGTGGGCGAGGGGCACTGGCCGAGGCACAGGCAGAAAACGTGCGCAAGATCGTCTTGGCCATGGTTGACGACATCAGAATAATCATGATCAAGCTGGCCGACCGCCTGCACAACATGCGTACCCTGGTCGCCTTGCCGCCTGAGAAGCGGGCACGGATCGCACAGGAGACCTTGGATATCTATGCACCACTGGCCAGCCGCCTGGGTATTTGGCAGCTAAAGTGGCAACTGGAAGACTTGGCCTTCCAACACCTCGAGCCTGAAGAATACCGGAAGATAACGGGCCTGTTAGCAGAAAGACGTCAGGAACGAGAGAACTACGTTGATCAGATTATTACCATCATACGTCAGAGGCTGAAGGAAGAGGGCATCGACGCTGAGATAACTGGACGCCCTAAGCACATCCAGAGCATCCATCGCAAAATGAAGGAAACAGAACGTGACTTTGAGGAAATCTATGACGTGCGTGGCGTGCGCATTCTACTGGAAGAGGTCAAGGATTGCTATGCAGTATTGGGAGTTATTCACAGTATGTGGCGGCCAATTTCCGGTCAGTTTGACGACTACATTGCCATGCCCAAGGATAATATGTACCAGTCCTTGCACACGGCTGTGATAGGTCCGGAAGGCCGCCCGCTCGAGATACAGATTCGCACCTGGAAGATGCACCGCGTGGCGGAATACGGCATCGCTGCTCACTGGCGCTACAAGGAGCAAGCCAGCCGCGATCTTAGCCTGGAAGCAAGAATCGCTTGGCTACGCCAGGTGTCCGAATGGCATCAGGATGTAGGGGATGCCAGCCAGTTTATCGAGTCATTAAAAAGTGATATCTTTCCAGAGCGAGTGTACATCTTCACCCCGAAAGGCGACATCATAGATTTGCCACAAGGAGCCACGCCGGTTGATTTTTCCTACTACATTCACACCGAGATAGGTCACCGTTGTCGTGGCGCCAAAGTGAACGGGCGACTAGTACCCCTGGATTACCAACTGCATACGGGTGAACAGGTGGAGATCCTGACGGCGAAGAAGGGCGGCCCCAGCCGAGATTGGTTGAATTCGCAACTGGGGTATATCAAGACCACGCGGGCACGGGTCAAAGCCAGGCAATGGTTTAAGCGGCAGGAGCGCACCGAGAATATCGCCCAAGGGCGCGAAGTGCTTGAGAAGGAATTGCACCGGCTGGGCCTGGAACAGAGGTCCTTTGAGGAGATTGCCAAGCTTTTCAAGTACCGGAACGTGGACACCTTTCTGGCTGCCATCGGGTATGGCGATATTTCCCCGCAGCAGATTGCTGGTAAATTTGCGGACATTGGGGTCCGCCCCCTCCTCTTTCCCGAGTCAGTACTACCTCCGCCTTCCGTCGTAGGTGTTCGAGTGAAGGGGGTCGGTGATTTACTCACGCGTCTGGCACCGTGTTGCAATCCCGTACCAGGAGATCCCATTGTAGGCTACATTACCAGAGGGACGGGGATCACTGTCCACCGTCGTGATTGCCCCAACATCAAGAACATGGCTGACTCTGAGCGCCTGATTGAAGTGGAGTGGGGAGTTGCGCGAGAGGTGTATCCCGTGGACATTCACATCGAAGCTTTCGATCGGCCTGGCCTGTTGCGTGATATCGCCTCCATAGTAGCCGACGAGGGTATCAGCATGAGTGCCGCCCACGTGTCCACACATGGGGACAATACCGCCACGATCCTGGCAACGCTGCAGATAAGCGGTATCCAACAATTGCGCAGCGTGTTGAGCAGGCTGGAAAGCCTTCGTGACGTACTGGAAGTTCGACGCGAAAAGGCTTAGCTGCGGCCCAAGAAGAAGAGCCCCACTACGCATAATTGGGGATCTTCCTGTTTGACCTGCTAGCTGGTGGTCTACCTATTGTATGTTGGTGCGTTTATTGTGCCGCAGAGCACGCAGCCTCTTGGCACCTTCGGTGGCCAAGAGACGCAGGGTGCGCAGAGTTTCTGGAGTTTTCTCAGCATTCTCTGCGAAGCGTCCCGGCATCTCTTCGACGGGGCAGCGGTCTTTGCGATGAGACAGCGAGTCAGTTTTCATACCAACGCAATTAGGGGAGACTACGTGCTAGGTCGACCAGGCCTTAATCCTGCGGCACCTTGTCCGAGGACCAGTAGCGCTGCACTGTATCGGATTGCCGTTGTTCTGCGAGCCAATCTTCCAGAGCAGAGGCTTTCCTTTGAGAGAGACTAGCTTCGTCCAGAGCATGGTTAGGGTCACGTTCTATTAGATTGATAATGTGGTAGCCAAAGCTTGTCTTCACGATATCACTCGTTTCCCCGGGCTGGAGGGCAAAAGCGGCTTCTTCGAACTCGGCAACCATTTGTCCCCGCAGGAACCAGCCCAGGTCGCCGCCTTCGCTGGTGTCTATCGAAAGCTCTGTGGCCAAGGCTGCAAAGTCCTCTCCAGCATTGAGTCTCTCCAGCACCCTCTTGGCCTCCTCTTCGCTCTCTACCAGGATGTGGCGAGCGTGGACCTGTTCGCCAGTTGTGGGTACCTCCTCTGCCAGAACCTCTTGCAGCTTCTGACGATACGCATTCGACTCAAACAAGCGACGGAAGGCAGCCTCGCTGAATCCCACGTTCTTGCGCAAAGCCAGTACATACTCGCCGTAATTCTTCTGGAATTCCTCTCCGCTCATCACAGGCTCAGTAGGCATAGGCGTCACTGTTATGGCTACGGTCGCCGTGATTGGCGTTGGCGTGGGAGTGGGCGGATTGCGTTCGTAGCCAAATTGCCCTTCGATTTCCTCCTGCACTTCTTCAGGCGTAACGATGATATTGCGGCTGGCAGATTCCTGCTGGATTAGTTCATCATCAATCATGTCATCCAAGACTTGCATAGGAAGATTCATCGCTTGAAGTCGGGCTTGCTCTAGTTGCTGCTGGAAATACTGCACAAGGAACTGCTGCTCCTCCACTGTCGGATCCAGGCGAGACAATTGATCCTGCAGCCTAGCCATCATGCTGGCCAGTTCAAAACGCCGATACTTCACCATAAGCTGATACTCTCTGGTAGAAATCGGGTTGCCACCAACCACTGCGACCGGAGAGGAAGGCTTGACGATGTATTCCTGGTAGAAGCCGAAGCCCAGCACCAGGAGTACCGAGATGACGGTCACAGCGCCACCAATGTATAGAATCCGCGTGTGCCGTGCCTCCCGTTTTCTTCTAGACAGCTGCTTCTTGCTAAAGACCTTTGGTCTCTGCTTGGGTGTCTTTGCCATTCACTTACCTCGAATTCGTGGCAGCATGAAAAATGCGGCTGGTCTTCGCACCCCTGTAGAAATGAATAGGAAGTCAGCTCGTGCGAAGGTATTTAATAGTAAAGGGTAGTAGAGCCAGATGACGTGCGCGCTTGATGGCCGTGGTCAGGCGGCGCTGATGCCTGGCACAGAGACCAGTTCTGCGACGGGGCTTGATCTTGCCTCTGTCAGTCATATAGTTCTTCAGCAGATCGACCTTCTTGTAGTCAATTTGCAGAGCCTTCTTCTCACAGAAAGCGCATCTCTTGCGGGCACGCGGGTGAAACGTCCGCCGTCTTCGCTGCACGTCTCGTTGTGAACGCTCAGTGCGCTGTGGCGGCGCTGTTTGCTGTTGTCCTTCTGTATCTGTAGCCAAGTTAACCTCCTTGGATAGTGATCGGATACTCATTTGGTCCCTGTTTCGTCTCTGCGCATAATCAAATAACGAATAACGTCTTCCATCAACTTGAGGCTTTTCTCCAGACCGCGAACGGCAGATGCAGGCAGTTCCACCTGCATCAGGAAATAGAACCCTTCCAGGTGCTTCTTGATGGGATAGGCCAGCCGTCGTTTTCCCCAGGGATCAACCTGGTTGACCTGGCCTTTGAGATCGCTGACGTTTTGCGTCACCTTTTCCACCAGCGCAGTAAGGGGTTCTTCTTCCATTTCAGGCTGGACGATGAAGACTAGTTCATATCCTGGCATCGTCATACCTCCTTTCCTCGGGATTGCCGCAGGCGCACCCTGCCGGGGCGGGCAGAATGACCTGGAGCGGAAAGGTCGCTTGAAGCCAACCTTTAACTGAGGTGGAGATTTTAGCATGAAATGCTGGAAATTACAAACACAGGATGTGCGCTGTCCAAGACATACTATACAGTGCAGTTTTCGACGTATGGGTATTCTGAGCATGTGCTGACCATATCGCTTTCTTCACACGCCTGCTTTTGGAGAGCATCAGCACCGACCTGCTTCTAACCTGCGACCTACAGGCCGGTAACGATCTGTTGGCCTATTGCAGGGACTAGCGATTTGACAAGGCATGTACTTCTAGTATAATCAATCATAGAATTCGATTGACTGACGCGGCTAGTTTGCCTGTAACAATTTGTCGTCAAGCATCTTGGTAACAAAAGGAGGTGGTCACGCCTTAGCGAATACGTGTAGATTGCCGCGGTCCTACTCATAAAGGGGTGGGTTCCCTCAGCATCCAACTGGTGAACCGCTGACCAATTCTAATCAAGGAGTGGAAAGATGAAAGGCAAGTTTTGGACTCTCGTCTCCCTGTTCGTCGCTATCAGTATGGTACTGACGGCTTGTGCCCCAGCGGCAACACCGACGCCGGCGGCGCGCAAGTTGAAGATTACGGTGGCTACCGACGCAACCTGGCCACCATTCGAGTACGTTGACGAAGAAACCAAAGAGATCGTTGGCTTTGACATTGAGCTGATGAACGCCATTGCCAAGTCGGCTGACTTTGAGGTTGAATTCATCAACGTCGGCTGGGACCCCTTGCTGGCAGGCATGGCTACTGGCCAGTACTACGCGGCCATCTCAGCTATGACCATCACCGAGGAACGGAAGAAGAGCTGGGACTTCTCTGACCCCTACTACAACGCAGGCCAGCTCATTGGCGTACAGATTGACAATGAGACGATTAAGGGGCCTGCTGACCTGTCAGGCAAGGTCGTGGGTGCACAGATCGGCACCACGGGCGCCATGGAAGTCGAAAAAATCGCCGGCGCCACGCTCAAGACGTATGATGAAATCCCCCAGGCTATGCTGGATCTGATCAACGGACAGATTGACGCGGTAGTCGCCGACAATCCGTTGGTAGCTGGCTACGTAGGGAAGTACCCGACCAAGATCAAGAGCGTTGGCGAACCCTTCACCGAGGAGTACTACGGCATCGCCGTGAAGAAGGGCGCACCCGAGGTCCTCGAAGCCATCAACAAAGGCCTCAAGGCAGTGATGGATCAAGGCCTGATTGCCCAGCTTGACGCCAAGTGGTGCAGAGCTGCACCGGAACCCAAGAAGGTGAAGGTTGGGCTGGTCACGGATGTAGGCAAGGTCAACGATGGCACATTCAACGAGTTTGCCTACAAGGGCATGATGATGGCTGTGGAGGAGTTCGGTCTGGAGTCGGCCTTCATTGAGACCCTGGCACCGACGGACTATGAGAAGAACATTGAGCAGTTCGCCCAGGAAGGGTACGAGATGATCATCACAGTTGGCTTCATGATTGGGGATGCCACAATTGCGGTGGCCAACAAGTATCCTGACATCAATCTTGCCGGTGTAGACCAATCCCAGGCGGAAGTGGTTCCCAACGTGGCTGGGTTGATCTTCTCAGAAGACCAAGCGGGCTTTCTGGCTGGCTGTCTGGCGGGCTTGATGACCAAGAGCAACGTGGTAGGGATCGTGGCCGGCATGGAGATTCCGCCGGTGATCAAGTACCGCAAGGGCTACGAGAATGGCGCACACTACGTCAATCCTGACTGCAAGGTGTTGGGCGTGTACATTGACAGCTTCGTTGACCCCGCTCGTGGCAAGGAAGCAGCTCTGTCGCAGATAGCTGAAGGCGCAGACGTAATCTTTGGTGCTGGCGGCCCAACAGGCTCTGGAGGCATTCTGGGTGCGGCGCAGCACGGAGTGTACGTCATCGGAGTGGATCAGGACGAGTACCTGACGACCTTTGGAAATGGCAGCGTGGATGGATCTGACAAGCTCTTGTCCAGCGCCATGAAGAGGGTGGACGTGTCCGTCTACACTGCAATCAGCAACGCCGTGTGGGACACCTGGCAGGGTGGTAACCTGCTCTTCGAGGCTGCGAACGATGGTGTAGGGCTTGCACCCTTCCATGAGACAGAGGGTGCGGTTCCTGCTGAGGTCAAGGCCAAGCTGGAGGAGATTGCCAAGGGCATGAAGGAAGGCACGATCGAAACCGGTGTCGTGCTGTAGTTTGTAACAGCCGGGTTCAGTTCGCAATGGGTGCTGCGCCGCTGAGCGGTGCAGCACCCATCATCGCTACCCGCAAGACGTATCCCAGCCACCGCACTCTTATATCCAGGCCCTGCTATCTACTGTGCCTGAATGCATCAAGTGACGAGGGGAGATGCTTTGCGCCTATCCGGAAAGTCAGTATCGGGTAGGCCCTCAATCCCATCAATCCACCGTCGGGCTACCGCTTTCACGCCTGCTGCCCACTCGCGCAAAAGATCTGTGCGCACATGGCACGAGCCCTGACCGAGTTTCATCATTGGCAGGAGAGGAGCGCTGCTCATGACATTAGATCGCATGGGTTCTGAGATCGAGATAATGACACCTGGCCAAGAGGCCAAAGCCAAACCGCTCTTGCTGCGCTTCGACCGCTGGTGGCTGCTCTTCGCTGGCGTCGTCCTCACAACTTTTTTGCTGGTCATCAAGGAGCCGGATCCTTACCGGCGTATTGTCGTTTTCCTCACAGATGGCATTCGCGTCACTTTGGGCATTACCCTGGCATCTTTCTTGTTCATCCTCGTCGTAGGCCTCATCGGAGGCCTGGGACGCATCGCCAAGAATCCCATCATCAACGGCGTAGCTTCGATCTACGTGGAAATCATCCGCGGCATCCCACTGCTGGTACAGCTCCTGTTCATCTACTATGCCTTGCCTATTCTATTGCGAGATCTGGGAGTACGACTGGCCGGCATCTGGCCAGCCCTCTCAGTCCGGTTGATCAACGTCAAACTGAATCCTTTCCTGGCTGCTGTGGTGGGCCTGACTGTCTGCTATGGCGCTTACATGTCAGAGATATTTCGCGCTGGCATCGAGGCCGTCCCCAAAGGGCAAATGGAGGCGGCGCGCTCATTAGGAATGGGTTACTTGCAGGCCATGCGTTACGTTATCTTGCCCCAGGCAGTGCGAGTCATCCTGCCGCCGGTAGGCAACGAGTTTGTGGCATTGTTGAAAGACTCTTCACTGGTTTCCGTGGTGGCCGTAGCCGACATGACGCGAAGAGGACGCGAGTTCATGGCCAGTACCTTCATGCCCCTCGAAACCTGGCTGATGGTGGCTCTCCTGTACCTGGTAATGACTCTATTCTTTGCCCGTGTCGTGGCTTACATAGAAAGGAAGACAAGCTTTGTCAGATGACATTATCGAAATCGAGCACGTTAGCAAGCGCTTTGGCAAGGTGGTGGCCCTCGACGATGTTAGCCTGGAAGTAAGACGTGGCGAAGTCGTGGTCATCATCGGCCCCAGTGGGTCAGGCAAGTCCACTTTGCTCCGTTGTATCAACCACCTGGAAGCTGTAGACAGCGGAAGCATCGTAGTGGATGGCATCCCACTGACCGAAGCGAAGAACATTGACAAAGTAAGGGCTGAAGTGGGTATAGTCTTTCAATTATTCAATCTTTTTCCTCATCTGACCGCCCTGGGGAACGTCACACTGGCACAGCGCATTGTCCGTAAGACATCAAAAGAAGAAGCTGAACGCATCGCTCACCAGCTTCTGGCCAAGGTACACATTCCTGAAAAGGCTGACGTCTACCCCGGGCAGCTCTCCGGCGGGCAAAAGCAACGTGTGGCCATCGCGCGCGCGATGGCCATGCAGCCCAAAATCATGCTCTTCGACGAGCCTACCTCAGCACTGGACCCAGAGATGATCAAAGAAGTGCTGGATGTGATGTTGGACCTGGCCCAAGAGGGCATGACCATGGTTGTGGTTTCGCACGAGATAGGCTTTGTCAAGGCTGCCGCCAATCGCATCTTCCTCCTATGCGAGGGGCACATCGTCGAGGAGGCGACACCAGAGGAACTGTTCACGGCTCCCAAGGAAGAGCGGACCAAGCAGTTTCTGAAGCAGATTCTGATCTAGTAATGCTCCACGCGACGCTCTGAACCCGAGAGCAGGCGTTCGATGTTCGGTCGCAGTTCGAAAAGAATCAAAACGCAGGCCAGCACGCCATAGACCACGTGGGCTATGGGCGTAAACGACAGGAAGAACGAGATCACAAGAGCCACTACCATCGCTACAGCAGCGGCTATCGAGGACAGGGACGCAGTTCGCGAGAGCAGCGCGGCAACGAACGCCGCAGCAGCCATGACGGGTACAACGTGTGGAGCCAAGACCAGCACAACCCCCGCATTGGTCATTGACCCCGCACCGCCATGAAAGCCCAGGAAAATGGAACGGTTGTGTCCCAATACCGCTGCCAGTCCAGCCACGACCACGACGCCATCAGCACCCACCAGCACGCGTGCCAACAGGATGGCTACCACGCCCTTGAGCACATCACTGAGAACGGTGAGCAATGCTGCACCCTTGCCAGCCGCGCGCAGGACGTTGGTGCCCCCCGTACGGCCACTACCATACTGGCGGGGGTCTACACCCTTCCACAGCCGGGCAATCAGGTAGCCCGTAGGAAACGACCCCACCAGGTAGCCCAGAACTGTCACCACCACATAGCGCAGAACTTCCATCGTGTGCTCTTTCTCCACTTCACTGATCTACATCCATAGAAACACATATCACGGCCTGTAGTTGCGAGTAGCGCGTTACACAGAGTACTGGAAAGACGGTAAACCACCAAATCCGGATTTCAATGACAAGGCTCAGCCCCTATGCTCGTCCTGTGAGAAACGAGCATTTGAGGTATAATGTAGCCCGCCTGGCGCAAGCACTCAAGGTTGAGCCACACAAGGTGAGCCAATTGGTGAGTGCGATGCTCTGACGTTGTCGCTCCGAAGGGCTGAATGGCAAGAAGAAGAATGGCACTACCCGAACGACGCTCTCCGTTCATATTGCTGTGCGTGCTCGGCGGGCTGGCCATTTTTAGCACCACTATGTCCAAGAATCCCGCCTTACCCCTGTTCATTCGCAGCCTGGGCGTACCAGAGGGCACTGTCGGCTTTATTGCTGCTGCTTCTACCATAGTTGGCATCGCAGTCAGCCTGCCGGCGGGTATACTGTCTGATCTGTACGGCCGTAAACGGGTATTACTGGCCAGCGCGGTTGTCTTTGCCAGCGCGCCGTTCCTGTATCTGCTTGTTCACAGTCCCTGGCAGCTTGTGCTCGTGCGCATTTACCATGGTCTGGCCACGGCTGTCCTCGGCCCAGTCGCGCTGGCTGTTGTGGCGGACACTTTCGAGACCAAGCGCGGGGAAACCATGGCCTGGTACTCGTCAGCTACCATGGTAGGGCGCTTTGTGGCCCCTACCATCGGCGGACTGCTGATCGTGGGGCAGGATTTTCGCTGGGTTTACCTGGGCTGTGGTTTGGCTGGTGTGCTGACCCTGCTGCTGGCCATACGCCTACCCTTGACCAGACAAAGCACAATACGCGTTGCCACTCCAGTGCTGAGACATGGCTGGCAGCAACTACGCGAAGAAGCGAGCTACGTAGTCAGGCAGCGTGGCATTCTGACTACCAGCGTTGCTCAAGCTGCACAGTATTTTGGCTTTGGTTTCCTGGAGGTGTACCTTCCGCTGCGCCTGGTCACCGCTGGCCTGGAGCCCTGGCAGATTGGCCCCCTTTTCACGGTACTGGTATTGGTAGCTGCGTTGAGCAAGCCAGTAATGGGCCGTCTGGCGGACCGTTGGGGCCGGGTGGCACTCATCGTGAGCGGCCTGATATCAGGAGCAGCAGCCCTGGCGCTGCTCTCTATGGTGCAAAGCTATGCACTGCTCACACTGAGCACTGGCCTGTTTGGATTGGGGATGGCAGCCGTGACCGTCTCAACCGCGGCATTTGTATCGGACTTGGCCCACCGGGACGCCTATGGCGCGGCACTAGGGATACTCTCCAGCATTATGGATGTGGGGCACTCCGCAGGCCCCATGGTGGGCGGCCTGCTGGTGGGTGCGTTTGGCTATGCCCCAGCCTTTGGCAGTGCAGCTGCTATCCTGATAGTGACCGCCATCGTGTTCTTGATCGTAGTTCGACAGCGGTGATACTTCTTTACAGGGTAGAAAAGAACAGGAGGGAACGGTAACATGAAATGGGTAACGCGCGAATACGTACATGTGGATCGGGTGGCATGTCCGTGGTTAGTCCGGCGTTTTGTTGACCAGAACGCCGTCTTTGAGTTTGTGCCTCGCGATACCGACCCGGCCACAATCACAGAGGGCATCCCTTTTGACATGAGGGGTGTCAAGTTGGGCCATCACGGAGACAAGTGCAGCTTTGAGGCTATCGTTGCCAAGTATGGCCTCACCGACCCTGCGCTGCTGGCCCTGGCCGACATTGTGCACGGCGCCGACGTAAGAAAGGACATGGCCAAGACACCGGAGTCGGCCGGGTTGGAGGCTCTGGCTACAGGCTTTCGCCTGCTCTGTCACGACGATCATGAAGCCCTGGAGCTAGAATTCTCAATGTACGACGCACTCTACGCCTGCCTGAAGAAAAGGCTCGCTGACTCAGGCTGACAGCGCAGCTCCACATCCAGTGCTTCGTCAAGGGTGAATTGATAGGACTGGGAAAAGAGTTAACCACTAAGGCACAAAGACACCCAAGGAAGTAGGAATATGAACTTTGGGTCTTGGTGTCTTCGTGGTTAGCAAACATAGCTATCCGCCCATTGTTCCAAACTTGACGGAGCACTAGCCCCCGCCTTCCGCACCGCGTGCCCACCAAACTGCCTGCGCGTGGCAGCCAGCAGCTCAGCGTTGAGCAAACTATGCTGGCTATTCCAGTGTAAGGCGCGTGCGCTGGAAGCGCGCGATGCCCAGGGCCAGCAACACGATGTCAATGGCCAGCATAATTAGCGCAGCGGCGATGCCGATAATGGCAGCGTTCCCCGTGCTGAATGCCTGCTCAATCGAGGCCTTGGCTGAGTCCGGCAGTGCCCGAAGCAGAGGCGGGCCGCCGACGAAAAGCACCAGTGTGACCAGACTGAATACCTGGGCGGCAGCACGCACACTGGCCGCTCTGAGCGAAACCAACACACCTGTAGCGGTGGTCAGCAGGCTCAGCAGGACGGCTCCAAACACGATCATGGCCAGCGTTGAACCACCATACACGAAGAGCCGTCCTAGGCTCTGAGTAACGTTCAGCGTAATCAGACTGAGCAGCGCGCAGAGCCAGGCTAGGCCAACACTGTGGATGACAATGGCCAGCACCTTGCCCACGAAAATGCCCCGGTCCGAGAGCCTGGTGGCGAGCAATGTCTCCAACGTATGCCGCTCTCTCTCCCCGGCAAAGCTGTCGGCCGCCGCGCCTCCTGCCAGGATGAAGGGCAGAGCCATCGAGAAGACCCCAGCCAGAGGCCCCTCTATCCAGGCATCGGGCTCCTGCAGTGGCAAAAAGAGGCCGAATACGAGTATAATGGGCAGATAGGACAGAAGACGTGAGCGCCGGCTACCACGCGCCCGCCAGAATTCCTTCAGTTCCTTCCAGACAATGGTCATGATGTCGTTCACTGCCACACCTCTAGCTTTCCTTTTCGTCTTCTTGCATCAGAGTGACAAAAGCCTCTTCCAGGCTGCTCTGGGCTTTGCGCACTTCCTCGACCTCGGCCCCTGCGTCCACCAGCAAACTGACCAGGGGCGCAGCCTCCGCACCAGGTTGGAGCCCCACCTGCAGGTGGTCATTCTGCAGGAGCACAGAGCTCACCTGCGGCAGGGAGCGTAGCGCAGCCATGGCGCTGTCGCTGAAGCCCTTGCCGTAGATTTCCGCCATCAGCTTGCCCGTGCGCGCCCTCAATTCGGCTGGCGTGCCCACAGCGATCAGCCGTCCCTTGCGGATGACGCCCACCGTATCGCATACCTTTTCGGCTTCAGCCAGGTTGTGCGTGGTCAGGAAGACTGTCGTCCCCCCTTTCCGCGCCAGGCTCTGGATGTCCTTGCGCAGAGCGACAGCGGCAACAGGATCCAGCCCTGCGGACGGTTCGTCCAGGAAGACCAGCCTGGGCCGGTGCAACAAAGCGCGCGCAATGGCCACCTTCTGCTTCAGACCCCTGGATAGTTCAGCGGTGCTGTCATTGCGCCGCTCCCACAAGCCCAGATGCTCCAGCAACTCTCGGATGCGCGCCTGGCGGGCGGCCTTGTCCAGGTGATAGATACGGCCAAAGAACTCCAGGTTGTCGTAGACGCTCAGTCGCTGATACAGGCCGTCGTGCTGCGGCAACACGCCTGTGTGCTCACGGATGGCGTCTGCCTGCGTAGCGACGTCATAGCCCAACACAGTAGCAGAGCCCCCATTGAGCTCCAACAGGCCCAGCAACAGGCGCAAAGTGGTGGTCTTGCCCGCACCGTTAGGGCCCAGGAAGCCGAAGATAGTGCCACTCGGCACCTGCAGCGATACCTTGTGCACGGCGCACAGTTTGCCGAAATAGCGCGTTATCTCCTTCGTCTCCACAGCGTACGCCACAGTGTTTTTCCCTCCCTCTTATAGTTTTCGACGCAGCCAGAGGCTGGCCACGAACCACACTGCCATGCCAACAGCCATGATGGCGCTGACCAATTCCGTTGACAATGTATCCTGACCTCGCAAACTGGTTACCAGTACAGCCGCTGCCAGCAGGACAATCAGCGAAGCAAAGGCATAAGCTGCAGCCCAGGAGGAGATCGTCCGCTCGCGTTCATCCCGCTGCAATGGTGCGAACGGCCTGTCTGCGCGAAGCACGTAGCGGCCGCTGTGGGGCAGCGACAGGTAGAAGACGGTCATCAACAGGGCACCCAGCACGATGATCTCCCTGGGCGTTTCCAGCAAGGCCATGAGACCTGCCCAGGCCAGAATCATCAAACCACGAGTGACATAATACCAGCGCAAGTCCCTCTTCATTGTTGCGCCCCTCTCTGTCTGTGCTCGTCCTCCAGCCAAAACGCTTCCTCCAGCGGCACCTGTAGCCTGCGAGCAATGCGCAGCGCCAGCCGCACCGAAGGGGAGTAGTTGCCCCTCTCGGTGGACACAATCGTCTGGCGCGTCACGCCAACTGCCTGCGCCAGTTGTTCCTGCGTCAGGCCGTGCCGCGCTCGTAGCTCCTTTAAGCGATTACGCAGTTGGGCCGCCATGTCCTCGTTCACCCGCCTATTCGCCAATTCTGAGGCGACATGCCTTCGTGCCCCCGTGTACAGACTACTCCCAACCTACGGCTACATTGTACACTATTCTTTGCTTTTTGTCAAGAAAACTTTACAGTGATTTGAGGACATCTGAGGGACAGAATGGAGGCAAGGCAGTCAGCAGACGGCGCTGCAGTAGGTGCAGGGCATTGTGACCGGATGGTGCATCAGGGAGAGGAGACCAAAGCCCTCACTCAGGCACCGTGTTCGGTTGAGTGGTCAGTGTTGTCACCTTGTTGCGCACGCACCACGTCGCGATAGTAGTCACAAAGGCTGCGCAACACGCAGAGCTCACAATGAGGCTGGCGCGCCCGGCATACCTCACGGCCATGGCGGATCACGTTGAGATGAAATGTGTAGTACGTTTGCGCTGGCAGCAGAGCTTCGAGCATCTCGTGGGCCCTCTCGCGCGAGGCATTAGCTGGGATCAGGCCCAGTCGCCTTGTCACCCGATGGATGTGGGTATCCACAGGGAAGGCCGGCATATCCAGGGCGAAGAGCAGGACAATGGCTGCCGTCTTGGGCCCGACGCCCTTGATCGAAGTGAGCCACTGTTTCGCCTTTTCTACCCCCATTTCCCGCAGGAAATCCAGGCTCAGTTCGCCCTGCTCTTCCGAGATGCGGTGCAGCGCTTGCTGTGTACGGGGAGCCTTCTGCTGGCTCAGCCCTGCGACCTGGATCGCCTCCATAACCTGTTCTACCGGAGCATCACGCACCTGCTCCCAGGTGGGAAAGCGCCGCCGCAATAAGTTGAAGGCTTTGTCGCGCAGCGCATCATTTGTATTCTGACTGATGATAGTTGAGACCAGGACCGCAATCGGGTCCCGACGTGGTCTATGGGGCCGCTGACCGAAGACCTGCACCAAGCATTGATGCACCTCTAGCGCTTTGCTCTCGAGATCAACGGTAGCCATCATAGGGTTTGGTGCGTTTCAGTGTTCATTCCGCAGCGGGGCCAGCCTCTGACACAGGCGTCTCCTCCGCACCTTCGTGCTGGAGACGAAAGGCCTCCAGATAGACTCTCAGCAGGCGCAGCAGTTCCCTGGCATCCTTTGTGGAGAGGCGCGCAAGCGTCTCGCGCAGGCGCTTTTCACGGCTGCGGCGCACCTTGCCCAGCACTTCACGACCGGCCGCTGTTAATTCCACAAGCACCTGGCGTCGGTCACGGACATCGCGGCGGCGTGTCACAAGCGCCATTTTCACCAGGCGATCCACGATGCCCGTCATGGTCGCCGAACGCTGCAGAGTGTCATCAGCCAGCGCACTCATGGTGCACTGCTGTCCGGGCGGCGAGATAGAGCGCAGCACAAAGAACTGTGGCACAGTCAGCCCAAAATTGCTGAGGTCTTGTGCAAAGCGGCGCTGCTCCAGCCAGCCAACGCGCAACATCAATTGCTCGATGCTCGTTAATTGCTTCAGCAGTTCCTGGTTTCCCACAAGCGTCCCCCTTTGGGCCAACCTGACGGATGATTAGCACGGGTGTTATTTTATGATGCTAAGTATATCACGTGAGAATGGCCTTGTCAAGCGAATGGTGTGAGAGTGTTGAAAAAGTCCGTTGGAGATTCGTTGATTTGGCGGGAGGGACAAA
>CAYZGO010000001.1:97228-176932 GCA_964478075.1 uncultured Anaerolineales bacterium | reverse complement strand
ACGCCGACGGATACGCTGACGCCCACGCCAACGGACACGCTGACGCCCACGCCGACGGATACGCTGACGCCTACGCCGACAGCGACGAACACACAAGGCCCGACGCCTTCGCCTGCACGTCCTAGCCTCTTCCTGCCCATCGTACTGCGAGGCTATTGGCTGCCCAGTCCCACTCCTGCGCCCACGTCCACACCAGTCCCGACGCCTTCGCCTACCGGTCATGGCCTCTTCCTGCCCATCGTACTGCGAGGCTATTGGCTGCCCAGTCCCACTCCTACGCCCACGTCCACACCGGTCCCGACGCCAACGCCCCAGCAGGCGCAGTTGATCATCAACCCTAGCTTTGAGACAGACGAGGCCTGGGTGATCCCGGTTACTGAGTATTCTGCAGGCTACTCCGTCTCTCGCGCGCACAGTGGCTTGCGCTCTATGCGCCTCGGTATTGCCGTTGGCGGCAACGTGTTCAGCTATTCCTCTGCGCAGCAGACAGTCGAGATTCCCAGTGGGGCGACACAGGCCATCCTATCCTTCTACTACTTCCCGGTCATGGAGTACGGCGATGGGGACGAAATCTACTTCTGCGTGCTGACTGTCAGCGACGACGAAATACCGGAGTGCACCTTTTGGACTGACCGCAATCAAGCCTGGAACCTGGGCACCTTCGATCTGCTGGAGTATGCCGGACAGCGTATCAAAGTGCACTTTGGCGTGAGAAACGACGGACTGGATGGCATCACGGCGGTGTACCTGGATGACGTAGAGTTGCACATGGAGTGGACGGGTGGCAGTTAGTAGTTGGCAGAGCAGCTGCTCTGACATGCTGGGCTAATTGACGCTCTATACGTAGTGCCGCGTGTTGGCGGAAGGCTCTGCGTAGTTCCCTGCAGCGGATTGGAGCTTGCACTGCCAGCGATGTGTCTGGAGCGGGGCGTCAGCGACTATGTGCCCCGCTTTTTCTCTGCCCTGCTGTCATAGGAATATGACAGAACTGTCATGCTGCTTCCCACTCCTTTTCATCGTCTTTTCACCTGCGCGTGGTATTGTTCCCCGTAAGAAAGTGATTCTATTGGGCATGGAGGATGCCAAGTGATCAGGGCCGAAAGCGATACAATGTCATGGTCCAGAATTACCGTTGAAACAGCATGCAAGGCGCGGGTTGCCAAGCCGCGAGTTTCACTGTATCCCATAGCCAAGAGATCGATGGATATCATCTGCTCGGCGATTCTGCTCGTCGTATTGTTGCCACTCATGGTGTTGATTGCACTCGCGATCAAGTTGGATTCTCCCGGCCCGGCCATCTTTCTGCAGAAGAGAGTTGGCATGTGGTGCAGAGAATTCACCATGTTCAAGTTTCGTTCCATGTATGCCGACGCAGACGAAGAAGTGCACCGGCGATTTGCCAAGAAGTACATCAACGGGCATGCATCCGGGATGACCAGTTCACCTGTCAGTGACCATGCGCTGTACAAGCCAGGCAGGGATGGGCGGGTCACCAGGGTGGGGAAGTGGTTGCGCCGAACTAGCCTGGATGAATTGCCACAGTTGCTCAATGTGCTGAGGGGGGAGATGAGCCTGGTTGGCCCAAGGCCAGCAGTGAGATATGAAGTGGAGGAGTACTCGGAGTTTCACCTGCGGCGTCTGGCAGTTCCGCCGGGCTTGACTGGCCTGGCCCAGATCAGTGGTCGCAGTGGCCTGACTTTTGAAAAGATCGCGCGCCTGGATGTAGCGTACATTGAGCGCCGCTCGCTGGCGCTGGATGTGCTGATCCTGCTTAGGACGATCCCTGTTGTGCTTAGGGCTGAGTGTGTAGCATAGAGTCTTGGTCAAAGCGGGCTCAAGCGAACTGCTTGGGCCCGCTTTTTTTGTGTGCCGGGCGTGCATCCAGTATTCGCAGAGACCAGATTTCCGAGGTCTCTCAGACTTGAGAAATCCGTACAAGACAACTGTTTTCAGCCTGCACATGGTTTTGGAAGAGGGGGCGAGGGTCAGCCCCACTTCGAGGTGCACAACAGATTGGGGGCAAAATCGGCTAGCGTCTTAAGAGTATCGGAGCCAGGGTTAGAGATACGTACACAAATGCAGCTCAATCCGAAGCTACTGGCATAGGCTCTAAGCGGACGACAGTCCGCGTCGCATGGCAGGCCTGTGGCTAGCGACGCGCACTGGCTGGAGACAGGGACTATTGCCTCTTTGACGCCGCCGCGAATGTGCTCAGGTCATTCTGTTCCTGTGGACTGAGTTGCCCGGGTAGCGCTGGAACGAGCTGTGAGGTCATCCACCAGAAACTTGCCCCCAACGTGCCGTAGACCCCCACTCCGCCTGCATTTGCCAATTAGCGAAGTCTATACTATACTTGGTGTTTGGATGTAAACCTACTAGACACGTTCTCTGACTGAAATGGCGTGCCAGGCGCACGGCTCTGCTGGCGCTTGGTTCCATTTTGGGACGAAGAGGGCGGAAGCTCAAAACGAAAGGGAGGAAGAAGCAAAGTGGCACTTGTACGGATGAAGGAACTTTTGGAAGCAGGGGTGCATTTCGGCCATCGCTGTCGCCGTTGGCATCCCAAAATGCGCTCATACATCTTCACAGAGCGCAATAGCATCCACATCATCGATCTGCAGCAGA
The DNA here is from genome assembly GCA_964478075.1 of uncultured Anaerolineales bacterium. Lineage (GTDB taxonomy): Bacteria > Chloroflexota > Anaerolineae > UBA2200 > UBA2200 > DAOUEX01. Next base: position 174,307 of record CAYZGO010000001.1, on the reverse strand, counting down.
CTATCCGGCTGCTCGAAAAGGCCTATAGCTTCGTTCGCGATACAGCAGCGGAAGGAGGCATCATCCTTTTCGTTGGCACCAAGAAACAGGCACAGGCGAATCTCGAGATTGAGGCCCAGAGATGTGGTATGCCCTACGTTAATCAGCGCTGGTTGGGGGGAACGCTGACCAATTTCCGCACGATTCGACAGAGGGCCAACTATTTGCTTGAACTTGAGAAGCAGAAGGAACTTGGAGAGTTTGCCGAGCTGCTCAAGAAAGAAGCTCTGTGGAAAGGGCGCGAACTGCTCAAGCTCCAAAGGCGATTTGGTGGCATCAAGAACATGCATTATCTGCCCAGCGCCCTCTTTGTTGTGGACTTGAATCGTGAGGAGATCGCAGTGAGAGAAGCCAACACTCTGGGGATTCCTGTGGTGGCCATGGTGGATACGAACTGCGATCCGGACCCCGTAGACTACATCATTCCAGCCAATGACGACGCTATCCGTGCCATTAAGCTGATCACGTCCAAGATTGCAGACGCGGTCATCGAGGGACAGGAAATGCGTGGTGTGATCATGGCTGAGGAAGAGGAAGCGGCAGCGGTTGCGATGGCAGAGGAGTTCCCAGCCGAGGAGGCGGTAGTAGCTGCGGTTGCCGAGGAGCTGTCAGGTGAGGAGGTAGCGGCAGTTGCAGAGGAGTCGCCAGCCGAGGAGGCGGTAGTAGCTGCGGTTGCCGAGGAGCCACCGACTGAGGAGGCGGAGACAGCAGTAGAACAAGCTGAGGAAACCGAAGCCGGGCCTGAGGAAGATACAGAGGTCGCGCCGCTTCAGGACGAAGGCAGCCAGGCCTAGGGCTTTCTGAGCGCGTAAGTGGGCTGCGGCTATTCCTGTAGCCTACCTTGTATCCCTACGCAAGGCTAACGTCAACACACGAGGGAGAGATGCGGACATGCCTGTGACAACCGAAATGATTAAGGAGCTACGCGAACTCACTGGTGCCGGTGTTCTCGACTGCAAGAAGGCACTGGAATCTGCAAATGGCGATGTCAGCCATGCACGGCAGATTCTGCGTGAGAAAGGACTAGCCATGGCAGCCCGGAAAGCTGGGCGCGTGGCAAGGGAGGGCCTCATTGAGTCCTACGTGCATATGGACAAGGTTGGCGCCCTGGTTGAACTGAATTGCGAGACGGATTTCGTGGCCCGCCTTTCTGAGTTCAGGGAACTTGCGCACGACTTGGCCATGCAAGTGGTGGCTGCCCGCCCCCAGTACGTCAGTCCAGAGGACATACCGCCGGAAGTGCTGGAGAATGAGAAGCACATCTACAGGGCACAACTGACCGATCAAAAGAAGCCTGAACGTGTGCTGGAGAGAATCATCGAAGGCAAGCTGCAAAAGTTCTATAAGGAGGTCTGCATCCTGAACCAGCCCTTCATCAAAGAACCGGGCAAGACTGTGCGGGACGTTATCACCGAGAAGGTCGCCGTCATCGGCGAGAATATTGTGCTGCGGCGGTTCGTTCGCCTGCAACTGGGCGAGTCATAGGTATCTCGCGAGGTAGGTTGGTAATGGCCAGAGCAAGATACGATCGAGTTCTACTCAAGTTGAACGGTGAGGCGCTTGCGGGCGAAGCCGGCTGGGGTATTGATGTGCCTACTGTGGAAGACATAGCTGCACAAATCGGGCAGGTGCACAGTCTCGATGTTCAGATTGCCATCGTGATCGGGGCAGGTAACATATGGCGGGGCCTCGATGGACTGGCGCGGGGTATGGAGCGTGCGACGGCTGACTACATGGGCATGTTAGCTACTGTGATCAACGCCCTGGCTCTGCAGGATGCCCTGGAAAGGGGTGGCCTGGAAACTCGCGTGCAAACGGCCATCGAGATGAGGGCCGTCGCTGAACCCTATATCAGGCGGCGCGCCATAAGGCATCTGGAGAAAGGGCGCGTCGTCATTTGTGGCGCGGGCACCGGCAATCCTTACTTCACCACTGATACTGCTGGTGCCCTGCGAGCTATGGAAATCGGTGCAGATGTACTGCTCAAGGCCACCAAAGTTGACGGTGTGTATGACGAAGATCCGATAACTAACCCCAATGCGCATCGCTTTGATCACCTGACTCATATCGAGGCGCTCAACATGGGAGTCAAAGTGCTGGACAGCACGGCCTTGTCGTTGTGTATGGACAATGACCTGCCCATCATCGTCTTCAGGTTGGCCGAGCCCAACGGCTTCGAGCGGGTTGTCTGCGGAGAACCGATTGGGACGATGATCAGTCGTTGACCAGGGGGAAGCTATGATTGATGAGACTTTGAAGGATGCAGAAATCAGGATGAACAAGGCCGTCACGGTGCTGCGCGAAGACCTCAAGGCCATCAGGACAGGGCGCGCCTCTCCCGGCCTCGTTGAACGTCTGCGTGTGAGTTACTACGATACTCCTACACCACTTAACCAATTGGCTGCCATCTCTGCGCCAGAGCCAAGGCTCCTGGTCATTCGCCCCTGGGATCCGACCATCTTGGATGAAATCGAGAAAGCCATCCTCAAATCAGAGCTGGGGCTGACACCGAACAACGACGGCGCGGTTATCCGTCTCTCCATTCCGCGTCTCACCGAGGAACGAAGGCAAGAGCTTGGCAAGATCGTGGGACGCCGCGTGGAGGAAGGCCACGTTGCCGTGCGCAACATCAGACGTGACGTGCAGGACGATTTGCGCACCTCCGAGAAGGAGAAGCTTATTACGGAAGATGAGCTCTATGATGCCCGAAAGAAGCTGCAGGATCTGCACGACAAGTACATTACGCGGATGGATGAGATTAGAAAAGCGAAGCAGCAAGAGATCTTGGAAGTCTAGGGATCAGAATGGGTAACGCGGACGGGGAAGCTGGGCTACAAGGCGAGTTACTTGTCATCCCACAGCACGTAGCTATTATTATGGACGGCAACGGTCGCTGGGCCCAGCAGCGCGGGCTGTCCCGTCTGGCTGGACATCGGGCGGGGACCGAGAATGTGCGGCGCGTCCTCAGGGCCTGCGCTGACTACGGCCTAAGGATACTGACGCTCTATGCTTTCTCCACCGAGAATTGGGCAAGACCGCGAGCAGAAGTGGATGGACTGATGGCCTTGCTGTCCCGGGCGATTGACCGAGAACTGGATGATTTGCGTAAGAACGGTGTGCAGTTGCGGCACTCTGGCTCACTGGATGGTTTGCCACCCAGTCTGCAAGATAGAATCCAGCGTGCTGTGGAAGTGACGGCGACTGGTGATCGCTTTATCCTGAACGTGGCGCTCAATTACGGCGGGCGCAGGGAAATCGTGGAGGCTGTGCGGCGAATGATGCAAGAGGGCCTGACTCCCGAGCAGGTCACTGAGCAAGCTTTTGCCCGCTATCTCTACACCGGCGATTTGCCGGATCCTGACTTGATTATCCGGACGGCTGGTGAGATGCGCCTCAGCAACTTCCTTATATGGCAGGCGGCTTACGCCGAGTTCTATTCTACGCCTACCTATTGGCCTGACTTTGACCGCGAGGAACTGTACAAGGCGTTGGTTGCCTACAGTCAGCGGACTAGGAGATTTGGAGCATTGCCTACAGCAGACGCGCAAGCGTAGCCGTGCCTTGGGAGAATGCATACAGTGCTCAGCCAGCGTGTTCTCACCGCCATCGTCCTGATCCCTATAGTCCTGGGGCTAGCTTATGCAGGAGGCCCTTACTTCGCCGCTACTGTGGCGGTGGCCGCTCTGTTGGCAGGGTACGAGTTCTATCACATGATGCGCAATGGTGGCCATCATCCGTCCTATGTTGCTGGTCTGGCGCTGGTCACTACTCTCTTGCTTGATGCTTACTATCCCGAGTACGGGATATGGCGATGCGGCGTAGCGGCTGCAGTCATGCTGCTCATGGTGTGGCAGATTCTCAGGGTTGATACGCAAGGATTCCTGACTGATTGGGCGCTTACGCTGGCAGGCGCACTGTACGTTGGTGGCTTGGCGGGGCACATGATCGCCCTGCGCAATCTCCCCCGGGGATTTGAATGGCTCATGCTGACCTTTGCTGTTACCTGGCTTTGTGACACGGCGGCTTACTTTGCTGGTAACTGGTGGGGCAAGCGAGGCTTCTTTGCTCATCTCAGTCCCCACAAGACGTGGGAGGGAGCGATAGCAGGGTGCCTGGCAGCCATATTGACTGCAGTGGTTGCCGGGCACATTGTGGGGTTTTTGCTCTGGCAGAGTCTGGCCTTGGGGGTTCTATTGGCTTTTGGCGTCCCCTTTGGCGACTTGGCTGAGTCGCTGCTGAAGCGCCAGGTGGGGGTCAAGGATTCGGGTTCCCTGCTTCCCGGGCACGGCGGTATGCTGGATCGCATAGACAGCCTGCTGTTCGCTGCCGTAATCGTGTATTATTTCGTGATGTGGGTGGTCAGAGCTTGATCGTTCAGTGCGCTGCCCCGGGTTTGAGCGTGACGTTGAGCATGGGCGAAAAGGCTTCCTGTGGAGGTTAACAGGTGTCGGAGGGCTTGATAACATCAGCACTGGCGCTGGGCAATCTGATTCTCGCTTCAGCCAACGTGCTTATCGGTTTCTCGCTGCTGGCCTACATTGTAACCCACAACCTCCGCAGTCCAGTCGCGCGTGCCTTCTGTGCGCTGCTCACTTTCGTCGTCGTGGTATACGTGGGCGATATACTGGTTGCCAACGTTGTTTTCCCCTCGCTGACTTTGGTCTGGCTGCGCTTCCAGTGGTTAGGCATAGCCTTTGTGCCAGCGGCGTGTCTCCACTTCTCTGACGCGCTGCTGCAAACGACGAATGCCACATCGTCCATGCGTCGCCTCGCTGTTACCGGCAGCTATGCCTTGAGCCTGGTGTTCTTCGTTCTAGCCGCGGTCACTGATTTGGTGGTGCAAGATGGCGTGAGTTTGCGCTGGATTGCATACCTGGCACCGGGGCCCTACTTCGGAGTGTTCACGGCCTATTTCTTTGCCACTGTTCTGGCTGCAGTGTTCAACGTATTCCGGGCGCGTCAGCGTTGTTTGACGTCCACTTCACGGCGACGCATGACCTACCTGGCTGTAGCTATCATTGCGCCAGGCTCAGGGGTCTTTCCCTATTTACTCGTGACTACGACGTCGAGATACCTGTCCCCCAACAGCATTTTAGGGCTGTCCCTTGTTGGCAACGTAGCCATTGCCGTTATGACCGTCGCCAGCGCCTATACAGTTGCCTATCAGGGCGTATTCATGCCAGACAGAGTGGTCAAGCACAATCTGATTCACTATCTACTGCGCGGGCCATTAGTCGGTTCGGCTGTGATTTTCCTCATGTTGGTCGTACCCAAAGTGGAGGCCATATTGGGCTTGCCTCGCGACACTGTGCTCATCTTCGCCGTTGCTATTGGCATTGTGACCTTGCAGGTGGCCATAAACCTGGCCAAGCCCTATATTGATCGGCTGATCTATCGCAAAGATCGCGATGAGATTGTCTGGATACAGCAACTAGACACTCGCCTCTTGACCAGCACTGACCTCGAACAACTGTTAGAGAACGTTATCATCGCTCTGTGTGACCTGCTCAGGGTGCGCAGCGGCTTTGTGGTGGCCATGCAGGAGAGCGCACTCAAGATACAGGTGTTTTGTGGTCCACGTGAGGCGGCGAGTGACTTTCTTGAAGAATGTGACTGGCAGGATTTGCTGTCTTCGTTTGGACAGAAGTCAGGTGGGCGTGGCGAGCTGCGCAACGAGGACTTTTTGCTGAGGAATGGCTATTGGCTCTTGCCGCTCCGCGGTAGGGACAGGAAGTCTATGCTTGGCATTCTGGGTATTGAGGCCAGCAACAGGGCGCCTGCTCTGGCACTAGAGGAACTGGTTACCGTGGCCGAGTTCGTGGGACAAGCCGAACTGGCTCTGGAGGACATGCACTTGCAGCAAGATGTGTTTGATGCACTGCGGCAGATTGTGCCAGAGATTGAGGAGATTCAGCGTTGGCGCAGTGAACCGTTTTATCCTGCGCCTTCCCGACTCCAGCGGCTAGAGAGCAATCCGGTCTATGCACCCGATTTCTCCAGAGTGGTCAAAGAAGCGCTTCGCCACTACTGGGGTGGGCCGCGTCTGATTAGCAGCCCTCTCATGCGCACACGGCTAGTACGCGAGGCCCTGCGAGAGAACGATGGCGTGGCAGCCCGTGCCCTGCGTGCTGTGTTGGAGGCAGCGGTCGAACGGCTGAAGCCGGAGGGGGTGCGTAGCACGACCGCCAGTGAGTGGGTAGTCTACAATATTCTGGAAATGAAATTCATTCAGGGGCGGCGCATTCGTGAGATTGCAGACCGGATGGCTATCAGCGAGTCCGATTTCTATCGCAAGCAACGTGTGGCGATTGAGCAACTGGCCAAGACACTGGCTGCGATGGAGTTGGGAAAGACCGGGTCGTCTTCGTAGGAGCGTCTAGAAACCGGGTTTCTCCCAGAAACACGGTTTCTAAGCTGTACGGGGGAGAATACCTTGCCCATCTATGATCTGAGTTTGCCCATTTCTCCGACGATGGTCACCTGGCCCGGTGATCCAGCAGTCCGCATCGAACCGCGCCTGCGTATCGCACGCGGGCATGCAGCCAACGTCTCCGAGTTGTATCTGGGGTCGCACACAGGTACGCACGTGGATCCTCCGTATCACTTCGATGACAGCGGGGTAAGGGTGGATGAGCTGCCGTTGGAGGTCTTGATTGGCAGGACCTGGGTCTACGAGTTCGAGTCCAGAGGCAAGATTGACGTGTCGGACCTGCAGGGCAATGTCCCACAGGATGCTGTCCGGCTGTTATTGAAGACAGCTAACTCTGATCTCTGGGGTCGAGGCGTTACGGAATTCACTCCCGATTTCGTTGTCATTACGACGGAGGCAGCTCACTGGATCGTGCAGCGGGGCATCAAGTTGTTGGGCGTGGACTATCTGTCGGTAGAACGCCCCGGGTCTGTGGAGCATCCGGTCCACCATGCCTTGCTGGGGGCCGGTGTGATCGTTGTTGAGGGACTCGATTTGTCATCTTTGGAAAGCGGATGGTATAATTTGTACTGCCTACCTCTGAGGGTGGCCGGCGGTGACGGCGCACCCGCGCGGGCGATTGCCGTCGGCCCTTTGGAGTGACAGTGAACAATCCACAATCGAAGGAGGAAAAGGAATGGCGTTCAAGATTACGGAGGAGTGTATTGCGTGTGCTGCTTGTGAGACAGAGTGCCCGAACGGCGCAATCACTGAAGGCGAGGAGATTTTCATCATTGACCCGGCCAAGTGCACGGAGTGTGTGGGCTTTTATGACACACAGCAATGTGCTGACGTCTGTCCGGTAGATTGCTGCGTGCCAGATCCGGATCATCAGGAGAGCAAAGAGCAGTTGCTCGTCAAGTTCAAGAAGCTGCATCCTGACAAGGAGCCCAAGTAGTCAGAGTCTCTTGGACTTGAGGCCTACCAGACGGGTGGTGAGCGTAGAGCCACCCGTCGCGCATTTTTGGGCGAGTGACCCCAGAAGAGGGCGCGCCCAGTTTCTTGGCCCTGTGCATCCTTTCGGTAGTCTCCCGGCAGAGTGTCGCTATCCTACTCACCGCAGAGAACGCGGAGTTCGCAGAGCTTATCCTACGTTTCTCAGCGGTCTCCGCGAAGCGTCCCCCGTCAAGCGGGGCGAACGGCCGGCATCTGTCAGACGGGGCTGCGAAGCGTCCCCCGTCCCGTCAAGCGGCATGAACGATCAAGCCGTCGCCTGCGGCGAGACCTTCGGCGGGGCGAACGGCCGGGGTCGTTTTGGCGGGGCAGCGTCCCGGCGTCATTTTGGCGGGATCGGCGGGCTCAGTAGTTCAAAACAGCCACCGCCGCAATGAGCAACACTCAAGGGGGACACCACAATCTTTGCAATAAAGCGAAGAAGGCGCTCTGGACTAATCCAGAGCGCCTTCTTCTAGCGTTGTCTCATCTAGATGGGAATGACGTTGGTCGCTTGCGGCCCCTTGGGGCTGTCTTCGACGCTGAATTCGACCTGCTGGCCTTCTTCAAGCTTGCGAAAGCCTTCGGCCTGTATCGCCGAATAGTGGACGAAGACGTCGTCGCCATCCTCACGCGAGATAAAGCCATAGCCTTTGGTACCGTTAAACCACTTGACGGTGCCGGTAATGCGCTCGCTCACAGTCGGATACTCCTTCCTTTTGTTGATTTGTAGAACGCAGAAGTGCACCCGACAAGCATACATAAGAAACGCCGAGGCTGGGTAAGCCTCGGCACACGCACTTACTAGCCAGTTTAGGTGGTACTCTCATTCTACTTCGCCGAATAGTATAGCATACAATCAGCAATCTGTCAAATCGCTTTTGGAGTGTTGAGAAACCGCCTACGTTGTCATTTTGAACTCGGTGATGGCGCGTTCGCGCTCCTCATTATTCAAGAAACGGTCGCCTGTCATTGCGAGGTTTTCCATGACGCATCCGCGCCACTCATTCTGTAAGAACATCCGATCTGTCATTGCGACGAGCGCAGCGAGGACACTTGCACCTGCGCTGCAAGTGCAGGTGAGCAATCTCCACCTATGGCTGAGAGGGGATTGCTCATCTGCACCTGCGGCGCAGACCGTCTCGTCCCGGCGGGCCGGACTCGCGGCCCGAACGGGATGCAGGTGTCGCTACGCTCGCCCTGGGTCTTCCCCTGGGTCTTCCCCTGGGTCTTTGGCCCCAGGGACAAAGGTGGCCCCAGGGACAAAGGTGGCCCCAGGGACAAAGGTGGCCCCAGGACCAAAGGCAACGACACTGGACGTTCTTAGTAGGAGGGTCTGGCATCGGGCCGTACGCGAAAGGGTCGAGAGTCTCTCTTGATTTTGTGTACAGGGCAAAGATGGGTAAACTTGTGGCAAAGCAAGAGTCCGGCAGATGAGCGGAAGGTGGAGCTGCCCGTCTCGAGTTTGGAATGGGTCTTTCAGAAGTGGAGGGAGATGACGAGCACCTCTGCGGTTCCTGTGCTTCTTCGGTGCTTTTGCATACTCTGAGAGGGATACGCCCATGTCTGGATTTGCCGAGTTCGCCGAACTGGGGGAAAAGCTGGAGGCCGCGCGAGCACGCAAGGCCATGTCTGCTCTGGTGGCAAAGTACCTGCGCTCGGTATCCGAGAGCGAGATTGCCCCGGCAGCACGCATGATAATTGGCCGCGTCTTTCCAGAGAGACAGGGTAGGCCGCTGAATCTAAGCGCTGCGGCGGTGGTGCGTGTCGTAAATCAGGTCGTGAAGACGAGCGCCGAGCAGCGCCAGGTGATTGCCAGCGAGGCTGTGGATTTCGGGCAGAGTGTGCAGATGATTTATGAAAGAGGGGCGCGCACGCGCCCACGTGGTTCACCTCTGGCGTTGCAAGAAGTATGGAGCGCTTTCAAAGATATCGCTGCTGGCAGTGGGCCAGGATCACGTCAGCGCAAAGATGAGATTCTGTGCGCACTCCTGCAGCGCGCGACACCACTGGAGGCGAAGTACATCGTGAAGGTTGCTGTGGGGGAAATGCGTCATGGCGTGAGTGAGGGGCTGCTGTTGGACGCCATCGCTCTGGCAGCAGATGCTCCCCCCAAGTTGGTGCGCAGGGCCAACATGCTCGTTGGAGACGTTGGGGCAGTGGCGGAAGTCGCCTTGCTTAACGGTCGCGAAGGGCTGGAGCGCAGCAGCGTGGAACTCGGGCGGCCCATCAAGCCCATGTTGGCACAAACAGCCGCATCGGTCGGTGAGGCGTTTGATTTGCTCGGTCCTCAGCTTGCTTTGGAGTACAAGCTTGACGGCGCTCGGGTGCAGATACACAAGGACGGCCAGCGCGTATGGCTCTTTTCGCGGCGTCTGTCGGATTTGACGGCCAGTTTGCCCGAAGTGAGGGAGGAGATAGCACAGGCGGTCACAACAGATGCGGCGATCCTGGAAGGGGAAGTCATTGCCGTGGACCTAGCCAGGGATGGCAGGCCACTCCCTTTTCAGCACGTGATGCGGCGATTGGGGCGTACGCGTGACATTGAGGCCATGCGAGAACAGGTGCCCGTGAAGGTCCATCTCTTCGACGTGCTATACGCCGACGGCAAAGTGCTTGTTGACCGGCCGTACCGCGAGCGCGTTGAAACGCTACAGCGTGTGCGCGGCAGCATACCGCTTGTAGAAAGGCTGCTGCCTTCCTCAGTGGCTGAGGGCGAGGCTTTTCTTAGCGCAGCGCGCACGGCTGGCCACGAAGGGGTAATGGCCAAGGAATTGGACAGCCCTTATACTCCGGGCGTTCGTGGCCGGCACTGGCTGAAGATCAAGCCAGTCGTTACGCTTGATCTGGTCGTGGTTGCCGCCGATTGGGGCTACGGCCGACGCCACGGTTGGCTCTCCAACTACCACCTAGCTGCGCGGGACGAAGAGAGCGGAGAATTGCTCGAGGTTGGCAAGACGTTCAAGGGCTTGACGGACGAGGAATTCCGGCGCATGACCGAACGCTTGCTGGCTCTCAAGGTAGGTGAGGCTCGCGGCACCGTGTTTGTCCGACCAGAAGTGGTGGTGGAAGTAGCTTTCAACAACGTCCAGGATAGTCCACACTACAAGTCGGGCCTGGCCTTGCGCTTCGCACGCATTCTTCGTTTCCGCCCGGACAAGACAGCCGCTGAAGCCGATACCATTCAGACCATGTACGACTTGCACAGAGGTGTCCGCAAGGACGCAGCATAGGTGTTGCTTGGCCCACCTGTCTTGGCCGTCCGGACAACGAGCCAGCAGCGGGTGCCAATGCCTCGTGCGTTCTCGACAGTCCAGCGATCAGAGCTGGTATCGCGCTGCTGTAGCAGTGGGTGTAGACCAGATTGGGCGCAAGAATAGGCTCTGAGCGGACGACAGTGCGCGTCGTGTGCCAGGCACATAGCTAACGAAGCGCCCTGACTGAAGACGGGGACTGTCGTCCCCTTTGAGCACATGTCTGACGTCGCCACGAAGGTGTTCAGGTCATCCTGTTCCTGTGGACTGAGTTGCCCAGGCGGCGGCAGAACGAGGCATGGGAACTAGTCCACCAGAAACTTGTTCCAAATCTGACGTAGACCCGCGATGGGTCCAGCGGTTGACACAGGTAGCCAAGTTGTGGTATAGTTGGGCAGAGACTGCCCCAGTTAGCAGCTCCTCTTGACCAGCCACGCGAATGCTGTCTTGAATGAATCGTTGTGTCACCAATACACGGGCGGCACGCAAGCTGGTCGTTCCACGGGGGACGTGGAGTATCTGATACCCCTGTATGGTACGATCAAGGTATACAAAGGTTTGCGCCTGCAATACTGTACGAGGAATGCGGGCTGTGGGAAGGCAAGCCGCACAGCCTGAGACCGCAGTTCATCCCAGGAGGATAGCAACGTGACAGATTTCGAACCGAACGAGCTTGCAGAGACAATGCAGAAACACGGGGAAGGTGCTTCCTTGATATCCGTTTTGGAAGAGATACAGGCCCGGTATCGCTACCTGCCCCAGGATGCGATGATCCTGGTCAGCGAGAGGTTGGGAGTGCCTCTGAGCCAGATCTACAGCGTCGCTACGTTCTACCATGCGTTCAGCCTGGTGCCGCGCGGTCGGCACGAGATACGCGTCTGCACCGGCACAGCCTGCCACGTGCGCGGCGCGCCGGGGGTACTCAGCAGGCTCGAGGACAGTCTGGGCATTAAGCCCGGTGAGACCACGTCCGACTGGAACTACTCATTGGACACTGTCTATTGTCTGGGTGCGTGTGCCCTCGGTCCGATTGTCGTTGTTGACGGGGAGTACTCGGGGCAGATGAATGTCAGGAAGGTAGATGAGCTGCTGGCGCGGATCGAGCAAGCGGGCACGGCGGAGGCATAAGTGATGACAAGAGCATCAGGCAAACGGTTGAACACGCCAGCTGACCTGGAAGCACGACGGAGAGCCATCGTCGCCAGCCGTGACCCCAATCGTGCCTGTGTCACAGTCTGCGGCGGCACCGGCTGTCGCGTCCATGGCAGCGAGAAAGTGATTGACGCCTTGCGAGCGGAGATTTCCAGAAACGGCGTTGAGGCACTTGTGCGGATGACCGGCTGTCACGGCTTCTGTGAGCAAGGGCCGGTAGTGGTCATACAACCGCAGGGCATCTTCTACAAATCCGTCAAATTGGAGGACGTGCCCGATATCATCCATGAAACTCTTGAACGGGGCAAGGTCATTCAACGTTTGCTCTACACCGACCCCGTCACGCAGGAGAAGATTGTATATGAACACGAGGTTCCCTTCTACGCCAGACAGACCCGCCGCGTGCTGAACCTCAATGGCCTGATTGATCCCACGAGCATTGAGGACTATATCGCGGTTGGTGGCTATGAGGCACTGGCGAAGGCCTTGGGCAAGATGTCGCCTGAGGAGGTGATTGAAGAAGTCAGCAAAGCAGGGTTACGGGGACGAGGTGGGGCCGGGTTTCCCACTGGGCTCAAATGGAAGTTCTGTCGTGCCGCTCCCGGCGACGTCAAGTATATCATCTGCAACGCCGACGAAGGTGACCCCGGGGCTTATATGGACCGCAGCATCGTGGAAGGCAACCCCCACCGGGTGCTGGAGGGAATGATCATCGGCGCTTATGCTATCGGCGCAACGCACGCGTTCGTTTACATCCGAGCTGAGTACCCACTGGCGGTCAAACACCTGGGAATTGCCCTGAAACAGATGCGCCAATATGGCTTGCTGGGTGAAAACATTCTGGGACTAGGCTTTGACTTTGACATCGAAATCCGGATGGGAGCCGGAGCTTTTGTCTGCGGCGAGGAGACGGCGCTGATGGCATCCATTGAGGGACAGGTCGGTGAGCCGCGCCCACGCCCGCCTTTTCCCGCTCAGAAAGGGTTGTGGGGCCAGCCCACTAACATCAACAACGTCAAGAGTTGGGCTAACGTGCAACTGATCATCCATAAGGGAGCCGACTGGTACGCCAGCATTGGCACGAAGAGGAGCAAGGGCACCAAGATTTTCTCCATGGTGGGCAAGATCAACAACACCGGTCTGGTCGAGGTGCCAATGGGCATCAGCCTGCGGGAACTGATCTACGAGATTGGCGGTGGCGTCCCTGCTGGGAAAGCTTTCAAGGCGGCTCAAATTGGCGGGCCGTCGGGCGGGTGTATTCCCAAAGAGCATCTGAACGTGTCCATTGACTACGAGTCGCTGACCAGCCTAGGGGCTATCATGGGCTCCGGTAGCCTGGTGGTTTGCGACGAGGATACCTGCATGGTGGACCTTGCTCGTTACTTCCTCAAGTTCACCCAGGAGGAATCCTGTGGCAAATGCGTACCGTGCCGTGTCGGCACGCGAGCTATGCTGGAGACGCTGGAGCGCATTTGTGCCGGCCAGGGGCGCGAGGGAGACGTCGAATATCTGATCGAGATGGGCCAGGAGGTCAAGCGTTCGTCGTTATGCGCTTTGGGCGGGACAGCGCCTAACCCAGTGCTCACCACCATCCGCTACTTCCGTGACGAGTACAAGGCCCATATCCGGGAGCATCGCTGCCCGGCTGGCGTCTGCACTGCGCTGGTGCGGGCCAAGTGTGCCAACGCCTGCCCGGCCGAGGTGGACGTGCCGAGTTACGTCTCACTCGTCGCCCAGGGCCGCTACTCCGAAGCGCTGGAAGTTCACCGGCGGCGCAACCCCTTCGCGCTGGTCTGTGGCCGCATCTGCCCGGCCTTTTGCGAGGTCAAGTGTCGCCGCGCCGAGTTGGATCAGCCTGTCGCCATCCGCCAGATCAAGCGCTTCATGGCCGACCACGAACTCGAACAGCCTTGGACGCCGCCGCGACTGGAGGAGCCCAAGATAGAGAAAGTGGCCGTCATCGGCGCCGGGCCAGCAGGCCTGACGGCGGCATTGCGACTGGCACAGAAGGGCTATCCCGTCACCGTCTTCGAGGCGATGGCCGTGGCAGGCGGCATGATGGCTGTTGGCATCCCTGAGTACCGCCTGCCCCGCGACATCCTTAATGTGGAGATCGAGAACATCAAACGGGCCGGGGTCGAGATCAGGCTAAACATGGCGCTTGGCAAGGACCTTACCCTGGATGAGCTATTGGACCGGGATGGCTACAAGGCGGTGATCCTGGCCATCGGGGCCCACAAGAGCCGTGCGCTTGGCATCGAGGGTGAGGAAATGGAGGGAGTCTACCACGGCACTCGGTTCCTGCGCGACGTTGCGCTCGGCAGGGCGCCCAGCCTGACCGGCAAGCGGGTGGCGGTCGTCGGCGGGGGTGACGTGGCGATTGACGCTGTACGCTCGGCCTGGCGGTTGGATGCCAGTCAGGTGCACCTGGTCTACCGCCGCAGCCGGGCCGACATGCCCGCCCGCGAGGAGGAGGTGGAAGCGGCCAAAAAAGAGGGCATCCAGTTCCACTTCCTGACCAATCCCAGCAGTGTGATAGGCAACGGTAAGGTGACCGGCGTCGAACTGCTGCGCCAGGAGCTGGGCGAGTTCGACACCAGTGGCCGCCGCCGGCCCGTCCCCATCGCGGGTTCGGAGTTCACACTGGACGTGGACGTGCTCATCCCGGCCATTGGCCAGGAGCCGGACCTGGCCTGGATGGACGGCGACAGCAACATTGAGACTGGACGTGGCGCGACCTTCGCTGTGAACGATGGGCTGGCTACGACCCGCGCCGGAGTTTTCGCTGCCGGCGACGCAGTACTCGGGCCGGCAACGGTGATCCAAGCCGTGGCCCAGGGCAACCGGGTAGCCGACACGGTGGATAACTACCTGCGCACCGGCAGGTCGGACTTGGTAGTGGTCAGGCCTGGCTACGAAGTCATTGAGCAACCGTTTGACCTGGACCAGTACGCCAAGGCCACGCGCCCGCAGACGCGGGAGATGCCCATTGAGGAGCGGCGCGGCAACTTTGACGAAGTGGAACTCCTGTTTGACGAAGAAACCATTCGAGAGGAGTGCAAACGCTGCCTGCGCTGCGATCTGGAATGGCTGGAGACGATGGGTCTGGGGCCTATGCCGGTCCCGGAGCGAGTGCTGGTCGCTGAAAGGCCCGACCTTCCTGAGCGCAGTCGCAGGAGGGACGCATGATCACCTTGACGATAGACGGCCGGGAGATCCGGGTCGAAGAGGGCCGAACGATTCTCGAAGTGGCGCGGGAACAGGGCATTCATGTCCCCACACTTTGTTATCACGAGGGAATGGAGCCCTTTGCGGCCTGTCGCCTGTGTGTGGTGGAGGTAGAGACTCCCCGGGGCCGGCAACTGGTGGCCTCTTGTGCCTATCCTTGCACCGACGGCCTGATTGTGCACACCAACTCAGACGTGGTGTTGCAGTCACGGCGCATCACCGTGGAGTTGCTGATGGCCTCGGCCGGGCACGTCCCAGTCATTCGCCAACTGGCCGAGGAGCTGGGCGTTGGTGAACCACGCTTCAAGATGGAGAGAAACGATTGCATCCTATGCGGCTTGTGCGTGCGGGCTTGCAAGGAGATTGTTGGCGTGGGGGCCATCAGCGTCATCAACCGGGGCATTGAGAAGAAAGTCAGCCCGCCCTTCCGGATCGCCTCCGACATCTGCATCGGGTGCGGTACTTGCGTCTTGGTCTGCCCCACTGGGGCCATCACGCTGGCCGATATAACTGGCGGCGCGCAGACGGTTCACCAGTGGGAGACAGAGTTCGAGGCAAGGGCCTGTCGGGTTTGCGGCCATCACTACTTGGCTCCCGAGTTCGCTGATCATACAAGCTTGCTGGCTGAGGCAGAGAGCACCCTAAGGGCAGCCGAGGAACCCGTCCTGCCTGTCCCGAGTACGGGCGAAGGGGAGGCCGTGCCATGAGCCAAGTCAAGCTGGGCGTTTTCATCTGCGACTGCGGCGAGCGGATTGCATCTATTCTGGATATGGATACCCTGGAGAAGGGAGTCAGTGGCTTGCCAGGAGTAGCTATCACCCGGCGGCTGCGCTACTCCTGCTCACCTGATGGGCTGGCAGCGATCCAGGCGGCTATTACGGAGGAGGAGCTGCACCGAGTTATCGTTGCTGGCTGCACGCCCAGGACGCTGGCGCCCCACTTCCGGACTGCCTGCGAGGAGGTCGGCCTGGACGGTGACATGTTCGAATTGGTAGATATCCGGGAGGGCTGTGCCTGGGTGCATCAGGACGAGCCCGAGGTGGCCACGGCCAAGGCCGTTGATCTGATCCGGATGGGGATTGCTAGAGTCGCGCTGCGCCAGGCACGTGAGCCAGTCACGGCTGAAGTCGTACCCGCCGCGCTGGTTATTGGCGGAGGACTGGCCGGCATGACCGCCGCCCTGACGCTGGCTAACGCCGGGCTGCCGGTCAAGCTGGTCGAGCGAGAAGCGGCGTTGGGCGGCATGCTGCGCGACGTACATACCCTCTATCCCGACCGGCGCAGTGCGGCCGAGTTCCTGGCCGAGAAGGTCGGGGCGGTGACTCATCACCCCTGCATCGAAGTCTTGCTGGAGAGCCAGGTGACGGGCATCTCGGGGACGGTGGGGCGCTACACAGTCAGCATCAATGGCTCAGCGGGCCAACAGGATGGCCCGTTAGCCTTCGATGTGGGGGCAATCATCGTCGCCACTGGGGTGCGTGCCTTGCGACCCAGGGGGCTCTTCCGCTACGATGGGAAGCGAGTGGTCACACAGCTTGAGTTTGAACGAGAGCTGCGAGATGGAGAAACCGATACCCAATCTACCAGTTTACCAGCCAAGGTGGTGATGATCCTCTGTGTCGGTCAGCGCAACGAGTCTGTTCCCTACTGCTCCGGCGTCTGCTGCATGGGTGCGCTCAAACAAGCGATGGAAGTCAAAGCAGCCAACCCACAGGCCAAGGTCACCATACTCTTCCGAGACCTGTATCTGCTGGGCCAACGGGTCTATGAGGACGAATTGCTCAAGGCTCGGCGGATCGGGGTAGAGTTCGTGCGCTATGCGCCGTCGTCACCGCCGGTGGTGAGCGAGGAAGTGGTTGAGGTCCACGACGAGCTGACCGGAACAAGCCGTCGCCTGGCCTACGACCGCGTCGTCCTGGCTGCTCCGCTGGCGCCGCAGTCTGACGCCAGTACAATGGCACACATGCTGCGCATTACTCAGGACCAGAACGGCTTCTTCCCCGAGTTGCGCTACCGCTTGCGGCCGCAGAACTATGTCGAGCGAGGTATCTACGTTTGCGGCGCGGCCCACTATCCGGCTGGCTGGATCGAGGCCGAGTTCCAGGCTGTCAGCGCCGCCTTTAACGCCATGCGCCACCTGCGGGCAGGGAGAGTCACCAGCCAGGCCCCCGTCGCCGTCGTGGACGAAAAGCTCTGTACGGGCTGCGGCAGCTGCGTGGAGACCTGTCCCTTTGGTGCCATCTCCATGCGTAAGCGGGAGGGAGTGCTAGACCTTTCCGAGATTGATCCCCTGCTGTGTAAAGGCTGCGGCAACTGTGTCGTCACTTGCCCGGTCAAGGCTATCAGCCTTCCTCTCAACAGCGATGCACAGGTGCTGGCCCAGATCAACGCCGCGCTGGCGACTGCGTCGCAGAGTGACCGGCCACGCATCCTCAGCTTCGGATGCGAGTGGAGCAGCCACGCCGCTGCTGAGTTAGCCGGGGCCAACAAGATGAGCTACCCAGCCGAGGTGCGCCTCATTCGCGTGCAATGCTCGGCTCGCTTCGACCCCACGCACATCCTCTGGGCCTTGTTCAATGGCGCTGATGGGGTCTTCGTGGGAGCGTGCCTGCCGGGCGATTGCCACTACGTCAATGGCAACTATTATGCGCAGGAGCGCATCAACATGCTGCGTGGGCTGCTGGCTGAAAGCGGCTTCGACCCGCGTCGCCTGCGCCTGGAGTGGATCACCCCTGACGATCCAGACGATTTCGTGGGCAAGATCACAGATTTCACGAACCTAATCCGTGCCTTGGGTCCGAGCCCTGCTCGGAGCGAGTGAATCCGTAGAGGAGGACAACGTATGTCAACAAGATTGCAGCAAGACGTATGGGCCTTGCAGCGCTGCTCCGGCTGCGGCGTGTGCGTGGCGGCCTGTTCGAAGGGGGTGCTCTACTGGGGCGAGGAGCAGCATCCCCTCCTGGAGGAGCGCGAGAAGGCGCTGGGCCTTTCCCGCCTCAAGCTGCGGACCTGCGAGGTCTGCGAAAAGTTCTGCGAGCTGAGTTGCCCCCGCCTGGTGGACTGGACGCCGATGGAGCCCCGCACTATGGTCTCGGCGCGGTCGGCAGGTGTGGTCCAGAGCGGCGCCCCGAACGACGTCATCCAGGCGCTTTTGGTGGCCGCTCACTCGGCTGACCTGATTGACGGCGTCATCATGCCGGACATGGATCCCTGGACGCTGATGCCGGTTGCTCGTATCGCCACGACGGTGGATGAAATCGTCAGCAGCGTGGGGATGCAATACCTCTGGGTGCCCGTCCTCAGCGCGCTGAACGAAGCGGTTTTTGACCTGGGTTTGACCAAGCTAGCCATCGTTGGCTCGCCCTGTGTGGCCGAAGGGGCACGCCGGCTGATGAATGCTGAGAACGAGCGGTTGTGGCCCTACCAGCGAGCGATCCGCCTGACCATTGCCTCCTTCTGCACCGGCATCTACATGCCGGATATGGTCGCCGAATTGCTCGAGCGACAAATGGGTATCGCGCGGCATCAAATCCGGGGGCTGACCACATCGGTCACCAAGGGCACGCTGACGGTATCGTTGTGGGATGGCACAGAGCGCACTGTCCCGCTAACTGATGTCGAGCCCTTCACCTGGCACGGATGTGGCAGTTGCGATGACTACCTCGGCGAGTCGGCCGACATCGCTGTGGGGGCCATCGGTGCGCAGCCAGGCTACGCTACGCTCATCACTCGCACGCCTGCCGGCGAGGTCTTTGTCCACAATGCTCGTAGTTTTGGCCTGCTGGAAACCATCCCTCAGGTGGACGAAGCGGTGCTGAACGCAGCCAAAGCGGAAAAGGACCGTCGGGCGCGCGCTCAGGCCTTCGACGAGTTCCGTATCTTGATGCTGGATGCCCTGAGCGACCCCGGGAAGCGGGCCCAGGTCAGGAAGCAATTTGTCAGTCTATACGGCGTTCCACAAGCGGGAGCCTTGAAGAAGAGGGAGGAATGTGATGTCACTTGTACTGGATGCTAGTGGGCGCGATCTGCGATCCGTCAGTACAGAACTCAAGGAAGCAGTGGCTAAAGGACCAGTGGTCATGCACGGGGTGGTTCATCTCCATGGTCTGGTTGCTGGTTTCCAGAGCGGCGACGTGACCATTGGGGGAGATAGCGGCGACTACCTGGGGGTTCTGAACGATGGAGTGACTATCCGGGTGACGGGGAACGCCGGCCGCTATCTGGCCGACAATATGACGCGGGGCACGGTCATCGTCGAGGGTGACGCAGGCTACGGCGTGGGTCAGTACTGCTACGGTGGCACCATCGTGGTCAAAGGTAACGCTGGCGACTTTGCTGCCGTGATGAACAAGGGTGCTGTTATCATCATTGAGGGGAGTGTAGGCGACGAAGTCGCGACCTACATGCTGGCAGGCGACCTGGTCATCGTGGGCGACGCTGGCAAGAACTTGGGCAACTATCTCATCCGCGGCAATATCTACGTCGGCGGGAAGTGGGAGAGCCTGGGGCATAACACACTGCTGGAGGAAATGACTCAGGCTGATCTGGACAAGCTGCGTGGTTACTTTGACGAATACAGCATCAAGGCTGACGCGGCGACTTTCAAGAAGATCGTCCGCCTGTCGGAGAAGCCCTTCTACAAGGCGAAAGAGCCTATCCAGCTTGAGTCCCCTCGGATGTAGCGGCTGCGAGACTGATTGAAGGAGAGGTATCATGCCACCAGTTAATGGGACATTTTGTGTCACTGTGATGAAAGACCGGTGTATCAATACCAGGATGCCCGGCAAATGCGCCACCTGCGTCGAGGTCTGTCCTTACGACGTGTTTGCCATTGATGGCGCAGGGAGCGTCCACGTTGGGAACTATAATGCCTGCGTCGGCTGCCGCATCTGTGCCGAGTTCTGTCCGGAGGACGCTATCCGCATCAATCCCGCTGAATCGGAGTTCCTGGTGCGTTCGCCGTGGACCTTCCCGCAGGTGGAGGAAATCCACTACAAGGCACAGACCGGCGAGTACATGCTGCGTGGCTTTGGCACCATGGGCCACGCGCCCAGCTTCGACAACATTACCGTCGTACCTTCCCAAATCGCCTCGCCTGCTCCCCGCGACAAGTATCGGGAGGAGTGCAACCTGGAGTTGGTCATCGGCGAGGATACGTGTGAGAATCCAATACGTCTTCCCTACCCGCTCCTCTTCGCCGCCATGTCCTTCGGCGCGGTCTCCAGAGAAGCCAGGATGGCGCTGGCCATTGGGGCTGCTCAGACAGGGATCATCAGCAATACCGGCGAGGGCGGATTGCTGAAAGACGAAACCTGGTTGATCAAAGGGTACGAGAACGAAGAGCGCACACTGAAGCGGTGGGAACCGGGCGGCCACCTGGTCGTCCAGTGGTCCACGGGCCGTTGGGGTGTGTCGGCCAACTTTGTCCGTGCCGGCGATGGGGTCGAGATCAAGATCGGTCAGGGTGCCAAGCCGGGCATGGGCGGTCACCTGCTGGGGGTCAAGGTCACCGAAGAGATAGCCGCGGTGCGGGGCATCCCAGTGGGCAGCGATGCCCTCTCCCCCTGCCGCTACTACGACGTGCAGGATCTGGAGGATATGAAGCGCACGGTCGCCTTCCTGCGCGACGTAACCGACTATAAAGTGCCCATCCTCTTCAAGCTCGGCCCCAGCCGCCCTTATGAAGACGTCAGTGCCTGCGTCGAGGCCGGGGCAGATGCTATCTCCATTGACGGGCTGGTAGGCGGCACGGGCTGTTCGCCGGCCGTGGTCACCCAGGGCGTGGGCATTCCGACGGTGGCTTTGATACCGCCAGCCGTGCAGGCTTTGAAGGACATGGGTGTCCATCGTAAGGTCAAGCTCTTTGTCCTGGGTGGTATGCGCAGCGGGCTGGATGCTTACAAGGCGATGGCCATGGGCGCCGACGGCGTTGGCTTCGGTGCAGCCGCCGAGATCGCCATGGGCTGCCGTGCCTGCATGGCCTGCCACACTGGCCGCTGCCCCTACGGTATCACTTCTCAAGACCCAGAACTCCGCGCCCGGCTCGACCCTGAAGAGGCTGGTCAGCGACTGGCTAACTTTATCAAAGTTACGGCTGAGGAGATCAAAATGCTGACCATGCTCTCCGGGCACGACGACATCAGGGACCTGAGCGAAGAGGACCTGCGGGCCATGGACCTCAACACCGCCGCAATCACCGGGCTCAAGCTGATCGGTTATGAGAGAAGGTTGCCCTGGTGGGAGAATGGGCGGGGGGCGTAGCCGAACGTGGGGTGAGGACACCCGCCGTCTGAACAGGACGTAGTGGGAGAGCCTTGCCGCGCGACCCATATGGACGAACCTATCTGCGATCGCTCTGGCTTCCCGCGAGCCATCAATATGATTGTCTGGGCCAGTCGCAAAAGCGCGGCTCTGTCGTCGGTCGTTAACATGCTGAGCTCAGCGATCGCCGAAGAGGTCAAGCGACTTGAGTGTCCCAAATCCAACGCGCTGTGCCATACGATTGACACCCACATCGTTGACGATGATGAAGTGCTAGAGCGGACTGGCTACGGTGCTCTGGTGAGGTCGCTGTACGTACAACCTGTCGAGCTCTGGAACAAGTAGTGAAGTGCCCTTCGCAGGCCCTCACGTGAGGACTTGTGAAGGGCAGGAGAATGCAAGCCATCATCGGGATGGGTTGTTGTCTTGTCAGCGCCTGCTGTGCAGACGCAGGATCACATCCTCACTTCGACATCCCTGTCTGGTTGGAGCCATGAGACGGGCCAAGATGGCAGCGTAGGTGGCTGTCTTCGTTGATCTCTGCTCCGGATACCCCTTTCTCTATAGCAAGCCAAGGCAGTCCAAGTCCTCATATTGATTTTGCCCCAGATTGCGCTACAACTATGCCATCGATTGTCATAAACCTGGTGTAGAATATGAAGGTAGGCTGTCTCATCCTTGGGGCGGTTGGGAGAGAATGCTATGGCGAATACTGCAAAACGACTTGTCACGCTAACTGTGCTCCTGCAGTGGCGGCCCAACCAGAAGGTGAAGGAACTGGCTTTGGCATCCAATGTTGACTTGGGTTGACTGAGATACGACGATGAACACAAACTGAGACAAGAGGGGGTACCCTATGACAACTGATCTGATTCACTGGCTGCTGGAATCGGACGAACCCTGGACGCGCTATCGAACCCTGGTCGACCTGCTTGACCGGCGCGAGGACGACCCCGAGGTGCGCGCTGCGCGCGCTGAGATGCTGGCCCACCCGCAGGTGCAGGGGCTCATCGCTGAGGCCGCTACCTGGCCCAGCCGCCCCCTCAACCGGCACAACGATGCTAGCCATCCCATCTACAAGTTCAGCACGCTGGCCGATTTCGGCGTGCGGGCCGACGATCACGGAATGGCTGCCGGCATCGAGGCCGTGATGGCCCACCAGTCGGCGGAGGGGGCCTGTCAGACTCTGGTGAACATTCCCAAGGCGTTTGGTGGCACAGGTGAGGACATGTGGACGTGGATACTGTGCGACGCGCCGACGCTGCTCTACGCCCTGCTGGCCATGGGGCTGGGCGGCGATGGGCGCGTGCAGCGGGCAGTGGATCACCTGGTTGGTCTGGTAGACGACAACGGCTGGCGATGCGTCGCCGCGCCAGAGCTGGGCAAATTTAAGGGGCCAGGACGCAGGGCCGACCCTTGCCCCATCGTCAACGTCTACGCGCTGAAGGCTTTGGCCCAGGTGCCTGATCTGCTGGACAGCCCGGCCACGCGTACGGGTGCCGAGATGCTCCTTTGGCACTGGGAACACCAGACCGAGCGCAAGATCTACATGTTCGGTATCGGCACCACTTTCCGCAAGCTCAAGTATCCCTTCGTGTGGTACGACATCTTGCACGTGGTGGATGTGCTCAGCCGCTTCCCCTTCGTCTACGCTGACGCCCGCTTTCGTGCGATGGTGGAGACGATCACCGCGCAAGCCGACGAGGCCTGTCCTGAGCACAGTCGAAGGAAGGGACGCTACACCGCTGGCTCCATGTACCGCGCCTGGGAAGGCTGGTCCTTCGCCGATAAAAAGCATCCCTCGCCGTGGCTCACCTTCCTGGTGCTGCGAGTGCAAAGGCGGATAGGACAGATGGCTTGAGGCCATCGGACGTTTGGCTATCCCCCTACTCAGTGCTACAATGAGAGTCGAACCCTGCTGGATTGAAGGCAAACAAGGATTTCAAGAGGAGGGAGTCTGATGGACAAAATCATTGCTTACTGCGGACTGGTATGCAGCGACTGCTCGGCCTACCTGGCTACCCAGGCAGACGACCGAGCTGCGCTAGAGCAGGTGGCCGCGCAGTGGCGGAAGGAATACAACGCGCCCAACATCACTGTGGAGTCCGTTATCTGCGACGGCTGTTTGACCGATGAGGGTCGGAAGTGCAGTCATTGCTCTGAGTGCGAGATCCGCGCCTGTGCCATGCCGTGGGGCGTCGTCAACTGCGCCCACTGCGCCGATTACGTTTGCGAAAAGTTGGAGCGCTTTTTTGGCTTCGCGCCGGATGCGCGGGCTACACTGGATGAGATCCAGCGCTCGGTGTAGTCGGTAGCTCAGGCGCTGGCTTGGTTCGGCTATCGGGCTCCGCCGGAAGGGGCCACGCAATTCAGTCAATCGGAAACGGCCTTGTGGGCAATCCGGGTTCTGACAGGCCCGGTGGGAGCCATGTCCTTGGTCAGCGCAATCGTGGTGGCGTGGTTTTGCCCGCTCACCCGCGAGCGACACAACCGGATCCGCCGACTGCTGGTTCGTTGGCGCTTGCGCAAGGCCTAGCCAGCACCGATAGCGCAGGTCGTCCCTTGACCCAGGCTTCGGCCCGAGGGGTGCCTGGTCTGCTGGACAGCCCGGCCACACACATCGGTGCCGAGATGCTCCTCTGGCAGTGGGAGTACCAGACCGAGCGCAAGATCCACGTGTTCGACATTGACACGACTTTCCGCAGGCCCAAGTACCCCTTGATCTCGTACGACGTCTTGCACGTGGCGGACGTGCTGAGCCGCTTCCCCTTCATCCACCCGGTCTGAAGCGCAGCAATGCCCTCACTAGCATGAGCACGCCCAGCGCGATCAAGAGCGCTGACCAGTAGATGCCCGACACGTTCAGGGCGCCGAACAGCGATCCAAACACGGTAAGGAGCACTGCGCTGATGACCATCATCCCCAAGCCTATGCCAAGCGATTGGGAGAACTTGGCACTGAGCAAGCCAGTCAGGATGATGCCTAAGCCGATGAAACCAGGGATCAGCGCCCAGGCGTAGGCCCAGCTATCCCAGTTGCCAGTGGCATTCTGCCAGAAGAGCAGCCCACCGACACCCATGATGATGCTCGCTGGCACGGCCAGCGCCGGTACGCGGATCAGCAAGGCCAGTAGGAGCAGCAGTACGCCAGGGGCCACGACTACGAGTGGCCACCAATACCCAGGGTCTAGCCACATCTCCAGCCCAGGCACAAGCTGCACTATCAGGAGAAATGCACCGAACATGATGAGAAGCAGTCCGACGACGATGGTTAGTCTGCGCGTTTGGTCCATGCTTGCCTCCTTGTGATGCCAGAATTGGGATGTCTGTGGCAACGCATCCATTATACACTACGCAGCTTGCCACGGGAAGTTTCCAGCCTGACCTCGATGGATGTGTGCGCATGGCCAGCGAGAAGGAGTATGGATAGTCGGCTGGCAAGTGTTCCCTCTACGCAGCCATTCGGCAATAAGCAGGGCGCGGGCTCGTTTGATGTCGCTGGTCAGGTGCTGGCAATCCGTGTCGGGCAGGAGGGCGACGTCTAAGCGGTAGTCCCGTTCCTCGGACAGGTGCGATACAGGTAACGGCAGGTGGTAGTGTCGTCTTGGAATGCCTGTTGAACCACGGAGACACGGAGTTCGCGAAGAAATCAGGAAAACCTCTGTGTCCTCCGCGTCTCTGCGGTGAATTCCCCTAGCCGTGTCGCACTTGATCCATTCCCCTCCAAGCTGCCAGGCTCTACCTGGCACGCTTGACCGATTTCACATTAGCGGATAGAATGAGACTGTGATATGTGTGTAACCAGGAGTCCTGCTATGAGCCATCACCGGGATACAGTACAGCGCCTGCGAGAGAAGGGGTACCGTCTGACGCCGCAGCGCCTGGCGGTTCTGGAGGTCATCAGAGCTGACCCGGGCCACATGAGCGTGCAGGAAGTGCTGGAGCGCCTCAAACCAGAGCATCCCACTCTGACTGTTCCCACAGTGTACCGCAATCTGCAGTGGCTGAAGGAAGTGAAGCTCGTGGCAGAGACTGATTTGGGTGGTGGCCGTCGCGTCTACGAGTACATCGCCGATCGCCCCCATCACCATCTCGTCTGCCTAAGATGCCACCGCATCATTGAGGTGCCGGACTCCTTCCTCGATCCGCTGCGTGAAGCGGTGCGGGAGCATTACGGGTTTATTCCGCGCATGGATCACTTTGGCTTGTTCGGCATCTGTCCCGACTGTCAGGAAAAGGAGAAGACGGATTCGTAGTACGGATTGTCTCTATGGACGGGGCTCCGCTATGGCCGTTACGTGATTCGCGAGGCGGAGAGGAACGGACAGATGGTGGGGAACCAGTGACGGGGACAAGTGAAGATGGGAGTCTGCAAAGCAGAGTCGCTCGGGGCCAATGCTCAAGCTGTTCTTTCGGGGGCCTTAATCGCGCGAAGCCCACGAATCACTCGTAGCGAGGATCGTGCTGAAGAGCTCTGGGATTGCAAGTGTAGATCCGAAGTCCTGGCACGACGGCGAAATCAGCATCAGTGGTGATGATGGTCTCAATGCCTGTGTCAAGAGTGGCTGCGGCATGAATGGCATCTCTGGGGAGCAGTCCGCACTTGCTGATGAGGCCTAAGGCCTGTAAGGATTGATCAGTGATGACCTCTATCAGGACCAAGTTGGGTATCTCCAGGATCTGCAATGTGGCCTTTTCCAGCTCTTGGCAATAGGCCGTCACCTTGCTGGGGTTGTCCTTTAGAAATGAGAGCCACCCCTTCTGGCCGTGTTCGTTCACTGCTTGAAGCCGCAATAGAATGAACCAGACCTCATCCAATCCTAGGTTGGAGAGCGCCAAGAGCGCTTTGGCTTCCTCCAGGCGCTTGGCAAACGCAACGCAATCCGCATGGTAGGTGGATTCTGTCACTAGCACGTTAAGGAGAAAAGCCGGATCGAGATAGGCGATTTCCGGTGGCGCGTCGTGAAAGCTAAGAATAGTCGGCTGTCTCTTCGAAGCCTCGGGCATCAAGCATCTCCTCGATGTTCACTGCTTTGCTCGTGCTAAACATGCCTGCCAGCTTGTCCCAGGGGCTTTCCGTGGCCTCACGAACGAGGCCAAAGCGGATAATGCGCACCTTTCTGCTGAGTTCTTTGAGCTTGGGGGAGAGAAAGGTAGTCTTGCCCAGGGCCTTCATTTCACTGTCCATCAGAGTATCTCCTTGGGGTCAATCGCCAAATCTGATTAGATTATAGCACAGGCAAGTTGGGATGTCAACAGTTCGAAATCGCCGTGCATTCCAAGAACAAAGGAGGAGAACATGAGAGTCCTGCGCAGAGTTGTGCTTGGTATCCTGGTCGCAGTGTTGGTGCTGCTGATGCTTGGCGGTGGCGGTGCTTACCTCTTTGTTCGTCGCGCTTTTCCCAAGACCAACGGCACATTGCAGGTCGCTGGCCTGCAAGACCGGGTGGAGATCTACCGCGACGAGTGGGGTGTATCGCACATCTTTGCCCAGAATGAACACGACGTGTTCTTCGCTCAGGGTTACGTGCATGCCCAGGACCGCTTGTGGCAGTTGGAGTTCAATCGGCGGGTGGGGGCGGGGCGACTCTCCGAAGTGCTGGGGGAGGCCACGCTCAAATCCGACCGCTTCCTGCGCACCATTGGTCTCTACCGTGCCGCTCAGGCCGATCTCGCGGTTCTGCCAGCGGAGACCATCAACGTGCTGCAGGCCTACGCTGATGGAGTGAATGCCTTCATCGAGACGCACAAGGCCAGTCTGCCGCTAGAGTTCACACTGCTGGGGTTTAAGCCCGAGCCCTGGACGCCTATGGACACACTGGCCTGGGGCAAGGTGATGTGCATGGACCTGGGTGGAAACTGGGAGTACGAACTCTTGCGCGCGCAGTTGATCGCTGCGTTTGGCGAGGAAAAGACGCGCGAGTTGACTCCGCCGTATCCAGAGCAGGGCCCCTTCATCATTCCGCCGGAAGCCAAAAGCTACGGCGAGCTGGACACCGCCATCCTATCCGACTACAGCGCGGTCAAGTCCTTGTTGGGTATTTGGAGCCAGCATCTGGGCAGCAACAACTGGGTCGTTGACGGTTCCAAGACGGCCAGCGGCAGGCCCATGCTGGCTAACGATCCGCACCTGGGCATCCAGATGCCATCCATCTGGTACGAGATTCACCTGGTGGGAGGTGGGCTGGATGTCATTGGGGCCTCGTTCCCGGGAGCGCCTGGCGTGATCATCGGTCACAACCGCGACATTGCCTGGGGTGTGACCAACGTTGGGCCAGACGTTCAAGACCTCTACGTGGAGAAGATCAATCCCGACAACCCCAATCAGTACGAATTCAAGGGCCGTTGGGAAGACGTGACGGTCATTCACGAGGAGATCAAGGTCAAGGGCCGCGACGAGCCAGTCAAACTGAATGTGCGCGTGACACGGCATGGCCCCATCATGACCCCCGTGGTCTCGGGAGCGAAGGAGCAATTAGCGCTGCGCTGGACTGCACTCGAGGGCGGCCAGCTCTTCCGCAGTGTGTACATGCTGGACCGTGCAGGCAACTGGGACGAATTCCGCGAGGCTCTGCGCTACTGGCAGGCTCCGTCGCAGAACTTTGTGTTCGCGGACAGGCAGGGCAACATTGGCTATCAGATGCCCGGTGACATTCCCATTCGTGCCAAGGGCCAGGGTCTGGTGCCTGCGCCTGGCTGGACGGGGGAGTACGAGTGGACTGGCTATATTCCGTTCAAAGAGTTGCCTTTCGTGTACAACCCGCCCAACCACTACGTGGTCACTGCCAACAACAAGGTCGTCCCGGACGATTACCCCTACTTTATCTCCCACGAATGGAGCGCGCCGTTCCGCGCTCAGCGCATCGCGGAGCTCTTGCAGGGCAACGATAGCCTGACCATTGACGATTTCCGCGACATCCAGGCCGACACCTACTCCATCCCAGGGGCCACACTGACGCCGTACATCCTGGCGTTGGAACCCGACGGATGGCTCCAGGAGCGTGCTATGACGGTGCTGCGAGATTGGGATTACCGTGCTGATATCGAGAGTGCCGGTGCGGGTATTTTCCAGGTCACGTACGGGCGACTGTTGGCCAACACCTTTGGCGATGAACTGCAGGAAGCAAAGATTGAAGACTGGCTGGCTTCGCCAATGGCGCTGCTGGCTATCATGGGTGACGAGGACAACCCCTGGTTTGACGACGTGAGCACGCCTGACGTAGAGGGTCGGGACCATATCTTGAGCCGCAGCTTCCAGGAGGCCCTTGACTTCTGGGGCAACAAGTTTGGCGACGCGCCGCACGAGTGGACGTGGGGACGCCTGCATCAGGCTACGTTCGAGCATCCTATGGGCAGCGTGAAGCCGCTCAATCTGATCTTCAACCGGGGGCCTGTGGCGGTGCGTGGCACTGGAGACACTGTGGACGCTGCTGGATACAGCTCTGGCGATTTCTCTGTGCGAGTTGTGGCCTCTTATCGCCACGTAATTGACGTTGGTGAGTGGCACAACTCCCGGTCACAGCACACCACGGGGCAGTCAGGGCAGCCCTTCCACAAGCATTTCGGCGACATGATCGCGTCGTGGCAGGCAGTTGAGCATCATCCCATGCTGTATGAAAAGTCCGACATCGAGGCCAGCAAAGAAGGCTTGCTCATTCTGGAGCCATAGCGTTGGAGACCCTAAGGGTTTTATAAACCCTTAGGGTCTGCCACTCGCAGCAACAGCCGCTGGACACGCATCTTGGCCCCCGTACCCACCTCGATCGGTGCTCCGACGCAGGCCGGACAGCCCTCGTCACACGGACAATCGCCGACCCACTCCAGACAGGCCTGCAGCAAGTCGTCATGCAGCTCGTACAGTGCCGCGCTGAAGCCCACCCCGCCGGGGACTATGTCATAGATTACCACCGTCGGAGAGCGCGTGAAGCGAAAGTCCGACTCGGATGCCACGCCGAGGTCACGCGGCTCGCACATTAGATAGAGCGGTGCCAGTGCCCTGAGTAAGCTGGCCAGCCCGTCCAGGGTCCCGCGCACAGTTTGGGCAGTCTCGAGCCGGCGGTGGCACTCTGGGCAGAGGGTCATCAAGTTGGACAGAGCGTTGGCCGCTATATAGTTTCTGTTCTCGTTGGGCCGGTAGTCAAAAGTGCGGAACGGGCGTATGTGATGCACGTCGTGTTCGCGCCCCGCAGCTTCCGGAAGGCCGCAGTTGCGGCAGCGGTAGCCGTCGCGCTCTCGTGCGCGGCGACGCTGCGTGGCCCAGTTCGGGCCGTAGGATGCGATGGGAGCAATCGTCCAGTCGCCAAAATCGCGCATGGCAGTGACTACCTCGTTGTGCAGGCTCAACCAGTAGGCGGTGGTCAGCAGTTCTTGCTCTGGCAGATCCAGGGGGACAGTTGCTAGCCGCTCGTGAGTGTACAGTGCGATCTGCTTGTAGCTGGTAGCCTTTGTGCGCACCCTTACCTCCCCGTGCGCCCACGATACCGACCCGGCAGATGCAGACTCGTGCGCACGCAGCACCTCTACTTTCACCGAGAGGCTGGCGTCCGTGAAGTAGTTCACCTCCGTTGGTTGCACGTGAGCGGCGCGCTTCTCCCAATCCAATTCCTCCACAATGTAAGCCTGGCCCTCGTGCAGGTAGACTGCGCCGGGGTGGATCAGCAGCGGTGCACTGGCCCGGTCCACCTGGCCGATAACCTGGCCGTTCTCAGTATGCACTATAAAGCTGTCGGGCGCTGCCGTGCGCAGCGATACCTCTTGCGCTGGGTACTGGCTGCTCATCCAGTACCACCGTTTCTCGGCGTGACGCAGCGCGCCTTCACTGTCTGCTATTTGCTTCAGCAGTGTGGCTGTGTTGGCGCTTCCTGAAAATGACTCGTCATCGGCGAGAGGCAGCTCAAAGGCCGCGCACTTGAGGTGCGACTGCAGCAGGAACGGGTTGTCAGGGGCCAGCAGCGCCCGCTCTGGTGTCCGCGCGAAGAAGAATTGCGGATGTGACAGCAGGTACTGATCCAGCGCCGATGGCCCTCCGATGAGCACAGCGACTGAAGCGTCCCGGCGTCGCCCTGCGCGTCCGGCCTGCTGCCAGGTGCTGGCGATGGTGCCGGGATAGCCGGCCAGCAGGCAGACACTCAGTTCGCCGATGTCCACACCCAGTTCCAAAGCGTTCGTGCTCACCACCCCTCGCACGCTTCCCTGGCGAAGGCCGCGCTCGATAGCACGGCGTTCGTGCGGTAGATAGCCCCCACGGTAGCCACGGATGCAGTCGGGGGACTGTCCTCGTCTTGCTTGCGCCCCGCGCAAGTAGGTGAGCAGCAGTTCGGTGGTCAGCCGCCCTTTGCAGAAGACGATGGTGGACAGGTCTCTGGACAGGAAAAAGTCGGCCAGTGTCGTGGCTTCGAGGATGAGGCTGCGACGCACACCCTGTGTCCGATCTACGAGCGGTGGATTGTAGAGGATGAAATGCCTCTCGCCTCGCGGTGAGCCGTCGTCGTCCACGAGCGTAACCGGGCGTCCGACGAGTTGACTGCCCAGAGTCTGCGGATTGGCGATAGTGGCGGAACAGCAGATAAAGGATGGCTGCGAACCATAGAAGCTGCAGACACGGCGCAGCCTGCGCAGCACGTTGGCCACGTGGCTGCCGAAGACGCCACGGTAGGCATGCATCTCATCCACGACCACGTACTTGAGCCTGGAGAAGAACGCCTGCCACTTGGGGTGATGGGGCAGGATCCCGACGTGCAGCATGTCCGGATTGGTGATCAGAACGTTGGCCCTATTGCGGATGGCAGGACGTGCCGATGATGGGGTGTCACCATCGTACGTGGCCGCAACTGCTGACGGCAGCAAGTCGGCGCTCAACTGCAGCCAGGCGACGAGTTGGTCCTGTGCCAGGGCTTTGGTCGGGAATAGGTACAGGGCTCGTGCATGCTGGTCGCGCAGCAGGGCATCCAGCACAGGCACGTTATAGCACAGGGTCTTGCCGGATGCCGCGCCAGTGACCACCGCCACGTCATCGCCGCGCAGCGCTGCCGAAATCGCGCTGGCCTGGTGAACGTACAGGCGCTCAATCCCTTGCTTGTGCAGCGTGTCCAGCAATCGGGGGTGCAGGTCGGCTGGAGGCGGACCGTACCGTTCTGGCCGGGCGGCCAGGCGTCGCCAGACAGTGATCCGTTCGGCAAAGCGAGGATTGAGGCGCAGGTCTCGCAGCGCTGCAGTGAGTGGTGAGGTCATGAAGGCATTATAGCGCTTGGCGTCGCCGGAGGCAAAGCCATACTGTGCAGTGACAGGGGGGTCCGCGCCAGGCTGGGGGCAGGTTTCTGACCAGCGGCCAACTGAAACCGGCCCAATTCTGGGCACGCACGGTGCTAACCTTGGAGTTGCCTAATACGTAGAAGTATGGTATAATAACCAAGTAGTATAGGCGTCCGGACGAGGTTCTTCACATAATTACGAGGAGGTCTAGAAATGCAAGCATATTGTTTCAAGTGCAAGCAAATGCGGGACATCAAGAATCCAGTGAATGTTGTCCTGAAGAACGGCAGGCCCGCAGTCAAGGGCGTGTGCGCAGTCTGTGGGACCAAGGTAGTCAGGATGGGCAAGGGGACCTAGACCCAGCCGGCAGTACCTTTTCTCACAATAGGTTCGTAGTGGCGACTTTGGTTGCTTTTTCCACCTGTCTGGCGACTGAGGTTGCCACTACAACGTCTCAGCTAAAGCATGACGTAGTACCAGTTGCGCAGGCAAGACGACCCTCGCGTGTTAATGTGTATTGGCGGCGTCTTGGACTGCCTGTTTAGCCGTGCTCCGCTCCCGATGCGGGTACTGGCAAACGGGGGCTACTCGGAGAATAGCGTTCGGCAGGGCTCTTTTGCACTTGCGGTGTCGCCGAGTTGCATGAGCCACTACTCTGAAAGTGGGATTCTACCCCGAGAGTGGCAGCCCGCTCGCCCAGGCCTGACCATCCATCCGGCAGCGTGGGAGCTGCCTGTGTTGCAAACTGGGAGCTGCCTCTGCTGAAACTGAGGGTGAGTCCCTTCTAGCAGGCCAAGCTCCCATGCTCGGCTATCGTGAAAGCTGCCTAGCTGTGAAGCAGCTGCATTCCTCATTCACGGTGGTGCACTGGCGTTAGTGACATCGTGAGATGTACCTCAACACGCGACACCGCACACCAGTTACCTGGATGCCTGATAAGGCATCGCTTCCAAGCACCAGCGTGAACGGCTGGTGCTGGCGAACCTCGTATGCGATCCCATTCCCCGCACCGCCTGTCTGACGGCCATGCCTTCTGGTGGTGATGGGCGAATCTCATCGTGCACAGAAGCGATCTTGTTTACCACGACCCCGGCCCAGGCTTGCCAGGATTGTGGAACAGCGTATAATACGGGCCTGTGATCTGGAGGCAATGTTGGTTGGGATTGTGATTGTCAGCCACGGCGATATGGCCAAAGGGATGCTCGATGCGGCTCGCATGATTGTGGGCGAGCAGCAAGGCATCGTTACCGTGACCCTGGGAGAAATGGATGCCGTGGAAGGCTTGATGGAGCGCGTTGCTGCTGCCATAGACAAGGTAGATACCGGTGCGGGGGTCCTTGTCCTGGTAGACCTTTTCGGCGCAAGCCCTTTCAACGCCAGTGCACGCCTGGCGATGCAGCGGGACAACATTGAAGTGCTAACCGGCATGAGCTTGCCGATGCTGGTGGAGATAGCGGTCCAGCGTGAGGAAGAGAGCCTCGAGCAGTTGGCAGAGATTGCACGGGAAGCGGGAACCAGCGGCATCCGGACGCTGTCCGAGGCATTGGGCGGGAAAGCGACATCGTAGCGGAACGCCATGCTTCCCAAGAGGTACCTCTGTGTCAGTCATGCACGGTAGCCTGCCTGCTCGCCTTGTCCACAACTCCTACTGACTCCCGATGGAGCCACCGAATACAACCAGCCCATCTCGGAACGCTACAAGCGTCGAATCAAGATCTATTGAGGTGCAATGGGGGGAGAACAACTCGTCGCCTACTGCGAGGCCAACGTCAAGTTGTTTGGCGTTGAGCCATCCCCATGCTCGGCCAAGCACGCCCACAAGGGGCTAGGCTACATCCATGGTCAAATCCACTGAGGATCATTGGCTGTGAGCGGCATCTTGCACCAAGAACTAGTCAATCCCAGGGAGGCAAACATGTCCAAGACCTACCGCATGATTGGATACATCCGCGAGGGGCCTGATGCGCTCGACCGCACCCTGGAGGCCAGCGAAGCCGCGATTCAGTCAATCGCTGCCCGTGTGCGAAAGAACGATTTTCAGCGTGTCATTGTGACCGGTATTGGCAGCTCGTACACCGCTGCCGTAATGGCTGCGCCTATCTTCAGATACCACTGTCCGCTGCCAGCATACGTCATGTCCGCTCCTGAGTTGGGATACTATGCCTCGCGGCTGGTTGACCGACGCACGCTGGTGATCGCTGTCTCGCGCTCGGGTGAGCGTGACGTGGTAATCAACGCGCTCACCGATTCGGTGAAGCGGGGCGCGTTTGGCGTCGCAGTGACAGGAGTGGCTGACAGTTTGCTGGCTCACAGCGCTCAACTGGCCCTGATCAGCGGCGAGGGGCCGGAGATCACCTTCCCCAAGACCAAGAGCGTGATCGCCTGTGCGGGCCTGCTGATGCGCCTTGGTCTGGCGCTGGCGAGGTCAGAGGATAAGGAGGCCGCTGAGCGGCTGCACACCCTGCAGTCCATGCCGCGCTCCATTGAGCGTACAATCAAAGCCATTGAGCCTGCGCTGCAAGCGCTCATGCCTGCGATCGAGGTACACGAACTCGTGGCTGTCGTCGGCACGGGCAGCAACTACGGTGTGGCAATTGAGGGCGCCATGAAGATCCAGGAGGCAGCTTATGTGACCACTCGCTACGACAGCACTGATGGCCTGCTCAATGGTCCTGTTGGCGCACTCACTGACAAATGGCTGGTCGTGCCGCTGATTACGGCGTATGACGTGCGTCTTAGCCAGGGATTGCTGCGGGTGGCGCGCGGGTTTGGGGCCCATAGTCTGTGTATCTGTGAACCTAATCTTGAGCTCGAAGGGTTGGCTGACTACGTTCTGACGCTGCCCGAGCCTGTTGACCCACTGCTGGCAGCGCTGGTCTACCTGCCGCCACTGCAGTTGCTGACGTACTACTGGACAATCGCACGGAACATGAATCCAGATGTTCCCACGTCCACGCGAGCTATCCTGGATGCAGTCCTTCCTCCCGGCCGTGAGGAACCAGAGCTTCGGTGACGTGGCAATCGCCACTCGACCCGCGACTCCGTGTCGAACCAATTCGAACGCGGATTTGACATCTAGAGGAGTCTGATATATACTAGTATATATCGTTGGAGAACATGGCGAGTTGACTCCGACACGCAGTGTCGGAGGGCCAGCCGATTGGTGGACGATGTGAGCTCGTTTCGATGGAGATAAAGCTTGACCAACCAGCAGTGATTCGCCATTGATTGGCGCGCCGCACATTCCTGATCTACGACATGCGCCACAGACGACAGACACCAGACATCGGAGGGAATTGACAATGATCCACATTGCGACTGTATGCGGCGTAGGGATGGGGAGCAGCCTAATTCTCAGAATGTGGACTGAGGACGTGCTCAAAGAGCTGGGCGTGCCAGCGAGGGTGGAGGCGATGGATGCCAGCCAGGCAAAGGGTGCCAAGGTCGATTTGATCCTTACTTCCCCAGCTCTTGTGGAGATCTGCTCAGGCGGAAAAGCTGCTGTAAAGGGTGTGACAAACTATATAGACAAGTCTCTAATCAAGGCTGCATTGATCGAGTTCATGACAGAGCGAGGCATCGCCTACAAGCCTTAGCGAGTGATGACCGCGTGCTTCGCTCTCTCTCAGCGTTCCAAGTAGAAAGGAGGTGGGACATAGACAAGTTCTTAGTCAGGTAGGCTTCTCTCGTTTGTGTATCACAACTGTTTTGACGGTAATTTATCAAGAAAGGAGCATCTGCAATGTCTATCCTTGGTTCAATAGCGGTGTTTTTTGTTGACAACATCCTGGGCCAGCCCGCGCTACTGATCAGCTTGATAGCGCTGATTGGCCTCATAGCCCAGCGCAAGTCATTCAGTGATTGCGTCACCGGAACGATCAAGACAGCCGTTGGGTTTATGATCCTAACCAAAGGCTCTGATATCGTGGTCGGCGCACTGCTTGGCTTCAGCCCAGTACTGCAAGCTGCCTTTGGCATTGAGTCGGCCGCTTTGAGCGGTCCAGGGCTGGAGTTCATGATCGGCACCTATGGCGGTGCCGTCAGTCTCATCATGGCCTGCGGATTCCTCATCAACGTCCTCATCGCGCGGTTCACTCCTCTCAAGTACGTCTACCTCACTGGGCACCTGATGTTCTGGATGGCGCTGGTCATGGTATCGGTCATAGTGGAGGTCAATCCCGCCACGCCACCGTGGGCTATGGTGCTGGTTGGCTCCGTAGTCTGCGGAGTGTATTGGACGATACAGCCGGCATATATCCAGCCGCTGATGCGCAAGATCACGGGCCATGATCAACTCGCTTTCGGCCACACATCCTCCAGCAACGCTTGGCTGGCGGCAAAGCTGGGCAAGTTCGTGGGCAAGCCAGAACAGAGCACTGAGGAAGTCAAGCTGCCGAGCTGGCTAGGCTTCTTCCGCGACATTACGGCGGCTACGGGCATTGTCATTGCCGTGGTTGTGGTGATCGCGGCTCTCTTCGCAGGCCCGGAAGGCGCGGCCGACCCATCAGGGCAACTGAACTATCTCGTCTATGCCGCTATCCAGGGCTTGACCTTTGCCATGGGCATCACCGTCCTGCTCGTCGGCGTGCGGATGGTCATCGCCGAGATCGTCCCTGCATTCCGCGGCATCGCCATGAAGATCGTGCCGGAGGCCAAGCCTGCCTTGGACTGCCCGATCATCTTTGACCACGCGCCCACGGCTGTGCTGATCGGTTTCCTGTCCGCTTTCGTGGCGTTCATAATTCTGATGATCATCTTCGGCCTACTCAAGTGGGCCGTTATCGTACCGCCGATGATCATGCTGTTCTTCCCAGGTGCCGTGGGCGGCGTGTTCGGCAACTCAACCGGTGGAGTGAAGGGAGCAATTCTGGGTGGTGCGATTCTTGGCATACTGCTTGCTTTCGGGCAGGCACTCATCACCCCGATGCTCAGCAACACCGCGCCGGTGCTTGCGCAGTTGGCGGACCCTGACTGGTACTTCGTTGTTCTGATATTCAAGCCCTTGCTGACACCGATATTGGCGCTCTTCTAGGGCCAGTCATCGGTCATCAAGGTTGCGGTATCAGGTCCGGGAAGCTCTTTGCAAGGAGTGACATCCTGGGCTAGCGCATTCGCTGCAACAGACTCTGCAAGTTCATCACTAGGACGGCAGCCCCAGCTCGTGAAGAGAAGGGGACTGCCGTCCTCATCTAGTGTGGAGGGAAAACAATGATGCTTGAAGCAGCGAATACCTACTTCCGCAAGGCGATCGCTACCATCGAGAGAGTGATGGAGACCCAAGCCGCTGCCCTGGATCAGGCTGCGCAGTGGATTGCCGATTCGATCAACGCTGATGGAGTCTACACACCTTTGGCGCAGGCCACAGGCATATACTAGCCGAGGAGGTGAGTTTCCGTTCTGGGGGTCTGGCGCCGGTCAACGCCATCCTCGATATCAATTACACGCTGCTGGGGGGGGGGAAGCCCGATGCGAGGCACGAAGCTGGAACGTTTGGAGGGGTATGCCAAGATACTGCTCGAGGGCTATGACTTGCGCCCGGCGGAAGTACTCATCGTGGTTTCACAGTCCGGCATGAATCCCGGCCCGCTTGAGGCGGCGATGGAAGCCAAGTCGAAGGGACTCAAGGTCGTGGCTATCACCTCGCTGGAACAGTCTTCGAAGGCCAAGTCTCGCCACTCGAACGGCAAACGGCTGTTTGAGATAGCTGACTTGGTGATTGACAACTGCGTTCCAGCAGGTGACGCTTGCGTTGAGATCGGCCCGGGAGTGCCAAAGACCTCGCCGCTGTCCACGGTGGTCGGCGCTGCCATCTTGCAAGCAATGGTCGCCGAGGTGGCAAGGCGCCTGTTCCAGGCAGGCACTGCGCCTCCGATCTGGCTCAGCGCCAA
This sequence comes from uncultured Anaerolineales bacterium, assembly GCA_964478075.1. GTDB lineage: Bacteria > Chloroflexota > Anaerolineae > UBA2200 > UBA2200 > DAOUEX01. The sequence goes on along the minus strand of CAYZGO010000001.1, from coordinate 136,833 downwards.
TGTCCCTGGTGGCGATGAACGGGCTGCGCAACTGGCGGCCCGTTTCGGTGGGACAAGACTCAAACCTTTCTGAACGCCAGCACGTGGAAGGCACAACGATGCCAAAACCACCAGTGCGGCCAACAAACCGGTTTTTGGTGCAGAGATGTGCCTTTTGTATATCACGGAGAGCCTGCAAAGCGATGCTTTCATCATTCAAGCACCGGATAAACCGCGTTTCCCACAAACAACGTTGAGCAGGCTGCGGTTCTGTGTGTACACTTGATAGGTGGACGAATCTGATGTACGCTGGCTACATAATATCAGCCAGCACGTATATCCACTCGTTTCTGAGACCAAGCCTGGGTGTCGCTTTCGGACCCGATACAGTCCGGAGCCGTAACCCGGCAGTAGTGAGGTGCTGCAGAGAAGAATGAATCCGAGATTGCCTTTGTATGCGCAATTGAAAGAGCGCTTGATTGCCTCCGTGGAGCGCGGTGATTTTGTACCAGGCGACCAGTTGCCCTCCCAGCGAGTGCTGTGCGAACGGTATGGGATGAGCCACATGACAGTGCGCCGAGCGATCAATGAGCTGCTCCATGAAGGCCTGATTTACGCCATTGCGGGCAAAGGCCTTTACGTGGCTGACAGCAAGCAAGACGCGGAGAGTGAGCCACTCCGCAGCTTTAGCGAGGAGACGACCCGACGGGGCATGAAGGCTTCCAGCAAGGTACTTACTGCAAAGATCGTTGGTGCCTCCACAACACTAGCTCGGGCGTTGAGCGTGGAAGTGGGCGCACAACTGGTGTACCTGTATCGTCTGCGCCTGGCCGACGGTGCGCCAATGGCCCTGCAGGTGACCTATCTGCCGCACACGCTCTGCCCGGGCTTGCTGGAGCATGACCTGGAGCAGGGCTCGCTTTTCGCCGTGTTGCACAACGTGTATGGTCTACACCTGGCACACAGCACAAGAACGGTCGAGGCAACGCTTGCCGACGAACAACAGGCATCTCGGCTGCAATTGACTCCTCCTGCTGCCTTGCTGGTTGTGGAACAACTCACTTATCTGGACAGCGGTCAAGCCATCGAGTTCTCCCGCACTACGTACCGGGGCGACCGGTACCGATTACCACTACGATAGAGGAGGGGTTCAATATGGCCCATGCCGTCAGGCGACCGAAGCTAGAGATCATTATCGACACTGTATCTGATGCACTTGCCGCCCAAGCAGGCGGGGCTACCCAACTCGATTTCAAAGCCGCCTTTTCGGATGGTGGACTGACGCCAAGTGCTGGCATGATCGAACAGGTTTGCGCCAGCGTCGGCGTTGATGTGGTGCTCATGATCCGTCCCCACGCCCGCACGTTCGTATACTCAAGAAGTGACATTGCTGTCATGTGTTCCGACATCCGGCTGGGCCGCGAAATGGGGGCTAAGGGCTTTCTCTTAGGGTGTCTCACAGAAGACGGGCGCATAGATGTGGACGCTATGAGAGCGTTTCAAGATGCAGCCGATGGCTGCCCGCTCAGCTTTCACCTCGCGTGGGAACTGACTGCTGATCCAAGGCAGGCCTTGGAGACGATGATTGACCTGGGGGTGAAGAGTGTTCGCATCACGGGTGGCGCTGACCTGGCAGGCAAGGCCAGAGATGGAATAGCGCAGATTCGCAGATTCGCAGAGCAAGGAACTGGACGCATCGAGTTCTTTCTGGCCGGTGGAGTCAATGCTGAAAACATAGCCCAGATTGTGGCTGGGACTGGTGTGACGAACGCCCATGCAGGCACGGGTGTGCGTGTTCCACCGACACCCTACGGCGTCGTTAGCGAGCACAGAGTAAGACAACTGGCCGAAGCATTAGATCGAGCTGTTGCAGCCCTTCACTCAGGATAGGTAGGGTGCGCAGGCCATTATCTTGAGATGGAGGCGAAGTTTCCACTAGCAAAGCAGTGGAATACCCGGCGATGCATGCTGCCCTGCAACACACTGTCGAGGCACAGATGGACAAAACCGAAGGCGCGGCGCCGGTGATTGCCGAGGCGCGGGCCAATGCTGGCATTCTCTGCGCCTTTGGCACGGGGCACTCGCATGTGGTTGCCGAAGATGCGGCGTCAATCGAGATAGCGATAGGGGACCAAGCGCGCAGTGTGCCGGTGATTGCGATCACGTTCCTGGCTCACTCCAGGGGGACAACCTGACGGCATTCCAGCGGGAAGAAGCTCTACGAAGTGGCGGACGTGGTGATTGACAATTGCGCCCCATGGGGAGACGCGGTGATGCACTTGGGAGGTCTGAGGCAACCAATGGGAGCAGTATCGAGCATCTCCGCCATGACGATAATCGAGGCCATTGTTGTTCAAGCCGCGCAGAACATGCTGGACGCAGGCGTTGAGCCGCCGATCTTTCTGAGCGGCAACCTGGACGGCGCGGACGAGCACAACGCGCGACTTCTTAGGAAATGCAGGGGGCGCATTCTTCTCTGGTATTAGTCGCCCACGATGGGGCTGGCCTATTCGACCGCCACCCAAACCGCCTTGGCCTGGCTGCCGTGAAAGGGCTTAGATTCGCTGTTGAGATCATCGTCCTGCTGGCAGGTGTGCTCGTCGCCGCAATCGTCCCCGATAGCTCGAGAGCTCTTGATTGCCTTGTTGTCTGACTTCCGTCAGGGCCGCGATGATGGGTTTCTCCTTAGTACTCAGCCTTGTCTGGCGTTGCTCTTCACATCGAGGGCTCCCACTATGTGGTAGCATCGCCATGTGCTACTGCTGACGCAACACGATAACCGTCTTACCAACATCAGGTGCTGCCATGCGCTTGTCCAGCGGCAAGGGTCGGCGAACGTCCTGACTGAAGGGTTTAGGCAGCCTATCCTGTGCTGTTGATTGAAATGCAGTGGTCTACTTGGCGCTCGATGGGGGCTATGATACGGGCAGCCTGAGCGGCATCTAGCTTACGCGGAGAGGAGATCCGTCGTGGCAACGACACTGTACCATGCTCGCGTTCTTACGCCGACAGAAGTGATTGAGCGCGAAGCTGTTGTGATTTTGGATGAGGGACTGATCGTTTACGTAGGACCAATGGAGGATGCGCCCAGTGTGGACGGGCTGCGCCTGGACATGCGGGGTCGCATTGTAGTGCCGGGCTTCATTGATATTCACGTCCACGGTGGCAATGGCATCGCTTTTGGGACGTCTGGCAAGATTGCTGAAGACCTGGCGGCCTATTCTGAGTGGGTGGCCAGCAGCGGCGTTACGGGCTTTCTGTGCTCGATTGCCGCGCCGACTTCGGAAGAGCTGGTTCAGATGGTCGGCGCCTTCGCCGATGCGCTGGACGCGGGTGTGCCAGGTGCTGAGGCTCTGGGGCTGCATCTCGAAGGGCCGTTCGTCAACGTGGAGAAGAAAGGAGCCTTCAACCCGGCATGGCTGCGCAAGCCGGACATGAAGGAAGTCGAAGCTGTATTGGAGGCTGCGCGGGGCTGGATTCGGCAAGTGACATTGGCGCCGGAGCTTCCAGGCGCGCAGGAAGTGGCCGCGCGATTCCGTGAAGCGGGAGTGGTTGTGTCGCTGGGGCACACCGACGCTGATCATGCAACCGCCAGTGCTGCACTGCGAGGCAATTTCACCCACGTCACTCACACTTTCAACGCGCAGCGTGGTTTTCACCACCGCGAACCTGGGGTGGTTGGTGCAGTGATGACTTCCGACAATGTGACGGCGGAGCTGATTGCGGATACCATCCACGTGCATCCCGGGGCGATGAAAGTGCTGCTGTGCTGTCTGGGCACCGATCGCGTAGTGCTCATCACGGATGCGATGGCCGGCGCTGGCTTGGCAGACGGGATGTACGAGTTGGTGGGCCATGCAGTCACGGTCAAGGATGGGCGAGCGACACTGGCAGATGGCACCATTGCAGGCAGCACGGCTACCTTGAATCAGTGCGTGCGCAATGTTCATCAGACAGTGGATGTGCCGCTGGCTGAGGCGGTCAAGATGGCCTCCCTCAATCCGGCGCGAGCTATGGGCTTCGCCGACAGGCTGGGGAGCATCGGTGTGGGCAAGGATGCCAGCCTGGCCGTCATTGACGAGCAGGTAAACGCCTACCTGACCATGGTCAATGGGGAGATCGTCTACCGGAATCTGTAATGACTGAGTTGGCCCACAGGTTGCCCATGCGTGTTGCGTTGGCGCTTGAGGATGCAAGGCCGTGCAGACAACATCCGTACCGTGCCTGGCATTAGTGGCTGGGAAGCAGGCTGGATGAACTGCCACCTCAGGCTCAGGTGGCCGAGACCTCTGAGGTGCGCGGTAGGAAGTATCCTTGCTTTAGCTTGGGTCGAGGCAATACCCCGCCGGTACTTCACAGTGATCGAGAACGGCATGCTTTCTGCGTCACGCGTTGTCGCGTATTTCAAGCGGTGTACCAGTGGGTCGTGGGTAGGTAGGCAAACCTACTGAACCTCGGAGCATGCTGAGAACGCGAAGAGATCAAGAAGCAATGATCCTTTGTGTTCCCAACGATGTGGCGTATAATGCCTTTGTTGGTTGCACCTCTTCGGGGAGGGACTGCGAATGGATTCGAAGACCTCACACATGCGCGTTTTTGCTGGGATCGCTTGCGTTTCGGCTGCTTCGCTGCTCCTTGAGGTGACGCTGACACGCGTGTTCTCGGTCACCATGTGGTACCACTTTGCCTTCATGTCCGTTTCCCTGGCCCTGCTGGGCACAGCGGCCAGTGGAGCATTCCTGTACCTGACGCAGCGCCACTTCCCTGCCAACCAGCTTGCGCTGCGCTTGCCTTTGCTGGCCGCCCTGTTTTCGTTGGCCATACTGCTTTGCTTTGTGGCTCAGTTGGGCATTCCCTTCATGCCAACCAAATCGCTGGCTGGTGTGGCGAACATGGGCCTGATCTTTGCTATCCTGGCCGTGCCCTTTTTTCTGGGTGGATTGTGTATTTCGCTGGCCATCACGCATCTCTCGCAGCAGGTCGGCCGGCTCTATTTCGCTGACTTGGGCGGTGCTGCTCTCGGTTGTCTGCTGGCTTTGCCTGCATTAGCTAATCTGGGGGGCCCTGGAGCAGTGATCGCTATAGCCTTACTGGCTGCGCTCGGTGCCTTTCTGTTCGCCTCATCTGCAGAGGCCAGAAGGATTCAGCGTGTTACACTGCTGTGGGCGGCAGCCCTCCTGGTGCTCTTGGTGCTGAACGGTCGTTTCAATTTCGTGCGTGTCGAGTACATCAAAGGACGGGCCGAGGGACCCAAAATCTACGAGCGTTGGAACACTTTTTCGCGCTTTGTGGTCTTTCCACCGCGTAAGGATGCACGCCCTCCGGGTTGGGGTATCAGCGATAGCTACCAGGGCGACTATGCAGGGCACATGGTGATGGACATTGAGGCAGCAGCTCAGACCGAACTCCTGGCTTTCAATGGCGATCTGAGCACAGTGGAGTTCCTGCGCTACGACGTAACCAACTTGGCATACTATCTCAAACAGGACGCGAGGGTGCTCGTTGTCGGGCCGGGAGGCGGCCGAGACATCCTGTCGGCACTGGTCTTTGGGCAGCGCGAAATCACGGGGGTCGAGATTAACCCGCTAATCGTGGATGCGGTCAACGTCCGCTACGGCGACTATACCGGCCACGTCTATAGTGACCCGCGGGTGAACATTGTCGTCGACGAGGCTCGCAACTACATCATGCGCTCACGGCAGCAATTCGATATCATACAGGCGTCGTTGATAGACACGTGGGCGGCCACGGCAGCTGGCGCCTTTGCTCTGAGCGAGAACAACTTGTACACCACGCAGGCTTTTGCCACTTACTATCATCACCTTGCACCCGATGGCATCCTGACCATGTCACGATGGTATTTTGACTGGAGACCGGGGGAGACGCTGCGCCTGGTGGCCCTGGGTCTGGCCGGATGGCAGTCGGTGGGGGTGAGTAATCCCGATGCGCACCTGATGGTGGCCGCGCGTCTGGTTGGCACTGGGCCGCGCCAGGGCCTGGCCACGCTGCTGATGAAAAAGAGCGCCTTCACTGTCGAAGAGGTGCGCAAGATCGAAGACGTAGCAACCAGGATGGGCTTTACCCTGTTTTACACCCCTCTCACGTCATCTGATTCTGAGGTGGCTGCTCTGGTAGCCGCAGCGGATCTCTATGCCTATTGTGCTGCCTATCCGCAGAACATCTCTCCTCCCACGGATGATCGGCCCTTCTTCTTCAACATGCTGCGCCTGCGTGACTTCCTGACCAGCTCGACATTGCTAGGGGCACTGCTGCTCATTGTGGCCCTGCTCACATTGCTTACCGTACTGGGACCCCTGTGGATCTTTGCTCGACAGCGTGTACAGAGTTTGTCTGGGGCAGGGTGGCTGATCGTCTACTTTGTCGGACTGGGGCTGGGGTACATGCTGTTGGAAATGCCACTCATGCAGCGCTTCATCCTGTTCCTGGGCCATCCCACCTATGCTCTGTCCGTGGTATTGTTCTCCTTGCTGTTCTTCAGCGGGCTTGGCAGCTACTCCACGCAGAACGTACCGGTGGAGCGTTTGCAGGGTCGGCTGCGACTGGCACTGGGAAGTCTGATTGTGGTGGGGGCTATCTACCTGATCTTCCTACCGATAGTGCTGGAACACCTGATTGGCCTGCCCTTGGGCGTGCGCGTTGTGGTTGCTGCGCTGCTGCTGGCACCACTTGGGTTCTTGATGGGCATGCCCTTTCCGCTGGGTATTGCCCTGGGAAGGCAGCGCGATACCATCTCATTGATTCCGTGGTTGTGGGCGGCAAATGGCTCCGCTTCAGTACTGTCATCTGTGCTGGCTGTAGTTCTTGCCACAACCCTTGGTTTCAGCGTCGCGATGGGTGCTGGCTTGGCTGCCTACGTGCTGGCTTTTGTGCTCCAGTACAGCCATCCCTTGTCTTACAGAGGCAACGTGATCAGCCCGCCGCCCTGAGCGGCGGAAGAACGCGCTGCCTCGAGTACCTCCTGTGCTGCTGCTCCGGCGTGGAAGTCGAGCGGGGATGCCTTTCCTTCTGCCACGTTCAGCAGGAAGTCGTACGCTGCGGCCAGATGTGCATTGGTCATGAGTCCTTGCGAATACTTGCCGCTGGGCCAGATTCGCTCGATGGGACGCTCTCCAGGGATAGGAGGTAGTGTCATCGGGCCGCTGATCCACTGCTGGCGCTTAAGCTCGTATAAGTGGGCAAAGTTGGCATCAGGCTCGCGAAAGGCCAGCGCACCCTTGCTCCCGAAAACCTCGAACCCGGTAGCATCATGGGCGCCAGCCGCCATCCGTGTGACTTCGATTACCCCCGTGGCTCCACTCGTGAGTTCCAGGGTGCAGTGAGCCCAATGATCCACGTCAACCGACTCTCGTTCGTGGCTGCCCCGTGTGGTGCATCGCTCAGCGATAAAGGTGCGCGTGACGGCCCGTACGGTGGCAATGTCGCCCAGCAAGTAGCGGGTCAGGTCTACCAGGTGAGCTCCCAGGTCCATGAGCGCGCCGCCGCCTGACTGGGCATCTCTCAAGCGCCACGACATGGGGCGATTGGGGTCAAGGTAGCTCCCGTGGAATATGCGTGCACGGAAGTGAAACACTTGACCGATCTCACCTGCGTCAATCATCGCTTTCATCTGACGAATGGCGGGTACGTATCGCAGCACGAAAGCCACTTGGGTCAGTGCACTGGTTGTTTCCGCCAGGTCCGCCATCGCTCGCGCGTCTTCCAGTGTAGAAGCCAGTGGCTTCTCGCAATACACGGCCAGACCAGACTTGAGGGCGCGTTCGACCTTCTCCCGGTGCAGGTAGTTGGGCGTGCACACATCCACGACGTCCAGAGGTTGGGCGTAGAACTCGTCAGGGTTGGTCGTGGCGACCTTGAAGCCTTTCATGGTTTCGGCCTCGGTATCCAGCCGAGAGCGGAGCACAGCGGCCAGGTTGACCACCAGCGGCGTCTGGCCGAAGCAGTAGGGGATGTCTCGGTAGGCAATGGCGTGAATCTTGCCAATGTACCCAAGTCCGATAAGGCCAACGTTCATCTCTTTCGTCAGGTTCGTAGCCTCCATCCAGATGGTCAGTCAGCGCCAGCACGTCCGTGAAACAGGCGGTGCTGGGGGCCGTCCCGCGAATTCCCCCGGCGCCGATGTGCCGCATGTATGGCGTAGTTCAGCGGCACCTGCGCCACTCCCGTCTCCGCTTCGCTGCGGTGCTGCCTGGTGCCCAAGTTCACACGGAGAGTCTTGCTTACATAACCCTGTTGAACGTTCGTTGTCACCCTGGGCGTTTGCTTGTCATGAGTGATGCTTGTTTGGTACACGCGAGACTTTGACACAGTGGATGGTCAACTCCTGATCCGTGGCACGTTGGCTAGGGCACAAACCGTGGCAAGAGGGACACCAGCAGCGTCAGCAGCATGAGCAAAAGGAGGATGCGCAGCGCACTGAACACATTCTCGCGCGCCTGTTCCCGGGCGAAGAAGTAGCGCTCCCGGAATTGGCTCCGCCATGAGATGGTCAGGAAGAGCACGTCTATTGTCGCCGCGACCAGCAGGATGCGGTGAACAGTGGAGCGATAGCTCACCACGAGGGAGAGGACAGCCTGCCTCGTCGCTTGAGGCGTCAGAAGCGATACCAGCAATATGAGGCCAGCAAGGATGAAGAGCCTGGTTGGCCGCGGTGTCCTGCTCATTTCCTCCCCCTGGTATATTCCACAGCGTGAGCAGCATAATGCTTGATACTGCACTAATCGGTCGTTGCTAAGCGAGGTAGCATATTATAGCGAGGCCGTGCGCCGTTGCCAAATCCGTGAGTGGTTGTCGGTTGACAGTTAACGGTTATCAGCAGGACGCAATCGCCCCTTTTCAAGAGTTTGCTGCACTACCTGGTAACGATCCGTTGGCACAGTACGTCCAACCTTTGACGTCACACCTGCGCTGTGGTAAAATGGCCGTAAGATCTGTTTTCCCCGCAGGGGTGTCCACTATGGCTCGTCCGCCGCAACTGCAAAGGCAGTGGGAGCTTTTTGACCACCAGGAGTACCAGCATGCCTTCGAGGAGGCTCGTGCCTCACTGGATAGGCTCCAAGGTGCCGACCTACGCGACGCTTATAGGTTGATGGGCCTGGCTTGCTACCGTCAACACGAGTACAATCAAGCCAGCTTCTGGTTAGAGAAAGCCTGTCAGGGCAGCGATGACGCCGGCGATTGGTTCAACCTGGCTGCTTCAGCTATGATGCAGGGCCGCGTCGAGTTGGGGGCGCAGGCTTTCGAGCAGGTACGCATCTGCCAGCAGGTGGACCGATATCGTCAAGGGCCCGGCTTCTACCTGCAGCTTTACTGGTACGCCTGTGTCCTGTGTGACAAGGGGGAGTATGCACGTCTGCAGCCCCTGCTGGACGAACTGGCGCACGTTTACAAGCGGCTGCACACTACGGATAGCACGTTTCTCTACGTTCGTCGCCTGCCTTTTCTCTCCTGTGTCCTGGCCCTGGTCGCGCGCTGCTTCCGTGAGCAGGCAAAGTGCGCGGAGGGCGTGGCCTGGTTGCAGGCACTGGGGGAGGCGTTCGACGATGAAGGCCAACGGCAGGTGAACAGGGCCATCGAGCAATTGGTGGCGAGTGGTGAGTAACGAGTGGCGAGTCGCGAGTAACGAGTAGTGAGTAGTGAGCAGCGAATAGTGAGTCGGCGCGCACCAGTGCTTGCTGCCGGGTGTGCACGGACTGAAAAGACACTCGGACATTCAGAGAAAACCGCCAACTGGTAACTGGCAACCGGCAACCGGCAACTGCTGGAGGACACACAGGTGCAAACAACGTCGCAGAAGAAGTTATGGAGCCGTGACTTTGTGTTATTGTCTGGCTCCTCATTGTTGTTATGGGCCAGTTTCTACTGTCTGGTCCCGACCCTGCCGCTGTTTGCTGTAGAGCGCTTGCAGTGCAGCGAGAGCCAGGTGGGTTTGATCTCCGGAGCGATGACTATCACAGCAATCGTCGCACGCCTGTTGGCTGGTTATGCCCTGGACCGATGGGGCCGGCGCTGGATCCATATCGTTTCCCTGGTCGCTTTTTGCGCAGTGATGTTGTCCCACAACCTGGTACGAAGCATGCTGATGCTGCTGGTCATCCGTCTGCTGGTGGGCATCCCTTTCGGCGTAAGCACTACCGCGAGCATCACGGTTGCTGCTGATCTGGTGCCAGCAGCCCGGCGGGGTGAGGGAATGGGGCACTTTGGTCTGGCGCAGACAGTGGCCGTGGCCGTGGCGCCGGTGCTTGCACTGTGGCTATTAGGAGATGGGCAGTTTACCCGCGTCTTCACCGCGGCAGGGTGGATCGCCCTGGGTGCCGCACTGCTGGCATGCCTGGTGCGCCATCCTCGCGTCCCTGACCCTGACACGTCTTTCTCGCTGCGTTCCATCGTCGAGAAGCGAGTGCTGTGGCTTTCGTTGACCATGCTGTTCATCAGGCTAGGCGTCGGCAGCGTTGTGGCGTTTATTACTCTATATGCGGCCCAGTTACGCATTCCCAATGCCGGCCTGTTCTTCTCTCTGTATGCTGCTGGTGTGGTAGTGTCGCGTTCTACCAGCGGGCGGTTCTTTGACCGCCGTGGCCCAGGGCTGGTGGTCGGACTGGCGGTGGGGTCGCTGTTTGTGAGCTACGTCGTGCTGGCCCTATGGCAGACGGGAAGGGGCTTTCTCTGCGCAGCCTTTGTGATGGGCTTGGCCATCGGCGCCATCCAACCATCGCTGGAGGCAATGGTCGTCAACATGGTGCCGGCGGCGCGGAGAGGTGCAGCAAATGCCACTCTCTTCTCCGCGGTTGACATCGGGATGGGGTTGGGACCATCCTTGCTGGGTGTCGTCGCCCAGGTTGCCGGAGGTTATGCGACTATGTACCTGGTGGCAGGGGGCATCCTGCTGATTCCGGCACTGCTGTTCTTTGGCGTGGTCATGCCGAAGTATGGTGTGGAGGTGTAGGAGGGCCCTCACTATCCCCCCGGCCCCCTTCCTCTCCCAGACCTAGGAGAGGAAGGGGGAGTGCAGTGAGTCGTTTGCCTTCCCCTGGAGGATGCACTATAATCTGGCTGTGCCCCTGTAGCTCAGCGGATAGAGCGGCGGCCTCCGGAGCCGTGTGCGGGAGTTCGAGTCTCCCCAGGGGTGCTGGGATGGTTGACGGTTTTCGGTTGACGGTTATCAGGTACTAGCTGACCCTTCGCCGTGCCTGGCCTGCGACGAGCTATGTGACCCACGCACAGCGCACGGCATTCGAGGGTTCGAGATCAGAAGATCAGGATCAGCCATGTATGCACTGTTGACCTTGTTCAATACGGGGCCAGGGATGCGCCCGACAGTGGAGAAGATGAGCGAGCAGCTTCCTGCCGTCATCAAGTCCATGAAGGGATTCAAAGGTTTAACGTTCTTCGGAGACGATTCTAGCGGCGAATACGGGGGCGTGACCCTGTGAGAGTCGAAGGAGGATGCCGAAGCCTGCCTCGCACCCACGGGTCCGGAGATGCGCAAGGCCCTGAGTGGCCTTCTGAAAGGCCCGCCGAAGCAGGGCGTGTACGAAGTGTGGGACGTCTAAGGCGCACAGGCCCGAAGCACAGGGTGACGCCCAACTGATGGGACTTCGTCCCACCGTGGGGCGCACAGCACCACGTGGGGCATGAGATTGAGAGCGAGAACGCCTACCTGTGGCCTGCGCTGCCAAGTATAGAGGACGCACGTTGTCCGTTGCCACAATTACCAGGGTCAAGATCTGCTGCAATACCAGTGTTGCGGAAGCATCGACTGCTATCCGGCACGGTGCCTCGGCCGTTGGCCTTGTTTCTGCGATGCCCAGCGGGCCAGGCGTGATTCCTGAGGAAAGGATCGCGCAGATCTGCGCCGCGCTGCCGCCTGCAATAGGGTCCTTTTTGCTTACCAGGCAGCAGGACGCACCTGCGATAATTGCTCAGCAGAGGCGCTGCGGCGTGAACACCGTGCAAATCTGCGACCGTCTGGAGACGGGGGTATACCAGCAGCTCCGCGCAGCCATGCGTGGGGTTTCCATCGTGCAGGTAGTCCACGTAACAGGGGAAGATGCGATTGAAGAGGCTTGTGCGATCGCGCCTCACGTTGCTGGCATTCTGCTCGACTCTGGGAACCGGCTCCTTGCCCGAAAAGAACTTGGTGGTACAGGCAGGACTCACAATTGGGAGATAAGCCGTCGAATACGGGAAAAGGTCGACGTGCCCATCTTCCTGGCCGGTGGACTATACGCGGGCAACGTCGCTGAGGCAATTCGTGTGGTCAGGCCATACGCAGTTGACGTCTGCACAGGCGTTCGAACCGACGGAAAGCTGGACGCTGCGAAGCTCACCGCTTTCTTTGAGGCAGTGCGAGCAGCATGATACCTGCCCAGGTGCAGGCAGTCCCTGACAGGTGGCTGCACCTGGCCCTTTGAACTGCAGCGAGACACCTTGGAGGTCGAAGCATGACTGAGAGTGCCATCCCAGAGATTGGTCCACGACAAGTGGACGCCGTATTGAGGTATCTGCCGCTGTTTGAGCGAGAGAACTTTGTGCCTGGTGAATGGCAAACACCCGAAGGTCAGTTTCAATGGTTCTTGTATAGTCCCGAGGTCGACGCCTTCGTCCGGACGCTCTATGAGCAGGCAATCATTCTCGTCTTCGATTGGCCGAGCTGGAAAGAAGAGGCAGAGCGCTACGAATCGGATCCCAGCAGTCTCGAACAGGCTGATCTCCTGGCGGTTCGCAAGCTGCTCACAGCGCACGTGCGAGCTGACCGGTTTACAGAAGGACACCTGGGGAGTGTGCTTAGGAGCGGGCACATTGTGGGAATACTGCGCCGTCTGAAACGGATACGCGAAACTATGGGGCGCAGCGCCTGATGACCGCTGCAGCTGGGCTGGCTTGAGCTTCGCTCTCGTCTGGATAATCTTCAGGGAAAGCAAGGCCCCGTGCTGAGGCCATGCGGGTCGTCGGGGCATACGCAGTTGAGGTCTGCACAGGCGTTCGAACCAACGTGAAGCTGGACGCCGCGAAGCTCACCGCGTTCTTTGAGGCAGTGCGGCGTGTGGGAGCCGAGGTTTTCGCGCAGATCCCAGATGAGAGGACACCAAGCCGCACAGATTCTTCCTGGCATTTTTCGTGTGATTCGTGCAATTCGTGTGCCACAGGGAGGTTAGGAATGCTGATGCTTGCGCTTGTTGTTTTCCCGATCGTTGCTGCAGCAGCGGTCTGGCTGTTTTTCCGGACTGAGAAAGGAGCTGCAAGCAGGGTGGTCGTGGAGAGCAGGCCTGCTGGGGACTCGTTGACAAGGGGGATGCGCTACGCCGCCCGGGCCCTGGCGCTCATCTGGGCAGCTTTGTGGACCATCTTTGCGCTGCTCTCAGGTGCGGAGCCTGGTTCAGGTTTGAAGGGAATCCTGATGAACGCACCGAACGCGCTGCCTGAGTTGGGCTTCCTGGTCTGTGTGGCCATGGCGTGGCGGTGGGAGGCCATTGGAGCGGTCGCGCTGCTCGTAGAGGCGCTGCTGATATTCGTTGTATATCTCGTCGTGACCTCAGGCGCTCCCATCCCGCGCTCAGCCCTCAGTTCGGTGCTGCTTGCGCTGGGCTTGCCTCCCTTGGCGGCCGGGTTGCTGTTTCTCGCAGCGTGGCGCAAGTCAAGGGCATCGGAAGCTTCTACTGAAAGCACATAGCACGCGTTCGGCAGCCGTGAGGTGAGCGGCACCTCGAAGGGGCCGGTCACCTGTGTAATGGTCACTGTGACGCGTTAGGTCGGTAGGCTTGCATGGTCAGAAGACATTGCTTTCTGCTGGTTCTCTTGGTTGCGTTCTGCTGCTGCGCACTTCGCGTGGAGGCCCTGCTTAGCGGCGACAGTGTCTGCTGGACTGACCTTGGCGGCACAACCTGCCTAGCCACTGGTGCTGTGCGCTCGGCGTTCACGACCGACAAGCACGCAGCAGAGTTCAGCATGTATATACCCATGGTCATGAAACCGGGGAGCGTGTACCTGCCCGCAGTGATGAAACCCTTGCCCACTCCTACCTCCACGCCGACACCAACGGTCACGCGGACGCCAAGACCAACTGACAGGCCGACCGCAGTCCCAACAGACACGCCCGCGCCGCCAACAAGTACGCGGACGCCTACGCCAACCGATACGCTGAGACCTACACGGACGCGCACCTCGACGCCAACGCCAACCGCCACGCGTTGTGGCTGAGGCGCTGTGCCTGGAGCGGCTCGGTGAGCCGCCTTCATCCGCAGGAGAACCGTTTGCCTGTACGGGCAGGGTTGCTTATACTGTAGAACGCCAAGTCCGCAACAAAGAGAAAGGAGTGGCGTCTGATGCTGGTGCGAAGCTATAAGGATGTTGCCGCGGTTCCGTATGCGGAGGGTGTGGAGAAGCGGGTGGCTATCGGTCCCAAGGAAGGAGCGCCGACCTTTGTGATGCGCATATTCGACCTGGGCCCTGGCAGGTCAAGCCCCTATCACACCCACGACTGGGAGCATGAGGTGTTTGTGCTCAGTGGAGAAGGGGTGCTGCTCACCGAGGACACTGAGATCCCACTGAAAGCCGATGATGTCATCTACATCGCACCCTATGAGAAGCACGGTTTGAAGAACACGGGCCAGGGCACCTTTCGCTTTATCTGTCTGGTGCCTCTGCGCGGCGAGGACGTGCCTTGAGGTGAGGCGCGCCTCCGAGGTGCCGGTCACCTGGGCAGCAAAGACCCGACGGAAGAAGAGCCCTCGTCTGGCTTGCGAGGAGCAGCGCCTGGGGCGGGGACATAGCAAGACACGGGCCATCATGGTCGGGCAATGACAATCAAGTGAGAATAGCAAAGCAAGAAGCCGAGGCCAACTACCTCGGCTTTCTTGATTTGTGGATTATGTGTTTCGTGAATCTACTTCTTGATTAGTTTCAACCGCCGCATGTCGTCGTGTGTCCAGCCTATATCTGCAAGCAACGCCTTCAAGAGCTTGGCGGCATAGGTGTTGCCTGGATGATAGTGAATAGACACACGCCTTCCATCCGAATGTCGATATACGTGCTCAGCCCCACGTCTGACATCCCGGAGCCACCCATCTTTCTCCAGGGCACGGATTAGCTCATCGGCAGTTAGGTTCTTGACCTGGTCCTAAACATTCTTGGGAACCTTCACGGCGCTGAGGCTGGTGTCGCCAATACTATGCGATGGCTAACACAGGCCCCGGATGACTCTGCCTTTCGCGTGCTTGGGGTTGACACGACGCCTATCGGGATGGGGTCACCGTGCTTTACTAAGGAAACCAAGTAGGCGATGGCTGCGTCCTTGGCATTTTGCAGGGCCTCTTCTTCGGTTGTGCCGCAAGTATGCAAGCCCTTTAGGGCAGGACAGTAGGCATGAAACTGGTCGCCGTCAGGCTCGATGATGATGTTTAATATGAATGTTGGCTCGGTGGGCATTTGTATCCCTTCCCCCTGCCACCTTGAACGTAGTTGAAACTGTATCCTTGTGGCCATAGTGTAGTAGCCTACGGTTTTTTTGTCAAGAACAAGTTGTGCGGTGATTGTGCGCATCTTATTGGCCCAGGGTTTGGTGGCCTGTATAGGCCGATAAACACGAGATGTGGGGAAGTCTGTAGGCGTGGTTCTCTACCGGGCGCCTTGCTGTAGTTTTGTTATGGAGGCAAAACCCATTGTACTTGTAGCTGGGTGGGGATACTGTGGCTATCCAGAGACATGACCAGCCGATGCGAAGATAGTGGACGTCAGGTGCAAGTCACATGACGGGCTTGAGGTGACCGGCACCTCGAAGGTGCCGGTCACCTGGGTAGAAAGAAGGCGTCGGATCTTGCCGACGCCTTGCCCAACTGCCTACAGGTTAAGGAATGATGATTTCAACGATGTAGGTCTTCAGTGGCTCTACGTCCTTTTCCCACGGTCGGTGATAGACCAGCTTGAGCGTTGTCTGCCCGCTACCTACCGCCCTAAAACGGAAGACATACGTGCCCCCCAGGCCGAGAGGAGGGAATTCCCCTTCATAAGGGTCCAAAATGTACTCCTCCGCAGTCTGTTGTACGATTTGCTCGTCTATCTCAGTTACCTCCCAGACGTAACCGGTGGTCGGATTGCCCGCCAGCGCGATCTCAAAAGCCTCGCCCTCCTCTAGCACTCGCCGATCAAAGACCGGGGCTTCCGGTGAGATGGGCACGTCTTGGGATTGTGAGGGATCCTCCACTGGGGGCGGTCTCAGCCCTCGGGCGGCGTTGCTGGCGGCGACAGCGATCCAGCCAACCAGCAGCAGGGCAGCCACCACGCAGAAAAGAACGATTGCCCGAACATCCTTACGCGAAAACATTTCAACTTCCTCCTTGCATATTTGTTTGGTTCTTAACCGCCTTAGAGACGATGATGGAGTGGAAAAGGTTCCACGTTACGACATGTAACCCTTGCCAGTAAGCTGGGCGAGAATGGATTTTCCTGACCTGGGCAAGATGCTGCTCGTGCTGGGCGGCGTTGGTATGTCTTGGGCCATGGCTTGTTGCCAGAAGGGCTTGACAAGAACAGAGGGGAAGCTGTATAATAACAGGTAGAGAAAGACCCTGCGACTTGTACCCAAGTCCAGGGCACGGCCACGGTGCAGTGACCAATGTAGCACACATAGCAGCCCGTCCGCTGCAAAGTCGGTGGACGGGCTTTCGCTTGACGCAAGCAGAATGGGCCAGAGACGTGGCCGAAGTGGATTGCGCCGAGTGGTTTTGCGCTAACCTCGGCAGCGGGAAACGCCCGTTCCGAGCGAGGATGGAACTAGGTAGGAAGTGGTGATATGGCAAACCTAGATGACGGCTATAAGCCCGAAGATAGGTGTCGGGCAATCATAGATTATGGGTCGGGGACATTGATCGTCCTGGCGGGGCCCGGCACAGGCAAGACCAGGTCCCTACGAGAGCGAGCGCGCGAACTAGCATTGAACGGTGATATTGATCCGGCCACCATCGCCTACGTAACTTTCATTCGAGAGATCACCAAGAAGTTTGACGATGACCTAGAGAAAGAGTTGATACCGAAGATAGTTGTTTCCACATTGCATGGGATGGCTTTCGGCTTGATAAGGAGCATGGGCAGGATAATAGGCAAGATTGGTCACCAGGAGCCTTTGACCATTGATTCACGCGAAGATTTGCTTGCTTGCAAAGTTCAAGAAGACATCCGATGGGTGATTGCCAAGCACGGCATGCCCATAGGCCTGCGCGATCTGCGGTCTGACTTGAGGGAGGCTAAGGACCAGTGGCAGAAGGGGACTGAAGAGCCTGAACTATCCAAAAGAGCACAGACAACATTGCATGCTTTCTCTCAGCTCGCCCACATCTACAAGGTACTGGACTGGGATCAGACAATCATTTACGCAAACCAGATCTGCGAGAAAATCCCAGAATTGCCTCCGTGGCTTGGGCGCATCAAACATTTCTTGATTGATGAGTATCAGGATTTCAACCCGTCGGAGCAAGACTTCTTGGACCGCATCATGACCGGAGCTGAGTCGGTTATCATCACCGGCGACGATGACCAAAGCCTATACCATGGACGGGGGGCAAGTCCAGACCGTATTGTGACCCTTGCCGCGGATAGCGCACTGGATCATGTGAACCTGGTCTATTCATGGCGCTGCGCCACGGGGATAGTTGACCCTGCCAACCGCTTCCTGCGGTGGATGCGGGCTCATCCACGCGAACTTGAGACCTTGACACAAGGAGGCGAGGTTGTCATCCGATCCTTCAAGAGTGCCAATGCAGAGGGTGAATATCTGGCAGCACGTCTTGGAGAACTACTCGAATCGATAGCGGAGAATGCGCACCGAGAGGATGGGGTTGCGTGTCTGTTTTCCAAGAAAAATGTCTTGTCTAGATATAGGGCGGTATTGGAGGAACGGGGAATTCGTTGTAGGGTGCCCAAGATAGTTGACGTCACGGACCGACAGAAATGGGCTCGCATTCTGCTGAGAGTCGCGTTCCTACATAGCCAGCCGCTATTGGAGCGCGCCTTGCTACAAATGTTTCGACCCATTGGGCCGCGTTACCAAAGAGCGGTCGTCGCCATGCTTCTAGAAGGAGAGTGTCCCGTTGGCGAAGCGGTGGCTGAATGTGTCAAGAAGGGGAAATGGTCAAACGGGGCTGTCGAAGCAGCTACGACTTATCAACGCTTGATGGCCTCTTTGAGTTCGGGAGATCCCGATAGGATATCTGGCTGCTTGAATAGGATACCGGGTGGCCCCGTAGAATGCTCTCCCGTCAGAATAGAGCAGTTTCTGGAGGAAGCGAAGGCTAACCTAGAAGACGCGGTAGATAGTCTCTTGCAGGAAGTCTTCGCTCCGGACGACGACACTGCCCAACCAAGCGTTTCCGATGCGGTGGAGTTATACACTATGCAAGGAGCGAAGGGGCTTACCCGGCGAAGCGTCATCCTGCCAGGGTGTGAAGAGCTTTGGCTGCCCAGAAAAGCTAAGGGTATTGATCCGGAAGAGGAAAAGCGCCTGTTTTACGTAGCCATAACCAGGGCCAAAGAACGGGTGCTAATTACACATCCGTGGAGCAGGGTGGGAAGGGGAAAGAACAAGGATCCACTCTGCATGGGTAAGCCAATTCATAGGGAGATTTCTCCCTTCGTTAGGAAGCTGGGAGTGCCGATCATAACGGTGAAGTAGGGCCATGCATAGATGGCTCGGCTATATGGGTTCGCCACGCTACGCCCATATCCTTGGCACGTCGCAAGCGTCCAGTGCGTGTGCAGAACTGGCAAGTTGCCTTCAAGAGAGATTGGGCGGCGCTACTACCTTTTGGGACGTGACTTGTTGTGAGAAGGATTTGACAAGAGCGAAGGCAAAGCTGTAGAGTAACAGCAAGAGAAAGACCCTGCGCTGTTGCAGCAGCCAGGGCACGGCCACGGTGCCTCTTACGTTCGGTAAGAGACTACGCAGTGGACACCGTAGCACACATATTCTAGCAAAGCAGCCCGTCCGCTGCAGGCTGATGGTTCTATTGATTCGTGGCCGTTATGCCAGCGGGAAACTTCGCAATGATGCTGGAAGGGGGATGCTGTGGAGTTGTTCTCTGAAAGGCAAGGTATCAAACCGAAGAAGGCGTTACAAATTGAGGGCATGGACGCTGACTTGCGTACTAGTTTGTGGAATGCACTGACTGTTTTCTACTGGCAGGACCGAAGAACCCGCGTACCCAATGCTAACCTCCAGGCTTTCCTCATAAACCTGTGGATTGATTACTTCAAGGAAGCTGTCGATACTCTAGACCCTGATTGGCGTGGTACTCATAAGACCCTGAAGTCACACTTCTACTCATGCGAATGGTGGGAAGTCTATGACTTCGTAGAGTTTGTAGCTAATGAATATCCTGACGAATCTGAAAACGCAGTGTTCATTTTCCAGTGTAACGTCGTGCTAGAGGAAGAGAAGGCCGCATATCGTTTCGTCGGAGGACGAATTACACCGATAACCTCCGAACTCGAAATCGCTGAAATAGAAGAAGCACTTGATTCCCCCTTCAAACCGGTTAACATTCACTTGCAGAGCGCACTCGACAAACTTGCAGATAGACAATCCCCCGATTACAGAAACTCGATCAAAGAATCGATAAGTGCTGTTGAGGCCATGTGCAAGCTCATTAAGCCGGGCAAAAGGGCATCAACACTCAAAGCAGCCCTCGATGAGATAGAATCCAAACGCAAAGTGAGGTTACATCGTGCTTTAACAACGGCCTTCATCAAGCTATATGGTTGGACAAGTGACGCAGAAGGTATACGGCATAGTCTAATGGACGAACCGAATCTTGGTTTCGAGGACGCGCAGTTCATGCTAGTGTCTTGTTCAGCGTTCGTGAACTATCTGAAAGTGAAGGCATCAAAGGCGGGCATTACGTTGTAACCTTACACGGCGCTTAGTAGCGTGTCCACGGTTCGTTCCTATTGTCTGTGGCCTGTGCAGCAGGTGCAGTGACCGTCGCAGCACACGTATTCTAGCACAGCAGCCTGCTCACTGCCGTTGCCTGAGGCGAGCGTGGCAAACTGAGCTTGCGAGACGCATAACAGGCTTCTCTTGCAGGACACAGCCTGCGAGAGTGTGCAAGACGGTGGATGGGCTTGCTTTGTCATATGTTTGATTGAAGACTCTTGGAGGTGAAAGATGTGGAAGGATGTCGTCTAGTTTGTCACGAGTCTATTCAAGGGGCTTGACCTCAAACGTAGATGGTCTCTCATTCTCGCGATAATCTTTGTGATTGTAGTGGTTGTAGTCGTCTTGGAGCTTTGGACAGGATGGAACTACTACGGAAGCCTTGCAAAAAAAGTGGGTCTCTTGAAGGAACTCCATGCTCTGGCTAAGGATCACATTGCTGCAAACCCACAACTGTATCGTATCTATCGAGAGACCGAAGACGAAGTTGCCATGCGCAGGGTATCTCCTTTTGCGATTCCATCCCTTAGTCCCTCGGTCACTTTCTGGAAAGCCGTAACAGGTTCATTGTTCTGGTTTGTGCTTCTCCTTGCCGTGTTGTTTGGAAGCTTTGGGGAGAAAGACAGGATTGGTCTGGCTATCTTTATGGTTGTCTTGGGAGGGCTATTTGGTTTTGCAGGTACTCTGATACGAACCCTTTACAGGCCGTGGGTCAACTATATAGCCTTTCCGATAGCCCAACTACTGGGTGTTGTCTTTCTTGGAAGCCGAATCAAGAAAGCTAAGGAGTCTTGACGCCGAATCTTCCAGGTTCGGTGATAGTGATAGACAGCTAAGATACTTTGTTTGTTGTAGTCCCTGAGTGGCGGCTGGTCGTGAGGTCGGCCCGCCGTTCGTCCCTAGGTGGACGAAGGGTCCCTCAAGGGAGCCGTATGCAGGCATTCGAGTCGCCCTAGGGGCCCTGGTAACCCTCAACCGCCAACCGTAAACTGCCAACTGCCAACCGTGAGTAAGATGATGGATTTCGCTGATCTGGGCAAAATGCTGCTCGTGCTGGGCGGCGTGATCGTGCTGCTGGGCTTGATCCTGCTAGTGCTGGGGCGTGTGCCCTTTTTGGGTCGCCTACCAGGTGACATAACGTTTCGACGCGGCGGCCTTAGCTGCTCTATCCCCATTGTGAGCTGCATTCTCCTGAGCCTGCTGCTGACGGTGGTGCTCAACCTCTTGCTGCGCCTGTTCGGCAGATGAGGAACGGTTACGCGTTGTTGTGTGAGGGTAGGCCCTCATTCCCGAGCCCCTTCTCGCCCCGCAGCTCCGTGCGGGATCTTCGACGATTTCGGGAGAAGGGGTGCCGAAGGCGGGGTTGAGGGCTTTTCATATTGAAAACCCCCCCATTTCGCAGTATAATAGCAGCGAGAATCCCGTTACAGGGGTGAATGCTGCCAGGTGAGCTGCTGATGGCTGTCACGGTTGAGACCTTATCCCAATTGCCGTTCTTTGCCGGGCTGGGCGACGATGCCTTGCTGGAGATTGCGTCCCACGTCCAGGAGCGCACTTTCTCGCCTGGCCGGGTGATCATATTGGAAGGCGAGCCTTGCCAGGCGGTGTATTTCATTGGGCAGGGGCTGGTGCGCACGCGCCGCATGTCGCTCGAAGGCCGCGAGCAGGTGCTGGCCTATCTCGGCCCCGGCGAGTGGTTTAACCTGGTCGCGGCGCTGGATGGCGGCCCCACTCTGGCCAGCGTGGATGCTGTGACGGACACCACGCTCTACACCATCCCTTGTCAGCGTTTGCGGCGCATCATGGGCGACTACCAGGCGGTGGCACTGGCTGTCCTGGAGCGCCTGGCGGCTGAGGTGCGGCGTCTGAGCGACATGGTGGAGGACCTGGCCTTGCACACGGTGCGCACCCGCCTGGCCCGTTTCCTGTTGGCCCAGGCCGAGGGTACGCTGCCGCCCCAGGGCTGGACGCAGCAAGAGATTGCCGCGCGCATCGGCACGGTGCGGGAAATGGTGGGGCGCACACTGCGGGCCTTTGCCGATGAGGGCCTGATCCGCCGTGAACGCGGACGCATTGTCGTGGTCAACCGAGAGGGGTTGGAGCGCCAGGCCAGCGGGATGGAGTAGATGCTCACGGGGTTCACCCCGCAGTTCAACTGCAGGGGAACGAGCATGGATGGGACTAGATGCTCACGGGGTTCACCCCGCAGTTCAACTGCAGGGGAACGAGCATGGATGGGAGTAGATCCTCAGCGGGTTGCCCCGCAGTGCAACTGCGGGGCAACGAGTATGAATGCAGGTACATCATGTCCAATACACTATTGCCCGGTCTGTGGTAAGCTACTAGGGCAAGGCTCCTGAGGAGCGGACGTTATTGAGCAAACGAACCCGATTTCTCCATAAGGAATCGGGTTTCTGTCGTTCGTGGGACTTAAGTCACAGACGGATGGCCACTCTTGCAGTATTACAGAAGCGGCCTTTCTGGTGAGAGGAGACGCGAATCAGCAGAAAGCAGGTTCTACCACAGGTTGACGAAACACTCTGTACCCTCTGCGGGCTGTGCGTGGAGGCGTGTCCCTGCCGTGCCGTGGAGCTAGGAGAGCGGGGGCCAATCTTTTCCTGTCCGGAAGCGTGTATTGGGGCCTGCGAGGAGTCTTGCCTGTGCGAAGATGCCTGCCCCACGGGCGCGATCACCTGTGCTTTCGAGATTGTCCTGGAGGCTGGCCACGGCGGGGCAGCGGCGTCTGCTTCGTGACCCGAGGGCAGACCACCAGGTCGCCAGTGGGATCAAGGGATAGGCAGGGTCTTCGTGTCTTGGTGGTAAAAAAGAACCACCGGGAAAGTGGGGAGAGAATGTCGAAGCAGATTACTTTGCCTGTGCAGGGCATGACCTGCGCCTCGTGCGTGGCTCACGTGGAGCGAGCCCTGCGCAAGGTGGACGGGGTACTGGAGGCGAGTGTCAACCTGGCCACCGAGCGGGCTGTGGTGAAGTATATCCCCAGCCTGGCCACCCTGGACGACTTTCGGCGGGCGGTGGCCGATGCCGGTTACCAGGTTCTGGAGGCTCCTGAGGAAGGGGCTGAGGAGGGAGTAGACGAGGCAGAACTGAAGATGCGCGCCGCACGCTTCCGGATGAGCATCGCCTGGGCCTTCACTGGGCCGATCATGCTGTGGATGTTTGCGGAGATGCTCTTTGGCATCGTTTGGCCCAATCAGACGATCTTTGATCTGGGCACGATCCTGCTGGCGCTGCCTGTCCTTTTCTGGGTGGGCCGCAAGACCTATACCGGCGCCTGGGCGGCGGTGAGCCACGGCTACGCCAACATGGATGCGCTCATCAGTTTGGGCACAGGTGTCTCGCTGCTCACCGGCCCGGCTTCTTTCTTCTTTCCTGTAGCTAACTATGCTGGCGTGGCGGCCATGATCATGGCCTTTCATCTCACGGGGCGTTACGTGGAGCAGACGGCGAAAGGTCGCGCCTCGCAGGCCATTCGCAAACTGTTGGAGTTGGGCGCCAAGACGGCCCGCGTGCTGGTCGAAGGTGGCCGCGAGATAGAGGTACCCATCGAGAAGGTAGCTGTGGGCGACGTCATGGTTGTCCGTCCTGGGGAAAAGGTCCCTACCGACGGCGTTGTCATCGAGGGGGAAAGTGCTGTGGATGAATCGATGGCCACGGGCGAGTCCATGCCGGTCAACAAGCACCCCGGCGACGAGGTCATTGGCGCCACAGTCAACCAGCAAGGGCTGCTCAAGGTCAAGGCCACCAGAGTCGGCAAGGACACCTTCCTGGCCCAGGTGGTCAAACTCGTGGAGGAGTGCCAGGGGTCGAAGGTGCCTATTCAGGAGTTTGCCGACCGGGTGACGGCTGTCTTTGTGCCAGTGATCATCAGTATTGCGGTGCTCACCTTGCTGGCCTGGGTGTTGGCTCCCGGGCTGATGCAGCCTCTGGTCCAGGCTGGCACTTTCCTGCCTTGGGTGGATCCCAATCTGGGAGTTGTGACCCTGGCCATCGTCTCCACGGTGGCTGTGCTCGTCATCGCTTGCCCGTGTGCACTGGGCCTGGCTACCCCCACCGCTCTTATGGTGGGCAGCGGTATGGGTGCCGAGAACGGTATCCTCATCCGCTCCGGCGAGGCCATCCAGACGTTGAAGGATGTCAAAGTCATTGTCTTTGACAAGACAGGGACAATAACCAAAGGCAGGCCCGAGGTAACGGACGTGGTGGCGCTCAACGGCTTTGATGAACGGACCGTGCTGCAGTTGGCGGCCTCGGCCGAGTGGGGGAGCGAGCACCCCTTGGGCCGGGCCATCGTTGAACGGGCTGAGGCAGAGGGCCTGGCCCTGGACGAGCCACAGGAGTTCCGAGCACTGCGGGGCAAGGGAGTCACAGCTTTAGTGAATGGCAACCAGGTGCTGGTTGGTTCTCGACGGCTGATGCAGGAGCATGGCGTGGACGTCGCAGCGCTCCTTGCCCAGGTAGAAAGGCTGGAGGGGGAGGCAAAGACGGTGATGTTTGTGGCTGCACGGGACGGCGATGAGCTACCCGCAGCGGGCTTGATCGCCGTGGCTGACACCCTGAAGGAGGACTCGATCCCTGCCATCCGTGAACTGCGCGAGATGGGCTTGCAGACGGCAATGATCACGGGTGACAATCAGCGCACCGCGGGAGCTATTGCCCGCCAGGTAGGCATTGACCACGTGCTGGCCGAAGTGCTGCCTGACGGCAAGGTGGCTGAGATTCAGAAGCTGCAGGAGCGCTTTGGTCTGGTGGCCATGGTGGGGGATGGGATCAACGACGCACCGGCGCTGACGCAGGCCAACGTGGGGATCGCAATTGGCACCGGCACGGATATTGCCATCGAAGCTAGTGACGTGACGCTGGTGCGGGGCGAGTTGTCAGGTGTGGTAAGCGCAATCAAGCTCAGCAAGGCGACGTTCCGCAAGATCAAGCAGAACCTGTTCTGGGCATTCTTCTACAACCTGTTGATGATCCCGCTGGCAGTCGTTGGCTGGATGCATCCGGCCCTGTCGGAGGCTGCTATGGCCACGTCTTCGGTGACCGTGGTGAGCAATGCCAACCTGCTTCGGCGGGTGCACATCCGGCCTGAGTATGAGGGCTGATTAATGAGGTTACATGGGAGAAAGGAGAGTAGGATCAATGGACAAGGTGAAGGATCTGGTTTGCGGGATGATGATTGACCCCCAAACGGCAGCGGCCACGTCGGAGCACAAGGGCCAGACGTACTACTTTTGCGCCCCAGGCTGCAAGGCAGCCTTTGAGAAGGACCCGGAAAAGTACCTGAACAAGGAACACGGAGAGGCAGAGCACAAACACTGCTGCTGTTGACTCCTGTCGCGGGGCCGCCATGCTGATGGTGTCACCCAGCACGATCATTGTGGCCGTCAACGCACTGCTTTTGCGGCGAGTTGAAATGTGACCTATAATCCAGCACGCTCTCTATATGCCTATCCATACGCTATCAAAGGGGGACGGACATGGAATTGAAGGATAAACGGATTGCAATTCTGGCTGAGGACCTGTATCAGGATTTGGAACTCTGGTATCCGCTCTTGCGCATGCGTGAGGCAGGCGCGGAGGTCGTCGTCGTCGGAATGCCTGGCGTGGAGGAGTATCACAGCAAGTATGGCTATCCTGTGAAAGTGGACGCTGCTGCCGATGCTGTCTCAGCGGATGACTTTGATGCTGTCATCGTGCCGGGTGGCTACGCTCCGGATCGGATGCGCCGCCATCAGCCTATGCTGGACCTGGTGAGAAGCGTGTTTCAGCGGGGCGGGATAGTGGCCTTCATCTGCCATGGTGCCTGGGTACCCATCTCGGCGGGCATTATGAAAGGCAAGCGAGCCACCTGCTTCTTCGCGATCAAAGATGACCTGATCAACGCGGGGGGTACTTACCTAGATGCCGAAGTGGTCCAGGATGGCAACCTCATCAGTTCGCGCATCCCGCAAGACCTGCCAGGCTTTTGCCGGACAATAATCGCCGCGCTGAAGGGCAGCTAGCAGTTGGCGGTTGTCGGTTGGCAGCAACCGTGTGGCGGCCCCTACCGTAGGGGCGCATCGTGGGCGCGATCTTGCTCAACGACAGAGGGCGGGTGGGACCCACCACGCAACTCATCGAGCAGGCTGTGGACGTCTCAGCCTGCGCCGATCGCCTGTTGGACGACGACTTTGACCTGAAGTCACTGTTACCATGAATCAGTACCAAGGAGGTATAGCGATGCACAAAATGACTCAAGCGAACCTGGAAGCGGCTTTCGCGGGCGAAAGCCAGGCGCACATGAAGTACCTGATCTTCGCCGACAGGGCGGACCGAGAGGAGTTCCCCAACGTGGCGCGGCTTTTCCGGGCCATCGCCTATGCCGAGGAGGTGCACGCCACCAATCACTTCAAGGCGTTGAAAAGGCTGGGAAAGACAGCAGACAACGTCTGGGCCGTCATCGGCGGCGAGACCTACGAGGTCGAGGAGATGTATCCCGCCTTCAGGGCGGTGGCCGAACTGCAAGAGGAAAAAGCCGCTGTGCGTTCCAACACCTGGGCCCTGAAGGCGGAGGAAGTCCATGCCGAGATGTATGGCAACGCCAAGACCGCCGTGGAGGCCGGAAAGGATACTGAGGTGGGGCAGGTCTACGTCTGCCCCGTGTGCGGATGGACCGGTGAGGGCGAACCACCGGATGAGTGCCCGCTGTGCAAGGTGAAGAAGGACAAGTTCGTCACCTTTTAGCCGGCTAAGGGTGTGAGCGGGGAGCAGGCTTCTACAGCCCACGCTGGTTCACTCTGCCGGAGGTCAAGGGGTGCCAGTTCGGCCGGTTACACCGCACCGCTCACGTCTGAACAGAGTCGTGGAGTACTCATGGGCGACGGACCCCGCAGCAATGCATGCGCCTTCGCCCGCGAGCAGGACAAAAAACGAAAGGAGATCAAATCAAAATGGGTACAAAAGGAAGGGAAATCGTAGGCAAGGATGTAGACAAGCTCATCGAGATGCTCAACAAGGCTCTTGGAGATGAGTGGTTGGCGTACTACCAGTACTGGGTAGGCGCAAAGGTAGCCAAGGGCGCCATGAGGGGGACCGTTGCAGGCGAGCTGCTGCAGCATGCTACGGAGGAACTCGGACACGCGGAGTTGCTAGCCAATAGGATCATCCAGCTTGGCGGCACGCCGCTCCTGTCGCCTGAACACTGGTACAAGATGACCAACTGCGGGTACGAGGCTCCCAAGGACCCGTACGTGGAGGTCCTGCTGGATCAGAATATCAAGGGTGAGCAATGCGCCATTGAGGTCTACCAGAAGTTGGCGGGCTTTACCAAAGATACTGACCCAGTGACCTATGACATCGTTATCTCGATCCTCACAGACGAGATCGAGCACGAGGAGGACCTTCAGGCTATCGCTGAAGACATAAAGTTGATGAAGGAGAGGAAGTAGCCATGAGACTTGGCGACAGGATTCGAGAGGCGGACTGGAAGAAAGAGAAGCACGTCCCGGTGATCGAGTGCCCGGATGAGGTGAAGGCGGATGAGGTTTTTGAGGTGAAGGTCGGCGTAGGGGAGGAGATTGGCCATCCCAACACCACTGAGCATCACATCCGCTGGATTTCGCTCTACTTCCACCCGGAGGGCGCCAAGTTCACCTACGACGTGGGGCACTATGAGTTCAATGCCCACGGTGAGTCTGTCGCCGGCCCGAACCAAGGGCCCGTCTACACGCACCATGCTGTGAGCGCGTCGCTGAAGATCAACAAGTCTGGCACGCTGCACGCCCTGGCCTATTGCAATATCCATGGGTTGTGGGAGAGCAGCAAGGAGATCAGCGTAGTCTGAAGCCGTGAGCTGGCAGATTGGTAGACTGGTGACTGGTAGGTTTGGGCGCATTTTCAGGGGTTCCGGCCAGCAGTTGACCGATTCACCATCTACCAATCTACGCCAGGAACTGTGAGCGGTGGCACAGGGGAGAGGCAAATACAATAATGCCAACCAAGACATTCGCCGTGGAGGCGCTAACCTGCAAAGATTGCGCTGCAAGAGTCCGAGCGGCTGTCAGTCAGGTAGAGGGCGTGAGCGACTGCAAGGTTGACCACGCTGCTGGCACAATGACGGTTTCACTGCCAGGGCCCGATCTGCCAACGGAGGAGATCGCCAAGGCGGTGAGGGCGGCGGGCTATACACTGCTCACCGAGCGCCGCCATGCAAGCGGGGCAATCTTGAGTTTCGTCCAGTTCGCCCTTTCGGAGCGCGAGACGAGGCTGACTGTTGTGGCTGGGTTGCTGACGCTGCTCGGGCTGGCTCTAGGAGTGGCCCGCGCGCCAGTCGGGAGCCAGGTGGTGTTCCTTGCGGGGGCCATCGTGGTGGGTGGCATGCCGGTGGCGCGCCACGCCTTTCAGGAGTTGTGGCTGACCCGCACTTTGGGCATCAACGTGCTGATGGTAATCGCGGTCGTGGGTGCGGCCCTCATCGGCGAGTGGGCCGAGGCGGCCGTCGTGGTGGTGCTCTTTTCGTTGGGCGAGGCGCTGGAAGGATTCGCTGCAGAACGAGCGCGGGCTGCGCTGGAGAGCTTGTTGGACCTTGCCCCGCCTGCGGCCCTGAAGCTCCTATCCAGCGGCGAGATCAGGGAGGTGGCAGTTGAGCAACTGACCATCGGAGATCGAGTGCTGGTGCGCCCTGGAGACCGGGTCAGCGTGGACGGCGTGGTGCTGGCTGGAGAGAGCGCCGTGGATCAAGCTGCAATCACCGGAGAGAGCGTGTCGGTGGAGAAAAAGCCAGGCGATGAGGTCTTTGCCGGCACCATCAATACCTCCGCCGCGCTGGAAGTAGAGGTGACGCGCCTGGCGGCTGACAACACCCTGAACCGCATGGTGGCGCTCGTGCGGGAGGCGCAGTCGCGCCAGACTCCTGTGCAGCGCTTCATAGACGGCTTCGCTCGCATCTACACGCCGACGGTAGCGGCGGCGGCCGCACTGGTGGCGGTCTTGCCACCGCTGATATTTGGGCAGCCGTTCTCGGGAGATCATGGCTGGCTCGTGCGGGCGCTGCAGATGCTGGTGATCGCCTGTCCCTGCGCCCTGGTGATCAGCACGCCGGTGAGCATGGTGAGCGCGATGACCAACGCTGCCTCGCGCGGGGTGCTGATTAAGGGCGGCCGCTACCTGGAGGCACTGAGCCGGGTGAGCGCCTTTGCTTTTGACAAGACCGGTACCCTGACCGAGGGGCGTCCTGTGATTACGGACGTTTTGGATGTCTGCACCTGCGGAGAGTGCCCGGAGAACTGCGGCCTGCAACATGCTGCTTCGCTCGAGGCGCAGTCATCTCATCCTCTGGCCCGCGCGTTGCTGGCAGAGGCGGAAGCGAGAGGAGTGGCAGTGTCGCGTGCTCAGGACGTCACTTTGTTGAGCGGGCGAGGCGTGGAAGGCGCGGTGAACGGTGCATGGGTCACTGTTGCCAGCCACGCCTACTTTGACCAGTACGTTCCGCATCAGGACTTTGTTTGCCGGCAGGCCGACGAACTGGCTGCCCAGGGCAAGACGGTGATGCTGGTGCGGCACGACGATGAGGTGTGCATGATATTCGGCGCTGCCGACACACCCCGTCCCAGCAGTCGTCAGGTGCTCGCCGATCTACAGACCAGAGGCATGCACACCGTCATGCTGACCGGCGACAGCCAGGCTGTGGCGGCAGAGATCGCCCGCCAAGTGGGGGTGGATGAAGTACGCGCCGGGCTGCTGCCTGAGGAAAAGGTGCTTGCTGTCGCAGCGCTGAAGGAGCAGCACGAGACTGTGGCCATGGTCGGCGATGGCGTGAACGACGCCCCGGCCCTGGCCCAGGCGGACGTGGGTATCGCTATGGGCGGCGCAGGCTCGGCCCAGGCAATGGAGACGGCCGACGTGGTTCTGATGGGCGATGACCTGACCCAACTGCCGTTTATCGTGTGGCTCAGCCGCAAGACGAGGCGGATCGTGATGGCTAACATCGCCTTTGCCCTTGTGGTCAAGGCCGCTATCTTTGTCCTGGCAGCGGTCGGTCTGGCCACGTTGTGGATGGCGATCGCGGCCGACGTAGGTGCGTCGTTGGCGGTGATCGTGAACGGGTTGCGACTGCGCCGAATGGCAGCACAATAGAGGGGTTGACGTGACACCTGACGTGATGTCACTGAGCTTGTAGATGCCAGGGCAACAAGGAACAGCGGACGAGGCGTGTGAGACAGTACAGTCAGCAAGATCAGGGGGGTGAGCTGTCAGCGAATTGATTGGCAAAGATAGAAAAGAAATGCTCAAAGAACTGATAAAGAATCTGCACAAAGGTGCTGACCCGGAGGCAGTGAAAGAGAGGTTCAAAGAGGTGCTTGAGGGCGCCTCCCCGGTCGAGATAGCCCGGGCGGAAGAGGAACTCATAAATGAGGGAATGCCAAGGGAAGAGATCCAGCGGCTCTCTCAAGTCCCCCTGGAGATCTTCAGAGAGTCCCTTGAAAGAGAAAAACCACTGGCACCCCAGGGGCATCCCATCCACATTTTAATGGAAGAGCACAAAATGCTCCTCCAGTTTGCCGCTGAACTCAAAGGCATTGCGCAAGAGCTGAGAGGAGCGGAGGGCATGGATGCCACCAGCTTGGAGCGGCTACGACACTTTGAGGAGCATTTCAAGGAGTCGGGAAGCCACTATGTGCGGGAGGAAAATGTCCTCTTTCCCTACCTGGAAAAACATGGTATTAAGGAGCCTCCGGTGATCATGTGGATGGATCACGATCAGATAAGAGAGGTAGAAAAGAGTCTCTACAAGCTCGTTGATGAGTACGCAAGCATGGAATTCCAGGAGTTGGCCCAGCAACTGGAAGAAGTAGGGTCCTCCCTGGCCGAGTTGCTCGTGAACCACTTTGCCAAGGAGAACAACGTCCTCTTTCCCGCTTCCCTAAGGGTCATATCAGAGGCTGAATGGAAGGACGTGAGGCAGCAGTTTGACGATTTGGGCTATTGCTGCTTCACCCCCGAGGGGGCGAGGATGCTTTTGAAAGAGAAGGAGATAGCAGTGACCAAGCCTGAGATGGAAGGCAGAATAGCTTTCGAGACGGGGACTCTGTCGAGGGAAGAGCTTGAGGGCATCCTGAATGCCCTGCCGGTGGACATCACCTTTGTGGACAAGGAAGATAAGGTAAGGTACTTTAGCCAGAGCAAGGGAAGGGTGTTCCCGCGGGCGAAGGCCATCATCGGAAGAAGTGTTCAGTTGTGCCATCCTCAAAAGAGCATCCACGTTGTCAACGAAGTTGTCGAGAGTTTTCGAGGCGGTCGACGGGACGTAGCCGAGTTTTGGATCAGCCACCAGGGGAAGTTGGTTCACACCCGCTACTTCGCCGTCCGTGACAAGGACGGGAAGTATCTAGGCACCATGGAGGTCACCCAGGACATCACGAAGCTGAAGGAACTTGAAGGCGAAAAGAGGCTGTTGGATGACGCTGCGGTCTGACAAAGGGGTCGTGCCGTCGGGCGGTTCCGATGAGGAGGATCTGATGGCGTTGCACACAGGTTGCCCAGGGGCTGTCACTTTGCGCGAAGTGCGGCCTGAAGATATCGTATGTCCCCAGTGTGGGAGTGAGGTGGAGATCTGGTCCGATGAGCCGGTGGCGCAATGCCGCCAGTGCGGTTCCTGGGTGAGGCGGGAAAGGGGGGCATCCTGCATTGATTGGTGCCCCGCTGCCAAAGAGTGCGTCGGTCTGGCCAAGTACGAGCGGCTGATGAAGAATCGTCCTCCGGAGGGCGGCGCTGAGGAGAAGGCAGAGTGAGTAGCACCAGTCTGCTGCTTTGTTGAACGTGGGCAGGGCACAGCTATGGGCGCCGTTGGCGCTGGGGGAAGGAGGAAATCCCTGTGGACGTGATAACAGCCATACACGTGAGGAGAGCATATCGCTCGTTGGAACCCGTAGAGATAACTGACGAACTGATCGGACGCTTAGCCGAGAGCGCACAGCTAGCTCCGTCCTGCTTTAACAATCAGCCGTGGAGGTTCGTCTTTGCTCGTGACCCCGCAGTCTTGGAGAAACTGCACGGCGCGATGTCACGGGGCAACGAGTGGGTTCAGGCTGCATCCATGATCATCGCCGTGTTCAGCCGGGAGGACCTGGATTGCCGCTTAAAGGGCAGGAGCTACTACCTCTTTGACACAGGAATGGCAACGGCTTTCCTCATACTGAGGGCCACGGAACTGGGACTAGTGGCTCATCCGATAGCGGGATATAGGGAAGACCAGGTGAAGGAGATCCTTGCTATCCCTAAGGACATCAAGGTTATCACCCTGGTGATTGTAGGCAAGCATTCCAAAGCCATAGGGCCTCTTCTCAGCGAGAAACAGGTGGAGTCGGAGAAAGAGAGGCCGGGGAGGTTACCTCTGGAGGAGTTCGCTTACATGAATTGGGGGCCAAGTTCGCGGAACTTATCAGAGGGTGATTTGGGAAGATGACGGGCACTGTTATCAACGTGATCACCGTAATTGCAGGCGGCACTTCGGGCACCCTTTTGGGCGAAAGGCTGCCCTCCCGTGTGCGTCACATCGTTATACAGGGAGTGGGGCTGGTGACCCTGGCGCTGGGGATGAGCATGGCCATCACCGCGAAGAATTTCCTGCTGGTGCTGTTGAGCATCGTCATAGGCGGCATACTGGGGGAGTGGTGGGGGCTGGAGGAGCGGGTGGACGAAGCTGGGAAGTGGCTGGCGGCCAGAGCCGCCCGGTTCCCCTTCCTGGCGCGAGGTGAATTCACCAAAGGCTTTGTCACCGCTAGCCTGGTCTTTTGCGTGGGGGCTATGACCATCCTGGGCTCCATTCAGGACGGGCTGTCGGGCGATTACACACTGCTGGCCATGAAGAGCGTGCTGGATGGGTTCTCTTCTCTAGCCTTCGCCGCCTCCATGGGGATGGCGGTGACCTTCTCTGCTATCACGGTGCTCGTTTACCAAGGAGTTTTGACCCTGGGGGCTTCTCTCTTCCAAACCATTCTCACCGACGCCATGATAACGGAGATGACGGCCACCGGCGGGGTTATGATTCTAGGGATTGGCCTTGTGCTCCTGGAGATGAAGCGAGTCAGGGTAGCCAACTTCCTGCCCGCTCTGGCCATTACCCCGCTGCTGGTGGCGCTGTGGGAGAGCTGGGGGCCTCGTTGAGAGGGCTGGGCACTCCAGGAAGAGATGATGATACTCTTCCAGGTATTGTGATTTGACAGATGATGCTTATTGTGGTATGATTGTTATTAGAGAATCATTATCTATAAAGAGCCACCGTTCGATATTACTTCCAAAGAACCACTGTCAGTGGAGAGTATACACTGCGAGGAGACAGTCTTGTGGCCGATCCTCAAACCCGACTGGATGAACTGGTTGTCAGATTGAGAGAACGGGGCCACCGCCTCACACCGCAACGAATGGCCGCGCTCAAGATCGTGGCCGCTAGCGAGGGGCATCCCAGTGTGGAGCAGATCTACGAGCGCGTGAAGGTGGATTTTCCCACGACCAGCCTGGCCACCATCTATAAGACAGTGACGCTGCTCAAGGAGATGGGGGAGGTGTTAGAGCTGGGCTTCAGCGACGACAGCAATCGCTATGACGGCAACAAGCCGTATCCTCACCCGCATTTGATCTGCATTAAATGTAGAAGTATCGTGGATTCGGAAATCGCCACCTTGAGCGAGTTGCCTCAGGAGGTGGCCCGAAGGACGGGCTACCGAATCGTGAGCCACCGGCTCGATTTCTTCGGCATCTGCCCCCAGTGTCAGGAAAAAGAGTAGCTTTTACCGCCGATTTTCTAACACAACTTCACCCTTGACTCACAAAACCCAAACGCTCCGTAAGGACGGAAACAAGATAGAAAAGCAGAGCAAGATGGGTACAAAAGGCAGAGAGATTGTGGAACTGGACGTTCAGGAGCTTATCGCAGACCTTAGCCGCGCTTACGCCGACGAGTGGTTAGCTGTCTACTCGTACACGCACATGGCGCAAGTGGTCACCGGGCGGCCTGCGGCCAAGCACCTGGCGGAACTGCTCCATGAAACCGCCGCAGAGGAATTGGAACACCAGGAGGAGTTGGCCGAGCGCATCACACAACTTGGTGGTGAGCCGCTGGCAGATCCGTCAGAGTTGGTGGAGGCGAGCAATGAAGGCTATCCCACACCACCGGCGGATGCGACGGATTTTGAGGGCATCATCAAGACGGTGATCGAAGCCGAGCGAGGAGCAATCCAGGTGTACAACAAGCTAGCTAAAAAGACAGCGGGCAAAGACCCGATCACCTATGAGCTCATCGTGCACATCCTCGGGGAGGAGATCGAGCACGAGGACGAGTTCGGGAATCTGATGAGCTGAGTTGCTTCTGCGACCTGTTTGTGAGGGCCTTCGGTGTCACGATAAAGAGGTGGTGGCTATTTGAGATCAGAAGGAACGCATAGTATGTTAACGGTAAAGAGGGATAGTCATTCCAAAACGCGAAAGGAGGAAGATCATGGCTAAGGTAGCACGAGAGATGGTGGAGACGGCGGGAGTGGACGTTGACCAACTGTTGGAACTGTTGGTCAAGAATGCAGCCGCCGAGATCACCACTTACTATTACTACACGATTCTACGGGTCAATCTGATTGGCCTGGCGGGAGAGGGGATCAAAGAGATCGCCGAGACGGCCCGCATCGAAGATCGCAATCACTTTGAGGCCCTGGTCCCCCGCATCTACGAGCTAGGTGGCAAACTGCCGGAGGACATGAAGGAGTTCCATGACATGTCGGCTTGTCCGCCCGCCAGTCTGCCCAGCGACCCCACTGATATCCAGGCCATGCTGACGGTGCTGGTGGAGGCGGAGAGATGCGCCGTGCGGGGATACACCCACATCTGCAACATGACCGCCGGCAAGGATCATCGAACCTACGATTTGGCGCTGGCAATTCTCAATGAGGAAATCGAGCACGAATCGTGGTTCTCCGAGTTCCTGGGTGAGGGGCCATCCGGCCACTTCTTGCGTCGAGGGGAGACCTCTCCCTTTGTGCGCAAGTTTCTGGAGTGAGCTCGGATTCGGCAAAGGGGAGGCTCGTATCAATCAGGGCCTGCCCGATGTTTTCGACCCAATCGATCCGTGGGTTTTGGAGATGCGAAGGGTTACGAAAAAGGAACTTGCCCAACACAACGGCAAGGATGGGGCATCTGCCTTCATAGCCTACGAGGGCAAGGTATACGACGTATCCCGCAGTTTCTTGTGGCAGGATGGCCAGCATCAAGTGCTGCACACTGCTGGTGTAGATTTGACCGCCAGTCTTGATCAAGCCCCCCACGGCGCCGATCTTGTGGAGAGATTCCCCGTGATTGGAATGCTCGAGGAAAATTGATGCTGTGCCCCGTGCGTCGGCAGGGCAGTCACCCGGCCGCAATGGCGCGGTCTCCGCTGGAGAGCACCCCCGGACAGTGCCAAAACGTTCACAAGGCTAACAGGCTCAAGAACTAAATGACCCTATATGAGACTGCTTCCTGAGTTGAAAGCGGGAGTATCTAGCTGTATAATAGTCCACGTTGGGGTGATTAGAACATGGTGACGCGACCTGGAAAACCCCGGGCTGGAAAGGAGGGGCTATAAGCGAATCAACGTCGGCGAAAGCTGCAATCAATCAAGAGAAAGGTGAGGCTATGTCCAAAGTGGTCATTCTCTACGATACCCGGACAGGCAACACCGGCCGGATGGCCCGCGCCGTGGGCGAAGGGGCAAAGTCGGTGGAAGGAGCAGGAGTCGTCTTCAAGAGGGTCGGAGAGGCCCAGGAAGATGACCTGGCCAGTGCCGATGCCATCATCCTGGGTCGCCCACCCACAACACCCAACCCGGCCGGGCCATAAGGAGGCCTTTGGCCGACTTGAGCAAAGTTCCGCTCAAGGATAAAGTAGGAGCTGCTTTCGGCTCCTACGGCTGGAGCGGGGAGGCGGCGGGAATCATAGTGCGGGTCTTGAAAGACCAGAGCGTGCGCGTGATAGGTGAAGGGGTGCGGGTAAGGAGGGCGTCGGATGGTGGAGTCCTGGCCAGGTGCACTGAGCTGGGCCGTGCCGTGGGCGAAAGCGTCACTACGATTGGGAGGCAAAACGATGCAAGCAAGAAAGATTAAAGACGACATCTACTGGGTGGGAGCCATTGATTGGGACCGGAGGCTCTTCGATGAGCTCATCCCTCTCCCCGATGGCACGAGCTACAACGCTTATCTGGTCAGGGCAAGCGAGAAGACGGCGCTGATAGACACGGTAGACCTCACCATGGAGCACATGCTGGTCGAGCGGCTGGATAACTTGGGTGTCGAGAGCATAGATTACATCATCGCCAACCACGCCGAGCAGGACCATTCGGGCGCCCTGCCGCGCATGCTGGAGAAATTCCCCACGGCAAAGGTCGCGACCACGCCCAAGGGCAAGGGGATGCTGATGGACCTGCTCCTCATCCCGGAGGAAAAGTTCATCGCCGTGGACGATAAGGAGACTCTCTCTCTGGGGAACAAAAACCTCGAGTTCATCCACGCCCCCTGGGTTCACTGGCCGGAGACCATGCTAACCTATCTTCGCGAGGACAAGATACTCTTCCCTTGCGATTTCTTCGGTTCCCACCTGGCGACATCGAATCTCTACGCCACCGACGAGGCGCGCGTCTACGAGGCGGCCAAGCGGTATTACGCCGAAATCATGATGCCCTTTAGAAAGGCCATCGAGAAGAACTTGCGGAAGCTGGAGGGCTATGATATAGAGCTCATCGCCCCCAGCCACGGGCCCATCTACCACCGCCCTCAATTCATCCTCGAAGCGTATCGGGACTGGGTTTTCGGCCCGCCGAAGAACGTCGTGGTCCTCCCCTATATCTCCATGCACGGGAGCACCCGAAGGATGGTGGAGTACTTCGTGGAGGCCTTGATTGAGAAGGGGGTCGGCGTAAAACAGTTCGACCTGGCCGCGACGGACATCGGTGAGCTGGCGATGGCCCTGGTGGATGCCGCCACTCTCGTCGTGGGTACACCGACGGTCTTGACCGGAGCCCATCCCAACGTCGTCTATGCGGCCTACCTGGCGAACGCTTTGCGGCCAAAGTTACAGTTCACCTCCATCGTTGGCTCGTACGGCTGGGGCGGCAAGATGGTTGACCAGTTTGTGGGGATGCTCGCCAACTTGAAGGTGGAGACACTGGAGCCAGTCATCGTCAAGGGCTTCCCCAAAGGGGAGGATTTCGAGGCCCTGAATCGCCTGGCAGCCACCATCGCGCAGAAGCACAAAGAGCGCAACTTCACGCGGAGGTGAGAGGTGGAGGGCTGACCTCCCCCTACAAATAACGCTGAACGGCCACGCCGAGCGCCGTTCTTTCAGTCGAGAGAGGAGATGTGTTAATGGCTAAGGAAGTGGATTCGTGTGTCCAATCAGCAGCGGGGCCGTTGATCGCAGAATCAACCTCTGCCGCGGGTGTATCACCGCCAAAGGAGGAAGTAAAAATGGCAATGGCACGTGTAGGCAAAGAAGCACCGGACTTTGAAGCCTCGGCCTACATCGCCGGCGAGGGCTTCAAGAACGTGAAGCTATCGGACTATCGAGGCCAGTGGGTGGTGCTCTGCTTCTACCCCGGTGCTTTCACCTTCGTTTGACCGACCGAGCTGTCGGCAGTTGCCGTCAAGTATCCGAGGTTGAACGAGCTAGGCGTCGAAGTGCTGTCCGTAAGCACTGATAGCCGCTTCACCCACAAGATTTGGAATGAGGAGGAGCTGTCCAAGATGGTAGAGGGCGGCATCCCCTATCCTATGCTCTGCGATCAGGGTGGGCGCATTGGCACCGTGTATGGGGTCTACGACGAGGCGGCGGGTGTGAACATCCGCGGTCGCTTCATCATTGACCCCGATGGGATCATCCAGGCCATAGAGGTGCTCACCCCATCGGTGGGCCGCAACGTAAGCGAGTTGATCCGCCAGGTGAATGCCTTCCAGCACGTGCGGGCAACGGGGGAGGCCACGCCGTCCGGCTGGGAACCAGGCAAAGCGACCCTCAAGCCGGGGCCGGACTTGGTGGGGAAGGTATGGGAGGTCTGGAAGACGGAGTTCGCTTTCTGAAAGTTCGGGCGCTCGGCGTGGCCTGACATTGTAGGAGCCTCCCGCAGGTTGCAGGAACCTGCGGGAGGTTCTTGGCGCAAAGCGAGAAGGGATGCACGACGTGCTGGTATCCGCTTTTGCGCATGCGTGAGGCAGGCGCGGACGTCGCGGTCGTCGGAATGCCTGGTGTGGAAGAGTGCCGCACCAATTACGATTATCCTGTGTTGGCCATATTATCCCCTGAGAGGCGTATGAATCCGTGAAGATAGCCGTTTTCGAGATTGAAGAATGGGAACGCGCAATGTTTGAGCCGATAGGCGCTGAGCACGAGATCCAGTTCGTGGATGGGCCGCTCAGCAGTGAAAATGCCAGTCAATATGCCAATGCAGAGGTCATTTCGCCCTTTATCTATTCTGATCTCGGCGCTGGCGTTCTGAAACAACTCAGCCATCTGAGGCTTATTGCTACTCGCTCGGCTGGCTTCGACCACATAGACCTCGACTACTGCAAACGTAACGACATAGTGGTTTGCAGTGTACCACGATATGGCGAACACACCGTAGCGGAGCACGTTTTCGGCTTGCTGCTTACGATCAGCCACAATCTAACGGAGGCTATCAATCGCACCCGCAGGGGGGATTTCTCCCAGCAGGGGCTCCAGGGCTTCGATCTGCGCGGCAGGACGCTTGGCGTCATCGGCACGGGAAGCATCGGACGGTGTGTCATTGCAATTGCCAAGGGCTTCGGAATGAAGGTCGTGGCCTATGATGTGAAGCCGGACGAGGAGTTGGCATCCAGGCTGGGGTTCCGTTATGCCAGCATGAAGGAGATCTTGGCGGAGGCTGACGTCATAACCTTGCATGTTCCAGCTACCAAGTCGACGTATCACCTTCTTTCCACCGAGCAGTTTGCCATAATGAAAGATGGCGTTATCCTGATCAACACTGCTCGTGGTACGGTAGTTGATATTCGGGCATTGCTCCGTGCCCTTGCTGATGGCAAAGTGGCTGCAACCGGCCTGGACGTGCTCCCTGAGGAGCCTGTCATCCGCGAGGAGGCTGAACTGCTGCGCTCT
Source organism: uncultured Anaerolineales bacterium (assembly GCA_964478075.1). GTDB lineage: Bacteria > Chloroflexota > Anaerolineae > UBA2200 > UBA2200 > DAOUEX01. Next base: position 97,766 of record CAYZGO010000001.1, on the reverse strand, counting down.
GTTTTCCGGAAGAAACACAACTTGGAAACGTTTTTGGTTAACCATATCCTGCTGCGCATGCGCAATGTCTTGATCACGCCTCACAGTGCCTTCAATACACGTGAGGCTGTTCAACGCATACTGACCACAACCATGCATAACATTGTTGCTTTTGCACAGGGCGAACCCCAGAACATCGTGTGAGAGAGCAAATGAAGCACGGTGTCCAGGCTTCATTAAGACACCTATGGTTGTCAAGGGGCTGGACGAGCAGATACATTAACCGAACAGGTTAGGAGGTAGGAGATGGCCAAGTGGGAATGTCTAGCTTGCGGCTAGATCTATGACCCTGCAATAGGTGATGCTGATAGTGGGATACCGCCCGGTACTCCCTTCGAAGATCTGCCTGACGATTGGGCCTGTCCTGAGTGTGGCGTGGGCAAAGATATGTTTGAGAAGTTTGAGGAGTAGAACGCTTGCGCAGAATTGGGTGCTGAACCTCCGCCACAATTAGGGGGATAACATGGTCAAGAATGACATGACGTTTGAGATCGGGGGG
>CAYZGO010000001.1:84875-97218 GCA_964478075.1 uncultured Anaerolineales bacterium | reverse complement strand
TGATTCCGCTGCCCTCACCCCCCCCCCCACTGCGGGGCAACCCCTCCCCACCCCCCACATCCCGTTTCCGCCCGGGGGGGGCGGGCCGGGAGAGGAAGAAGGAGGCTACGATTCTGCCAAGCACGAGGCAGCCTGGAAAAAGGCCTACGAGTGCGGGAATCGCATGCCCATCGGTGTTATTTACCACGCGGAGGGAGTGCCGACCTACGAAGATCAGCGGCTCGATCCGAATGAAGTGAATCAAGAAAGGAGATCAGCATAGTGTTAGGAAACAAAACCCAACACGGTGACTGGAAGAAAGAGAAGCACGTGCCGGTCATAGACTGTCCGGACAAAGTGAGGGCGGACGAGTTGTTCGAGGTGAAGGTCTCCTTGGGAAAGGAGATTGCCCATCCCAACACAATGGAAAGAAAGGAGCCTCTAGCGGTTGGAAGCGAAGCGCCGGATTTTGCACTGCAGGCGGCCGGAGGCAAGACGATTCACCTGCGCGAGTATCGCGGCAGTAAGAACGTCGTCTTGGCCTTTCATCCCCTGGCCTGGACCTCGGGTTGTGCAGCGGAGATGCAGGCGCTTGATGACGCAATGCCCCAGTTCGGGCGCTTGAATACCCAGGTTCTGGGTATCAGTGTTGACAGCGTGCCTAGCAAGAAGGCCTGGGCCGAGTCATTAGGGATCGAATCCTTCCGGTTTGTAAGTGACTTTTGGCCGCATGGGGAGGTGGCAAAGCGGTACGGTGTGCTGCGAGAGGAAGGCTTCGCAGAGCGGGCTATCTTCGTTATTGACATGCAGGGTGTCATCCGCTTTGCCAAGGTATACCCTGTGAAGGAGGTGCCACCCATGGAAGAGGTGTTGGAGGCAGCACAGGCTCTGGAGACTCGGTAGACCTTGAGTGTGTTCTCTACCTGCCAACACCGACAACTGGCCAGACTCGGTAGATCCAAGATCATCACCAGAGGCGGCTCCTCGCGCCATGTCCTGCTTGCACTTGGGCCGCCCCGTCTCCGCGTTAGCGCCTCTCGGCGCTCCGCGACGAGCGGTGGCCCGGACGCCTTCGGCAAGGCAGGCACAGGTGAGCGCAGCCGAAGGGCAGCATCCACGGAGCGACACCTGCATCTGCGCCGCCTCAGTTCTCTCGTCCCCGTTTACGCCTTCCGTTTACGCCTCTGGCGCAAAGACCAGAGGTGGCGTAAAGACAAAGGTGAGACAGGGCAGGTGCAGATGAGTGGAGTGGGCATGCTGCCGAGCCGCGGGCGTGGGAGCCCGCTCCGCTCCAAAAACTGGATCTACTGAGGCTCTACATACAGAGAGGAGCTGAAGGTGTTGGAAGACATTGGGGTCATCTTGCCTGGAGTCGTCGACGAGGCCAAAGACAAAAGGCCGATGGGTGAGGGGGCCTATGAGCTAATCATTGTTGGCGCTGGGCCGGCGGGGATGACTGCCGCCGTCTACAGTAGCCGCAAGAAGCTGAGGACCTTGCTGGTGAGCAAGGACCTAGGCGGCCAGCCGCTCCTGACCTCCGAGATCGAGAACTATATGGGTTACCAGTACGTCACAGGTCCGGAGCTGATGGCCAAGTTCCACGAGCAGGTGAAGCAGTTCCCCATTGATGTCATAATCGGCGAGGGAGTGACAAAGCTCACTGCCCAGGACGATGAGTTTACGGTCTCCACGCGAACGGGAAAAGGTTTCGTGGGCAAGGCAGTGATCATCGCCTCCGGGAAGCGCTCCAGGCAACTCGATGTGTCTGGCGAGAAGGAACTGGTAGGACGTGGCGTTACATACTGTTCCATCTGCGACGCCCCCCTCTTCGCGGGGATGGACGTAGCGGTCATCGGGGGTGGTAACTCAGCTCTCACAGCAGTGGTCGACCTCATCAAGATTGCCGCCAGAATCTACGTGGTGAATGTAGCCGCTGGCTGGCAAGCTGACCCCATATTGGTAGAGAAGGCCGAGGTTTCACAGAAAGTGATCCCTTTCCTGGGCTACATGGTCAAGGAAATCCTGAGTGAGGAGAGAGTGAGCGGACTAGTCATCGAATCCAGAGAAGCTGGCGAGACCCAGCAACTGGCAGTGGGGGGAGTCTTCATCGAGATCGGCTTGGTCCCCAACTCCGAACTCGCCCGGGGCTTATTAGCACTGAACAAAGTCGGGGAGATAGTGGTTGATTGCAGCTGTCGGACGAGCGTGCCTGGCATCTTTGCTGCTGGCGACGTGACCAACGTCCCTGAAAAGCAAATCATCGTTGCTGCTGGAGAGGGGGCCAATGCGTCCCTGAGCGCCTATAGCTACCTCCTTAGGAGGTAGTCCATTCACGGGCACGCAGTCCTTCGGCTGTGGGGACTGATTCCTAGCAAATTGATGGACGAGTCGGTTAAGAGTTCTCAGTAGGGGGAAGAGATGACTGTCTTAAACGAGGATGTTCGAGATTACCTGAGCAAGGAGTTCGAGGGGTCAACGGAAAGGTGAAGCTGGTGGTCTTCACCCAGCAGATCGAGTGCGAGCACTGCCGGCAGAACACCGCCCTCGCTGAAGAGCTAGCCTCCTTTTCGGGTGAGCTGGATGTTGAGGTCCACCACTTCGCCGTGGACAAGGCGGTAGCAGAGCACTACGGGGTGGACAAGATCCCGGCCATCGTGGTGGAAGGGGAAAAGGACTATGGGATGCGCTTCTACGGCGTGCCCACAGGCTATGAATTCGCATCGCTCGTGCAGGCCATCAAGGCCGTCTCGGCGGGGAAGTCAGGTCTTATGCCAGAGACCAAGGAGGCCCTGAGGGGGCTGAAGCATCCCCTCCACCTCCAGGTGTTCGTCACTCTCACCTGCCCATATTGCCCGATGGCTGTGCAGTTGGCGCACAGCATGGCTCTGGAGAGCGACATGGTGCGGGCAGACATGGTGGAGAGCTCGGCCTTTGCCCATCTGATGTTCAAACACAACGTCTTCTCCGTGCCCAAGACGGTCGTGAACGAAGAGGTGAGCTTTGAGGGTGCCCTGCCCGAACCGCTCTATCTGGAGTAGGTCATGAAGGCAACGGTGGAGGAAGAGTAGCTTCTTACCCCGCTAGCCTGACTGCCAGCCGGTCGTAGGGCGGTTCTTACCAGCGGCATCTGGGGTGACAATGTGCTGTGGACATCCACTGAGGGTCAGTGGCACCTATAGTGTCGCGATTCTCTTGCTTGTCCTTTCCTGGCACTAGTAGGGCGGAGAAGGCTTGTGCTTGCATGGCGACCGGGCTCTGCATTGTTATTGTCATAACGCACGGGTGTGTACACTGATGGCCAAGACTCCGAATAACCGGCCAACAAGCAGTGCCGGGAAAGACAATCGTCTAACTGATCAGAAGAGTCCCTACCTGCTTCAACATGCCGATAACCCTGTGGACTGGTATCCGTGGGGAGAAGAGGCATTTGAGAAGGCTCGCAGGGAGGACAAACCCATCTTTCTGTCCATTGGCTACTCAAGCTGCCACTGGTGCCATGTGATGGAACACGAGTCGTTCGAGGACCCGAGTGTCGCTGCGCTGATGAACGATGCCTTTGTGTGTATCAAGGTGGATCGCGAGGAGCGGCCGGATATCGACGATGTCTACATGACGGTCTCTCAGATGATGACCGGCAGAGGAGGATGGCCGCTGACTATCATCATGACGCCTGACAAGATCCCTTTCTTTGCAGCGACTTATATCCCGAAGGAGAGTAGTGTGGGGCGGACGGGGCTGCTGACGCTCATCTCTGTCATCAAGGACCATTGGGCGACACGACGGGACGAGCTGCTAGGTGTGGCGGCCAGAGTTAGCGCTGCTGTCCAGCAAATGTCACAAGATGCAGCTGGTGGAGACCTGGACGAGTCCACGCTAGAGCTGGCATATCAGCAACTCGCCCAGCGGTTCGATGATCAGTATGGGGGCTTCGGCAGCTCTCCCAAGTTCCCAACGCCTCATCAGTTGCTTTTCCTGCTGCGCTACTGGAAGCGTACGGGGGATGAGAGAGCTTTGGAGATGGTCGAGAAGACCCTGCAGGCGATGCGACGCGGTGGTGTATTCGATCACCTTGGATTCGGCTTTCATCGTTATTCTACCGACGCCCGCTGGCTGTTGCCCCATTTTGAGAAGATGCTCTACGATCAGGCCATGTTGGGCATGGCATATGCGGAGGCCTATCAGGCCACCGGAAATGGGGAATACGAGACAACGGCCCGCGAGGTCTTTGCCTACGTCTTGCGCGACATGACAGCGCCTGAAGGCGGGTTCTACTCAGCCGAGGATGCTGATAGCGAAGGTGAGGAAGGCAAGTTCTACCTGTGGACGCAAGATGAACTCCGGCAGGTTCTTGGCAGCGGGGGCGTGGATTTCATCATGAGGGTGTTCAATGGTGAACTCGGTGGCAACTTTGCTGAGGAGGCCACCGGTCAGAGGACGGGCAGGAATATCCTGCATCTGACGGCGCCACTCTCGCTGTTGGCAACCGCCTTCAAGATGTCCGAGCCGGATCTGCAGGAGCGCCTGGAAGCCGCACGGCAGACGATGTTTGCTTACCGCGAGAAGCGGGTTCATCCACTGAAAGATGACAAAGTGCTGACCGATTGGAATGGCTTGATGATCGCTGCTCTGGCCAAGGGCGCTCGGGCCTTTGATGAGCCCAAGTACGCTGAGGCAGCCGGGCGTGCGGCCGCCTTCATTCTCGAGAACATGCGGACCGCCGACGGACGGCTGCTCCACCGCTATCGCGATGGGGAAGCCGCCCTGTCTGCATACGTGGATGACTATGCGTTCCTGATCTGGGGGCTGCTGGAACTGTACGAGGCTACCTTTGACGCGCGTCACTTGCGGAGCGCGCTGGCGCTGAACGCGGTTATGATTCAGCACTTAGGGGACGATGAGCATGGCGGTTTCTATTCTACAGCAGATGACGCTGACGAGCTCCTTGTACGGCGGAAGGGAATCTACGACGGGGCGATTCCATCGGGCAATTCGGTGGCCATGCTCAACCTGCTACGTCTGGGGCGCATGACTGCTGATTCGGATTTGGAGGAAAAGGCGGCGGGCATCGCACGGGCGTTCTCCAGTGATGTTGAACGATCACCGTCAGCGTATACTCAACTCCTAGTCGCAGTTGACTTTGCGCTGGGGCCTTCCTACGAGGTGGTTATCGCTGGGATCCTGAAGGCAAAGGATACGCAGGCGATATTGAGGGTGCTCAGGACGCAGTTTGTGCCCGGCAAGGTCGTGCTCTTCCGGCCAGACGAAGAGGAATCACCCGACATTGCTGGCCTGGCTGAGTTCACAAGGTATCAGCGGAGGATTGATAGCAAAGCCACTGTGTACGTCTGCCTCGACTACCATTGCCAACTCCCCACTACCGATGTGGACACAATGCTGGAGTTGCTGGGTGTAGGCCACGATTGATTCTGGGTGCCTAGGGCGGCTTCCGTTAGCCGCCGCCTGAGTGGCAGTGCGCGCGGTGTCACGTAGGACGTCTATCCAGGCCTGCACGGCGGTTGCGCGAATGCCCGATCAATGGTATACTCGGGTTGATCATTGCGTCGCCCTTCCTCTAGGACAGACGCAACTCAAGGAAGCAGCCGCTAACCGTTCTGTGAAATGCACTCTTGCACCACCATGTGAGACGGCATAGGTGTTTTCAGGATGCCAGGATCATGACCACAGCGATTGCGCTTCTCTTGTGCACCGTGTTTGCTGCGCTGGTGCTCTTCTCACTGGAGAAGGTACCGGCCGATGTGACTGCGCTGGGCATCGCGCTCACTATACTCATTCACATAATCTGTATCGGTTTTGCCGCGCTTTCTTGGCCTGTCCAGGCCCTGCCGTGAGTGTCGAAGCTGTCCTGGATGGGACAATCGTGGCCGTTTGAGGTGCGGGAGGAGTGCAGTGCAATGAGATATCGCAGATTTGGAAAGCTGGAGTGGGAAGTGTCGGCTCTCGGATTTGGGTGCATGCGGTTTCCCAGAAAGGGCAGGGAGGCCTCCAACATTGACGAGCCAGAGGCGACCAGGATGCTGCACTACGCCATTGATCACGGCGTGAACTATCTGGACACGGCTTATCCGTACCATGGCGGAAACAGTGAGCCCTTCGTTGGGCGGGCGCTCAAGGGAGGGTATCGGGAAAAGGTCAGGCTGGCCACAAAGCTGCCCTGTTGGCTGGTGCAGACGCCTAAGGATTTTGACAAGTACCTCAACGAGCAGCTAGAAAGGCTTCAGACTGATCACCTAGACTTTTACCTCCTGCACGGGCTAGACGAGAAGCGTTGGCAAGCGATGCACGATCTGCGTGTGCTGCCAGAGGCTGAGAAGGCCATTGCCGATGGGCGCATCGGGTATCTCGGCTTCTCATTCCACGACAGATACGATGTTTTTAAAGAGATCGTGGACGCGTATGACAAGTGGACGTTCTGCCAGATCCAGTACAACTATGTGGACGTGGAGGAACAGGCCGGCACCAAAGGTCTGAAGTATGCGGCAGCTAAGGGACTGGCTGTGGTGATCATGGAGCCTCTGCTCGGTGGTGCGCTCGCGAACCCACCCGACAAGATTCAGCGGCTGTGGGATGGCGGCCCGAGCAAACGCACACCGGCAGATTGGGCGCTGCAGTGGCTCTGGAACCAACCGGAAGTGTCAGTGGTGCTCAGCGGCATGAGCACGATGCAGCAAGTCGAAGAGAATGTTGCCAGCGCTGGCGCATCAGGGATCAGCACGCTGACCGAAGAAGGACTAGAGCTTGTCCGCAGAGTGGGGGAAGAATACGAAGGGCTATATCCCATTCCGTGCACAAAGTGCGGGTACTGCTTGCCGTGCCCAAACGGTGTTGACATCCCTCGCCTTTTCGAGCTCTTCAACAGAGGCAAGGCATACAACTCAGTCGAGCAGGCCCGTTTCCGGTATGAACAGGTCCCGGAGGAGGCGCGAGCCAACGCGTGTCAGAAGTGCCATGAATGCGAAGATCTGTGCCCCCAGAAAATACTCATCAGCGCTTGGATGGTTCGTGTCCATGAGGTGCTCGGCGAGAAGCAGCCCTACTGAGCACGCGTATGAGCTTGACAACAGAGTGCTGTGCCGTCGTGTGGGCTGACTGTAGCCTGCTCGTTCTTGACAACAGGTCATGCGCATCATCCCGCGATTATGTAGGCGGGCCATGGACCAGCACCGCAGAACCCTCAGCAAAGCTGTACGAACTCTGCGTCTCTTTGGCTTCAAGGATGGGAGGCTGCGCTCTCTGCGGTGAACAGGATAGCAATGGCCCCCGGGCAGACTGTCCATGTCTTGGGGGCAGTGAAGCCGGAGTGCCCTCGGAAGCAATCGAGTTCCCTGGAGGCACAGTATGAGCATGCTTTTCAGCACAGGAAACATCGGTACCTTGACCCTACGTAACCGCATCATCCGCTCAGCTACTGCTGAGTACCTTGCAGATGACAGTGGGCGACCGAAACCGCGCCTCAAGGACTGCTACCGAGAGCTGGCACGCGGCGGCGTCGGACTGATCATCACCGGCCACATGTACGTCCATCCCTCTGGCAAGGCGCATCGTGGCATGACCGGCATCTACTCGGATGACCTAATTCCCCATCTGGCTGAATTGGCCAGTGCCGTGCATCAGGAAGGGGGGAGGATTGCAGTCCAGATCAACCACGGCGGAATCCAGTGTGGCCGTACGGCGGTTGAAGACGCCATCGCTCCCTCGACTGTGACACTCCCCTTCTTGAAACGCTCGGCGCGAGAGATGACGCCCGAGGAAATCAACCTGACGATCCAGGCCTATGCCCAGGCGGCACGAAGAGCCAAGGAGGCCGGCTTTGACGGCGTGCAGCTCCACGGCGCTCACGGCTACCTGATCAGCCAGTTCCTGTCCCCCTTGATAAACCGGCGCACAGATAAGTGGGGCGGTGACCTGGAGGCGCGGATGGGTTTCCTGCGGGCGGTCTCCAGGGCAGTGCGTCAGCAAGTGGGGCCGAGCTACCCTGTGTTCATCAAGCTGGGCATGATGGACTCTGTGGAGGGAGGCCTGACTGCCGAGGGGGGGGTTCAGGCAGCAGCAGCGTTGGCGGAGCTCGGCCTGGATGCTCTGGAGATCAGCGGGGGCATTGGCCCGAAGTCCATCGTGCGCACAGGGATCCGTTCCGAGGAGGATGAAGCCTACTTTCGTGCCCTCGCTCAGCAGGCGCGTCCCGTGACCAAGCTCCCGATTATGCTGGTCGGCGGTTTCCGCTCACGGCGTGTGATGGAAGACGTGCTGACATGCGGCGATGCCGATTTTGTCTCGCTGTGTCGCCCTCTCATCTGCGAGCCTGACCTCCCCAAGCGCTTCCAACTGGGGCTGCAGGAACGGTCCGCGTGCATCTCGGCCAACCGCTGCTGGCCGGAAACTGCAGAGGATGAGGGAATCGCCTGCAAGTGTCCCATCGAGAGAAACCAGAGCTGATCGAAAGGCGGGTCTCGGATGAGAAGGAGAGCGGCGCCCGCAGATCAAGCCTGCGGTCCACAGAGCGATGTCCCTTAAGAGAGGCTCGGTTTGGCCAGAACGGCAACCTGCTCACCGAGAACTTGGCGCGAACGTGAGCTACACCCGATTGTCAGATTGCACTTGACACACAGACAATCAGAGCATACAATACGAGTGCCTTAGGCTGGCAAGGGACTAGGTTTCCAACCCGAGTTTCACTGATGCTTCACGTAGCTAGGCCCCGGTTATTCTCGCTCACAAGGCGATGTGGGCCAGTAGCGGAGAGGACGTTCAGCGGAAGGACGAGGCGATGTCATCACAGAAAGTGCGGGATGCTTCCCAAATGTACAAATCCTATAGCTTGGGGGAGGAAATAGCCAACGCCATTACGCACGGTATTGGAACCGGCCTCAGTGTGGCAGGACTAACCTTGCTCGTCGTCTTGGCTGCTCTGTACCGTGATGCCTGGCGAATTGTTGCCTTTAGCATTTATGGCAGTACCCTCATTATTCTCTACCTGGCTTCAACTCTTTACCACAGCTTTCAGAAGCCCCGCGTGAAATTGGTCTTTCAAGTCATCGACCACGCCGCCATTTATCTGCTGATTGCCGGGACGTATACTCCTTTCCTTCTGGTTGGCATCCCAGGGGCCTGGAGTAGGACCCTGCTGGGTGTCGTTTGGGGTTTGGCGCTGATAGGAGTCGTTTTCAAAGCGTTCTTCATCCATCGGTTTCGAACACTTTCTACGCTGGCCTACATCTTGATGGGCTGGATGGGTGTGATCGCCTGGAAAGAGGCGTTGGCCCACATTCCTCGCGGTGGTCTGATCTGGTTGGGCGTTGGCGGGGTGATCTATACCGTGGGAGTCATTTTCTATGCCTGGCGCAAGTTGCCGTACAACCACGCCATCTGGCATCTATTTGTTCTGGGGGGCAGCATCTGCCACTATTTTGCCATTCTCTTCTACCTATCGCCCGCAGTTTGACCACCCAGTTGCACAAGTCAGAGCCCCCGAGCGCTTTGAGGACCCTTGAGGTGTTGCTGAGAGAGGAGACACGATGCCTAAACCAACGGCTCTCCAATGCGGTAGGCGATACGCATAGCTATGGCCTGCTACGGAATCACTTTCGTTCTCTGGTGTGAATCAAGAATGTCAAGACCCTGAGGGTTTGCCCAAAGGCCCTCAGGGTCTGCCCGTATATACTGGAGTTTAGATCGCGGGTGCTGGGAGGGCCTGTACACGAATAGCACAAACGAAACCGAATTCCACGAATTCTTTTTGGGAGATCTCGTGTTTTTCGTGGAAATTCGTGCAATTCGTGTACCAGAAGAAAGGAGCACGAAAGGTGAAGACGAAAAAGTTCACGATCTTGCATTCCAATGACATGCACGGAGATTTCCTGGCGGAGGTCGAGGGCGCTGAAGGCAATCTGATCGGAGGATTGGCGCTGCTTTCGGGCTATATCAGCAGGGTTCGGGAAGAAGAGGAGAACGTTCTGTACGTCATTTCCGGTGACATGGTGCAGGGGTCGATGATTGACTCGGAATTCAAGGGCATCTCTACGATGGAGATCATGAACTACCTGGCGCCAGACGTTGTCACACTGGGCAACCATGAGATGGATTACGGGTTGCCTCACTTGCTGTTTCTTGAAAAGATGGCCAGTTTCCCCATTGTCAACGCCAACCTGTACATCAAGAAGTATCACCGGCGGCTGATGCGGCCATACCTCATCATCAATAAGGCTGGGTTCGACATCATGTTCATCGGCATCATTACCGATGCCGTGCTCAAGTCTCTGAAGACAGATACTCAGATCGCAAGTTTCATCTCGCTGGAGGAAGCCAATGCCGAGGTGGGCAAGATCTGCAATGCGTACAAGGACGAAGACATTGATCTGACGATCCTTCTCACGCACATCGGTTTTGATTCGGACAAGGAACTTGCGGCCATGCTCGATCCACAATGGGGCGTAGATATGATCATTGGCGGGCACTCCCACACCATTCTGGAGCAACCGGCAGTGGTCAACGACATCCTGATCACCCAGGCGGGCGTGGGCACCGACCAGATCGGGCGATTCGACATCGTGGTGGACGACGACACCAATAGCATCGTGGAGTGGAAGTGGCAGCTCATCCCGGTAGACGACGATCTCGCGGAACCCGACGCTGAACTCCAGAAGTTCATTGACTCGTTCAAAGATGTCGTGGATCGCAAATACAACGCGATTGTGTGCCGCCTGGCGCAGAAACTGACCCACCCACGGCGGGAGGAGGAGACGTCATTGGGTAACTTGTTCGCCGACATCTTTGGGCAACGCGCTGGTGTTGACGTAATGTTCGTCGGCAGTGGCTCAATCCGGGGGGCTGAGCTGGGCCCGCTTGTCACGCTGGGAAATCTGATGAGCATTTTCCCGTACGATGACAGCCTGCACAAGTTCACTATCACCGGCGCGCAGCTCAAGGACACCTTCGGGTACATCATGCGGCCAGAAAACCGGGATGGCGAAGGAGAGTGCTACCAGATCAACCGGGGCGTGAGTGCAGTCTACGTAGATGCTACGAAGGAGGTTGAATCACTGACCATCAACGACGGACCTGTGGAAGACGATGGACAGTATACGATCTGCCTGCAGGGGTTTCACGTCAGCAACTCAGCTCCGAACCTTGGCCTGACCAATGAGCAGTTGACGGCGATTGCACCATCACGAGTTGTCACCACGTCCGCTCGCGATGTGCTTGAGGAGTACCTGGGTACTCACCAGAACCTGAGCAGCAAAGTGGAAGGACGGCTCGTTTTCAAGGCGACGGCATGACATGAGCGAGGGCCTGGTCTCTTCGAGGTTCTAGTGCTGAAGGTTTGTAGTAGCGACTTCAGTCGCCGTCCACGAATGGGCCACGAATACACGAATGGGGCCACCCCGTGCCGTCAAGCGGCATGAACGATCGTAGCGGTCGCCCGCAGGGCATGCAGAGCACGAACGGCGAATGCACGAATTGGTTGCCGAGTATTCGTTTATTCGTGCAAGACTCGCCTTGCTGTGGCAAGGCAGGTGGGTGGCCTCCCATCAGACTAACGCTCACAGAGCAATAACTCACGAGTCCGTGTTGCCCTATCTAGACTCGAGTGACTACATAGTGTCACGGGGAAATGCCGGGTAGAAAACCCGGCCTACGTTGGGCTGCTTGGGAGAAACTTGTGAAACGATGGCTTTTGCCCCTTACTCTGTTATCCATCGCGCTGGCCCCTGTCGCCTCAGACCCAGTTGCCTCTTATGCCTGGCCCGGCTGGGCGCGCACCGCGCGCATTGCTGGCGCTTTCTTTGAGTTGGAAGACAGCGAAGCGGAGATTGACGCCCGACTGGACGCGCTGGCGGTGCAGAACGTCAGCGTCGCGCTGGCCGATAGCCCCTGGGGTTGGTCCTACAGCGCCTGGGTCGACGATGCAGAATTCCACGCCGTCCGTGATCTGGTGACGATGATGGTGCAAAAGGCCCGTGCATGTGGGCTCAGAGCGGTGATGCACGTGACCGCGCTGGAGCTGATCTCCAACCCTGAATGCAACCCTGGGTTGGAGCACCCCGACTGGCCGCCACGACGACCTGTGGCCCTCCGCCGATCAATGCAGCGTGGACGCCTTTCGCGCTGGCACTGTTCAGACCCTAAGGGTTTTGGAAACCCTTAGGGTCTGTGGTTCGTCCTCCCGTGCGGACCCTCGGCCCTGCGGGACGAACGGCGCGCAGCGAAGCGCAGCGGAGTGGGGCAGAGTCCCCGAAGCGCAGCGGAGCGGGGCAGAGTCCCCGAAGCGGAGACGGGAGTGGGGCAGAGTCGCCGAAGCGGAGACGGGAGTGGGGCAGAGTCGCCGAAGCGCAGCGGAGCGGGGCAG
>CAYZGO010000001.1:43559-84775 GCA_964478075.1 uncultured Anaerolineales bacterium | reverse complement strand
CAGAGTCCCCGAAGCGGAGACGGGAGCGGGGCAGAGTCCCCGAAGCGCAGCGGAGTGGGGCAGAGTCCCCGAAGCGGAGACGGGAGTGGGGCAGAGTCCCCGAAGCGCAGCGGAGCGGGGCAGAGTCCCCGAAGCGGAGACGGGAGCGGGGCAGAGTCCCCGAAGCGCAGCGGAGCGGGGCAGCTGCCGCTAAACTTCATGGATATGACTAGACTTTGGAAAAGTCCTGTCAATGAGTAAGGGGAATTGACACGTCAGTGGTTGTGTGATAGAATATGGGTGTTCCGGGCAGCGATTGTATTGCTGTCGCACACCAGTATCAACAACTGAATGGAGAACGGTACCGTGGAAGAAACATCGGTCGGGTCACCCCGGTATATCAGAAACCCTGACGTGGTGCTCCGGGAGGAGGACCCGGATGGAGGGCTGGTCTTCAACCCTGACACCAATCAGATCAAGGTGGTCAACGTGACCGGCTTGTTTGTGTGGCAACTCTGCGATGGCAGCCACGACCTGCCGGGCATCGTGAGTGCCCTTCAGGAGTCCTTTGATGGCGTGCCAGAGGATGAAGTAGCGAGCCAGGTCACAGAGTTTGTTGACGACATGGTGGCTACCGGGTTCATCGGTATCGTGGAAGACTGACCGGTGTAGGCTGGAAGCTCATGAGCGACATGCGGATCATGTCCTCCCCGCGCAGTGTGGACATCGCCATCACCGGCCGCTGCAACCTGCGCTGCAAGTACTGTTTCTACGCCGACGAGATGACGGCGCTAAGCGACCTGCCTACTGAGCGCTGGCTGGCCTTTTTCGAGGAGCTGGGCGGGCTGGGCGTCATGGACGTGTCGCTCACGGGTGGCGAAGCCTTTACGCGGCCCGACCTGTTCGATCTCATTGACGGAATCATTGCCAACCGCATGCGCTACAATATCCTGAGCAACGGGACGCTGATTGATGACAAAGTGCTGGCGCAGTTCGAGGTTGGTAAGCGTCGCCTGCGCCTGGATTACATCCAGGTCTCGATTGATGGCTCGTGCGCGGAGGTCCATAACAAGAGCCGTCCGAACAGCTTTGAGCGTGCCTTGCGCGGGCTGCAATTGCTCAAGGAGACTGGGTTCCCTGTCGCAGTGCGGATGACGATCAACCGGCACAATCTCCACGATGTGGAGAACACTGCGCATTTGCTGCTTGACGAAGTGGCCCTGTCGTCGTTTGGCACCAACGAGGCGGCGCTCATCGGCGCTGGGTGCCACAACCAGGGGCAGATTGCGCTTACGGCCGGCGAGGAACTGGAAGCTATGGAGACGCTGGCCGGGCTGTTGGAACGCTATCCCGGTCGCCTCACTGCCCAGGCCGGCCCGCAGGCCAAGAGGAAAGCGTATGCGGAGATGGAGCAGGCCCGGCAGACGGGTGAGAAATCCGCCAGGTGGACGATGGGCTATCTCACCGCTTGCGGTGGCGTGTTCTCCAAGTTGGGTGTGCTCCACGACGGCACCATTGTGCCCTGTCATATACTGCACGGACTGGCCCTGGGCAACATTGCGACCGATTCACTGAGGGAGATCTGGCACACGCATCCGGCGCTGAAGGGGCTGCGGGAACGACGCAGCATCCCCATGCAGCAGGTGCCGGGCTGCGAGGACTGTGAGTGGGCGCCCTATTGCAACGGTGGGTGTCCCGGAGTGCCGTATGAACTGAGCGGCGACTTTAACCGGGCCAATGTCCAGGATTGCTACCGGCGCTTTGTGATGGAGACGGCAGGAAGCCATGTCGTGCCAAGTTGAGGAGGCATCCGCTCAGGCTGGAAGCCAGACCGGCCAGGAACTGGACCTGCCAGAAGGGGTTCCGCCGCTGACGTCGCTGTACCTGTACATCTCAGGGGCGTGTAACCTGGCGTGCAAGCACTGCTGGATCGCGCCCACGTACCAGTCTGGCGGCGACGGCGGCCAGCACGTCGAACTCGAGTACGTGCGGAAGGCGATCCGCGAAGCCAAGCCGCTGGGCCTGCGTTCCGTCAAACTGACTGGCGGAGAGCCGACTCTGCACCCGCAGTTTCGGGAGATCGTCAGTCTCATTGACGAGGCGGGGCTGGGTATCATTATCGAGACCAACGGAACGCTGGTGGACGACGACCTGGCCGGGTTCTTGAAGGGGACGCCGCACGTGTCGTTCATCTCGGTCAGCGTGGATGGGGCGACTGCGGAAACGCACGAGTGGCTGCGTGGCGTGCCGGGGTGTTACGCGGCTGCTCTGAACGGCATCAAGGCGCTGGTTCAGGTTGGATTCCGCCCCCAGCTCATCTGTACCCTGCACCAGGGCAACGTTGCTGAGATGGCGGACGTCGTGGCATTGGCCGAGAGACTGGGGTGCGGGTCTGTCAAATTCAACCACGTGCAGAAGGTCGGCCGCGGGGAGCAGTTTGCGACTGAGCAGGGGCTGGAGGTTGCGGAGATCATCCAATTGTATCGGTGCGTGGAGGACGAACTCGTGCCCGGGAGCAAGGTGCGCATCCATTTTGATATCCCCTTTGCCTTCTACTCCATCCGCAAGCTGCTCAACGGTTCCCTGAGCAGGTGCAATGTCAGGAATATCCTGGGCATGCTGGCGGGCGGCGAGTTGTCGCTGTGCGGCATTGGCGTCACTGTGCCGGAATTGATCTACGGCCATATCGGAAACGGCAGCCTGCGTGAGATCTGGTGCAATAGTCCTGGCCTGATCCGCCTGCGGGAGCAGGTCCCGGACCAATTGGAGGGCATTTGTGGGCAGTGCCTTCATCGCCATATCTGTCAGGGACATTGCGTGGCGAACAACTTCCACGTCGCCGGCAGGCTCAATGTCGCGTACCAGTTTTGTGACCGTGCGGAAGCACTGGGGTTTTTCCCGGCGTCACGAAAGAACAGTCATCCGGCGAACAACAGAGATCGGTCTTGATACTTTGAACGTTACAGTGAGGAGGAAGAAAGCATGACTGAGAAGGATACCGGTCGGTTGTATGAGCCGCCTCGGGCCAGAGACCTGTCGGGGTCCAGCGTGAGTGGCCAAGAGCCGCTAGGAACGTGCGTCGGTGGGGATGTGCCTTACACAGGGTGCAGCGCCGGCACAAGCGTATTTCCCGGAGACTGCAGCCCTGGCACTGAGGTTGGCGTTTACCCGCAATGTCGCGCGGGAGGCTATGCCCACAGCGCGTGCCTGACTGGCGGGCAGGCGGGCTAGGAAAGGTGTTCGCCATTTCAGGGCACATGTTTCATAACCCGGTCGCGCTCGTTTTTGGGTCTGGCTGGCGAACGAAATCGCGCCCGGCGGCGCTGGCATGCACTTACGTGGACAGTTCTTGCCCGCCAAGCCAGGCAACCGATGTGGGCTGCCCCCGAAGTACAGATCTCAGGCTGAGGCGGCTTGACCGCGCGACGGCGGACAGGAGTTGCGAAACACTCTGCATGAGTGAGGTAGGAAAGTGCCCACGCATAGATTGAGGGCTTTGTGCTCTAGCGCAAGCACCGGCGCGCGTTGCTCATGATTGTAGTTACACATCAGATCGCTGGGATCGTCTTCCGCACGGAGTCAGACGCGTGGCTGCCGTGCCTGCACGAAGAGCCCTTCGAGCGGTTTCGCGTGGGTGACGTGGGGCCTGACGTGCGTAACCGGATTCACAGAGTTGGTGAAGATTCGCTGACGCTGCCTCCCCCAGTCGGAGAGGAACAAGAGCGCATCTTCCATTACACGCGTGGATGGCCGGGCAGGCTGGCAAGCCCCCTCCTGCGGTCCCCTGCAGTGAGAGCAACGTTGCAGACCTGCCTGGAGCGACCTGAGCACGTCAAGGCCAAGTTCCACAAGAACTGGGTCATCATCCATGATTTTGCTCGCAGACAACTTGACCTTTTCTACACGCCTGAACCTGCCAAGTATCCCGCCGAGTTTTATGTCGGAGGCTACTTGCCACGCATGTTCTCTGCCTTCCTTCCCTGTTTCTCGGCAACTCTCATCCACGCCGCCAGCGTGCTGCGCAATGACAAAGCGGCTGTGTTCCTTGCCGCAGGTGGGCGTGGAAAGACCACGGTCGTAGAACTCTCCGCCGGTGTGCCAGTTTTGAGTGACGATCAGATCATATTTCGCAAAGAGGATCACACTGTCAGCGCACATGCAACCCCGCTGGCAGCGAATACTAGCGGCCGTTGTGAGGCGCCGGTAGGTGGTCTGTTCATGCTCGAAAAAGCACCCCATTTCGAATTAGTCCTGCTGAAACCAGCGGATCTAGTGCAATGCCTCTGGACGGCATGTTCCAGCAACACAGGTCCTCTGACAAGAGACCTCAAGAAACGGTTGTACGGGGTAATCTGTGACACCTGCTACCAGGCTCCAGCCTACCAGATGCGTTTCCCAAAGGATTACGTAGACTGGGACGCCATAGACGCCGCCATGGTGAGATAGATGGCAGGTGAGGACAGCACCCGCTTCTACCGCGGCCGCAGCATGGGGGGCACCTTCTGCCCCGGCGATTGCCTGACCGTGAGCCCTGCGGCCCTGGGCGACGTGGGTCCCGCCGCTGATCTGGGTGTACCTGTATATTTCAGGGGCGTGCAATCTGGCGTGTCGGCACTGTTAGATCACCCCCACGTACCACGCTGGTGGTAACGGCGGTCAGCACGTCGACCGTGGGTACGTGCGGAAGCGCTCGGCGTTTTCCCTCCATCACGAAAGGGCAGTCATCCGGCGAATGGCGGAGATCGGTCTTGATTGTTTGAATGTTAGAGTGAGAGGCAAGAAAGCATGACTGGGAAAGATACCCGTCCGTTGTACGAGCCACCTCGGGCCAGAGACCTGTCGGCGTTCAGCGTGAGTGGCCAAGAGCCGCTGGGAGTTTGCGAGACAGGAATCAGCCCGGTTGCGTTCTGGTGCACGGACGGCTCGAAACCCGAGCAAGATCCTGCCGCGTGCAGTCCTACCGGTTACTCGCCTGAGAGGGGGGGCTGTGCGAGCGGAGCCAAGGCCTCCCAGGGATGCACCGCAGGTTCATTCCTGTAGTGCTCACGAGCCAGTAACAGGGCTTTGCCTGCCTCGTCAGAGCGTGGGCTGAGCACGTCGGCGATTCTTGTTACCCCTTTTCGTCTGCCCGGTTGGCAAGATGAAGGCGCAATCGGGGCACAGGCGTTCTCACGCACGTGCATGTGGAGGGCCGAGTGTCACGCCGGTCGAGAGCCTGGTCCACCAGGACCTTTGAACCCCAGCTAAAACAGCCGTACAACTGGAACTTGCAGCTGCCAATTGGATCACGAGACGCGATTTTGCCCACCCGAAAATCGAGCATAGCGTGGCTGAGAATCCTCAGTTGTCCAATTGACTCCGTGGAGTATTGACGTCGTGCTACACCATTGCGCATCTCCTGACTGCAACCCACATGGGTGCGCGGGAGTGACTGAACTTCACTGTGGAAGAACCGAGGCAGCCAGTATCCATATGCACATAGTCACCCACCAAATTGCCGGAATCACGTTCCGGACCGAGTCAGATGTCCGGCTTCGGCATCTTGAGAACGATTCCTTCAAAGAGTTTCGGATCGATGATGTAAAGCCTGACGTTTGCCAACGGATCCAGCAATTCGACCCGAATTCCTCGACACTGTCTTGTCTAGATCCCCAAGAACGCGAGCGTCTCTGTTCCAGCATAGGGTTTCAGCAGCGCTGGCTGGACAACTCCATTCTTCGCGTACCGGAGATACGCACGAGACTGCGCGGCTGCCTGGATCTGCCCGAGCGAGTGAACATTGAGATTGCTGGGAAAGAGGTGATCATTCGCGATTTTGCCCGCTGCGAGTTCGACATCTTCTACCCTCCTCACATCAAGGGGTACTTTACCGGACCTGGTGTGCGGGCCGGTTTTCGGAATGTGCTGTCTACCTTCCTAACCAGTTTCTCCGCGGTCATGATACATGGCTCTGGTGTGATCTACAACGGGAGGGCAACACTGTTCCTGGCTCCGGATGGGGGGGGAAAGACAGCAGTGGTGCAGCGTTTGAGCAGGCTGTCCGTCCTGAACGACGATCAGATCATCCTGCGCGCCGAGAACAATGTTGTCATCGCTCACGCAACTCCCTTGGGGCCAATTACTGGCGGTCCCCAGCGGGCCCAAATAGGTGCTTTGTTGCTGCTGGAGAAAGCGTCAGGATTCGAACTGGTACGCGCTAAACCACGGGACATCCTACAATTCCTTTGGAACGAGCATATGCATCGCTGGGGTGTACTGCCCAAAGACCTCAGGCTACGAGCCTTCGAGGTTCTCTATGAGGCCTGCCACCAGGCGCCCGTGTATCGGATGCTTTTCAAAAAGGATTACGTAGACTGGGACGCCTTAGACGCGGCGGTGGTGAGATAGATGCCAGATAAGGATAGCACCCGCTTCTACCATGGCCGCAGCATGGGAGGCACGTTCCGCCCTGGCGATTGCCTGACCGTGAGCCCTGCGGCCCTGGCCGACGTGCGCCCAGGTGACGTCGTGGTGTATCGAAGGCCCAATCACCAGGACAACGGGGAAGAGCTGGTGCACCGGGTAGTGGCCGCGGTGCCCGGTGGGCTGGTCGCGCAGGGGGACAATAGCCCCCGCGCCGACACAAGCCTGGTGACCGCAGACAACCTGTTGGGGCAGGTGACGCACGTCGAGCGCGGCGGTAGAATCCGCCTTGTGCGCGGCGGGAGGTTGGGCCTGCTGCGCGCCTGGGTTCTCCACGCGCGGCATCCAGTCTGGAGAATGATCACCCGTGTGGGCCGCAGGCCGTATCGCTGGCTGCGCAACAGCGGCCTGATGTTCCGGCTGTGGCGGCCGAGGGTCATGAAGATACGTCTGGCAACCGAGAACGGCCCGCTGGTCAAGTACGTATGCGGCGGGCGGACGGTGGCGCGTTGGTGGCCGGAGAAGCGGCGGTTCGACTGTCAGAAGCCGTATGACCTGGTCATTCCCCCGCCGGACGGTGCAGGGCAAGGTCGCGCATAGAACTTGGAGCATTGCGAGCCAGGACATCTGAGATCTGTGTTGTGCCTATCTGGGGCTCAGGAAGCGCTTTGCTCAGTGCATTTGGCGGGCCAAACCGGCGCACACAGGACGGAGGTCTGTTCTCCTCCCGACTTGAAGATACACCCGCAGAGTAAGGCATGAATACCTGGTTCAGCTATCTGAAACGAGGGCTCTCCCGGAGGCTGCCGGAGGACCGCATTGCCGGCGACAGTGGCTATGCCGACGCGAGGGCCAACCTCCGGAATCTGCGACCTTTTGTGGCACGGCACTGGCGCAAGGGCGCTCTGGGCGCTCTCGCCATTCTTCTTACCTCTGTGCTTGGTTTTCCCACCCCGCTCATCAATCGCTACCTGATTGACGACGTCATCCTGAGCCGGCAACTGGACCTGCTGGCCGGGGCCGTCTTGCTGCTGGCCGGCGTCAAAGTGATAGGAATGCTGATTAGCCTCCTGCAGCAGTTCTACTTTGCGCGCTTCGAGCAAACGGTCCTCCTCGACATCCAGCGAGATCTCCTCGACCGCACCCTGCACTTCCCCAAGTCCTTTTTCGACGAGAAGGAGGTCGGTTACCTGATGTCGCGCCTGCTGTCCGACGTGGGGAGGCTGCGCTGGTTCTTTTCCAGCACCCTGGTCTACATTGTCAGCAACGTCCTGCGCTTCCTGGGCGGGGTGGCCCTGCTGTTCTACCTGGAGGCGAAGCTGGCCATCGTGGCCCTGGTCATTCTCCCTGGCCTGGTGATCGGCGTGCGGTACTTCTCGCGCAAGATTCGTGTCTTGAGCCATCAGGGCATGGAGCAACAAGCCCACGTCTCACGCCGCATGCAGGAGTCGCTGTCCGCCACCTCGCTGATCAAGGCCTTTGTATCCGAGAGGCGCGAGGTGGATCGTATTATGTCCGAGCTGCGCACCGCATTTCAGATCTCGTTGGAGCGGGTGGCGGTCGGCTCAATCGCCAACTTGACCATCAGCGCACTGGGCGACGTGGCCAAGCTCGTGGTGCTGGTCGTCGGTGCTTACGAGGTGATCGTCGGCCAGTGGAGCCTGGGGTCATTGCTGGCTTTCCAGGCCTACCTGGGGTACGTGTACGGTCCGGCGCAATTCCTGGCTTCAGCCAACCTGCAACTGCAAAACGCATTGGCGGCGCTGGAGCGGGTCTCGGCCCTCTTTGACATCGTCCCGGAAGAGAACCTGGATACTGGCGAGCGGGTCGAGCAGCTCAGCGGCGAGATCGAGTTCAGGAATGTGTCCTTCTCCTACGATGGCCGTGAACCGGTGCTGCAGGACGTGTCGTGTCTCATTCAGCCCGGAGAGCACGTGGCCATCGTGGGTCCCAGCGGCGTGGGCAAGACCACGCTGGTGAGCCTCATCCTGCGCTTCTACAAACCGACCCAGGGCGAGATCTGGTTCGATGGCCGGCCGGGCTCCGAGTACGAGGTGGGTTCCCTCCGCCGCCGCATCGGCTACGTGTCGCAGAGCACGCTGCTGCTCTCCGGGACGATCAGCGACAACTTGCGCTATGGGAATCCCGAGGCCAGCGAGGAACAGGTCGTTCGGGCCGCAACGATCGCTGGCATCCACGAGTTCATCGCCGGCCTGCCGCAGGGGTACGACTCCCTGGTCGGTGAACGCGGTGTCAACCTGTCGGAAGGGCAAAAGCAGCGCCTGGCTATCGCCCGGGCACTGATCAAGGAGCCTGACATTCTGGTGCTGGACGAGCCCACGTCTGCGTTGGACAGCCTGGTGGAAAGGTCCATCTTTGACGCGCTGCCAACGCTGATCCGGGACAAGACCCTGTTTGTGGTGGCGCACCGGCTGTCCACCATCCAGAACGCGGACCGCATCTTGCTGCTCAACGAGAAGCGGCTGATCGCGATGGGCACGCACCAGGAACTCCTGGAGGGCAACGAGTACTATCGTTCGCTGGTCGCCAACCAGCAGATCATTGTCCCCACGGACCCGGCTCAGGGCTCCAGGACTTGATCTTGTGGCGAATTCTCATTCTGGTCTGAGGCAGTCGGATGGATCAACAAGCAGAAGCCGAGGTGCTGCTCTGCTGCCTGGCTGCAGGAGCTGACGACACAAGAACTGCGAGGCTCGCACGGCTGTCAACTGCTGATTGGGATAGGCTCATTGAGCAGTCGGCCAGGCATCGCCTCGCTCCTTTGCTCTACCAGCGCCTAAAGAGACTCGGTCCAGGCACAGGTATTCCGGCCGGTATCTTGCAGGCGTTGCGAGAAGCATATCTCGGCAGTGCTGCCAGAAGCATGCGGCTGGGCCACGAACTTGAACAAGTGGTGACGGCGCTGCAGGCCGACGACATTCCGGTCATTGCACTAAAGGGGGCGCACCTGGCGGAAGTCGTCTACGGCAATGCAGCCCTCAGGCCGATGAGTGACATAGATCTTCTGGTCAGAAGGATGGACCTGTCGAGAGCGGCTGACAGAATGCTGGAGATCGGCTACTCCTCGTGGCAGAGTGTGGGGGCAAAGCAGGCCCACTTGCCTCCTTTTGTGAAACCTGGTGCCACCTGCATCGAGATTCACTGGAGCATCGCGCGCCCAACCAGTCCCTTCAGGATTGACGTGGATGGACTGTGGAGCAGAGCGCGACCGACCGTGATTGCCGGTGTCAAGCCCCTGGTGTTGTCTCCTGAGGACTTGCTGCTGCACGTGTCCCTGCATGCGTCGTTTCAGCACCGCTTCGCCCTTGGGCTAGTGCCCTTTTGCGACATCTCTGCAACCCTTCAATACTACCAGGCCGAAATGGACTGGGAAGAAGTAGGGCTGCGTGCCCGCCACTGGGGCGCGGGCAAGTGTGCCTATCTCACGCTCCATCTGGCGAGGCAGTTGTTGGCGGCGCCCGTGCCGGATGATGTGTTGAAGGCTCTTGAACCGACTGACCTTGATCCGAGGTTCGCAGCGTGGGCCAAGGAACGCATCTTCTCACGGCCAGGCGAGACTGTGTCAGTGCACCACGAGGTGGCTCGGCTGTGGGGCGCTGGTGGGCCCAAGTTGGCCACCCTTCTGAAGACTGTTTTCCCCCCTCGTGAAGACCTGGCGAAACTGTACCCCGTGTCCAGTGTCTCCAAGCGGATCTATCTCTACTACCCCTTGCGTCTGAAGTACCTCCTCCTTCGGTATGGTCGGGCTGCATGGCAAGCCGGATGGCGGCTGTTGCGCCGCGACAAAGAAATGATAGCTGCGGCCGAGCGAGAGAACAGGGCAAATGCCCTTGTTGACTGGCTAGCATCAGCCTGATTGCCGACGATAGCACAGCGGTCTCCCTTGAGCCTATGAAGGCCAAGTCAAGCGGGTCTCGTTGTGTCTGTACGTGCAGACCACCACCAGCCCACGCACAAGAGCATCCATTCCGACATACGCTCTAAGCGGACGAGAGTCCGCGTCGCATGGCAGGCATGTGGCCAACGACGCGCACTGGCTGGAGACGGCGACTATTGCGTCTTTGACGCCGCCGCGAAGGTGCTCAGGTCATTCTGTTGCAGTGGACTGAGTTGCCTGGGTAGCGCTGGAACGAGCTGTGTGAAGTCATCCACTAGAAAGTTGCCCCCAACGTGGACTACACCCAGCGAAGCGGCTACTATTGGAAAGTACGTTTTTGTGGTATACTTTCTGCTGTAGAAGGTCAAGCAAGAGATGCGGACCAATGAGCTTGAGGGCAGTGAGATGCCCCAACTGCTCAACCTTGGGGAGGAGGAGAAATGAAGGACAGAACCAGGATCGGAATCGTTATCTGCGACCGCTACCGCATGTGCGCTGGAGGCAAATGCCTGAGATCTCTGCATAACAGAGAAGGAGCATTTAGCATTTATGGGGACAGCGAGGTGCAACTGGTTGGGTACGCTACTTGCGGCGGTTGCCCTGGCGGGAACATTGAATATGCTCCGGGGGAAATGGTCAAGAATGGAGTGCAGGTCGTTCACCTTGCCACAGGTTTGATTGTGGGATACCCGCCGTGTCCGTACATCACCTATTTTCGCGACTTTATCCAGGCAAGATATGGGATAGAAGTGGTCATTGGCACGCATCCCATCCCTCAGAAGTACTGGAAGGTGCACAGAGTATTGAAGACATGGGAGTCGCCAGAGTGGCAAGAGATCATACAGCCAACGATGGCGAATGAGAAAACCCGTCTGTCTTATGACTGAGCAGCAAGGCAGTAGCCGTGCTCAGGAGTTGCGATGAAGATCCTGATTCATGGTGCTGGGGTACTGGGCAGTGTGTACGCTGCACGACTCTGGGCACGACGTCTCGATTCTGGCGCGGGGGCAGCGCCTGGCTGACATCCTCGAGCACGGCGTTGTGCTCGAGGACGTGCAGACAGGGGAGCGCACCACCACCCGCGTCAACGTTGTGGAAGGACTTGGGCCAGAAGATGCTTACGATCTGGTGGTCGTGCTGATGCGTAAGAATCAGATTGCTGCCGTGCTGCCGGCGCTGGCTGCAAACCAGCATACGCCCAACGTCCTGTTTATGTGCAACAACGCCGCTGGCCCTGATGAGATGATCCATGCGCTGGGCCGTGATCGTGTTCTGCTGGGCTTCCCGGGTGCTGGGGGCGTTCGGGAGGGGCACGTGGTTCGCTACATTGGCGGAAAGGGGCGCGACCGGCTGTTGACCACGATGGGTGAATTGGACGGGCACACCACGCCACGGTTGGAGGAGATCGCCAGGGCATTCAAGAGTGCCGGGATCCCGGTGACCATCAGTCCTAATATGGATACCTGGCTCAAGGCCCACGTAGCGCTGGTCAGCCCCCTCGCCAACGCCCTGTACATGGCCGGGGGCGACAATTACCGTCTGTCGCGCATGCCCGACGCACTGGTGTTGATGGTGCGCTCAGTGCGTGAGGGCTTGAGGGTCCTGCGGGCGCTCGATGTGCCCATCATGCCGTCAAAACTCAAGGTTTTGGAATGGATACCTCAGCCGATTCTCGTAGTCATGATGAGACGTGTGTTCGACAGCAAAGTAGCTGAAATCGCGATTGCGGGGCATGCCAACGCTGCCCGCGATGAGATGAAACATCTCGCTGACGAGTTCAGGGCGTTGGCCCGTTCGACCTCCGTCCTGACACCGGCGATGGACCGCTTGTACTCGTACATTGGCGAAGAGAACTCATTCGGCGACGCTTGGACGGGCAGCCAAGTCTAGCTATAATCACCTGAGCCAAGGCTCGGGAGAGCACCAACATCATGTTTGTGAAGGATTACGACGTGAACGATTTCTCACTGGCACCTAGCGCTCTAGCCTACCTTTTCGGTGACGTGTTGGAGGGCGTGTTCGCTGGCAAATCGCGGCTTACAACAAGCGAGAAGTCGCCCTGCCGTGACGTCAAGGTGAAGAGAAAGGACCTGGCCCATGCCATGCTCGTTACCGCCTTTGTCTACCTGGCAAGGCAGGGACGCCTGGGCCTGGACGTGCGCACGAAGGGGCGCATCATCAAGTCCAAGTTCGTCCTGGTGACAGCGTCTGGCGGGCCTGCGGGCCCCTTCGCCAGCCACGAGGCGCAAATCCTGGGCAGCATCAGGGGAGACCCCAAGAACAACGGCGTTCGCTCCATCGTCTGGCGCCTGTGGGGCGCAGACGTTGGCGACCCATGGGGCGACCTCATCCGCGACAGCCAGAGGTACCTCCTTGGCCTCGGCTACTTTGTGGACCAGGAGCGCCGCGGAATCGCCAAGATCATGGGGAAGAAGCTGATGCCCAACTGTGAGCGGACCCTGACGCTGCGGCCAGAGGCGACTCCGCTGCGGAATATGCTCGCTGCTTTCCGTGCTGAGCAACCTGAGCTCTACGAGCGGCTGTGGAAGGAGGTAGCAGCCGGCATTGCTTCTCGTCAGGAATCGCCGGATGTAGACTTTGATTGACGGGCGTTGCTGGCAATGGGGGGAAGAAGCAGATTGTCCAAGTGTGCGACGTGTGGCACCGCGATTCCTGAAGGACAGGAGATCGCCGTCTATGACAGGGGTAAACGCCGCGCCTGAACCTTTGTCTGTCGCAGCTGCGTGTCTGAGATGGCGGAGGTCATTCGAGCCGAGACGGAGGATCTCAGTCTAGTCAGGGCCTTTCTTTCCGGCGTCTTGAGGCGGATCATGGCACTCCAGAGGCGGACTTTGTCTACCAAGTGCAAGGAATACTTCGCGAGGTGGTGCAGATGATAAAAGACTTGATACAGAGGAACAGGAGCTATCGAAGATTCCATCAAGATGTTGCTGTGGAGCTGGAGACGTTGAGGGAGCTTGTTGATCTGGCGAGGCTCTCTGCCTCAGCAGCCAACAAGCAACCGCTGAAATACATTCTCTCGTGCGCTCCTGAGAAGAATGCTTTGATATTTCCATATCTTGGTTGGGCTGGCTATCTCAAGGGCTGGCCCGGGCCGAGCGAAGGGGAGAGGCCATCGGCCTATATCATCATCCTCGGGGATAGGGAGATAAAGCAGTCTTTTGGGTGTGATCACGGCATAGCCGCGCAAAGCATTCTCCTTGGCGCGACGGAGAAGGGTTTGGGCGGTTGCATTATCGGGTCAGTGCAGAGAGAGGGCCTGCGCAAAGCTCTGAAGATCCCAGTACGCTATGAAATACTCCTTGTGCTGGCTCTGGGCAAGCCCAAGGAAACCGTGGTCATCGAGGGCGTTGGGCCTGATGGTGACATAAGATACTGGCGCGACAGTGATGGCGTGCACCACGTGCCCAAGAGACGCCTGAATGACATCATTGTTGGCTAGTGCTTCCTCAAGGCTGAATTGGCAAGATTCGGAAAGCAGTAGTTTCGCTCAGAAGGTAACCACCAAGGCACAAAGACACGAAGGAACTGAGAAGTGGTTTGACAGTGTGGCCGCGCCGGCGTGAACGGCTGGCGCTGGCAAAGGGGGGGCGTGATGGGTGTAGCAGATTGGGGCAAACACACGCTCCCGGAGGTTGCCGGCAACGCTTTTCACCGTCCGGGAAAGGCATTCAGCGTGTTATCAGGATCTCCGGGAGGGTTTGCCCCGGGAACTTGCCACCAACGTGACCTAGACCCTGCCGTGACTGCGGGGTTGCACGGCGAGCGAATTCATTATGTGCTTGGGACGTAAGACGAACTCTTCCCGCCAATCCTGTTGAGCGAGTTCATGGTTTGCCAGAGAGGAGGGGAGCAATGAGCATCTTGGATCAGCTCTCGTCGCAGGTAGGGGATCGTACGGAAAAAGCCAATCGCAAGGTGGCTGCTGAGTGCCTCGCTGAGCCCGAGCTCCTGGCCGAGATTGCCGAAGGACTCGGCAGCAGCAATGCTGCCCTTGTTGGAGACTGTGCTGAGGTTCTGACTGAAGTCGCTGCAGAATGTCGCGAGTGGGTGGCGCCGTACGCTGAGGAGTTGGCTGAGCTGCTTGGACACAAAAAGACCCGCGTGCGGTGGGAGGCCACGCATGCCCTGGCCCTGGTGGCCGAGTTTGCCTCGCACGTCATCACTGACGTGGTTCCACAGTTGGGCGAGATGGTGCACAGGGACCGAAGCGTTATCGTTCGCGATTACGCCGTAGACGCTGTGGGCAACTATGCCAAGCTAGGCGCGCCGGCGGCACACGATGCCTATCCAGTGCTGGCGGAGGCGCTGAGGGCGTGGAAAGGCAAGCATGCAGCTCACGCCTTGGAAGGGCTGCTCAATGTGGTGCAAGTCCTGCCGCGCCTGGCGGCCGAGATCCGCGCATTGGCCGAGCCTTTCGTGGAGGATCGTCGAGCGCGCGTGCGCAAGGCAGCAGAGGCGTTGATGAGAGCCACCGGGGGCTAGTCGAGTGCAGCCAGGGCAGATCAGGCCGATAGCCATCGTCGTTTTCAGCGACGGCGACAGGATGTTTGTGGCTGAGTACTATGAGCCTTCGACGGGAAAGAGGTTCTATCGGCCCATAGGGGGCGCTATCGCCTTCGGCGAGCGCGGCCGCGACTGCCTGGTTCGTGAAGTGCGGGAGGAGCTTGGAGCGGAAATCGAGGACTTGGCTTACCTGGGTATGCTCGAAAACATCTTCACCTTTGATGGGAAGCCTGGTCACGAGATTGTGCTGGTCTACGAGGCAGAGTTCCGTGATGCCCACTGGTACGAGGTGCAATCGCTCAAGTGTCGAGAGGATGATGGTAGCGAGTTCGCTGCCGTCTGGAAAGACATTGACGAGTTCCGAATGGGGAAGGCCATCTTGTATCCAGAAGCGCTGCTCGACTTGCTGGACCGGGGGAAGTAAGACGAAAGGGTGAGTAGGGGCAGTCGCACCAGCGTGAACAGCTGGTGCTGGGGGATAGCGCGATGGCATTTCCAGCACCGCCTGTTGTACGGCGGTGCGGCTTGGTGGCGAGAGGGGCCGCTTTGTATTGATGCGTTTCCTTCGCCGCTGAGCACTGAGCCTCTTGGCATTAAAGACGTCAAGAGACGCGGAACACGCCGCGCAGATCAAGGCTTGGAGGGAAGGTCAGGGAGGTATATGCGGCGCCTCTTTTGCTACAGCTTGATATCAAACCCGTTTTCTCATGTTCTTCTGGTAAGGCTACTCTGTAACGCTGGTGGGTTGAGGTTGCAGGCGCCAGAAAACGGGTTACTGAGGCAAACAAGAGACGTGTGACTGCCGTCCACGAATCCGGCACGAATACACGAATACTCTGCAGCACTATTCGTGTATTCGCCGTTCGTGCTTTGCATGCCCGGGGGCGACGGGCGACCGCTACGATCGTTTATGCCGCTTGACGGCACGGGGTGTCCCCATTCGTGGATGGCCTCCCAACCCATTTGCTGTCGTTCACCCTGTCGCGATCTGGCAGCCTCCGAACCTTCTCACGCTCGCCTTGTTGTCAACCGTGCGAAAGGCAGCCTTCGAGTTGAAGTCGCTACTACAAAGCATGAATTCAAGCGTGACACAACACTAGAAAGGAGATAGCGAAAATGAAGTGCTCACGTCTGATCCTTGGCGTAATAATGATGTGCCTGCTGCTCTCGGCAGTTGCCTGTGGCTCCAAGGAAGCGGTGATTGATACGCCTGCCAAGGAGATGAACCTCTCCGCCGCCGACCTGGGTGCCGATTGGTCCCAAATGGCGGATATGGGTCTGGACGAAATGCCTTCCCTGGCCGAGGAGCATATTCAGGACGCCAGTATGCGCATGCTCACTACCGAGAAGCTACAGGGGATGCTGATAACTATCGTGTTCAGCACCAAGACGGTTGCGTCGGCCAAGACGGAGATGAAAGGTGACGCCGTCCAGAATATGGTGGAGTCCTTGCAGGAACAGATATCGGAAGCAACCTTCGAGCAACTGGAGCCTCCCAGCGTTGGCGACGAAGCGCAGATGGTTGGGGGTAACGTTCCCGACCTAGATTACAACGTCTACGTGCTGACCTTTCGCAAGGCCAACGTCATGGCCGTCTTCTCTTTGATAGGGCCTGAGGATTGGATCACAGAGAGACTTGCAGCGGAGTATGCCCGAAAGCTGGAAGCCAAGATTCACTGAGGCACAGGCCACGCCGCTGGCCTTTGTCTCAGCCCTGGGAAGAGAGGCCGGGGTATGCAGAAGTGGATGCGTCAAGGGAGGAGACAGCATGTACAAGAATCGCTTCAAAGGCAGCTACTACGAGATGGGGCTGGCGTATGGACGCATGCTTAAGCGTGCCGGATTTGTTCCACGCTTTGTGCAGCCCGGGAGCGTACTGAAAAACGCAGAGGCTGGGGGGATGCGTTTCTGCCCTGACTGCGGCACACCTCTGGAGACGAGACAATTCGAACACCGGCAGCGGCGATTCTGTCCCAGGTGTGGCCAGATTCACTACGAGCAACTCAAAGTCGGCGTGGATGCACTTGTCGAGCAAGAGGGACGATTGCTGCTTCTTCAGCGAAGTGGCGAGCCGTTCAAGCGCTGCTGGAATCTGCCCGCGGGCTACGCCGAAGCCGACGAGGATCCCACTGAGACCGCTGTGAGGGAAACCCGTGAGGAAACTGGCTTGCAGGTTGAGGTTGACAGCCTGGTTGACGTGTACTTCTTTGCGGATGACCCGAGAGGGAACGGCATATTGATCGTTTACAAGTGTCACATTGTCGGGGGCGAATTGACCGCAAGCTCGGAGGGAACGAGGCCAACCTTTATTGCGAGCGAGCAAATTCCTGCAGAATTGGCGGGCGGTGGTCACGATCAAGCGATACTGGCGTGGCAGAAACGTGCTGGCACTGGCCGGAACGTCGGATGACGGGCGCGGCGGCGCTTGCTGGGCCCTAAGCCTGCCGGTCAGGCGAGATTCGCACGACTGATCCTGATGCGTGGATTCTTGAGCGGGGACCTTGATGAGCAACTGGTTTCTCATTGACTTGAACGGGGACGAACGCCACGGCTACGTTGTCGGCAGCCACCTGCCGCTGGCCGACCCAGCTTACTCGGCGTTGGTGGACCTTGGTTTGAACCGTCAAGCCGAGGTATGGAAAGATGATGTAGCCCATTACCACGCCGAAAGTGAAGAGCACTATCTTGTCGTACGAGGCAGCCTCACTGTGGAATTAGGTGATCAGACTGTCTCTGTGCCAGCGGGACATCTACTGGGAGTCAAGGCAGGGACGTCCCACTGCGTCGTTGGCGGTCAAGGGCCAATTGAGACCTTTGGCATGCGTGTGCCGGCAACCAGGAACGACAAGGTGGTTGTTCAGCAAAGCCAAGTCTGTCCCAATGACTCTTGGTTTCTGCTTGATCTGCACGTGCCCTGTTCTGACTATCAGGCGGGAGCTTGCCTTCCCATATCAAGTCCCGGGTATTCGCCTTTGTGGGATTTCTGGAGCGGCTGGCAGAAAAGCCTTACAACGTGGCGCGGTCAGCACTTTCACTATCATACCCACGCTGAGGAATACTACGTTGTTTTGCAAGGCCGCCTTGATTTAAAAGTTGACGGTCAAGTCATATCAGTGCAGCCAGGATGCTTGCTGGGTGTCAAACCGGGGTGCGTGCATGCAGTTGTCGGCGGGCAAGAGCCGATTGATACGTTCTTTTTGCGGGTTCCGGGCGGCCGCGGCGACAAAACGGTCGTTGGTCCGTGTCGTTGGCTGGGCCCGACACGTTAGGCGACACTGGTCAAGCAATCCTCCTTCGCACGAGCGTGAAGAGCCTGGGTGATCGGCGCCTCCAGGGTGCCGGTCAGCTGACTCCGTTTGCTCCAGATTCCGCAGCGGATGGGAAGCGGATAGTCGGATGGGCGCTGCTGGCCATCCGTTGACAGACAGTTACGTAGGGGCAAGGCGCAGTCTCGCCATCTGTGCAGGGGAGGCATTCCTACCTGTGCCTCGCACCAAGCTTGATATTTCACCTGATCACATGCTTACCTGGACGGAGATGTCTGCTTGGAATGCCTTGCCCCTACCGTCGCTCGTTGGGTGCCTTTTCTCGGCGCCGCCCCCCTTCGCACCAGCATGAACAGCTGGTGCTGGCGAGGATTTGTGGGATGCCACTCCAGCACCGTCTGTTTGATGGCGGTGGCAACAAGGCGGCAGCGGATCGCCTTCGGCGAAGCCCCGTCGTAGCGGGACCCTTCGGCGGCGGATAATCGGGTGCGCGCTGCTGGTTATGCGCTTATCCGTTTTCATCCGTTGCCGGGCAGTGACGCAGGGGCGAGGCATTCCGATCTGGCTCTTGCACTCAGCTTGGCATCTCATCTGATGACAGAGCTGGCGTAGACAAAGATGCGTGCTTGGAATGCCTCGCCCCTACGAAACACCGTCCGCCTGGTCTTCACCCGCGCACTGCTGGCCCACGGCAGCACGACCAAAGGCTAAGTTCGTCGTCAGGCGAGGCGAACGGCCGCCATCATTGGGGCGGGCAAGTGCCCGTAGCCCCGTCAAGCCGTCGCCTGTCCCGAGCGTATGTGGTTGTCCGCAATTGCCCGTGAAAGGAAACCACAATGAATACGAAGGAAACGGTCTTTCGGTACTTCTGCAACCCCCACCAGTTTTCCACCTACTCGGACGAGGCACAGACGTGTGACTTGTGTGGGGAGTCACGGAGCGGTTACAAGGGGCCCTTCTATGGCCGGACACGTGTCGGATTTGCGTGTGAGCAATGTCTTGCCAGCGGGAAGCTAGCCGATATCAAGGCCACAACCAACGAGGGGCACTTTGGGGCGCTCCGGGCTCAACTGCAGGAGCTACATCCCGACCTTGACAAAGCCCAAATCGGAGCACTTGCACAGCAGCGGACCGCTGAATTGGAGCATCGCACACCACACCTGGTCACGTGGCAGAGCTTCCTCTGGCCCGCGCATTGCGGCGACTACTGTTGCTTCGTCAAGGAAGTGGGCAAGCCTGACCTGAATGAATTGGCACCTGACGGAGATGGGCAAGCTTTCTTTGGCTCGCATCTGTATGGCCGCCTTGCTGACTCCACAGATGCGAGTGCTGTGTGGAAAGGTATCCGACCGGATTCGCCAAACGACAACTCTGTTGCCTACGACATCGGTGTTTACTTCTTTCAGTGCTTGCATTGCGGCGCACACGTCATTCTGTGGGACTGCAGCTAGCGCCTGTGCTATGGTCCCGCTGGCGACGGTCCGGTCACCTGGCTGTGTTTGCTCTAGCACGGTGTGTTTGGCGGCGGTGCCGACAACGCGGCAGCCGATGGCAAGCGGATAATCGGATGGGCGCTGCTGGTTATGCGGTCGCCCATTGTGCCAAAGGCAATCTGTTGCCAGACAGTCACGTAGGGGCGAGGCGCAGTGTCGCCATGTGTGCAGGCGAGGCGCAGTGTCGCCATGTGTGCAGGCGAGGCGCAGTGTCGCCATGTGTGCAGGCGAGGCATTCCTATCCGTATCTCGCACTCAGTCTGGCATCTTATCTGATGGCAGATCTAGCATAGACGAAAATGTGTGCTTGGAATGCCTCGCCCCTACAACACACGCTCTGCCCTGGTCTTCCGGCACGCACGGTGCTGGTCAGGGGTTGCGGGGTGGCGCTCCTGCACCGCCTGTTTGACGGCGGTGCGGCTGTTCGTGCCAGACGCCGCACAACCGAATTTGACAAATTACGCTATCCTCACTACAATTGGAGCGGCGGGATCTGAGCAACATGACCTGTCGACCCCGCGCGTATCACAGCTTCTGCCACGTGCCGGCCAGGCACGCGCGTGACAGCATCATCGAAGGAGGAACTGTGGACAAGCGCACTCTACCCACTGCAGTTGTCGCGTTGGTTCTTACTGTGTCTCTCTTGGGTCTGCTCCCGCAGGTGGTACTCGGCAGAGACAATCCCCACGCCGAACGACACATCTTCAGCAATATCCTACAGGTCGTCCCTGCCTTCACTGCACACGGGATGGCAGCGGAGACCGAACCGGACGCCGAAACCAGCGATGCGCTTGCGTCTCAGGTGTCGCTGCAAGGGACCAGCGTGAAGAAACAAATGGGGATCATCCTCGATGGTTCTGATGCGGTGACCGCCTCCGACTGGACAACGCTGAAGGAGGGACTGGCCAGCGCCGTCGAGAACAACTTGTGCTTCCCCGGCAACAACACCGCGGAGCTGACCGTGGTCCAGTACGGCAACGACACTGCCCAGGTTTCCGTGGGACCGGTCGTGGTCAACTCGGGGAACGTGGCCTCGGTCGCGACGCAGATCCGCGGCATGACGCAGCTGGGCGGCAACCGCCCGCTGGCGTGCGGCATCTACAAGCTGGCCGGCGCCTGGTGGTACGCGAGCGCCGGCGAGCAGAGATCACCGACGGCGAACCAGGCCGTGGACGCTGGCTTTGGGAACCCAACATACGCCTATAGCAACGACGCGGACCACGCCTACGGAGATGATCACTACACCAGTCCGGATGGTGGCGTACACCAGTACTATGGATACGGTTTCAACTTGCCGACCACGGCGCAGATCGACGGCATCCTCGTCCGCCTCGATGCCTGGAAATTGGGTTTTGGTGGAGAGTTCCAGGTCGAGCTTTCGTGGGACGGAGGGGCAAACTGGACGAGCACTGGCCGCACGACCGGGGCGCTGACCGACGCTGAGGCCACGTACAACGTCGGCGGCGCCAGCATCACCTGGGGGCGATCCTGGAACGCCTCGGAGATCAACGGGAACAACCTTCGCGTCCGCCTGACCGTTTATTCGTATTCACAGGCATACGGTACACAGCTTCTCCTCGATTGGGTGCCCGTTGAAGTCACGTGGCATGCCCCGGACGACGGCATCACGCAGCGGGTCAACATTGTCATGGCCGGCGAACCGGACAGGTGCTGCGAAGATCTCGGGTCCGGTGGTTCCTCATGTACTCAAACCGAGGCCAGGGCGTCGGCGGTGACCGCGCGCGGTTGGCTTATCGCACAGGTGGGCCTCACCAGTGGTGAGGACCGGATCGATGCCGAAGGCATCGGCATCGGCGATGCCACCCGCGACTGGCTGAAGGACAGCATCGTCTGGCCGCAGCCGGGACAGATTGCTCCACCGTTCCCGGGTGACAAGGGTTGGGTGCGCGTGCTGGCCGATTATGACGAGTTCGCCAGCAGTGCGTGCCAGAAACTGCGGATGGCGACCCAGGAGATGGACTTTGGCGACGCGCCCGATGACGGTGTGACGTATCAGTACGAGACCAAACTGGCCAACGACGGTGCTCGCCACCTCATTCGGGATACGGGGGCCTTCTGGCTGGGAACGAAACCCGACGCCGAGATGGACGGACAACCGGTCGACCAGGACGACGTCAACGGCGTGGACGATGAAGACGGCATCGAGATGGCCGGCGCCTTCAAGACGGCCGGCAGCCCGTTCGTGATCGGTGAGACGGGCTGGTTCACCATGACCGTGGGGGGGAGCTACTTTAACGACAGCGTGGTCAAGATGTGGTTCGACTGGAACCAGGACGGTCAGTTCAGCAGCGCCGAGATGCCTCTTATGATATTCCCAGCCAATCCCACGCAGGAGTATCAGGTGTCTGTCCCCGCGGATGCCTTGCCGGGCACGACGTGGGCCCGGTTCCGCATCCTGTACTGGCAGGACCAGTTCACCGGCCCGGGCGGTTTCCTGGCCCACGGAGAGGTCGAGGACTACCCGCTGGAGGTCGTGGAGGCCAAGCTCTTGAGCGAAAAGCGCGTGGACGTCACGGATGCCTGTCCCGGCGATACTCTCCACTATACCATCCTGTACACGCACACCGGCACGATCAACATCCCCGGCGCATTCATCCGCGACAACTATGACGAGAGCGTGGTGGGCAGCATTTCCAACTTTCAGGAGACCGGCACCGGGCTCTTTGGTAAGACGCCACACGATGACGGGGATTGGCTTCGGTGGCCCGATGAGTCCAGCAAGGTCGTTGTACCGGTCG
The DNA here is from genome assembly GCA_964478075.1 of uncultured Anaerolineales bacterium. Taxonomy (GTDB): domain Bacteria; phylum Chloroflexota; class Anaerolineae; order UBA2200; family UBA2200; genus DAOUEX01. Next base: position 62,451 of record CAYZGO010000001.1, on the reverse strand, counting down.
GCGCGAGCGGCACGCTGAGCTACGATGTGACGCTCAAGGGACCGGCGGACCTCGCGGGCACCATCGCCACGACGAACACCGTGTGGATCAGGAGCGATATCAACAGCGTGAAGAAACATAAGCAAACGGTCACGATCCACGCGCCGGCGGTGGTCGATGCCTTTGAACTGTCGCAGCCCGACGCGTGCGGCGACGTTGCCTATGTCGCGACGCTCAGTAGCTGCGACGGGACGCCTGCTTGGCACATTGATTTCTCAGATGGCGGCGGCGTATTTGGCAGCGGCTGCACCGTCGAGGGCTCGTATGCAACAAGCCACTGCGGCGATCTGAGCGCCACGCTGGCCATCACCAGTGAGCAAGGCTGCAGCCGCACGGCTGGGAGTAACACCATCGATGTCAACCAGCCGCCGAGCGTCAGCAGTGTAGCAATCTCGCAGCCCGATCCGTGTGCCGACACCGTTGGCTACACGGGCACCTTCAACGATTGTGACGGCCTCGACACCGTCGACTGGCAGCTCGATTTCTCCGACGGGGGATCGGTGTGGGGTCATGGCGACACTGTAGATGGCTCCTATGACCTGCAGGACGGAACTTACTGCGGCAACCTCCAGGCCACACTCACGGTCACCGACAGTGAGGGCTGTACGGATTCCCTGACCAGCAGCGTCCTGGACGTCAACCAGCCACCGAGCGTCAGCAGTGTGACGATCTCCCAGCCGGATCCCTGCGCCGACACGATCGACTACACGGCAACGATCAGCGATTGTGACGACGTGAGCACGGTGTCCTGGCAACTGGCCTTGTCGGACGGCGGGTCGGTCACCGGCAGCGGTGACGCGGTCAGCGGGTCGTACTCCCTGCAGGATCCCGCCTACTGCGGTAACATACAGGCCACGTTGACCATCACGGACGACCAGGGCTGCATTGACGTCATGAGCAGCAACACCCTAGACGTCAACCAGCCGCCGCAGATAGACAGCCTGACCATCAGCCAGCCCGCCCCCTGTGCTGATGCCATCAGCTACAACGCCTCCATCAGCGATTGTGACAGCGTGAGCACGGTCTCCTGGCAAGTCGCCTTCTCTGATGGCGGTTCGGTCAGCGGCAGCGGCGACACCGTCAGCGGCTCTTACTCCCTGCAGGATCCCGCCTACTGCGGCAACATACAGGCCACCCTCACGGTCACCGATGAGCACGGCTGCAGTGATACCTTGAGCAGCAATACCGTGGACATCAATCAGCCGCCGCAAATAGACAGCCTGACCATCGACCGACCCGATCCATCGTCAGATGTGGTCAACTATGCAGCGTCCGTGGGTGATTGCGACGGCGACGACCTCACCTGGGCCCTCGCCTTCTTCGATGGCGGACTTGTCTCCGGCAGCGGCACTTCCATCGCTGGCATCTACCACCTGCAGGACCCGAGCTACTCTGGCAACATCACCGGCACACTGACCATCACCGATACCAGCCAATGCAGCGATACCATGACCACTGTCTTCCACCGCGACTACCTGCAGCTAACCAAAACCGACCTGCAAGACCCTGTCCCGGCCACCTGGTACATCAGGTACACCATTGTGGTGACCAATACGGCAGGGGTGCCAGCAGGCACGATCTGGCTGACCGATACACTGCCGGCAGGGACCTATTTCGCTAGCGTGCCGGCGAACGATGGCTGGACGCACGCGGGCGGGGTGGCCACCAGGTCGGTGAGCTCCCTACCCGCCGGATCAAGCGCCAGCTTTGCGCTCTTCCTGGGCACGAACAGCACGACGCGCGGAACGGTGACGAACGAGGTCGAGGCTCGCTGGGGCAGCTTTGCCATCAGCGACACAGAGACGACGACGGTAACCGAGCCGCCGCCCCCGGCGACAAAGACGCCGACACCCACGCCGACCAATACGCCCACGCAGACGCCGACACCGACGAGCACGCCCACGGCGACGCCGACAGGTACGCTTGAGCCGCAGGTCACAGGGTGTATTGCCCTGTATGCGTGGAATGACCTCAACGGCAACGGGGTGCCAGATCCAGGCGAACCACCACTGGCGGGAGTACTCGTCGAAATATTCCCCGCTGAGCCTTCCACCGGGGCGGCCGCACACCTCCTCGATACGCCGATTGCGTCCTGCACCACAGATGACACTGGCTTCTGTATGTGCTGCGGGCTCCCGCCGGGCGACTATACGGTTGCGGTCACCAGCCCGGATGGATACGTGCCGACGACAAGCACCAGCTATGCGGTCACGGTGGTTGGGGGTGAGACGAGCACAATCCACTTTGGCGCTACGGCGCAGTACCGAATCTTCCTGCCGTACCTGTACCATTGGCCGACATTTTGGGAGTAAAGCAGGCAGTGTAGTTGAGTGAGGTGACCGGCACCTCCAAGGTGCCGGTCACCTTTCTTTTTGCGCTTGGGCGTGAACCATGTAGGGGCGAGGCGCAGTCTCGACATCTGTGCAGGCGAGGCATTCCAAGCACGCATCTCGGTCTATGCTAGATGCCTCATCAGATGGAATGCGGACTGTGGTGCAAGACACAGATAGGAATGCCTCGCCCCTACAACACAGCGGCCGCCTCGGGTTTGCCCCCTACCGTCTTCTCGTCTTTGTCTTTGCCCTGTCACTTTTGCGCTGGGCGCATTTCAGGTATAATAGCGATTTGCCTGGTGTGTGTCCTGGCGCATTTGTTTTGCCTGTGAGTTCGTATAGTGCGGAGGATCGTTCTCTTTGTCACCTGTGAAAGGCTCAGCGTTGGATCTACAAGATACAGTCTCAGACAATCGCTTGGTTGGCCTGTGGCGCATGATGAGCGGGTTTCGCCTGACCTATCTGGCGGCGACGCTCAGCCTGGCGGTGGCGGCTGCTTGCCGGGCTGCCACCTATATGCTGCTGCGTTACTTTGTGGACGATGTCTTGGGTGAGGGAAGCTTGGACCGCACCGCGCCGCTTATCGCGGCGAGTTTCGTGGGCCTGGCGGCGCTGCAAGGCACGTTTACCTTCTTCAGCGGCCGGCTGGCGGCGCAGACCGCGGAAGGGATTGCGCTGCGCCTGCGTAACTACCTGTTCGATCACATTCAGCGGCTGTCGTTCACCTATCACGATCGGACGTCCACTGGGGAGCTGATCCAGCGCTGCACGTCGGACGTTGACGCTCTGCGGCGCTTCTTTGCTGACCAGGCCATCGGCGTGGGGCGTATCCTGTCGCTCTTTGCCATCAACCTGGTCGCCTTGGCGAACTTGAACTTGCAACTGGCGCTGGTTTCGATCCTGGTCGTGCCGGTCATCGTGGTGATATCGCTGTTCTTCTTCCGCAAGGTCTCCAAGGCGTATGAAGCCTATCAGGAACAGGAGGCGGTGCTTTCGACCACCTTGCAGGAGAACCTGGTGGGGGTGCGTGTGGTCAAGGCCTTTGCCCGCCAGGCCTTTGAGCAGAAAAAGTTCGAGCGCGACAACTGGGAGAAGCTCCAGCGCGGCAAACGGCTGCTGACGATGCACGGGTTCTATTGGCCAATCACGGACATCCTCTCTGGCCTGCAGATGCTGGCAGGGTTCTTCATCGCCGCGCTAATGGCGATCAACGGCACGATTACGATTGGCACCTATTTGGCGTACCACGGTATGGTCATTCTGGTCATCTGGCCGATGCGCAACCTGGGGCGGCTGATTGTGCAGATGTCCACCGGGCTGGTATCCTACGGGCGGGTGGCTGAGTTGATCAAGGAGGAACGCGAACCTTTGACTGCGGGCAGTTATGCACCGCATGGAAAGCTGCGCGGCGAGTTCGTCTTTCGCAATGTCTGCTTTGAGTACGAAGCGGGTTTCCCTGTGCTGGATGAGATCAGCGTGCGCTGCGAGCCAGGTCAGGCGATTGCCTTGCTCGGGTCGGCTGGCTCGGGCAAGACAACGCTGATCAACCTGCTGCCGCGCTTCTATGACTATACCGGTGGCAATCTGACGCTTGACGGAGTGGAGCTGAAGGAATATCCGCGGCATTTCTTGCGCCAGAACATCGGCATCGTGGAGCAGGAGCCGTTCCTGTTCTCGCGTACCGTTCGCGAGAACATCACCTATGGCGTGAATCGAGAGGTCTCTGACGATGAGATCGAGGCTGCTGCGCGTGCGGCCGCCATTCACGATGACATCACGGCCTTTGCCCATGGCTATGACACGCTGGTCGGTGAGAAGGGGGTGACGCTGTCAGGAGGACAGAAGCAGCGGGTTGCTATTGCCCGTACGCTGCTGAAGGACCCAGCCATTCTCATTCTGGATGATTCCACTTCGTCGGTGGACATGCAAACCGAACAGGTTATCCGCGCGGCGTTGGAGAGGCTGATGCAGGGCCGCAGTACATTTATCATTGCCCATCGTATCCAAAGTCTGATGAACGCTGACTTGATCCTGGTGCTCGATAAGGGGCGCATTGTGCAGCGGGGGACGCACAGCCAGTTGATGGCCGAGGAGGGCATCTACCGGCAGATTTGTGAGGCACAGATGCGCATTGAGACAGAGCTGGAGAAAGAGATCGCCAGTGTCGGATAGGGTGTTTGAAGAGGAACTCTATACTCCACCGAGTGGCAGAACCATGATCCGTGTTCTGGCACAGGCCAAGCCGCATTGGAAGCGGGTGCTCGGTTTTCTACTCACCATCGCGCTGGTGTCGGCGTTGGATTCATATTTCACCTTCCTCAGCAAGCGGATAGTTGATGAAGGCATTGTGGCTGGTGACCGTCTGGTTCTCACTCGCCTTGTCATAACTTACGGGTCGCTCATCCTGGTGCAGGCTGTGGGTGTGCTGGGCTTTGTATTGCTGACTGGGATTCTGGGGCAGCGCGTTCAGTACGATTTGCGTCAAGAGATGTTCAATCACCTGCAGGAGTTGTCTTTCGCGTACTTTGACCGGACGCCGGTAGGCTGGATCATGTCACGCGTTACCTCCGATTCTGAGCGCATCGCTGATTTGGTGACCTGGAGATTGCTGGATGCCACCTGGGGTGTGCTGAATATCCTCACGGCCGTTGTCTTCATGTGGATCATCCACTGGAAGCTCACCGTGATCATGCTGGTCATGATTCCAGTGCTGCTGGTAGTGGCGATGCAGTTCAGGAAAAAGATCATCGTCGAGTTCCGCAAGGTGCGCAGGCTGAATTCGCGGATCACGGGTGCGTATAACGAGAACATCACCGGGGTGCGTGTGGTGAAGGCGCTCTGTCGGGAAGAGCAGAACCTGCGCGAGTTTGGCCACCTTTCGGGCGAGATGTACGGTGCCTCCTACCGGGCGGCCTGGCTTTCGGCGCTCTTCCTGCCGGTGGTGCAGCTCATCAGCGCGGTGGCACTGGGGAGCATCGCGTGGTACGGAGGTTTGCAGGTCCGCTGGGGCAGCATGACCATCGGTGGCATTCAGGCTTTTGTCTCCTACCTCACGTTCATGATGTGGCCTATCCAGGACCTGGCGCGAGTCTACGCCGATATGCAGCATGCGCTGGCCTCTGCTGAGCGCGTCTTTTCGCTGATTGATGCCGTGCCGGAGGTAGCCGACCGCCTTGAGGCGGTGGATCCCGGCAGCATCAGCGGTGACATCGAGTTTGATCACGTGGAGTTCTTCTACGAGGCAGGCCAGGCAGTGCTGACCGACTTCACTCTGACGGTGAGGCGTGGTGAGACAATCGCTCTGGTGGGACCTACCGGCGGAGGCAAGAGCACCATCGTCAACCTGCTCTGTCGCTTTTACGAACCCAAGCGCGGGACGATACGCATTGGTGGAAGGGATTACACTCAGCTGTCGCTGCACGCCATTCAGTCGCGCATTGGGGTGGTGCTGCAAACCCCGCACCTTTTCTCGGGCACCATCCGCGAGAACATCCGCTACGGCAGGCTGGATGCCACAGAGAAAGAGGTGGAACAAGCTGCCAAGTTGGCTGGTGCGCATGACTTTATTGTGACCTTGCCAAAGGGATACGATGACGAAGTGGGCGAAGGCGGCCAGCTTCTTTCCGTGGGACAGAAGCAACTGATCAGTCTCGCGCGGGCAGTGCTGGCCCAGCCGGAGATATTCATCATGGACGAGGCGACCAGTTCGGTGGACACGCTGACCGAGGCTCTGATTCAGAAGGGCATGGAGGAACTGATGCGAGACCGCACCAGTTTTGTCATCGCCCATCGGCTCTCGACAATCAGGCGGGCCGACCGCATCCTGTTTATCGAGAACGGGCGCATCGTGGAGATGGGCAGCCATGCCGAGCTGATGCGTGCCAGGGGGCGCTACTACCGGCTTTACACGCAGCAGTTCCTGCGCCAGTTGGAACGTGAGTACGATGCGTTGGAGTGAGCAGGGTGGCGGTGAGGTGGCGGGTTTGTCCCCAAGCAGCACCGGCTGAAGCGCCGGTGTTAGGTGGGTCGTTTGATCGATGAGGCTGGGTCAGGTGAGGGCACCACGGCCACAAGGGCCTAGGCTACGTCGAGCTTGAATTGATGGCTTGTGCTAGCGACTTCAACTCTAAGTGTTAGCCTCGCATAATCTAGCAACAAGGCGGGCATGAGAAGATCCTAAGGCTGTCAAGTGGGCAAAGGATGAATGACAGCAAGATAGGTTGGGAGGCCATCCACCTGTCTTGCGACCGCAAGGCGAATCTTGCACGAATAAACGAATAGTCTGCAACGTTGTTCGTGTATTCGTGGCACTCATTCGTGGACGGCAATGACACATCAAGTCGCTGACTCAGTCCCTTACCGTTTACTCACACTTGGAGTTTCAGTCGGCAACCAAGTGGGAAAAGCGACCAAAGTCGCCACTACAAGGTGGCTGCAGGGCGTAGCGCGAGGAGCCCGAACGGCCACAAGGGCCTAGGCTACGTCCTGGCGTCTTGTGTCGCCTTGCTCACGAGCGTTAGCACCATTGGGCAGCCGGCAGGCCAGTACGACGTAATGGTCCGACTCGTCACACACGATAGTGTGATCCAGCGCTGCTGCGGAGAGCAAGCAGCACATTTCTTCTTCGGGGGGGATGATGTCGTTGGCTACGGGGTCGCCGATGCTGCGGTGTGTTGCGTTCACGGTCTCGCGGCTCTTGGGGTGGCAGATGACCAACTGGCCGCCGTCTTTCAGCACACGGCGTATCTCACGCAGGGCGAAGGGTTTGTCCAGGAAGTGGGGAAAGGCGGCGTTGCAGATGACCCAGTCGAAGGCCTGGTCCCTGAGAGGGAGGTTCTGTGCGTCGCCCTGCACGCACTCGATGGCATAGCCCTTGGCCTGGGCTCTCTTGAGCATTTCGCCACAGATGTCCAGCCCGGTGATACATGCCTCTCGCCCCACTTTGTCCAGGAGTATGGGGAATAGCACCCCCGTTCCGCATCCCAGATCCAGCACGCTGGCCCCTGGCTTGATGTCCAGCCCGGCGATGATTTCACGCAGGCGGGCCACAATCTCCTCCGTAAACACTGTATCCCACTTGCTGGCTATCTGATCGAACCATTGGCGATGATTCATGGGATATAATCTCCGAAGCGTACTGTTAACTGCAATTACTTACAGATGCATTATATGATAATTGTCAAAACTTGCAAATGCACGGCAAACCTGGGCGGCCAGAGCGTGAGCGGAAGTTGTCCACGGGGTCTTGGTGGGGGGAGCGATGATGCCGGACTGTGCTGTGTCGCCTGGACATGAAGTCGGGGCTATGAGATGGCGCTGGCCGCAGGTCTCGCTACAGGCGACGGTTCAAGCCAGCTTGGCCTCTTTGGAGGGCATGCGCTCGGCACTGCAAGTGCCGAGGAACGGGGGAGGGTGCAGCGGGGACGGCGGATGCCTGGACCGAGAGATTGAATCACTGAAAGCACTGATCGGGATGAAATCACTGAGTGTGGAGACCGTTTCAGTGATTTCAGTGCCTTTGGTGTGCTGAGTGGTTCAAGCTTCCTGCCGCACCGACCCTCGCTGCTTTTGTTGGGGCAGGGGTGGAGGGGACGGTGGGGGCATTCCAAGCCGGTGCCTTTGTCTGTGCTAGATATCCCATCAGATGAAATGCCAACCTTGGTGCAAGACACGGGTAGGAATGCCTTGCCCCTACGCTACCCCGCAGGTCTCTACCGAAAATAGAGAAACAGCGGTAGGGGAAACGGTGCTTCGTCCTGATGACATATTATGATTGGCAGGAAGCAGCGGTTCTGCGCCGTAGCACCAAAGTGCACTGTGCTGACCTCACCCACAACGACTGTAACCTGAAAGCGGCTCTCTGTGGTAGGTGAGTAGCCGCCTGGGCTGGCGATGGTGACGATATAGCCACCGGGCGCCAGGTCGGTGAAGAGACAGATGCCGGTCGCATCGGTGGTGCAGGAGGCAATCGGCGTGCCCAGGGGGTGCACACCTGTGGCTGCCGGAGGCTCAGGGATATAAACCTGGACGAATGCTCCCGCGAGCGGCGGTTCGCCTGAATCCGCTGTCCCGTCCGCATTGAGGTCGTCCCAGGCATAGACTGCGATGCTGCCTGTCACCTGTGGCCCGAATGGCGTAGCCGTTGCCGTGGGTGTCGCCGAAGGCGATGGTGTCGGCGTAGGCGTGTTTGTGGGTGTGGCGGTCGGCGTACACGTTGGTGTTGCCGTGGGGGAAGTGGTTGGCGTCGCCGTTGGCACTGGCCGCTTGGTGACCAGTGTTGTATCGCTAGCGGTGGCTGGCAGCCTGAAACCGGTCGCCGTGGCGTCCACGGTATTGGTGACTATACCACGCGTGGTAGTATGGGTGTCGACAACCAGATGCAGCGTCCTGCGTTGCCCGATAGGCATCGTGCCCAGCTGCCATGTCACAGTCGACAGAGTATAGGCGCCAGTGGCCCATTCGTCTGCGGAGAAGAAGTAGGTACCAGCAGGGAGCGTATCGGTGACGATGACGTTGGTGAGCAGGAATGTGGCGGTGTTCGTGATGCGGATAGTGTAGTAGATTCTCCACGTGGCAGGCACCGAGCTTGGGTAGCCGCTCTTGGTGAGCAGGATCAATGGCGGCGAGTAAATCGGCGTCACGGTCTGGTCGTCGTCGTCACCAATATCAGGGTCATCACTGGGCTCGTTGGCATGGTTACCGGTCGTAACGAGGCCCTGGTTGACAACCTGCGGGTTGGGTGCCTGTAACGGATGTTTGATGCTGATCCGGTAGGTGATGGTCACGATGCCGTTGATGCCGACTACCGTGCCAGTTCCAACACTGATTGTGGTGTCACCTACATGGTTGCCGCTGTTGACCGTGCCCTGGCTGGTCCACACAGAGCCGTAGTCCAGGGACAGGTTGGGATCGTTGAGCGGGTCGGCGTACGTCAGGTTGCTGTCGGTGTTTTCGTTGCCTGTGCTGTAGATGGTAATGGTGTAAGCCAGGGTGTCACCTGGCGATGGCTGCCCATCGCCGTTGGCATCGGTGTGCAGCCAGTCGGTTTTGTAGACCTCGACGATGGGTGCGGCTGTGATGGGCGTCACTGTCGCGTCGTCAGTGGGCCCACTATCAGGATCGTCGGTGACCAGGGAGCTAAAGTTGTTGCCGCTCACTGTGCCCTGGTTGCTGACCTGAGAGACGTAGGCCGGTACAGGCAAGGCAACTGTGGCGCAATAGGTGATCGACGACGTCACGCCAGCCGTGATGACACCCAGGTTGATGCCAACCACGGTGTCTCCACTGCCGTTCCCGCTGGTGACAGTGCCGTGGGTGGTTGAGACGGAGCCAACGACCAGAGTGAGATTGGGATCGTTGATAGGATCGGCGAAGGTTACGCAAGTGCCAGCGGCATCTCCGGAGTTGTTGATGGTGACAGTGTAATGCAGCACATCACCTGGCGAAGGCACGCCATCGCCGTCGTTGTCCGCGTACAGGGCATCCACTTTCGTGACCGTCATGTCGGGATTGCCGATGACGGTGATGGAAGCGCTGTTTGAATCGTTGCCAGAGACAGGGTCAGTCTCCGCGAGGCTGTGAACGCTGGCCGTATTGACATAGGAGTGGCCGGAGGTTGGTATGCTGACCCTTGCCCTGAGGGTGAGGGTCTCGGTGTCCCCTGGCGGAATGGTACCCACTGTCCAGATGCATGTACTGTTATCGTAGCTGCCCTGGGTAGCGGCGGATGAGTGATAGGTCACGCCGCTGGGCAGGACGTCGGCAATCTGCACATTGGTGGCATCGCTAGGTCCATTGTTGGTGACTTGGATGGTATAGGAGATGACGTGGCTTTCCAGAGGTGTGGGGGTATGCACTCCCTTGGAGATGGCCAAGTCAGCCTGGGTGCTGACGGTCGTTCTCTCGCTGGCTGAGTTGTTGCTGCTCACCGGGTCTGTGTCGTTGCCACTCAGAGTGGCGGTGTTGGAGAGCTCTCTGGTGGACGGGTCAACAGTCACCACGATGTGCACGGTGGCGCTGCCGCCGTTGGCGATGTTACCCAGGTTGGCGGTGACGCTGCTGCCCAGGTGGCTGCAGGTGCCTTGGCTGGGAGTGCAGGAGACGTAGGTTACGCCTGCGGGCAGTGTATCCTGCACGGTGACGGCGGTGGCATCGGATGGGCCATTGTTGGTGGCCGTCAGGGCGTAGGTGAGCTGGGTGCCGGCGGTGACTGGGTCAGGATGGTCGGACTTGGTGATGGCCAGGTCGCACGACGTCTGTACCGTCGTGTTCTCGCTCGTCGAGTTGTTGCCCGGGTCCAGGTCAGTCTGGTCACTGCTGACGGTAGCGCTGTTTGTTACGCTCCCACTTGTGTTCGAGTTGACGGTGACCACGATTTGCACTGTGGCATTACCGCTGTTGGCGACGTTCCCCAGGTTGGCGGTGACGCTGCCGCCAGCGTGGCTGCACGTGCCCTGACTGGGAGTGCAGGAGACGTAGGTGACGCCTGCGGGCAGAGTATCCTGCAGGGTGGCACCGGTGGCATCGCATGGGCCGTTGTTGGTGACCGTCAGGTCGTAGGTGAGTTGGGTGCCGGCGATGACCGGGTCAGGATCGTCGGACTTGGTGATGGCCAGGTCCTCTCGACACTGCATTGTGAATTCCTGCACCGTAGAGCATGGCGCCGCACAATCATGCTGGTCCCAGGTCTGCACAAACCAGTAGTAGGTTTCTCCCCACTGGAGGGGGGCGCCGCCGTAGGAGATGTTCAGGGAGGCAGGGCTGTAGACCTTGCCACTGTCCCACATGTCGGGGGCGCCGCGCGGGAACGACTGCACCGTGATCCGATAGACACTCTGCGTATCACCTGGGGGCCACGCGTCGCTGAAGGTCCAGGAGAATTCGGGAGTGAGATCGGTGACGTCCGTGGGATTGGTCTGCCCTTCACAGAGGGGGGCTTCCGGCACCTCTGGCGCCAGATTGCCGGTGGTCTCGTAGGCCCCCATGTCCACCCTGGCAATGCAGTTGCCGTCGCCATCGGTGATACGAAGGTTGCCATCGAGGTCCGTGGTCAAACCGCTGGGTACGAGACTGTTGTTTCCAGCATCAATGCAAGGGGAATCTGGCCTCAAATGGTAGTTTGAGCTGGCCAAGAAGCCGGGGATCTGGCTTATGTTGGCAAGGCCAGGAGGATTGCTCGTATAAATGTCGCAAGAGTAGGCACTGAAGGAGGAATCGGTGTCTTCGTTATGCCAGTCCAGGCCCGTGTTGGCAGTGTTGCCGTAGATGATAGAGTTGTACGCGGTCGCATCGGAGTCGTAGTTGTTGTACAACGCCCCGCCTTTGTCCTCTGCGTCGTTGCGTGTCATCGTGCAATTGCGCAAACCCAACGTCGAGGCCTCATTGGCCATTCCGCCACCGTTGCGACCCGCGTCGTTCCCCGCTAATAAGCAGTCTTGGGTGCTTATCGTGGCCCCGCCATTGTACATCCCGCCGCCATCGTCGTCACTCAAGTTGTTCAGAAAGCTGCATCGTCTCAGGACAGGACTAGCGTCGAACTCCCATGCCCTCCAGGTGGCCATCCCACCACCTCGTGTCGCAGCCCAGTTGTTGGAGAACGAGCAGTGTGTGAACGTAGGGCTGCAGCCAATGCTGCAGACGCCGCCTCCTTCGCCCGCTATCCAGCTCCACTCCCAGGGCATACCACTGGAGTCAAAACAGCGCTTCGCCTCGTTGCTGTCGAATGTGCAATTCTCGACGTGTGGATGGGAGCTAAAGTGGTTGTAGAGCCCCCCTCCCCAGTAGGCCACGTTCCCACTGAACACGCAGCCAGTGATCGTCGGCGATGACCCGCCCAGGATAGTAAAAGGTCCTTCACCTCCGTTGAATATGCCGCCGCCGTAGCCGCATTGGAAATAAACGCAGCTTCCCTTGCCCACTTCATTACTGAGGAACTGGCACTCAGTGATCTCAGGATGCGAGTCGCGGTTGTAAATGCCACCCCCAGCGCACCCCGCATAGTTGTCTTCGAAACGACAACCGTCCACCGTCGGCGAGACGCCTTCATTGAACATCCCGCCGCCATAGTCATCGGAGGTGTTTTGGTAGAAGGTGCACGATGCAACCGAAGGGGACGTGGTACCGCCGTTGAACATGCCTCCTCCCCACTGGGTGGCGTTGTTCCCCTCGAACCAACAGTTGGCTACACTCGGCGCGGAGTTGGTGCAGCCGTACATGCCCCCGCCGTGCTTGGCTTCATTATCCACAAAGTCGCACCAAAGCACCTGCGGAGAAGCATTCTTGATGTACATTCCCCCGCCAGTATCGGCCTTGCCATTGGTGAGCGTGAGGTCTGCAAACATGGCATGCTGCACGTTTTCGACCTTGACCACGGGGCCTTTCTTGTCGCCGTCGATCGTGCATGAAGGCCAGCCATGGACGGTGACATATTCCTTGTTCAGGAAGAGGTTCTCCTTGTACGTTCCAGGCAGGACAACCACCCAATCGTACGCCGAGGCTGCGTCGATCGCAGCCTGAATGCTGGTGTAGCACGGGATGTGCCCATCACACGTGCCGTCGAGGCTTACCCACAAATTAGCGCCCGCGCTGGCTGCGATTGGCTTGAGCTGGCTGGAATCGTCAGCTCCGCCCTGGTTGCGCGCAAAGGCATAGGCTGCAGCATCGTCGGCGGTGAGGTTGCTGACTGGAGAAGGGGACGTGGTCTCTGTAGCATTGGCCTGGGCACCAGGCGCAAGCGTCAGGAGGCGGGCGCCGAAGAGGCCCAGGATGAGGCCCAGACGGATGATGGCAACAAGAGGTAGAGACAGGCCTTTGGTGGAAATTGATTGGTTCATCATACCCCTGTTGTCAGTGCTATCCATTGTGAGGACTTGGGGCAAACAGAAAACCACGGTTTCCTAGAGGCGGGAAACGGCGGCTTGAGCATGCATATATATGGCTCAAATGTGGTGGTGCTCAGTGATAACAGTGCTACATCATAGAGCCTGTGCATGGCGATTCGGCCTTTATGATCATGATACAAGATGTTCTAAATCTTGTCAAGTCGCTGCACCTTACCAATTGAATAGCCAAAGCTCTCGGCACAGGCCGCACTAAACCACAGGTGGTGTTTTTGCAAGTTGACGCGACGCCCGATTATGGTGTAAACTTGTCCTGGAAGCAAAGGATGGGCCTTGCAAAAGGCCAGCTCAGGCTGGGCAACTAGAGCTATCCTTTGCTTCTCTGTTCTTGCTGGCGCTGGCGATAGCGTTGCTCGACTCGCCGCTCTGCCCGTGCCGTGCGCACCCGATAGTTGTTACGGCGACGAATCTCTTCCGGGACGTGGTAACGCTGCTTACAGATTTCACGAGACGTTGGATGCGGAGTCCCGCCCCCGCCTGGAGGATGGTGGGACTTCGCGTTTGTTTGGCGGGGCAACGTCTCTACGGTGGGACGTGGGTGAGACGTGAAACCGCTGAAGGGCACACAGGTTGTTTGACAGCTCACGCTACGTGTACTATAATCGTGTCATGCGAGCGTAGGAGCAGCAGAGAGGAGCAGAACTATGTTTGAGGTGTATCACCGCCGTACGTGAAATGTGGCTTGGGGTGCCGGTTGGTACCCGCGAGCCGGCCTGCACACGTCAGGGGGCGGTGATATGACCGCGCCCTGACATAAGATGTGGCGTTCCTTCTAGGATTACTGCCGCTGCTGGCGTGTGCTGGCGGCGGCTTTTTGCTGCCCATGCCGTCCTGCGATGGACTGGGGTTGGGATGTGCTCGGCACTTGGAAAGAAGGAGGTGATGAACATGGCCAGTGACCAGGTTCGCCTGACAGCGCTGAGCAGCGCGGCGGGTTGAGCAGCCAAGATGGGCCCTGCGGCCCTGGCGCAGGTTCTGCGCCCACTGCGAGACATGTTCGCCGCTGACCGCTACCCCCAATTGCTGGTGGGGCTGGAGGTGAGCGACGACGCCGCTGTCTACAGGATCAACGACGACGTGGCGATTATCCAGACGCTCGACTTTTTTCCGCCTGTGGTAGATGACCCTTACGACTATGGGGCCATCGGCGCTGCCAATGCGATGAGTGACGTCTACGCCATGGGCGGCGAGGTGGTGCTGGCGCTGAATATCTGTGCCTTCCCGCCCAGGTTGCCGCCGTCCATCATCACCGAGATTCTGCGCGGCGGAGCGGAGAAAGTGGCTGAGGCAGGAGGGGTGCTTGCGGGCGGTCACACGCTGTATGATAAGGAGCCAAAGTACGGGCTGGCAGTGATGGGAGTGGTCCATCCTGATAGGGTGCTGACCAAGGCCGGTGCACAAGCTGGAGATACGCTGGTGCTGACCAAGCCGTTGGGCGTGGGTATGATCACCACTGCTCTCAAGGGGCAGGTGGCCGATGCGGCGCACGTTGCAGCCGCAGTGGAGAGTATGAAGACGCTCAATCGTCGTGCTGCTCGGTTGATTCAGCAGGTCGGCGTGCACGCCTGCACCGACATTACCGGCTTTGCCTTGCTGGGACACGGCCAGGAGATGGCGGAGAAGAGCGGAGTACGACTGCGGTTTCATGTGGAAGAACTCCCCTTCCTGGACGGAGCACACGAGTATGCTGAGGCCTCGCTCTTCCCTGGTGGAACGTGCCGCAACAAGGACTGGTATGGCAGGTGGGTCAAGTTTGAGCCGGGCATCTCGGAAGAGATGCAGATGCTGCTCTTCACGCCGGAGACTTCGGGAGGATTGCTCGTCGCCGTTCCTGGGGAGAAACTGGATACACTCACTGCCCTTTTCGCCGCAGAGGGACAGGCGCATTGGGTTGTCGGCGAGGTAGTGGAGGGGGAGGGGATCCGCGTCTTGCTGTAAGGGGGGTACAGACGTTGCCCCGCCAAACAAATGCGAAGTCCCACCATCCTCCAGGCGGGGGCGGGACTGCGCGTGCAACGTCTCTACGTGCTCCGTGCGGAACACAAGGAATGGCGCTCCACCACCGCCTGTTTGATGGTGGTGCTCACAGTCATGAAGGCTAAGGGAATAGTTGGGCAACTTTGCGAAAGCCGCACCGGCCTGAAGAGCCGGTGCTGGACGACTTCTTGATTAGGGAGATGGCCCAGCACCGCCTGTTTACGGCGGTGCGCCAAATCTCTGCAGTTCAAAGGGCCGGCACTGCGGTCGCGACTGGAGGCTTGCTGCCCTGCGGGAGTGGGCCGCTGCGCTGGGGGGACTGCGCAACTGCCGGTGAACGCAAGAGGGACAAGTGTCACTCAGCCTTGGTGCGATGTTTGGCAAGGTTCGAGGTCTTCCGCGGGAACATGCTGTGATTTTGACAGTGACGGGCCCTGTGATACAATTGGGCGCAAATCCAGTGCCGGTGTTATCATGAACGCTGTTTACCCTTTCACGTCGGCATACACCCTTCACTGCATCCCACTCACACTCGTCTGGTAACTCAGCGTATTCCGCGCCCGACCGGCACGCATGTCGCGTCTCCGACTCCGTTGTCATTTGCACCAGGCAACCGTTCGCCCGAGTGAACTGAATAGACCGACTCAGCACGAGTCTCAATGCCGTGTACGTTGCCACCCACGAGAGGAGGGAGCAAGATGGAACGCTCATGTGGACGGACTAGGGTCTGGCATTTGCGTTGGCTTCGCGATGTGTTACTCACGCGTGGTCGCGCTATCTGGGTCTTGGCTGCCGCAGTCAGCCTGGTGTGCGTCGTCTTCGTAGCTCCGAATCAACCTCTGGCCGCGGCCAGAGTCCCCTACGACCAAGCGGTGCTGGCCCAAACCACAGTCATCTTGGAGCCAGTGTCTGACGCCACCATCGATCTCATCTCCTCCGACGCGAACTTTGGGTCGGAGCACATGCTGGACATCCAGTACCTGTCAGCCCGTCAGGTGCGCCGAGCCCTGATCCGCTTCAACCTGGCTGCAGCGGTGCCGCCCGAGGCTATCATAGACTCGGCTCGTCTGGATATATTCCTGGAGTATGCCGAGGGTGCGGAGCATGTAACCCTGCTTGCTTCCCTTGTGACTGAAGACTGGGTGGAGTCCCTCGTAACGTGGAACACCCGACCAGCTACAGGTGCGCCTCTCGTTTCGGACACAGTGGATAGCACGCCTCAGGTCTACAAGAGCCTGGACGTCACTGACATAGTACTGGCGTGGCACAAGGTCCCCCATTACGGGCTCGAACTGCGCGGCCCCGAGGAAGAGACCCTCTTCAATCGCGTTTTCGAGAGCCGCGAACACGGCGAGATGCCGCCACAATTGACGGTGACCTACCACCTGCCCCCAGAAGCAACGGACACACCTACGCCCACAGCCACCAGCACCCGTGTGACGGATACGCCTACGCCTTCACCCACACGCACCGGCACCCTGCCGCCCGATTGCCGCGAGCTGCTGGAAAATGGCGACTTTGAGAGCGGTTCGCTGGAGCCGTGGAGCAGTTGGGGCAACGTGCATCTGGAGGCATGGGGACACGACAGTGCGCATAGTGCCGCGTTGGGCGCCGTTGACAATGCCGAAGGGGAGCTGTTCCAGAGAGTGACCATTCCGGCCGAGGCTGCGCCGGTGCGGCTGGACTTCTGGTGGATCGTGGAATTCGAAGCGGAGCAGCCTGACGATGTCCTCAAGGTGCTCGTGCAGTATGGCGAGGAATGGGACCTTCTTCGCACCTTGCGTGCCATGGAGCCCGCAGGGGTGTGGCAGCAGGAGGTCATAGACTTGGGCGCCTATGCTGGGCGGACTCTGGTTGTGACCTTTTTGGTGCACACCGACGGCGAGATGCCCAGCACCTTCCTGCTAGACGACATTAGCCTGAAAGCCTGCGGTGTGCCGCCAGAGGCAGAAGAACTGCCCGACCTGGTTGTTATGGACGTGTGGAGAGAGGATCACCTCATCTGGTACCAGATTCGGAACATCGGGCGGGCCCCGGTTCCCGAGGGGCAGTACGTTGCCCTGTTCGTGGATGAGGAGCACAGATCAGGCCAGTTGGTTGACTCGCCTCTGGAACCCGGCCAGCGGTGGCGGGGCTGCTTTGATTATGCCTGGGAGTGCAGCCCGCTGCAGGACACGGTAATGGTGTGGGCGGACTATGAAGATGGCCTTCGGGAAAGCGACGAGACGAACAACCGCAGGGAAGAGACGTGGACGTGCGACACTGTGCCTCCCGAGATCGGTTTCGGCCCAGTTGTATCCGAGGTCACGTCAGGGTCGGCAGTCGTCTCCTGGGAGACCAGTGAAGACAGCGACAGTTTGGTGCGATATGGAAAGACGGCTCGGGGGTATGCGTCCGAGGCTTCGGATCATGTGTTGACGCTGGGTCATCGCATTGCCCTGGTGGATCTCGAACCCTCGTCAACGTATCGCTTTGCGGTGCGGTCCGCCGACGCCAGCGGAAATGCAGTGCAGAGTCAGGACAAGACGTTCCAGACCGCGGCCCTACCCGACGCAACGGACCCACAAGTTTCGATCACTGCTCCTGTGACATGGCAGGGAACCATCACTATTACCGCTGAGGCTTCGGACAACATCGGTGTGGCGAAGGTAGAGTTCTACATCGATGATGAGCGTCTGTTCACTGACTATACGCCGCCTTATCAGTGCATCCTGGATACGACCGAGTACCTGAATGCAGGGCATATGGTCCAAGCGAAGGCGTACGACGTTTCCGGGAGGTCTGGCACAGATGGCCACGGAATCGATATAGCCAACATTGTAGATGTCACTGCTCCTTTGGTCACCATCACCTCTCCCGGTCAGGGCGATGATGGTACAGGGGTGATAACTGTGACAGCAGCTCTGACCGATGACACTGGCCTAAAGACCGCCTATCTCTATTTCACTCCCAAGGGAGAACCGCACGAGGTGTATTGGGGTTTCTACGCCTTTCCTCTCCGTCCCAAGCAAGACACCGCGTATTTCACCGTGGACACGTCCACGGTGAAAGATGGTGACTATCGGATTGGGATTGAAGCGTATGACAAGGACTACAACGTCGGCTACGGCATATGCGATGTGAGGGTAGCCAATGCGGCGCTTCCTGACGCCAAGCTCGTCGTCACCAAGCACGAGGTCAGTAGAAGCAAGAACCTCTTCACCATAAAGCTGACAGTGAAAAATGAGGGTCAGGGCGAGGCAAGAAGCATCAAGATATGGGACTATCTGGATGGTTTTCAGCCGCTGCGGTACGTCGGTGGCTCGGCTGATTTCGTGGGGATCTACAGTCCGGTGTACAAGCACTCGATCTGTGAGATCTATGACCACGTGAATCTCGCCGCGGGGGACTCGCGGACGTATACATACAATGCTATCCCCATATTGATCTACCCCAATCCTCCGAGCCCCGAAATCGGGACAGTTACCTGGCTGTTCTACCAGTCGCCAAGTGGCAAGTGGTCTGCCGACAAGTCGTCCAGTCCAGTTCCCAAGACGACAAGCGGCGAGTTCATTTCGCAGGCCTACCAGAAAGCCGCCAAGACAGCCGACTATCTGATCGTGACCAACCCCGGGCTGCTGTACGGTCACTATGTAGACACCGAGG
>CAYZGO010000001.1:0-43549 GCA_964478075.1 uncultured Anaerolineales bacterium | reverse complement strand
ACGATGGGTGAGCTGGCCAAGTTGAAGGACGGCGTGCTGGGGTATATGGGTTTCAACAACAAGTACACATTGGACGCTTTGATTGAGCCTGCCAACTACTGGACATGGATTACCGTTGGCGACAGCTGGGCGAGTAGGATGCACCCCAATTTCTGCAAACCTCTGAAGGGATACCTTCTGATTGTGGGCGAATCGGAGATTGTGCCTGCGTGGGAGGAAGGCGGATTCTCGATCGGCTTTGGGGATGTCAAATACAGTGACCACGGTTATGCAGATGCCGGCGGCGCTCCGGCCCCAGACCTTATCGTGGGTAGGATCATTGGCGACAGCGCCGCTGCGTTGACAAAGCCAATCCAAGCCAGTATCGGTGTTCATCAGAGTTCTTCAGGGTACGCATTTGGTCGCGACAATGCAACACTGATCAGCGGGGCAGGACTTGGAACATTCGTCTCGGATATCAACGACATGGCGAGCATACTTGGAAGTGAATTCACGGTGAACAAGATGCACTGGAAGGACTACTTCCCGGTCAAAGAGCCCTTCCAACGCGACTTTCAGCCAGACGACGGCTTTGCCGTGGGCGCGGTGTATGGCGACGACAGTGCCGAAATCATCATCGCGGACGCCAGCGCAGACAGGATCTTTATCTACGACCGGGATGGATCGCTGATCTATGCATTTGATCGCACGTTTGATGGCGGTGACGGGCTGGCCGTGGGGTATGTGATGGGGTCTGGGCGGGGCCAGATCATCCATGCCGACCTTAGCCACGATTACGTATACGTCACTGACCTCGAGGAGAACACGCCTGGCAACATCGAGGCCGTGGTTGTGGATTCCTTCGAGGCGAGCTTTGACCAGGGCGATTTCCTGGCGGTGGGTGATCTACAGGGCGATTCTCGGGAGGACATCCTCATCGGCGATGTCAGCCTGAACCAGGTCTTTATTCGAGATCTCAACGCCACCACGTGGAGCTGGTTCAACCGTGAACTGGAAGCAAGCGACAATCTGGCCGTGGGGGACATCCTGGGCGGTGTCAAGGACGAGGTTGTGATCGCCGACCGGAGTGCGAACAAGATTCTGGTCTACGATGCGAAGGGGAAACTCCAAGCGTCGAAGGAGTTCAAGAACGTAACCATTGGCAGCAAAACAATGACCTGGCTGGAGTACATTGATTTTGACAAGAAGCTGTGGCAGGATGTGGGCGGCAGTGCCCTGGCTGTGGGGCAGTTGTATCCGTGGCCCAGCGCCAAAGACAGTGGAAAGGAGGAAATCCTGCTGGCGCCGGCAGAGAACTACCGCCACATCTTTGTCTATTGGTGGTATGCTGACAAGAAGGTATTGCTGGATACCGGAGCCATCCCCTTCGATTTTGACGGCTCCAATGCCCTGGCGACGGGTGATATCGGGCATTACATCAGGACGCAGGATGAGGTACTCGTTGCCGATGGAGACAGCTTCTCCCCGGATTACATCCGCATGTTCGACACCAACAACTGGGTGAGCCGAGTTCACCAGGCACTGCCAGATTTCACGAAGGATGCTGATCTCATGTATTGGTCTGGTCATGGCAACTCCCATGGGTGGGATGACGGAATAGATTCCTACTGGCATGGTAGTCTGTTCCCGCTCCAGTTCAACAACCACAATCCCGTTGTCCTGGGCGCTTCCTGCCAGACCGGGTACTATGAGGACGGCACGCTCGAAGACAAGAACATCGCGGAATCGTTCTTGGGCAGCGGTGCCGCAGTCTACATTGGTGCGACACAGAGCTCTCACGGAGGCGAAGACACAGAGGCCACCGAGAAACTGTTCACTGACTGGAAAGCCTCTCAGTCCATTGGGGAGGCCTTCACCAAACTGGAACAGGACATGTGGACCAGCTATGCCAAGAACGTGCACGATGATTGGTGGTTCTGGGTCTGGGAATACAACCTCTACGGCGACCCGAAATTCGGCAGAATAGCTGCTCCCAGCGGTACTGAGGCGTCAACACCTCCTTCGACGCTCCAGATCGAGGTTCCCGAGTACACCGTAAACGTAGACCATCTCGGAAATGGCCTCGACTATGTGGGAATCCCCGGCGGGCGTGTGTGGGTGGAAAGGGGCCAGCTTCGGGTTCCATTCTACTCTACTGCCATAACGTATCCTCAAGGATACGAAATCCAGGATGTGGTTCTGACTGAGAGGTCTGGCCTGGTTACGGATACGGGCTTGCACATTCCTATGACAGCCGTGACTGTCACTCCCTCCATCTGCGATCCCGTACCTTATTCCGGCACTGTTGGGGGCTGGTTCCCTGAGGAAGAGTATCACTGGGAGGTCATGGAGAACGCAGATGGCAGCACCATTCTGAACATCGTCATGTATCCCTTGCAGTACAATCCTCTGACGACCGATGCCAGGTTCTATGGGAATTACAGTTTCGACATAAACTGGACTGTTTCTCCTCTGACGGTAACCAGCTCGGCCACAGACAAGGATGCCTATGAGCAAGGTGAAACTGTCGCGGTTGATATCGCGCTCAGCAACTCTGGTGAAGGTCAGGATGCGATTGTCAGTGCAGTGATAAAGCGATATGGCTCGGGAGAGA
Organism: uncultured Anaerolineales bacterium; assembly: GCA_964478075.1. Taxonomy (GTDB): domain Bacteria; phylum Chloroflexota; class Anaerolineae; order UBA2200; family UBA2200; genus DAOUEX01. The sequence goes on along the minus strand of CAYZGO010000001.1, from coordinate 40,956 downwards.
TTGTGGATGGTTTGCTCCTCACCACACTCGGTGGTTTGGGCGGCGAGGCTTCCTTCTCGCCACAGTGGGATACCACTGGCTTTGAGCCAGGCGCGTACTATGTGGAGGTCACGGTCGAGGACACCGCTGGGACGTTGCTGGATCGACGGACTGAGGTGTTTCAGGTAGGCATTGCCTCTGGGGAGGTCACTCATTTCAGCGCCATGCCACGTTACTTTGACGTTGGCGACACGATCAGTGCATCCCTGACCTTCCAGAACACTGGCACCGTGGATCTTTCAGGGACCGCGCTGATCAGCGTGAGGGACGAGGCCGGTGCCGTTGTCGAGGAGTTTGCCCATGATATCGCGGACCTGTCTCCTGGCAACTCGATTCAGTTTGACGACATATGGGATACATCTGGAGCGGAGGAAGGCTCCTACACGCTGGTTGGGTATGTGGCATACATCAGCATGACTACTGACCCAGTGTTCGCATCCGTGAGCACCGGTCGGGCAGAAGTGAGTCTCTACCTGCCCATCATCTGCAAGAACCATTCCTAGACCAGGGGGTGGTAAGGCGTACCTTTGGCAAGATAGGCTGTTCACACAGCGAGCGTGAATCGCTGTGCAGAAAACAAACTTGAGAGGAGGTTGTTGATGAAGAGGAGAACACGTGCAATTCGGTCTCTGGTGGGGGGCTTGATCTTGCTGGTTGGGCTGTTGGTTCCTCGGGCCGCTAGCAAAGCTGGTGCGCCCATTGGCTTTAACTTTCCCATTAGCGCCTTGGGTGACCAGCAGGTATTCCCAGCCGTAGCGTACAGCAGCGAGCGAGAGGAATACCTGGTGGTATGGCACAATGAGTGGCCGGGGAACAAGGACATTTACGGTCAGCGAGTGTCAAAGAATGGCACGCTGGCCGGGCCGTGGTCTGCCATCTCGTTTGGTCCGGGCGACCGCTACTACCCAGACGTGGCCTACAACAGTAAGCGCAACGAGTACTTGGTGGTGTGGGAGCACAAGGTTGGAGCCGAGTACAGCATCCGCGCGCGGCGTGTGTCGGCTACCGGGGAGTCCCTTGGTGGGGAGGTGACGGTTGCCAGCCCACCTACGATGCACGACGAATTCAAGAAACCGGCAGTGGATTATGCCTTCGCTTCGGACAAGTACCTGGTGGTGTGGGAGTATCACTGGGAGTTCGGTGTGAACATCGAGTGCCAGAAACTGTCGAGCACAGGAGCCGTGGAGGGGGCTTCGCAGACAGTCTCGGGCGCTGGTGTGCTTGTCCGCGGGCAGCCGGACGTGGCCTACAACCGGCGCCGCAACGAGTATCTGGTGGTCTGGCAGCAGCGGGAGCCCAGCGCTGGCAAGCACAATATCTATGCGCGGCGGGTGAGGGGCGACGGAACGCCTATGCATCCGGAATCCATCCAGGTCAACTACAGCGTGGGTGACCAGGTGGATCCTGCTGTGGCTGCTGTCCCGACCGCCGGGCCCCAGGGACAGTACCTTGTCGTCTGGAAAGGCCTGCTCTTTGGGCCTGGATACATCCGTGCAACGCGGCTGGGGGGTGAGGGCGACCCGATATGGCCCATGTTCTTCATTCAGCAGGAGTCCACCTTGGAGCGCGGCAATCCGGCAGTAGCTGGGAATGAGAGTGCCCAGCAGTACCTTGTGGTCTGGAGACAGGCGTCCGCACCGCCCTTTGCATTTGAGGGGATTGGTGCGCGTACCGTCCCCACCGAAGGCAGCCTCCTGGGGGAGGCAACCGGGCTCGGCGGCATCTTTGCAGATCACCCGGCTGTAGCCAGCGGGCCGCTGGGTGACTTTCTGGTGGCGTTCGATGATCAGCCTCCGCTACCCACAGGCAGGGATATCTGGGGCCAGTTGTGGGGCAACCGCATCTACCTGCCCATTCTGACGCGCAATCGCTAGAGCAGTCATCGGCATCGGCCGGGAGCTGGCGCCTGCACTAACTGCGTCAATGCTGGTCTGCCTGGCCGGTAGTGGCGACTTTGACCCTAGGCGCCAGCAAACCGTACGGGAGCGAGTCGGCGATCTGATGTGTGATTGCCGTCCACGAATGGGGACACCCCGTGCCGTCAAGCGGCATGAACGATCGTAGCGGTCGCCCGTTGCTCCCCGGGCATGCAGAGCACGAACGGCGAATAGACGAATACTCTACAACGCCATTCGTGTGTTCGCGGTCGGCCTCTCATCCACCTGTCTCGCGTTTGCTTCTGACCGATTGTGCACTTCTCGGTGCCAGTGGTGAGGGCCTTGTCACGCGTTGATGCCAGTTTCACATCTACGTTCAAAGTCGGTACTGCGAAGACTCAGCTATTCTGTGCTGCACTTCCAGCGAGCGTCGGCTAGAATGTAAGTACTTGCAGGGTCATACCCGTAGGTACTTATCGAATTCTTACCTCTGCGAGTGCAGGCAGATCCAGACGCAGGGCGATAGGCATGCCATGGCTATTGGGAGCGGCCCTCATCCCCCAGCCCCTTCTCCCGAATTTGGGAGAAGGGGAGCCGAAGGCGAGCTTGAGGGGTTGCCAGTTCGTGTCTGGAGATTATCGCTCCGCATGGTGCTGTAAGAAGAATGCTGGCGTTAAGCCCAGGCCACGATCAGCCCCAACGAACGGGTGAGGTGTTAATCAGCAAAGAGGGGTACAGCCCTACGAGCAACTACCGAAAACCGGAGCTACGATCTGGCGACTAAGGTCGCTGCTACGGGGATTCAGTCGATCCGATTGAGGTCGCCCTGCGTGCGGCGCGAGGCAGACAGCCGGGCCCCGTCGGCGCTCGCCGTTCAGCCCTCACCCCCCGGCCCCCTCTCCCAAGACTGGGAGAGGGGGAGAAGCTAGAGGAGGGCCATGCGACCGGCTGGCGGTGGTGGGATGACGTGCGCATAGCCGGCCCATCACTGTTGGCCTGCCTTTGCCTGGCTCGCCTCGTGAGTATCCGCTGCCACCTGGCTTGTCCTGGACTTATGAGCACGCGGTCAGCGGCGTGTGGAATGGCTGGCTGCCCATCTCGCTCTATCCCTATGCCCTGGTGGAAGATGGCACTCACGGCCTGGCCCTGGCCGTGTCGCTGGACTCGCCCCGTCTGGTCAAGCTGGCCTATGACCAGGTGCAGGGACGGTATGAGGCGAGGGGTTATCTGGGCATCTCTCCTATAGCCACGAAACTGAACGGGCGGGCGGACTCGGGTCTGGAGCTCTACCGCGTGGAGCCGGAATTGGGCTTCCGCGCGGTGATGGAACGCTTTGCCACCCGCCATTCCGGCTGGTTTGAGTCACCCCGGCCTATGTATGGCTACAGGGGGTTCAACGGGCAGTACTACACGGGAGAGGACGCTGCCTACCAGGCTCTTGTGGAAGACGAGAACGACATGTTCAGCGCTCAGTACGTCGTGGCCGAAGCGCCGCTCAATGACGGCCCTGTCAGCGGCCCCTTGCCGAGCTATGATGAGACCATCGAGCTGGTGCAGGGGTTGGCCGGTTCATCCAAGGCAGAAGAACGCGCGCAGTCTGAGGCCATCACGCAGAGCGTGGCCTACGATCCGAGCGGAGACTGGATGCTCAAGCACGTGGGTGAGTATCCCTGGGCTCCTGGGGTCTGGCAGGTCAGTTGGGCGACGAGCGTGGACCCTGACATTACAGCGGGATGGGGACCCTACCTGTGGGAGTCGGCGGTGAGCCCGGCCATGTCGTCCACTGAGGCGGTCGGCGCGGTGCTGGATGGGGTGATGATAGACAATTTCCTGACTGCTCCAGGCGTGAATACGCGCCTGGAGCACCTGGCGCTCTTCTACGGCATCTTTCCGAATCGGAAGGACGAGGCCACCGGGTGGGAACAGAGCTGCGACGAACTGCTCAGCGACACCCTGCAGGTGCTCTTCCAGTTCTGGGGAGCGGGCTGGGAGGCGGTCACCTATGCCCGCGCCGAAGACCCAGACGTGTGGATGGAGCGCTTTGGCGGAGAGAGCACGAGCGAAGGTCTGTACTTCACGGTGCACAACGTCGCTGACGTGACGTGCACAACTGCGATCACCATCGAGTGCGTGCCGCTGGGTCTGGCGGAGCCTGGCCAGGCCGTCATCACGGAACTCGTCAGCGGACAGGGCGTGCCCTTTGCTGTAGTGGATCGGGACATTGTTCTGATGCGTCAGGACATAGTCGCCTCGCACCACACGGGAACGAGGTACAACATCCACGTGGATGCAAACGACGGCCTGCTCTATGCCGGGGAGCCGGGCGTTCAACTTACCTGGATGGATGCGAAGGTCGGCGACCTAGTGGTCACGCCACGTATTGGCAAGCCGGTAGAAGTCAATGCGCTGTGGCATAATGCACTGCGGGTCATGGCGGAGATTGCCGACCGCCTTGGAGTGCCAGCAGCCACCTATGAAGCTGCAGCGGAACGAGCGCGGGCTGGGTTCGCTCGTTTCTGGAACGAAGCGGCTGGCTACTGTTACGATGTGCTCAATGGCCCCGATGGACACGATGCTGCTTTGCGTCCTAATCAGTTACTGGCGGTCTCTCTACCCTACAGCCCGCTTGATGAGTGGCAGCAGCGGGCCGTTGTGGATGTTTGCGCTCGTCAGTTGCTGACTTTGCACGGGCTGCGCACCTTGGCACCCGATGACCCGGCATACGTGGGCCACTATAGCGGCGGCCCAGGTCAACGTAACGCTGCCTACCACCAGGGCACCGTGTGGGGCTGGCTCATCGGTCCCTTTGTCCACGCCCACCTGCGTGTCTACCACGATCCAACCCAGGCACGGTCCTATCTGCGGGCTCTGTTTCAGCAATTGGTGAGTCACGGTATGGGCAGCATCAGCGAGGTCTTTGACGGGGACGCGCCTTTTGCCCCGCGCGGCTGTATCGCTCAGGCCTGGAGCGTGGCCGAACTCTTGCGTGCATGGCGGGTGACGAGGGAATCTGCAAGATACGCGGCACCGCACGAATAGCGGTGCCTGGGCATGTCTTGCCGGTCGCCTGGATGCCTGACGACGCATAGTGCCCCCGCAGCAGCGTCAACAATGGGTGTGGGTGAGGACTTGTCGGCAACTCCGGGTTTGGGCCCTTTCCTCCGCAATGGTATCATAATGAGGCGAGTGAATCTGAGGGCAGACCCGGCGACCTGTGTCTGGGGAGGGTTTGCCATGAACCAGGTATGCTGATCAAGATTGAGGAGGGATACGCATGGAGTTAGGGATGATCGGTTTGGGCAAGATGGGCGGCAACATGACACGGCGTCTGCTGCGTGGCGGGCATCGGGTGGTGGCGCACGATCGGATTGGCGCCAGGACGCAGGAGATGATGGAGGAAGGAGCCGAGGCGGCCTTCTCGCTTGAAGAGTTGGTTGGCAAATTGACACCGCCGCGCGTGGTGTGGACCATGCTGCCAGCCGGCGATGTAACTGAGTCGGCGATTGAGGCATTGCTTCCGCTGCTCAGCAAAGGCGACGTGATTGTGGATGGGGGCAACTCGAATTATACGGACACGCTGCGCCGGGGAGCGCGTCTGCGCGAGCACGGCTTGCACCTTGTGGATGTGGGCACCAGCGGTGGCATCTGGGGGCTGAGTGAGGGGTACAGCATGATGATTGGGGGAGAAAAGGCGGTGGTAGAGCGGCTGCGCCCCATCTTTGTAACGCTGGCTCCTGCCCCGGACAAGGGCTGGGGGTACGTCGGGCCTGCAGGTGCCGGGCACTTTGTGAAGATGGTGCACAACGGCATCGAGTACGGTGTGATGCAGGCCTACGCCGAGGGCTTTGAGATTCTGCGTGCCAAGGAGGGCTTTGACCTGGATCTGCATCAGATCGCTGAAATCTGGCGCTATGGGAGTGTGATCCGCTCCTGGCTGCTGGGGCTGATCGCTGTCGTGCTGGAAGAAGATCAGGATTTGAGCGATATCAAGGGTTGGGTGGCTGATTCGGGTGAAGGCCGCTGGATGGTGGCTGAGGCGATCAATCTGGATGTGCCCGCGCCGGTTATTACCATGTCGCTGCTGATGCGCTTTGTCAGCCGCCAGGAGGGGAGTTACGCAGCCAAACTGCTGGCAGCCATGCGCAAAGGGTTTGGCGGACACGTGGTGAGGGGCGAGGCGTAGGGTGTGTCTGAGAAGTCAGGACCTTGCCGCACGTGGCCAACTCGCGGCAGTGCCTTTGTCTTTACGCCTAGAGGCGTAGACGGGAGACAAGGTAAACGGCGACTGTCGGTGAACGATGGGGAGAGGCCGTAGTGCACATGAGTGAAAAGGATGCCATTGAACGCACAAGGCCCCCAATTCCATGCCAGTGGGAGGCTGGGCGTGTCCATTCCGCTTCGCTGTGGGGTGCTGCACAAGGAGCCAGACTGCTATCCTGGACGGCGACATTCATCCGCCGTTCTCTTAAGGGTAAACTCCAGTTCGCGTCTTTTCTCATTGGTGCACCTGTGGTATAATTCTGGCACTGCCATTCTCGCGGTGGCGGTAGAGTGCATCCTTTGCTGGGCTTTGGGGTTTGTAGTATTAGGTACGTCTGAAGATAGGAGAGGTGTATTCGTGAAAAGGGCATTAAGCATCAGTGTGGGCAGCACGAAGCGCGATCATAAAGTGGTCGTCTCGTTGCTGGGGCAGCAGGTTCATATCGAGCGCAAGGGCACGGATGGCGATTTCGAGAAGGCTGCCCAACTTTACCGTGAGTGGGATGGTCGGGTAGACGCGTTTGGGGTTGGCGGGGTGGATTTGGGCGTGACCGTCTTTGACCGGCACTATCCTTTCCACGACGCTGTGCGTTTGGTGAAGGACGTCACCAAAACGCCGTATACCGACGGGGGTGGTCTCAAGAATACCCTTGAGCGACGAGTGATGCCCTACGTGGAAGAGCGCATCGGTGACGAGATTCAGCCCAAGCGGGCGCTGCTTTGCACCGGCAGTGATCGCTTTGGCATGACCCTTTCTTTCTTCGATGCGGGTTACAAGAATGAGGACGTAGTCTTTGGAGACCTGATGTTTGCCCTGGGATTGCCGATCCCCATTCGCGGTGGCCCCCAGGCCATTGCCCGGCTGGCCAGGATCCTGATGCCGGTGGTGGGCCATTTGCCGATGAGTTTCCTGTATCCTGCAGGGCAGGAGCAGGAGAAGCACACGCCCAAGTTCGTCAAGTGGTACAATTGGGCTACCGTCATCGCTGGAGATTGCATCTACGTCAAGCGCTATTCGCCGCCGCGCATGGATGGCAAGATAGTCGTCACCAACACCACCACGACCCGCGATGTGGAAATCTTCCGCGAGCGGGGTGTGAAGTACCTGATCACTACGACTCCGCGGCTGGAAGGGGGACGCTCCTTCGGTACCAATGCTATGGAAGCGGCGCTCATCGCTGCTGCGGGCAAGGGGCGTTGTCTGAGCTATGATGAACTCGAAGCTATCCTGGACGAGTTACAGATGGTGCCTACAATCGAGAGGCTGAACGATTGAGGGGAATATCCATGGCAGGTTATCCTCCTATCTCGGCAGCTGTCTTGGCCGGCTGGTCACCTGAGGACGACAATCCTCTGGCCGAATACACTGGGGGTGGCCCCAAAGCATTGATCCCCATTGCCGGCAAGCCCATGATCGCCTACGTCATTGCCGCTCTGAGCTGCTCGCGTTACGTGCAACACCTGGCCATCGTGGGCTTGGACGAGCCACTGGCAATTGAGAGCTCCGTGCCTATTGACTATCTTCCGACCACTGGTGGCATCGTTGACAACCTTGAGGCCGCCGTGCGATACATCTTTGACCGCTGGCCCGAGACCGAAGCCATGCTGTGCAGCAGCGCCGATATTCCGCTCATTACCCCCAAGGTGGTGGATGCTTTTGTCGAGTCCTGTCTGGAGAGCGACCACGATTTCTATTACTCTATCGTTGAACGCTCGGTGATTGAGCGGCGATTCCCCAATGCACGGCGTACTTTCGCCGGCCTGCGCGAGGGAGCCTTTGCCGGTGGCGATTTGTCGCTGCTTCGCCCGTCCGCCATGCACGCAGACCTGAATCTGGTTCGGGCGTTGGCTGGAGAACGCAAGCACGTATTGAAGCAGGCGCGCATGTTCGGGGTGCGGCCCCTGACGCGCTTTCTGCTTGGTCGGTTGAGCCTTTCCGGTGCTGAGGCCCGCGTAAGTGAAGTGCTGGGCATTCGTGGGCGGGCCATTATCTGCCCGTATGCCGAGATCGGCATGGACGTGGATAAGCCCTTTCAGTTGGAGATCGTTCGGTCCGAATTGGAGTCCCGCGTGGTATGGTAATCTTGGATACGCTGCGGGCCTGGGATCAGATGATTTCCACGCGCCTGGTCACGCTTGTGGGCCGGGCGCGTTTACTGAGGGCGCTGGCTTCGGTCGTAACGCACAGCGGCGACAGTGTATTGTGGCTGGGAATGGCGGCGGCAGCGATCCTTTGGGGTGGTGACACCTGGAGGGAGCTGGGCAGCCGCATGCTGGCAGGCACGCTGGCGACAGGGCTGGCGACGGGGGTGCTCAAGTGGGTGTTCCGTCGCCAGAGACCGTCGGGAGCCAGGCTTCAATTCTACACCTCCCTCGACCGACACGCTTTCCCTTCTGGACACGCTGGGCGTGCGGCCTGTCTGGTGGCATTGCTGGGGCCACTGATGCCGCCGTGGGCCAGGGGGGCTCTTTCCTTGTGGGCGCTGCTGGTGGGGCTCAGCCGCGTGGCGCTGGCATTACATCTGGCCTCGGATGTCGTCGGTGGATGGGTTACGGGCTTGGCAGTTGCTGGGCTGCTGCTCTTGCTGAGGATGCACGGCACGGCATGAATGCCGGTGCCTGGGCATGTAACGGTGCTGCGCGAACCGGCAGCGTGCCCTTACGCGGCGCTTCAGGATGCTCCGCGAGGAGCTGCGTTTGCTGAGCTGGAGTAGCGATCTGGCGAGGAGCCAGGCCTGCTACTTACAGGGTACTGCGTCAAGCGCTAAACTCAAGCACCCCTTTTCATACGGTAATCCGACCAGTGAGGTTTAGCAACTGATGCACCAAGCAGTAATTCTCATCTTGAGGAGGAAGCTATGCGGGTACGTGCTGATGTGAAGCGGGCCCTGGAAATGAATAAGGCGGTTGTGGCGCTTGAATCCAATCTCATTAGCTACGGGGGCCGGCATTTTCCCGAGAACCTTCAGGTGGCCCGAGCGATGGAGCAGGCCGTTCGTGACGAGGGCGTGGTCCCAGCCACCGTTGCTGTCCTGAGTGGTGAGCCCGTCATAGGGCTGGACAACGCTCAGATGGAGTACCTGGCACAGAGCAAGAGTGCGCGCAAGTGCAGTCGGCGCGACCTGGCTATTGTTGTAGCAAAAGGGCTGGATGGGGCTACAACTGTCTGTGGGACCATGGTGTTGGCTAATCAGGCAGGTATCCGTGTCTTTGCCAGCGGTGGTATCGGAGGAGTCCACCGTGGTCACCCCTTCGATGTCTCGGCGGATCTGGAGGAGCTGGCCCGTACGCCCATGGTGGTGGTCTGCTCTGGGGCGAAGGCGCTTCTAGACCTGGAGGCCACTCGTGAGCGCCTGGAAACGCTAGGGGTGCCTGTCCTAGGCTACGAGACCGAGCACTTCCCCGCCTTCTTTTCGCGGGACAGCGGACTGCCAGCGGACATCCGCGTCGATGGACCGGAGGAGGTAGTGGCCATTGATCGGGCACGGAGTGATTCAGGATTAAAAGCCGCGTTGCTCGTGGTGGTGCCTGTGCCGGTGAGGGATGAACTACCGCGTGAGGAGGCCGAAGCAGCCATCGCGCAGGCGATCCGTCTGGCAGACGAAAGGGGTGTGCGCGGGCAAGCAGTGACGCCCTTTCTGCTGGGTAGCATTGCCGAGCTGACAGGTGGCCGCAGCAGACAGGCCAACTTGAGTCTGCTGGTCAATAACGCGCGAGTAGCTGCCCGCATCGCACGGTGTTTTGCAATGACTGGGGTCACTGAATCTCGAAGCGCTGAGACACTGAGTGCACTGAAACAGAAGGCGTAGCTTAGCGATGGCACTCCAGCATTTTACGGCCGGCGGGTTGCGAATGGACTATGTCATAAGCGCCGATCGGCAGGTCCACTTGAAGGAGATGGGAGGCAGTGCTGTCTACTCTGCGGTGGGGGCCAGAATCTGGGATTGCGAGCTAGGAATTCTGGCGCGAGTGGGAAAGAATTGCCCTGAACAGTGGTTGGACCAACTGAAGGCGGCGGGCATCTGCACCCAAGGGGTGAAGCGCATCCCTGGCTGGCATGACATGCGCACTTTCTACGCCTACCTTGACGTGGAGACGCGGGATGACACAGACCCAGCGCGTCACTTTGCCAAGCTGGGGCTCTCACTCCCTGAGGATCTGGTAGGCTATGTCCACTCGACACCTGGGCATGACAGTCAGGATTTCATGCCTCTTTCGCTGCGCCCTGCTGATCTGCCCTTGTCGTATCTCGAGGTGAAGGCAGCGCATCTCGCTCCTACCAGATTGGTCTCCCATCGTGCCTTGGCGCCTGCCCTTGGTGAGCTGGGGATCCGTGTCAGCCTGGATCCAGGGGAGAGGTATATGAAGCCTGCGCTCGGGGACCAGGTATTCGCCCTTTTGCGCCACGTGGACGTGTTCTTACCCAGCGAACAAGAAGTAGGGTCCATTGTGGGTGAGAAGGATCTATGGCAGGTCGCATGTCAGTTTGCTGAGGCTGGGCCCGCGGTAGTAGTCATCAAGGTGGGGAGCAAGGGCTCCCTGATTTATGATTGCCACTCGGAAAGTCGTTGGTTGGTCCCTGCTTACCCAACACGCGTTGTTGACGTCACGGGAGCTGGCGACGCTTATTGTGGAGGGTTCATGGTAGGCTACGAAGAGACCCGGAATCCGGCTCTGGCCGGCTGTTACGGGGCAATCTCTGCTTCCTTTGTGCTAGAAGGGTTCGGGGCGCTCTATGCCACCCGCTACACCCGTGACCAAGCTGAGGTTCGCCTCACTCGCTTGAAGGAGAGGATTCAGAGCGTGTGATGCGTTCTTTGCCGGTGTGACGATGAGCTGAACTGCCATGCAGCGTCTTGACGTTCTTTCTGCCAATGGGTGCTTACATAACTCCGTGGAACACTATGGACGGGTTATACTCGGAATGCAAGACTCGGGACATAACGGACCGTGCAAGCTGACGTAATCGGCTGGTCACTTGTGCTAACTGAAAGGGCCCGTCACGTTTGGCAGTCGTCAGTAGCAGTACTCTGATACCAGCCTATCATCTGCGTCGTGCAGATAGCCACAGTCCCCTTTATTGTTCCATATCGCATGGGCAATGCCGAAGCTGAACCCTCCTGTCTCGGGGTGAAGTTCATTGGTGTACACGCGGAGGATCTGCTCTGGTTGCAGCACCGTATCGGGAAAGACGAAATCCTCGCCGGGGGTGCCAGCATTCAGTTGCCAGCCTGCAAGGTGCACTGAAGCTGGGCCCTGGTTAGCAATCTCTACGTACTCATCACTTTCGACTCCTGGCACGATACCATCGTAGAAGATGTAGCGGATCATGACGTCTGCTTCGCCTGGCGCCCGGGTTGGTGCCGGTAGAGCGCATTCCTGAGCTGCAATGGCCCACAGCCCCCTACAGTCTTGCCTCGCTTCTCGCTGAAGCCGCAGAAACCGATCCTGGTACTTGACGTCCGGCGGGTACGTTGAAATCTGAGCATAGCCCAGGCGGACCAGCTCTGCGTTGACCATCAGATCACCAATCCAAACGTAGCGCAGCAGGCGCCCGTATTTGTCGGTCTCTGAGACATCCTTCTCCAACTCGACAACCTTGCCGCCAACAAGCGCTTCATTCTTCGCTGCCGCTTCGGGTCCAAAGGGCTCGATGCCCTTGGTAGGGTGCTTTGTTTCGGGCGTGTCAATGCCGATGTAGCGCACCTTGTACGCTTGCCTGCTTATGCTGACTTCAATCGTATCCCCGTCTATCACGCGCAGTACTTGCGCTGTCACACGTCCTGGCCTAGGCGTGGGGAGAGTGACACATGCAGTTGCCAGTACCAGAAGAGCTGACAACAGGCAAGCGGTCCTAACCCGTTGGGTCATGGTTCGCTCCCTTTGTGAAAAGCAAGACGACTTCCTGTGTATATTTGGTCTACTTGAGAATAGCTGGCCGGGCGTGCCCATTCCGCTTCGCCGCCTGTCTCGTCGTAGATCTTGGCGCCAGGCCAAGGCCAAAGGCGATGGTTCGTGCTCTGCATGCCCTCGCTTTGCATGCCCTCGCTTTGCATGCCCTACGGGCGACGGGCGACGGGCGACCGCTTGACGGGGCTCCGGGATGCTACCCGTCGCCTTCGGCGAGAGCTTCGGCCCTAGACTGCGCTAGGGACGTAGCGCGAGGGGCGCAGCCTGCTATCTGCAGGATGGTAGTGTGGAGACGTTGCCTCTCTGCATTGAATTGGTGGTCATGGCTTGACAATCAGGGGCAGGCAAAGCCCGGAGCCAGTTGCTCTATGTCGGCGTGGGTGAGGGAACGGATGTCATTGTTCGTGTGTATGTTGGCGTCGCAACAGCATAGACGATTACGCTATTCTAGCGGCCTTTCGCTTTCCCTGCAAATCACGTGTGGTAGAGAGAAGGCATTCTTATCCGTATCGCAGATCGGCCAGGCACGCCATCTGAGATGACATACTGAGTTGGGCATTGACCGCGAAGCCTTTTCTTTGGCGGTTCTTGGGGTTGCCTTTGGTGACTGGGGACAGTCCCTGCGATATCCGCGAAGGGGGAAGCCGGAGACCACGCAGCGATGTGGTCCGCATTGCAAATCACGCTCTTTTGTGGTATAATAGGTATGTCGAATTTGTGACATGGCGGTGACAAGTGCCCCTGGGCAGGGTGTTGGTAGTTGACGACGAAGTGGGCGTGCGGACCGTCTGCGGGCGAGTGCTGGGCCAGGTCGGCTATGAGGTGGCAGAGGCCACCTCTGGCCAGGAGGCTGTGGGCCTGGCGCGCCGGGAATCCTTCGACCTGCTGCTGGTAGACATCATGATGCCCGGCATGAACGGCCTGGAGACGTTTCGCGCTGTCAAAGCCTTGCAGCCCGATTTGGTGGGCGTGGTAATGACTGCCTATGCCACAGTGGACAACGCGGTTGAGGCAGTCAATCTCGGTTTCTCCGGTTTCGTAGTCAAACCTTTCAGACTGCACGAACTTGAGGCTGCTGTACGGGAGGCGCTGGCGAAGCGGGAACGTGAGAGAGACCTGGGGCGACTGGAGACGCTGGCGCCGTTGGCGCGCCTGAGCACAACCGTTACCAGCATGGACATAGATAGCGTGCTGCAGAACGTGGCCCAAGTGGCTATGGAGCAGACCAGGGGCGACGGAGCCACTGTCCTACTCTTCGCAGGTGGCGGGGAAGGCGAGCAGCGGCGCGCCTCTTGCGGCCGATTGATCGAGTGCAAGCCAGAGCTGCTGAAAGCAGTTGGCGAGGACGAGTTGGCGAGCGTGTTTCGGGCTGATGAGGCATCGCATCCGGCCGTGAGCGCGGTACTGAAAAGCGCTGATCTCAGTTGCCTGGCTGTGGCGCGCCTTGCGCTGCCAGAGCGGACAGTGGGTCTGTTATGTGTTGGGCGTGGGATGGGCGCATCTCCTGGTCTGGTTGGCGGCACGAGGACAGGGGGCAGGGAGACGGGAACGCCGAGGCGAGGCGAGACAAGGGTGTTTTCGTCAGGTGACATGGAAGTGCTGAAAGTGCTCGGTGCCCAGGCTGCCATCTTGGTCTCCAACGCCAGATTGCTAAAGCGGGTGGTGAAAGAAGAGCAGCTACGCCGGGCGCTGCAGCGTTATCTGTCTCCGCGGACAGTGCAGGCCGTGCTTGATGGACACATCGCTCCTGGCGCTGTGAGTGAGGCCAGGATGATGACCGTGCTGCTGGCGGATGTGCGCGATTTTAGCAGTTTGGTGGAACACGTGCAACTCGGTCATGTCATCGAGGTGTTGCACAGTTACTTCTCCGCTACCGTGGAGATCATCACTGCACAGCAGGGTGTGGTGGATGAGCTCTCAGGTGATGAAATCCTGGCCAGCTTTGACCCCGCCAGCGGACAGGACAACCATGCACTGCGGGCGGTGAGCGCTGGCCTACGGATGCTGGAGCGTCTGGATGAGTTGGGTGCGGAGTGGCTGGAACGCGGCCTGCCGACGTTCGACATTGGCATAGGCGTCAGCAGCGGGCCGGTTGTTATCGGCAGTATTGGCTCCGGCGACCGTAGGGCTGTGGTGACTGCCGGGCGCATCTTGAACCTGGCGGCGCGTAGCCAGGCTATGACCCGAGAGCTGGGTCTGCGCCTGATCATCACCCAGGGCACTTTTGAGCAGGTGCGCGACTTGGTCCACTACCGGGAGTTGGGCGCGGTACACTTGAAAGGCATTTCAGAACCGATGGGCTTGTACGGTGTGCACGGCCTGAAGAGCGAGTGACGAGTAGCGAGTTCAGGGAGGAAAGTCTGCAAGCAGAGCTGTCGCCAACAGCCAATTGACGGCTAATAGCAGCCGAACGATAACCGGCGAAGCTTGGGAATGGTTGCAGTGGAGGGCAGGAGCCATGAAAAGAATCGAGGAACTTGCTATACTCAATGAGCTTGGGGCCAAAGTCGCTTCGACACTTGATCTGGATGCCATCCTCGCTTACATCATGCAGAAGGTGAAGGATGTGTTCAACGTCGAGGCCTGCTCTCTGATGCTGCTGGACGAAGAGGAGAAGGTGTTACGCTTCAAGGTCTCCTTTGGCAAGGGGGCTGAAGAAGTCAAGATGCTCTCCTTCAGTGCTGACCAGGGCCTGGCCGGGTGGATGGTGCGAGAGAAGAAACCGCTGTTGGTACACGATGTGCAGGGCGACCCACGCTTCTATCCGCAGATTGACCACAGCACGGGGCTGGTCACGCGGGACATGATTGGTGTGCCGTTGCTGGTCAAAGAGCGCGTGATCGGCGTGCTCGAGGCCATGAACAAGTTGAGCGGTGTTTTTGGCAAGGACGACCTGCGGTTGCTAGGTTCCATCGCCACGCCCGTAGCGCAGGCGATCGAAAACGCGCGCCTCTACAACGCACTCAACAGTGCCTATGCCGACGTGCTGGAGCACGAGAAGCAGATTGAGGAGAGCCGCAATACGCTACGCGCTATAGTCGATGGCATCGGTGATGTGCTGATCATCGTGGATGGGGAGTTGCGCATTGTGGCCGCGAACCTGGCTGCAGCTAGGTCAGCAGGCATGCCTGTGGATGCTCTCCTGGGCAAGCCATGCTACACCGGTTTTCTGGCCAGTGCTGGGGACTGTTCAGGAACGTGCCCGGTGCGCAAGACCTTCCAGAGCGGCAAGCGTGCCCATCGCCTGCCCAAGTTCTCTATAGGGGGTAAGGTGCGTGAGTGGGAGGTACACACTTATCCACTCTTTGATGAGAATGGGACTGTGGTCAGGGCAGTGGTCTTTGGACGGGATGTGACAGAACAACGGCTGCTGGAAGCTGCAGTAGCGCGGACGGCAAAACTGGCCGCTGTTGGTAAGCTGGTAGCGGGTGCGGCGCACGAACTGGGCAATCCATTGACTACGGTCCTGGGCAACGCGGCCCTGCTGCATCGGCGCTCGTCGCGTGGTTCTTCAGCCTATGTCCTGAGCGGCGCCATCCTGGAAGCCGGTGAGAAGGCCAGAGGTATCTTGCGCTCACTGCTGGACTACTCTCGTCGGGAGCAGTACACCTTTGCCCCAACAGACATCAACGCTACCCTGGAGTGGTCATTGTCCCTGCTCAAGTACTGCTTTGATGAGAGCGGAGTTAGTCTGCGCAAGAAACTGGATGCCGGACTGCCACAGGTGACTGGCAGCGAGAGTCACTTGCGTACGCTGTGGACTAACTTGCTGCTCAATGCTGTGGATGCTGTCCAGGCCGTAGGGAACAGGGGGGACAGCTTCGACGGTGTGCTCGAATTGTCCTCTGCGCTGATCGACGAAGAGAAGGCAGTACGCGTGACGGTGCGTGACAACGGCGTGGGCATTGCAGAGGAGCTGATGCCCAGGCTGTTTGAACCGTTCTTCACCACGAAAGAGTCCGGCAAAGGCACCGGACTAGGCCTGTACATCTGCCATACTATTGTGCAGCAGCACTGTGGCAGGATTGAGGTGCAGAGTGTGCAGGGGCAGGGGGCGCAATTCACGGTGATCCTGCCTGTCGAGGGACCTTTGATGACCTGATGAGGAAGTTCTTTTATCGGGTAGACGGCTCCACGCCCAGGGTGCCAAAGGGTAGCAAGCGTCTCTTCGTCCGAGTGAAGGAGTCTAGTTCTTCGCTTCTCCACGGCATAATGGCTAGGCGAGCTGCTTTTCAACGCTCCGAAGTGATTTGACTGATCCCTGATTATGTGCTACACTGTGCGCAGCAATAGAACGAAAGAGGTACCTGAACTGGCTCGTAAGTGCGTTTGCCGAGGCTTACACAGCCTAGGCGTTTCTTATGTGTGCTCGTTGGGTGCACTTTCCGTTCTACAAATCAACGAAAGGAAGGAGTATCCGACTGTGAGTGAACGCATTACGGGCACTGTGAAGTGGTTCAACAGTGGCAAGGGCTACGGCTTTATCTCTCGTGAGGAGGGCGACGACGTCTTCGTGCACCACTCGGAGATACAGGCGGAAGGTTTTCGTCAACTGGAAGAAGGCCAGCGGGTTGAATTCAGCGTCGAAGACGGCCCCAAGGGGCCACAGGCGACGAATGTCGTCCTCTGCTAGTTGAGACAACGCTACGAAAAAGGCGCTGTGGACTAGCCCAGAACGCCTTTTTCACTAAATTGAAAGGATGGACATGAACAAGAAATTGTACGTCGGAAACCTCAGTTACACTGTTACTGCAGAGACTCTGCGTGACCTGTTCGCTGCTGTGGGAGAGGTTGTTTCTTCAACCATCATCACCGACCGCATGAGCAACCGCTCGAAGGGCTTTGGTTTCGTGGAGATGGAGACTGAAGAGCTAGCACAAGAGGCCATCACCAAACTGAACGGCCAGGAAGTTGACGGCCGCCAGATCACCGTGGCCGAAGCTCGCCCACCGCGGCGAGACCGAGATGGTGGCTACGACGACCGCAGCGGCGGAAGGCGGCGCTAGTAGTTTCTGTGTCCGCAGCCTCTTGGGATTGAGCCAAGAGATGCTGCCTCTTGAGCTAAGGTTCATAAGTGCGATCCTACGCTGGTTCTACCCTCCCGCACGTTATGGAACGTGCGGGAGGGTCCGGCTGATACCAAAACTGATTGACAACGGCAACCGTGTGGACGATGTGAGTGAAAAACATCGAAACTCTCGCTGGAGGAGGGCGAGTCGTGCCCGAATAGTGGGGAGAGCGCATGGATGCAGGACTCAGCCACAAACGACGCTGATGCGGCCCGCCAGCGCGGGTTGTATAAGACCGAACGGATGAAGCGCCAGTTGCCTGGGGCGTGAGTGCGCCTCGGGTCATTGGCGTTTTTCGTTGGCCGACGTGGACACGAGCTTGTGAGGGGGCCAGCACTGGCCTGAAGCGCCGGTGCTGGGTGAACACGCGAGCAGCGTCTGTTCGTGGCAGTGCGATGGCTGCGCGAGGCGGGCTCGGCCTGGATGACCCGGCAACCGCCGAGATTCATCACCCGCAGAGAAGTGAGAGGTGCTGGTGCGGTGTCCGCGTGATTTGACAAGAATACAATTCTGTGGTATGATAGTATCACTAAAATATATATGGAGGTAGGGTACTTGCCTGGAAGAAGGCGAAGTCTCGCCATCTGTTCGGCGAGGCGCGGTTGTCCGAATAGAGCCCGTGAACGGTGCTCACCACTAAAGGTGGCGAGCACCGTTTTCTTTTTACCTGCACACAGTTGTGCGGTGATGGCACTTGGGAGGCAGAGCCATGGCTGATCGCTTGCAGCAAGGCCAGGATGAGAAGGCACTGCATAGTTTCTACGCCAGCGTTTTCAGCGCTGAGGAGCTGGCCGAGATCGCACGCCAGTTGGAGTCGCCGCAGCGCTCTATGGAGATGGAGGTGGCGGTGATGCGCGTTATGATCCGCCGCGTGATGGAGTGCATTGGCGAAGAGGATCCGGTCAAGGCGCTGCCGCTGATACGTCAGGGGGTGGATGCCATCTGCCGTGCGCTGCGCACCGAGCGGGTGCTCGCTGGCGAGACTGGTGACTCGTTGGCTGCTGCGTTTGCGGTGGCTCTGCGAGAGATCGGGGAGGAACTTGGGATTGACGGCTGAAGCTGATCTGCGGAAGGCGATCCGAGTGTACCGGAAGATGAAGCGTGAGGATCGGAAGGTAGACGGGGTGGATCAGACGCCAGGGTGTGTGTTTGGCGTGGTGACCAGGGAAGTGCTGGACGGGGTAGCGGCTGACCTGGAGGAGATCAAGGGTGAACTGAGGTGGATACGGCGGTTGATTGTTGGCGGTGTTGGGACTGCAATCATAGCGACAGTGCTTAGATTTGCGGGGTTGGAATGACCTTGCGTAGTAGGGTAGCAGAACGTCTGTTCGGGGATGTCATCGAGGACCGTGTAGCACAGGCCGTGAAGGTCATCGATGACAAGTGGTGGTCACAGATCGGCGGGGCTGGAGCCAGCCTCGACCGTGACTGGATGGAACTGAAGGGGGATCTCGACGATGCGCTTGAGGCTTGGCGGACGAATCCGCTGGCTCGGCGCATTTGTGCTTTGTGCACGGACTACGTGGTGGGCTCGGGGATCTACCTGCAGAGCAGCAACTCATGGGTGCAGAAGTTTGTGGACGAATTCTGGAAGCTGAACGGGATGGGGCTGCGGTGCTACCAGTGGTGCGATGAGCTGACCCGGGCTGGTGAGTTGTTCATCGTGTTGGGCACGGACAAGGTTAGTGGGGCGTCTTTCGTGCGGGCAGTGCCGGCCGTGCAGATAGACTGCGTTGACACGGACGATGACGATCTGGAGCGTGAGCTGCGCTACCGGCAGATGAAGGTGAACGAGCTAGACGGGAAGTGGTGGCCAGCGGCGGCTGTGGGACCAGATGCGGACCAGGTGATGCTGCACTACACGATTAACCGGCCAGTTGGGTGCGTGCGTGGTGACGGAGATCTAACTCCGATCCTGCCCTGGCTGAAGCGCTACAGTGACTGGCTGCTGAACAGAGTGCGGCTGAACAAGTACAAGACGGCCTTCATGTGGGACGTGACAATTTCTGGCCGGCCAGGGCGCGGTGACACAGTGCGGAAGAAGCGTTTCAAGTACAAGACGGCGCCTGAGCCAGGGTCGATTATCGTGCACGATGACAGTGAGACGTGGCAGGCAGTGTCGCCTAAGATCGAGGCGTGGGACGCGAAAGAGGACGGGAAGGCGATCCGGCTGATGACAGCTGCTGGTGCGGGCGTACCTCTGCACTTTCTCTCTGAGGGTGAAAGTGCGACGAAGGCGACGGCGGCGGAGATGGGCGATCCTACGTTCAGGCACTATTATCGCAGGCAATTGTTCTTTGGTTGGATGCTGGTGGACATGCTGACCGTGGCGGTGAAGCGTGCGAATGCTCGAGGTCGGGGACGGCGGCTGAGCGGGTTGGGGCTGAGAGCGGTATTTCCTGACATCACGAAGCGAGACAATGAGCAGATGGCGAGATCTGCGCTGCTGATCACGAGGGCTCTTGACACCATGGCTCAGTACGGCTGGATCGATCGAGAGAGTGCGATCGGGATGGCGCTGAAGTTTGCAGGTGAGTTTGTGGACGTGGGTACAGTGCTGGAGCGGCTGAAGAGAGAAGGGCCGGCCAAGCTGGTTGGTGGCGATGAGGATGAGGTCGGCGATGATGGTTTGCGGGGCGACGAAAGAGGCCGGCCGATCGGGTCTGTGACGGGTGCTGGCTTGTGACGGACAGGACCTTCGGCAGGATAAGGGCGGGGTGTGACGGACAGGATTGACAGGATAAGGGCGGGATTTGAACGGTGGAGAGAGCGGGTGGTGCCCGCTGGAAGTTTGGCGGGCGCTGGAGTGTAGCGGAGGTTGGGATGGGGGAGAATCAGGGTTTGGATGCCGCAGAGGGGCGAGCTTTGCATGGGGCAGAGGGGCGACGCGTAACTCTACAGGGTGACTTTGGTGGGAGCTCCATTGGGCGGCGATACGAAGTTGTAGCGATGACGGCTGGCCAGGCGAACGGGTTGGAGTACAGCGCTCTGGTGGTAGAGGTGGCGCTTCCTCTGTTCGAGGGCGTGACTGTGTTTGTTGATCACGCTCAACTGGCGGAGATGTGGAGCATGACTGGCAACCGGAGCTTGCGTGGCGTACTGGGCGTGCTGGAGGGGTGTTACTACGCGCCGGCGAGCGAGGGGATCAACGGAACGCTGCGGGTTTATCCGGGTGCCGATGAAGGGTGGTTCACTGCGATGGTGGACCAGTATCTGGCAGATAAGGCGGCGGGTAGAGAGACGCCGAGAGTGGGATTGAGTGCAGTGGTGGACGTCAAGGTGCAAAACAGGGAGGTGGTGAGTATCAGTCGAGTGGTGAGCGTGGATGCGGTGTTCGATCCTGCACGGGGTGGTGAGTTTATCCGTGCTCTTAATCAACAACAAGAGGAGGGTAGCATGTTGAAGTTGGAGAAGCCTCCGCTCGTTGATCAGATCGTCTGGGATGGTCTGAACGACGTGGAGAAGGCGGAGATGATGCAGAAGGGTGCGCCAGTGGGGGGAGGCGGGCGGTTGGTGAATGAGGACCCGCCGAAGCCTCTCGGTGGCGGTGGCGTTGTAGCTTCGGGAGTAGTGGCTGGACCGAAGGCGCCTGCGAAAGCTGTGCATGCCGGTAACCTGGCCGTGCCGCCGGTGGCGGTGATTGAGCCGGGAACTGTGCAGACGCAGGCAGCTGGCTCTGCACCTTCGGCAGGGGCGGCTGTGCAAGGCGGTTTTCTGCGAAATGCGCAGATTGACCCGGCTGTCCTGTCGGCGCTGAGCGAGAACTTGCTGAGCATGCGGCTGGAGAAGTCGAACCTGCCAGAGGCGATGCAGACGATGCTTCGCACGAAGTACGGCGGGGGGATGTTCAGCGTGGATGGGCTGGACGCGGAGGTCGAGGCGCTGCAGGCGGCCTGGGCTGCGAGTGTGGCTGCGACTGGCACGCAAGTGCGTGGTGTGGGTCAGCCGCGGTGGCAAGTGACCCTGGGCGAAGCGGACAGACTGCAGGCGGTGATGGATCAGCTCGTCGGGCTGAAGCCGAAGAGTGAGCTGCTGCAGGGCGTGGCTCCGATCAGTGGGATTCGGGAGCTGTACCTGATGTTGACCGGCGACTATAACTTTGTGGGCAGTTTTGACAAAGAGCGGGTAGCGCTGGCCAACGTGACTACAGCGACCATGACCTCACTGGTCAAGAACGCGTTCAACAAGGTGATCCTGGACTACTTCAACAGCGTGTTTCGGTGGTGGGAGTTCGTCGCCAGTGAGGAAAGCTTCACCAGCATGAAACAGATCACCTTGATCACGTTGGGTGGGTTTGTGGACCTGCCGACCGTGGCTGAAGGCGCTGCGTATGCAGAGCTATCGTGGAGCGACGCCGAAGAGACCGCTGACTTCGTGAAGAAGGGCGGCTACGTAGGGGTGACGCTGGAGATGATGGACAAGGACGAGACCCGGAGTTTCCGAGCGATACCGAGGAAGCTGGCAATAGCTGGCTACCGGACCCTGGGCTCTCTGGTGTCAGCGCTGTTCACTGACAACAGCGGTGTTGGACCGTACTGGCCGTCGAGCCAGGCGGTGCTGTACCTGTTCAGTGCGACCTACGGGAACCTGGGGTCGGCTGCACTGACCGCGTCGAGCTGGGATGCTTGTATCCAGTCGATGTACAAGATGGCGGAGGCCACGAGCTCTAAGCGAATGGGGATCAGGCCGGCGTATCTGCTGGTGCCCATCGAGCTGGAGAAGACGGCACTGACAATCATGCAGAGTGAGGGCGAGCCTGGCACTGGTGACAACGATGCAAACGTAAGGGCTGGTTCTTCTCGTGTGGTGGCCGTGCCTCTGTGGACCAACGCTACCAGGTGGGGTGCAGTAGCTGACCCGCGAGTGTGGCCTGGGATCGTGATTGGATACCGGTTTGGCAGGGCGCCCGAGGTGTTCATCTCTGGGGAAGAAACGATAGGCAGCATGTTCACCAATGACGAGATGCGGATCAAGGCCCGCTTCATCGTGGCGGTGGGTGTGGGTGACTATCGACCTCTCTACAAGTCGAACCCGTAGGAGTTGTGATCCGGAGTGGTGCACCACTACTTGTAGTGGTGCAGTTGATCCGAGCGAGACCACCTAGCCACTAGCTGTAGTGGTGTGCTGAGCGAAGAGAGGTGCTGAAGTGGGACGTGGTAGGAAAGGCGGTCCAAAAGCGGCTGGTCCTGGTGGGTCCTGCGTGTGTCCGAAGTGTGGACACAGGGAGGGTCACGTCAGGGCTGAGCCGTGCTATGAGCTGAAGTGCCCTGAGTGTGGGGCGGAGATGACGAGAGAGTAGAGCAAGGGAGGCTGAAGGTGCAAGACGTGTTGATTGTTGGTGTGCCTGCGGTTGTGGTGATCATCGCTTTGATCGAGCTTTTGAAGGTGTATGGTCTGGCGACGCGGTGGGCGCCGGTGGTGGCGCTTGGACTGGGGGTGATCATCAGTGTGGGCAACGAGCTGGTTGCTATCTATCCGCTGGTGGAGCCGTGGTACAACGCGCTGTGGGTTGGACTGCTGCTGGGTCTGGTGGCATGTGGTTTGTACGACGTTGGCAGCAAGACGGTGTTGAACCGGAAAGGGAGCGGGTGAGCTATGGCTGGAAGTAGTGGTATCGACTGGAGGCGTGTCAAAGGTGTGGCGTGGCAGGTGTTGCAGCCAGTGATCATTGCGATCCTGGTTGTGGCGCTGCTGTTGCTGGTGTGGCGGCCAGTGGCAGAGCAGTTGAAGGTAGACGTGGCTGGTGTGTCGCACTTTAGCAGCGTGTACAGTAGTGGGGACCTGGAAGCGGTGGGTGACGTGATCGCCGGTGACGATGCGACTGTGGCGGGTCTTGCGACAATAGGCGAGACCTTGCACGTGACAGGGGCGTCGTCGTTTGCTGCGGTGACTGCGAGTGGCGTTGCTTCGGTGGACAGCCTGGCGGTGACTGGTGTGGGGTTGGTGGGAACCTGGCTGCAGGTGTCTCAAGATGATACGTTGACCCTGTACGACGGCGACACCATCACGGTGACACAGAGCTTTGTGCCTTTGACCGCTGGGATCTGGGTGACGACCTCGACGACCACGGCGATAGTGAGTCCGACTGTGGGTGGGAGCTTGCTGTTCTTGACGAACATGGGTACATTCCCGATCATGATCAAGGATGCGGCGAACACTCAGAGTGCAGGTGACATCACGTTGGGCCAGTACGACAGTTGTGTCTACGTTTGGAACAAGACAGACTGGATCATGCTGGCTTTGAGCGACAACTAGCCCTTAGGTCTTTGACCTGAGGACAAAGGGAGGGGTGAGAGCATGGAAGTGAGAGCGAGCAAAGTAACGGAAGAAGCCGGCCAGACTGATGGTGCGGTGTTCATTGCGCCGATGATGTGTCAGGGGATCGCGGCGACAGACACGTTTCTGTTGGAGGCAAGTTCCAACCTGCCGTCGCTGCACTCACCGCAGACCAGCGCGGAGGCCGTGGTAGTGTACATCCCGATACCTCACCATCTGGCGAGGACGGCGTCAGATCGTGGCCAGAAGGTGACGTCGATCGAGGTGTACTATGACCTGGACGTGGCAGGGACGGCGGCATCACTGAAGCTGTACAAGACCACGCTGAAGGCGAACCTGACGATCCCTGCTGCTGCTGAGGTGACCACGACGTGCAGTCATACAGAGGCGCTGCTGTACGCTGCTGATGAGCAGAAGGCCGTGTTGACCATCACTACACCGGCCTTCCTGGCTGACAACGAGGCGTATCACGTGGAGCTGTCCATCACCAAGGCGGCGACCACTGACCTGAAGTTCTTCGGTGCCCTGGTGAACTTCAGCAGGAGACTGTAGAGTCACTGGGCGTGATGTGGGGTAGAGGTTGCTGAGGACTAGAATGTAGCGAGCGCTTCCTGAGGACCACAATGGAGCGAGCGCTTCCTGAGGACCACAATGGAGTGAGCGCCTCCTGAGGACCACAATGGACTGTAGACTGCCTGACCCTGCCCTATTAACGGATTCCCGTGTAGGAAAGGGTACCCATGTGAGTAAGGGTAAAAGGGGGCAAGGGGTGGGTCTGGTTGGCTTGATTCGCCCCTAGGTCTTTGGCCCCGCTCTGCGTGACCGAAGGTCGAGGGACAAAGGTGGGTCAGGCTGGCCTTTCTCATAGATTTCTCCTTTCTCGGCCGAGGGGCGCGTCTCGGATATCAACGCGCAACTTAGAGTCGATAACTACATAGTCGGGGGCCGTGGGGTTGCCGGCTGTTGAGGTTCGCGCCGGTGGATCATGTGCAGCGGCCCCCGAGCAAAATAAGGAGGTATGATCGTGTCTGGTGGTGGAAGTTCGGAGTTGCGAGGGTTGAGGGCGCGTGTGGCTTGGCTAGAGAGCGCGGATGATGATTGGCGATCTGCGTGGGAGGAGCTGAGCAAGCGGGTGTCGGCTCTTGAGGTGAAGTGTGCGAAGAAGGAGCCGGCGAAGGCCAAGAAGAAGGGTGGCAAGTGATGGCTGCTGCGTCTGTGGTAAAGACAGATAGCGCGGAGATCAAGGCTTCGGCTGGTCTGCTGGTGGCGGTGATCCTGACGGCTACGGGTGCTGCGGAGATCACGTTGAAGGACGGTGGGTCTTCTGGGACCGCGATCGTGAACTTGGCGACGGGGGCGGCGGGGTCGGCGGTATTCACGCCAGCGCTGCCGCTGGCGTTCTCGAGCTCTCTGTACCTGGTGAAGGACGCGGGCACGATTGAGGCGACGGTAGTCTATGTCTGACCTGGACGATCTCCGGGACCGTGTCGAGGGTTTGCTGAAGGATGCGAGCAACGAGCAGTGGACGACTGACGAGCTGGACGACGCTGTACGTCTGGCGTTGAGTGAGCTGAGCCAGGCGCTGCCTGCGCGGGGCGTTGACACCATCGATGCAGTAGATGATCAGTGGGAGTATGATATCTCTGGGATCAGTGGCTTGATGTCGGTGGTCGAGGTGTGGTATCCGTACCTGAGCACTGACAGCAGCTACAAGAAGAGTCATCCTGTGAAGTGGCGGATGCTGGATGATGCGACGCTCCTCTTAGAGTACGACGGTGGTGATCCTGATGCGGCCTATGACCTGCGTATCTTCTTCGACAAGATGCAGACGCTGGAGGACCTGGACTCAGCGACGGCAACGACGTTGGACGAGTTTGAGAAGGCGGCGTTGATCGTGGGTGCAGCCGGCTACGCTGCGGTGGCGAAGGGTCGGGCTTTGATGGGGACCGTGACGATAGGTGACACGGAGATAGAGGCGTACATGGCGTGGGGGAAGGCGCGGCTCAAGGAGTTTTGGGCGCGTGTGTTCACTATATCGTCGCGTGAGGGTGCAAGTGAGGATAGCCGGATAGGGTGGTGGTCGGCTGACAAGTGGGATGAGTAGGGGAAGCAGTCAGCAGATTAAGCGGATGAAGAGGATTCCTGAAGGGCGGCGGTTAGAAACGCGCCGCCTGGGTCAGAAGAAGCCCGTTTTCTCCAAGAAAACGGGCTTCTTGACTTGATATGCAGCTCCCCAACCGTGTTATTCTGGCCGTATCGTACACGAAATATGATTGGGTGAGCCTACCCATTCTACCAAATGATTCTATCAGCCAAGTCGTCAAGCCAGCGATAGATGTTGTGCATTACTTCTGCTAGTCCTCTCAACTCAGCCATGTCTCGTATCGCAGCGTACGTTTCGGCTCTAGCCTTGCGTGTCACCTCTGGTTGGGAAAGTGGAAACAACCTCCCCTGTGGGAAGTGGGCTTTGTTGAATGTCTTTATGGAAGTACTTACGCGTGCGAGTCGACCCAGGTACTCTTGAATTCGTTTGTCAATGCCCCTCTCCAGGGTCGTGTCAGTGCGAAGATAAGGTCGTAGCTTCCTGATCTCGGCCAATGGAAACACCGGCAGCCACTGGAGTGGCGAATAAAGAGGGTGTTCCTGGTTTTCACCATTGTAGTATCTGAGCATTTCAAATACGATATCCATCTCGCGCATGGATAGGTACATGATCTCTCGACGTATTTGATACCTTCGGAAGCCCTGCACGTACTTGGCGTCCGTAGCATATGCTAGCTTCCTCAGACATGCAATGGCAACAGCTAGGCGCAGGAGAAGCGATTCATCTTCTCGTGGCTCACCTCTGAACCTCACGATCCTGTATTTGTCGCCTTCCCTTGCCACATCTCTTAGAGGGTCGTAGGCTGTGTCGAAATCCCCAGACTTGCTACTCCATTCTTCTGGCATTGTCTGGCGCCAGTCGCGAGTTTCACGCGGTGGCGCAGCTTTGGCCCTATGTGTGTATGGATTACGCCGATGGTGATATAGGTACTGTGCTATGCTCCGTATTCTCTCCTCCTGACTCTTGCCGGTCCACTGTTTGTGTACATGCTCCCAAACTGACCCGTCAGGGATCTCTTCATACAGACAGTCCGAAATGACGTAGACACTCTCCAGTAGATCCTTCAACGGTAGTGGAAGTTCACTGAAGAACTGCAAGAATCCTCTGCGATTCCCAAAGTGTGGTAAGTATATCTCCGTGTATAGCCTTGCGGCGGCCCGACGGAGCTCATCTGGGCGGGGGCTATCCAAAACGTCGTGCAGAATGTCCGATATGCTCTCATCGTTAGTGTGATACTTGGCCTTCTTCCCAGGTCTACTTACTTGGAGCCACTCGTGAAATGTCGGTGGACTCTTGCTAGCAAGTGCGTCGACACAAGTACACATCAAATAGAGTTGCAGCGCTAGTTGTTGCCCACGAAGCCAAAAGCCTAGTTCGCCTTGTCCAAAACCTGGAGTAAATGATGGATGGACAAAAGGGAATCTGTGGCGTACGTGGTCGGCGAAGTATACACGGACAGCGACATCCTTGAGTTGCTCACAATGCTCACTCTGATGAAAGCCGCGACAAAAGTGGGCCTGCTTGATTTGGAAGCCAAACAGATTGTGTACCAATCTCTCAATGTCCATTCGTTGCCCTGAATCCGGAGTACGGTTCTCTCTACAGGCCCGCGTGCCGTAGCGGAATTATCCTTATCATGCAGATGTGATAAGCCACATTGCTATGCGTCTATGTGCTCTCAATGGATCGGCCACGCAGGTATGAGCGCGTCAATCTCCTCCATGAGGCGCATTGTCTCTTTGAGGGCCACGACGATCTTCTGGTAGTGGAACAAATCCTCAAATGACAGTATCCGCCCTTTGCGGTCCTTGAGCCACTTGTGCAGTACCTGGTAGCCCCCAATGTGGAATTCCCAAACGTCCAGTGGGATGCCCTCGAAGTACTGTGTCTTGTTGATGTGCACGCGCCCGGGAACCTCATTCCCACGGTCATCCTGACGCGGCTCCACGTAGCGGACTTTCACTACCTCGTTGGAACCGACCGCGGGGAAGCGGGTGATGAGCTGGTTCAGCAGCGGCGATTCCATCAGGTGCAGGGCGACTAACTGCTCGCCCTTCTCCGCCAGTGCTTTGAACAAGGCTCGCTCCGAGGTGAGCGGCAGGCGGGGGAAGTCAATGTTCAGGAGTTCGGCGTAGCGTTCGCGGTAGATGGGAGAGTGGAAGATGGCGTAGGCATAATGAAGGATGTCCTCTGGACCGAAGGTGGTCTCCAGATTCCCCTTGCCATCTGGCACAAAGCCGAGCCCCAGGTTCTGCGTGACGGCAGCGATGAACTTGGGTGAGAGGTTGGGCTCCCTGCTCACCTCCTCTGTCTCAAAAAGCGTGTCTGCTGTGTCCTCGGGCGCAGTGTATAGATAGAGGGGAAAAATCACACAGTTATCCTTGATGGATACGGCGTCTTTCCCAACGATAGACTTTGTGACTAAGAAGTGATTATACGTTTCTGTTCGAATTCTCCTCATTGTCAAAAGGGCCACATTATCGTGTAGCATGTGGCGCATAACTTCAGGTCGCGATCGGTCAATTAGATCACCGGAGTAGTAAATCGCTCGGATGTCGAACGGGCGGTATAGACAGGGCTTGAAGTCTGCATCCCAATACTGGCGTGCCTGGAGTCTAGCCCTTGCCTGGGCCAGTTTCCAAGTCCCGGTATCTGGTAGTCTAAATGTGTCTCTCACTTCATCATCAGAAAGAGTCTGGTCTCGCAGTGCAGCAACTCTTGATTGAAGCCGCTTCATTTCGAAATCAATCACAAAGTGGTCACGGTGGGTCTTGATCCCGCTGGAGTTCACCGGTAGCACATCCGTGATGCTCCAGCCACGTTCGTATTCACCAAGTAAATCGAGCTTCTTGGGCACAAAGAAGAAGTACGGTGACACTGGCTCCAGTGTTTGCCAATCATCAGTGCTACTGACGTCGTTCTCCAGGAGGTAGCGATACTTTTGCTCGCGCAACCCCCACAAATCGGCGTACTGCACATGAGCTGGGCCTTTGTGCCCCCGCTTCTTGACGAAGAGGGCAATAGCCACGCCTGGCCGGATGTCAAAGACGTTCTCATCCTTTGCACCATCGGGAGTTCTCTCGCCCAATAGAGCACTGCCGTGCAGGTTGAGGATATAGATCTCGGAGAAGGATTTCATCAGCTCTTCTCTCATCCCCCGGTGGATTAGGCCAGACAGGTAGGCGTGATTGGTAATCATGCCAACAATGCCCTGGCCCGTGCGCTCGATGCGGTCGTGTGCGAAGCGGATGAACTTGATATAATCATCGGACAGCGGCTGGATGTTGCGCTCGCCACGCACAGCGGTCTTGTAGGGGTCCATTAGTTGGTCAATGTAGGGGCTTTTGTTAGCCGAACTGACAGAATAGGGCGGATTGCCCAAGACCACCATGATGGGCAGTTCTGCCTTTATCTTGGCCGCCTCATCGGCTTCCTCAGTGATCCAGCGGGCGAACAGCACCTCGCTGCGCTTGGCGGCCTGTTCCAGCGCGTTCGTCAGGTAGATGCCCAATCGCTGCCCACTGGCGAAACTGTAGCCGCTTTCCTGCAGCTGCATCGCCAACTTGAGGTGAGCTATGGCGTAGGGAGCCATGAGCAGCTCGAACCCAAAGAGGCGTAGTAACAAGTGCTGCTCCACGTAGCGGTCCCAGGCGCCAGACTGGCCCATGCTGACCAGCGTTTCGTGTATCTGCTGGACGACGAAATAGAGGAAGGTACCCGTGCCGCACGCCGGGTCGAGGACATAGACTTTGCTGGCATCGTGCCCGATGTCTGCCAACCCCAAGGGCCGATCGAACTGTGTCCTCAAGATGTAGTCAATGGAGTGCACGATGTACGTGACCACCGGTTCAGGCGTGTAGTAGACACCCCGGCGCTGGCGCAGGGCCGGGTCGTAGGCGGCCAGGAACGTCTCGTAAAAGTGCACCACGGGGTCCTGCCGTTGGGTGGCTTTGCCAAAGCCTCGCAGCACCTCCGACATGTCGGCCCGTTCCAGAAGCTGTGCCAGGTCATTCACCGCCCAGGCGATGCGTTGATCCAGCTCTGGGCCGGCGATGCGGTGGAACATCTTGCGCAAGAACGGGTTGGTGGGAGGCAGGTTCCATGCTGCATTCTGTCTGGTGAAGGGCTCACCATCGCGTGCGCGCTCGCGAGCGGCAAACAATCCATAGGCGATGGTCTGAGCGTACATGTCGGCGAATCGCTTTGCGTCCAGGTCGGGGATGAGCGTTTCGCGGAAGGCCTTCAGTTCCTCGTGCAATTTGCCCTGCTCAGTTTCCTGTTCGAAGGTGCGCTCGATGAGGTTGCGCACGAGACGTGCCTGGGCGGCCATGCGTCGGGCCAGTTCGCTGGGCGTCCCAATGGTGGGCACGGACTGGGTGAAAAAGGCCTCGAAAAGCGCTGTGACTGCCGCCTCTCCGCCTTTGCCGACGTTTGCCAGGCGCGCCACATCTCGCCGCTGGCCCTCGACGTACCAGCGAAATTCGAGGTAATCGGTGAGAATGAGGTTATTGAGCGACTCACGATACCGTTTTAGTTGCTCCGAACGTTCCGCTTCATCCAGGGTTTTCCCTACATCCTTGCACTCGATGTAGCCCAGAGGTACACCATTCCGAGTGACGATAAAGTCAGGCGCGCCACAAGCGACGTGGGTGGGCTCGTTGGTTGCATCTACGCCCTCGCCCAAAGCTTCTACGAGGCTCTCAAGGGCAGATCGGAAAGTGTGCTCCGTGGAGATACCCTTTTGGACGTTGAGTTCTACTTCTCTGAGATAGTCACGCAGCGCAGAGGTTTTCACTGCTTTTCGCCTCCTGGAGTGCTCCGTGGGGGACTCGATGCTTCCTACCAGGATATGCTATGCCCCGATGGTTGTCAATAGACCAGTTGGTGCTTTGGATCCTGCCACTGTCATTATAGCACAGGGCGTGGCTGGTCACAAGTAGACCATGGGACGAAGCAGGGCTTTTCCAACGTCTGGTTATATCCATCATGTTCAGCGGCAGTTGGACTGCCGCGGCTCCTGGCGATGGTACGCCGCTCGTGCAAAGGCCGTGGAGACGACCCGGCAGTGCCTTGTCTTTGCGCCAAAGGCGTAAACGCCGACTGCGGGGGAACGTGCGGAGGCCGGCTGACTTTGGAAAGGCCCTGTGGGGCAAAGGTGGTAGAGGCGTAGCATGCCTCGTCAGAGCGAGGCGAACCATCGCCTGTGGCCTTGGCCTGGCGCCAAGATCCACGACGAGACAGGCGGCTACGCCTCTACCAATACGCGGACGCTCGAATGGGCCAGCCTTCCCGAAGCAATGCATTCGGGAGGGCTGCTATATGGTGTGTGTGATAGGCTGCTGCTACGGCAGCCAGACGTTTCTCATGGTGACCGGCAGGTATAGCCAATAGCCAGTCAGTGTTGCTGTCGGCGAGGGGCCGACAGTGGGTGTGGCCGTTCGCGTCGGTGTTGGCGTGTTTGTGCGGGTGGGCGTCAAGGTGTGCGTTGGTGTCGCTGTAGGACCTGCCGCTGGTACGCCATACCAGAAGCCTGCGCCGATTTCATACCCGCTGCTGCTGCTGCTGCCGACTACTCCTTGCCCGACGGTACCGCTCAGCGTGTAGCTACCGCTGCTGCTCGTCCCTCCTCCGCCACCTATCACCCACCAGTCTATGGCATACGTAACCGCTGCGCTCCCGAGTGCGCGTACCGTGCTGACCACGAGCAGGATGCCGAGCGTGCCCAGAAGCAGTGCTTTCCTTTTGCGCATGACGTGCCTCCTTTGCTCACTGGCGCTAGTCATGCTCGAGCTCGAGGCGGATGGCGCCGATTTGCACGTAATCGCTGTCATTAGTAAAGTGCAGGCCCAGGTATAGGCCCAAAGCACCTTGCTCTGCGCTCAGGGTGTTGTTGCTGGTCAGATTGAAGCTGTGAGAAGTGGCCGTCTCGCTCTTGAGGTCTGTGCCGTCGATGATAATGGCCACGTCACTGTCGGCGTCGGTCTGTTTCCGCAGGTGCGTGTGGGTGATATAGCAGTTCGAACCGTCTGCGCACAGGTAATGCACGGTGAGCTTGGTAACCTTGACAGGCTGTCCATAGAGCACGCTGGGTAGGGTGATGGGGTAGTAGATGTTCCTGATACCTGTAGTGGCTCCGCCCCAGATCAGGGTGCCACCGTTCATCCTCATGGCCCAACGTGTGGTGTCGGTGTTTCTGTTCTTGACGAAACTGTTGCCGCTGATCCAGACGTAGGACTTGGCGCTGCTCTGGATTTTGCCGGCAGCATAGATGGCGGCGCCGGTGGCGCTGTAGCCCTTGACACCAACGCCGCTGCCCGAGTTGTAGCCTTGCGTGCCAATGCTGTTATTCCCACCGACACCACTCAGACCAATGCCGTTGGTGCTCTCTCCGTACACGGCGGCGGCGTTCGTGCTGGTCGCCCACAAGCCTACGGCGATGCCACTACCATCGTTACGGACGTAGAGGACAGGGTTGTTCTGGAGCGTACCCAGTACGCGTGCGCCGGGTTTCAGGCTGAGGGCATAGGGGGCGGGCAGTATCTCCTCGCATCCTACGCGGGTGCCGCCTACTTCAACCGCCAGCCACAGCCCCTGCCCGTTGAAGTTGGTCTGATTCACGTCCAGGTCCACGCTGAAGAGGCCGTTGACCACCGATACGTTGTTCTTGGTAACGCTCTGCACCGGACTGCCCGAACAATGGCTGTTGGTGTAGAAGTGGAAGACCATATTGCGGTTGCCGGTCACCGGATGGCCGTGCTCCGTGAGGACGCCCTGGTAACTGATGCGGCTGTTTACTGTAGCGGCAATGGACACCTCCCCTTGTGGCTGAGGCTGGTTCTGCGGCCCTGATCCTTGGGCCAGGCTCAGTGCCGCAGCGAATGCCAGTACGGTCAAGACGAGCAGTACATTTCTGGTGATTTTCATGGTAGTACCCTCCTTGTTTTTCTGTGTTTGTGCTAGGCTGACAAGCGTATTTGCTCTCTGCTCTTGCCTCCTTTCTGCCTGCCGCGAACGAAGGGAGCAGCTTCTCCGCTGTGCGCGAAGAGGTTGCTCTGAGACTGACGCGCCATGGACCAGCCACGGTCTGATGCACGCGACATAATGAACTCGGCTGGTGAGAATATCATGCCAGACGTTGTGTAGATCGCGGTTTCCACGGTGGATCCTCTCTGCAAACCATGGGCAGTCGCGTGCGGGATCTTGCTGAATGTTAATCGCCTATGACATCCCTTGTCGTAGCGCGTTTGGAGTTAGGTGTTGGATGTGGAATATGGGTGGGTGTCGGAGATCAAAGTCGCTGTTATGAACAAGAGTATGAGCCGCAGAAGGCGAGAGGCAGGAAGAGAAGCCGCTCAGCTTTGCTCGTGCTGTCTGTGTATGTGCCTAGTGCTCTGGGATCAGCCAGGCCTTGGTCATGCCTACGGCGGGGGTCACACTGGGCAGCGGCCAGGTGTCGGTTATGCCTGTAGCGGGCCAAGTCAGCAGCGTGCGGGTGCTGGCTGTGGCCGTGGCAGGCGTTATGGTGAACGTCGGTGTCAGGGTCAGCGTTGGCGTCACGGTGCCGGTCATCGTCGGCGTGGCGACAGGCACGGGCGTGGGGCCGAGGCGCGTGGTTTGCACTGCGCGGGCAGTACCCTGGTCGCAGGTCATGATTGCTTCGTTGGTCACGGTTTGTCCACCGCAAATGCTGAAGGTATTGAGAACAAAATCGAGACAGCGGCGCTCGTATGCTTCCACTGTGCCAATGATCCACTCGACTTGTGGAGGATTGTCCGGCACCAGGTAGGCGCAGTCGGACCATTTGTCCACAATGACGACATTGGTGAGGGGAGTCTCTGCCTCGTTGATCACGCAGATTTCGTAATGTATGCGGTAAGTGGCAGGCACGGGATCCCGATGATCGGTCTTGGTGAGGCTGAACACTGCCTGCGGCGTATGTGTAGGCTCTAGCGTCTCGCCGGGACTGGGCGTGAAGGGCCTGGTGCGGGTAGGCAAGGCTGTAGCCAGTTTGGGTGTGCGTGTGCGCGTAGGCAGATACGTCACTGGTAACGTGGCTGACAGCACGGGCGTGGCAGTGAACGTCGACGGAGGGGTGCGCACGGGCAGGGGCGTGAGGGCCGGCTGTTTGGTGGACGTGGCCGTTGTTGTGTGCACGGGGGCGATGCCGGATGGCTCACTGGCTATACGGGTTGGTGTGCTCGTCCACGTGGGCGTGAGTGTGGCGGCAGGAGTGGGCAGGTTTTGCAGCACCTCCTGCGCCTGACGGGAGGCCTGTTGGGCAATGATGGCGCCAGCGTCCAGCATCGCCCGGGTTTCTGGTGCCGCCTCTGCACTGGCCCGGCGCAGCGTGTTCTGCTGTATGTTGCTGGTCCCGATCACCTGCATCAGCAACTGACGTCCCAGTGCACCGCCGGTGGACTCTGCAGCCCATATAGCCTTCCCCAGTTGTTGTGCCATGCGCGCGACGACCGCCTCGTCTACGGGGCGTCCCTCTGTGACCAGGCGCACCATCTCTGTTGTGCGTTCGTTGGCAAAGCGCATGTAGAGCTGCGCGCGTGCCGCCTGGCTGAAGGTGAGGGTCAGGCGAGCGTCCTCCACGGCCAGTTTGACAGGGTAGAGCGGCGAGCCGGGCAGGCTGCCTGCGGCTGCGCTCACCACGCCGCCGCCCATGGCGAACAACAGCACGAGGGCCAGCGCTGCTCCCAGCAGCCCACGCCGCAGTTGCGCCGGAGCACGTGCTCTGTTACGCCTGAGGGGTAAGAGATGCAGCAAGCTGCGTACGGTCTGCACGAGCCCCTTTTCGCGCCTCGCCTGCGCCGAGATACGCGACTGCACGACCTCGCTCAGGAAATGTGCACGGTTGATGGCCTTGGCCGTCGGTGCTGGTACGACCAACTCTTGCAGTCGCAGCAAATCGGCACCCGTGTTCAAGAGTGCCCAGAGTTCTTCCCGTTCCGTATCTGGCAGGCGACTCACGTCCTGTTGTCTCGTATATTCATCAACAGTTCCACCGTCAGCGAGGTGGGAGATGCCTTTGCTCAGCAGCCGGGTTATGCTGCGCGTCATCGCTCCACCTCCCAGGCCAGCCTCACTTCAGCAACCTCGTTGACGTCTCGCCCGGAGAGGCAAGACAAGCGGGACAGGCGAAGCGAGGAAAGACGGAGCAGGGCGAGCAGGCGTCTGAGCACCAGCGTACCAACCATGGAAGTATGGCCGTGGCCTCCCACTTTATGTCCCATCTCGTTTTGTTTCCCTCTGGCCGTCTGGCTTTCTACGCTTGGCCCCTGACCTGGCCCCAGCGCCTTACGCAGCGCCACAAGTGCACGATGCTGCAACGCATCTACAGCCCCCTCGGTCTTGCCCAGAATGGTCGCTACCTCGCGGCTATTCATCCCTTCCAGGAACTTGAGCACGATGACCTGCTGCTGGCTCTCAGTGAGTTGGCGCAGCGCCAGGCGCACACGGTGCATTTGCAGGCGCTGCTCCACGGTGCGCATCAGGTCTGGCTCGTGGCTTTCCAGCCACTCGGCCAGCTCCAGTTCCTCTGCTGGTCTGCGACGGAAAGTGTCCACTACCAGGTTGTGCGCCACGCGGTAGAGCCAGGCGGCGAGGTTCTTGCGCGGACTGCGGCCATTGCGCACAGAGTTCAGCAGACGAAAAAAGACGTTGGCAGTCAGGTCTTCGGCGGCGTCAGCCTGACCCAGGTAACGATAAGTATAACGATAGATGCGCTCGTAGTAGTCATCATAGACCTGTGCCAGGGCAGCCGTCTCGTATTGACGGATGCGTTCGAGCAGCGAGGCTTCACTCGGCAAGAGCCCTCCTCGTTCTCCCATTACTATGACGAAAGAATCAGATGGGGCATACGATGTAGGAAAAGCGACGAGCTAATCCTAACCCATGATGGGCAGTTTGTCAAAGAGATGCCGGGACGCAGCACGCTTCGCTCCAGCGTCTGCCAGCGGATATCAGAACCCATCAGACTTCGGGCGTCTGGTTTCAACGTTTGTTCACTCGGCCAGGGATTCCGAGCCACCATTCCGTTCCGATCTATGTGCAGGCCTCCGCTATCAGTGCTTCTGCTAGTGCTTCGTCAGTGGCAGATTGACAGGACCAGGGAAGGAATCAACCACTAGGGCACCAAGACACGAAGGGAGTAAGAGTGTGGACTCTGTCTTTTGGGTCAGCAAACGTAAAAGCAAAGAGAGGATGGAGCATTCACCCCATCCTCTTTGTCTTCCCTGTTGTGAGTTCAGCTCATGTAGTCGCGCAACTGGCGGCTGCGGCTGGGGTGTCGGAGCCGGCTGAGCGCCTCACGTTCGATCTGGCGGATGCGCTCGCGGGTTAAGCCGAACTTTTCGCCTACTTCTTTCAGTGTGTAGGCGCGGCCGTCTTGCAGCCCAAAGCGCAGACGCAGGATGCGGGCTTCGCGTGGGCTCAGGGTAGCCAGGATTTCTTCCATCTTTTCAGCTAACAGGACCTGCGTGGTCGTGTCGGTGGGCGTGGGACTGTCCTCATCCTCGATGAACTCACCCAGTTCGCTGTCTGCTTCCTCGCCAACGGGCTTTTCCAAGGAGAGCGGCCGGCGCGAGACCTTGATCAGCCAACGTATCTTGGATGGGGTGAGCCCCATGCGGTCCGCGATCTCGTTTGGTGTGGGCTTCTGACCGCCATTCTGCTCCAAATGCTGCGCCGTGCGGTACACTTTGCGAATGCGGTCGCCAACGTGAGATGGCAGTCGGATGACACGGCCTTGCTCAGCCAGTGCCCGGGTGATGCTCTGGCGAATCCACCACGTCGCGTAGGTGCTGAACTTGCACCCGCGCCGGTAGTCGAACTTCCCGACGGCTTTCATCAAGCCCAGGTTACCTTCCTGGATCAGATCTAGGAAGGGCACGCCCTGCCCCATGTAGCGCTTGGCGATGCTGACGACCAAACGAGTATTGGCTTTGATCAGATGCGCGCGTGCCGCGTTCCCGATCTCAACCTGGCGCAGATACTTTTCACGCAGCATCGGGTTCTGCCCGTTCTTTTCCAGGCGCTGTCGCGCAATCCTACCGCGTTCCAGTTGTTTGGCCAGCCCAATCTCCTCCGCGGACTTTAGCAGGGGAACGCTCGCCATCTCCTTCAAATACAGGCTGATGCTGTCGTCGCTGCTGATGCCACTGAGGTCAAAACCTGACTTTTTTGGTTTCACTTCGCTCTCTTGCTCTTCGATCTCAGGCGCCCTTTTCTTTTCTTCCTCAGACTCGTTGGAGATGATCTCGATGCCTTCGTTGTAGAGGTACATCAGGAGATCCTCCAACTGGGGCAGGTTCTTCTCGGCCTCAGGGAAGAGCTCGAGCACATCCTCTACAGTCAGATAGCCTTGCTCTTCTGCTTTGTCTATCAGTTCGCGTGCTGGGTCCAGAGTCTTGTCTTTTGGCTTCAAGTTTGCTTGGCGCATTCCCTTATCTCACCGGTATCCTTTACACAGGCGAATAGCGCTTGGCGCTCGTATGATCAAGACGTAGAACCCTCGGTGTTTGTTGCACCGAGGAGATGGGCGGACGCTACACAACAGAACCGCCGAGGGCGGAGTGTTGATGCTTTGTCTCGTGCACCCTGGTGCAGCGAGGCTTTGATCTGGCACAAACACGAGCCAGAAAGGTGTTCAGAGGGCTCCTACTTTCTTCCTCGATATTCACGTGTATTATAGCACATTTCTATAGGGTATGTCAATGGTTTTAGCGTAAAATTGGGTAAATTCAGGCCAAATTTACGCCAGAACGAGGATTTTGCGGCTGTGCAGGTGGGTATGCCCTCCCACTTAGCCGTTCGTGCTCTGCATGCCCTCGCTTTGCATGCCCTCGCTTTGCATGCCCTCGCTTTGCGTGCCCTCGCTTTGCGTGCCCTACGGGCGACGGGCGACGGGCGCGGGGCGACGGGGGACCACTCTCACGGGATGGCTCGACGGGGCTCCAGGGTGCTGCGCGACGATCCTGGCCTGCTGCGAAGGCGACAGCTAGGATGCTGGCACGGGAACAGGCGGGGCATAGCAAATCTCGTCAAACGACATGAACCGTCGCCTTGGGGCTTGACCTGGTAGGTAAGATCTACGACGAGACAAGCAAGACCCCGCCAAACCCTGCCCAACGGATGGCAGGACTTCGCGGATGGCGGGACAGGCGGGCAGCTACGCCCTGCCCCCAAATCTACTCTATGGGCGGGTCTTGGCGTCGAAGAACTCTTACGTCTTCTTGGCCTGTACTTTGATAGTCTTGGGCTTTGCCTCTTCGGACTTGGGAATGGTCAGCGTCAGGATGCCGTGCTCGAAGGTCGCCTCGGCCTGGTCAGTCAGAAGCGAACCAGGCAATGGGATGGAGCGCTGGAACGCGCCATGTCGTCGCTCCTGGCGGATGTAGTTCCCCTCTTCCACCTTCTCTTCGACTGTCGTCTCGCCCTTGACGGTCAGCACATCACCGGTGATGGTGATGTCAATGTCTTCGGGCTTGACACCGGGCACGGTTGTCTTGACCACGATGCTGTCGGGCGTTTCGTACATGTCAACTGCGAGCGCCTCAGGTCCAGAGATGGAAGGCCAACCGCGCATCCGTACAAAGCTCTCTTCGAAGAGACGATCCATCGCATCGCGCAGAGAGATCAGGTCCCTAAGTGGTTCCCATTTGATTAAGCTGGCCATAACACACCTCCTCAAGTAGTCAGTTATCAGTTATCGGTTATCAGTTGGCAGTTCTCAGTGGAAGGCCACTTTTCGGCCCTTGTCCGCGTTTGACCACTGTTAACTGTCAATGGGCAACCATGAGTTTATCAGTCGCGCCGCCGAGAAAAGCCGGTGAGCAAGGTGACATAATAGAGCAACGTTGCCAGCACCTGCACCAGGGCAGCTACGTAGGTCCAAGCTGCCGCGTCCAGCACTTGCCGAGCGCCTGTTTCCTCCTCGCCCTGCACAATCAAACCGTCAGTGCGCAGCATCTGCAAGGCACGTTTGCTGGCGTCCCTTTCCACAGGCAGGGTCACCAGAGCGAAGAAGGCACTAGCTGAGAACAGGATGAGGCCCAGCCAGGCCAGGCTCGTGAACTGCAGCAGCAAGCCGATGATAAAGATGATGGGTCCCAGGTAGGAACTAACAGTGACCATGGGCACGATACCTGAGCGCAGCTTCAGTGGGCCATAGCTAGTGTAGTCCTGCACAGCATGGCCTATCTCGTGGGCCACGATGCTGAGTGCAGCCAAGGAACGACTGTGGGCTACCTCTGGTGACAGGTGCAGAGTCTTGCTGCGCGGGTTGTAGTGATCGGACAGTTGACCTGGCGCTCCCTCGATAGAGACGTGTCCCAGTCCCTGGGCCCTCAGCAGTTGTTGCGCAGCCTGCAGGCCAGTCACGCCGCGCTGATTGGGCACACGCAGGTACTTGGCGTAGGCCGAACGCACACGCATTTGTGCCCACAAGGCCAGCAACATTGCTGGCAGGGCGAAGACCAGGTACATTGGATCCCAGAACATATGTTTCTCCTTCCTCAGGGTACAGGATGCAAGATGCAGGATGCAGGATGTAGGATGTAGCACTGTTTGCGTGCATATTATACCACAATTTGTGTTAGATGGATATATGAGGAATGTTAGAATTGTGTTAGACCGTGTCTGAAATCAGCCAGAGCGCCGAGTACGGGATACCGCCAAGCATGAAAATGTCATTGCGAGGTTTTGCATGACGCATCCGCGCCACTCATTGTGTAAGAGCATCCGATCTGTCATTGCGACGAGCGCAGCGAGGACACTTGCACCTGCGCTGCAAGTGCAGGTGAGCAATCTCCACCTATGGCTGAGAGGGGATTGCTTCGCCCCACTCCGCTTCGCTTCGGGGACTCCCGTTGGTCGCTGCGCTCGTCCTGGGTCTTCCCCTGGGTCTTTGGCCCCAGGGACAAAGGTGGCCCCAGGGACAAAGGTGGCCCAGGAGCAAAGGCAATGACACGCGCAAAGGAGTTCTCAGACACCCGCTTAGAATTGGTTGTCGGGTTACAGTTGTCGGTTAGCGCGAGCACGTCCGGCAGCGTGCCCACTGCGCTTCGCTACGTGGATGCTGCCCTTGGGCTGCGCCAAGGACATGGCGCGGGGAGCCGTGTCTGCTGAAGAAGCAAGTCTAATACAAGTCTAACCCTGGGCTAGTGTCCCTCTAACAATTATGTTGTACAATAGGTCTCGAAAACCAAGGTTGGACCAAATTCTAGGAGGTGGATCATGTCTGTGATCAGATGGCGACCCTTTGAGGAGATGCTTAGCCTGCGTGAGGCTATGGATCGGCTGTTCGAGGACAGTTTCGTGCAGCCCCGGCGCGCGGCGCGGCGTGGTGCGCGTGCTGAACTGCCGATCAACGCTTGGGCGGACGAGGATGCGGTACACGTTGTGGCGCGCGTGCCAGGCCTGGAGGCCGATGACCTGGATGTTACGATCACCGGCGACGTGCTGACTATTCGTGGGCGATTCCCGAGCGACGCTGAGCGTGAGGAGAGCAAGGATTGGTGCTGGTACTGCAACGAGCTGTGGTATGGCCCATTCGAACGCACCATCAGCCTGCCAACGAAGGTCAAGTTCGATAAGGCCGAGGCAGTGTTCAAGAATGGCGTGTTGCACCTGACTGTTCCCAAGGTTGAGGAAGTCAAGCCCAAGCCCATCAAGGTCAAGGTGGTGAAGTAGCGAGTGGCGAGTAGTGAAGAAACCCGGCTTCTCTAAGAAGCTGGGTTTCTCTCTTTTGCGAAGAAGGCACGCTTGCGCTGCGGAGAACAGCTTTTGATGCGCTTCTCCAGGCGCAGGGCTTCTCCCTGGCTCTGCACGGTCAGGCTGCCCAGCAGCCGTACCGGCAGGCGCGTACGGGTGTAACGCGCACCGCGCCCAACGTTGTGCTGCTTGACGCGGCGTTGCGGGTCGAGGGTCACGCCGGTGTAGAGCGTACCGTCTGCACACTCCAGCAGATAGACGTGCCAGACTTTGTCCCGATTGCTCATCAGAGGCGGATTATACCACGTTTCGGGGGAGGGGGCGAGTAGCGGGTGGTGAGTGGTGAGTCGAAGGGGACATTATGGCATTGACTTGCCAAGTCCGCATGATTCTGTGGTTTTTGACAACTTCTCTTCAACGGACGCCTTCGGCGAAGCGGATAGTCGGATGGCCACCACCGCCTATGCGATCATCCGCCGCCGAAGGGCCCCGGTACGATCGTTCATTCTGGTTGGTGGGACGGGGTTTCGCCGGAGGCGATCCGTTGCGAGAAAACAAACGGGCGACCTGGCTCCTCTGTTGTTCAGTCCCAGTTGCCTCTCTGGTGTTCAGCGGCAGTTGTCCCACTCCGCTGCGCTTCGGGGACTCTCCCACTCCGCTGCGCTTCGGGGACTCTCCCACTCCGCTGCGCTTCGGGGACTCT